>JAZQAT010000077.1:0-37394 GCA_045545375.1 Acetatifactor sp.
AAGTATTTTTTCTTTACACCATAAAACTTTTTAACAAGAAGGGGGTTGCCATCAACTTTTTTATTCTATAATAAGTTGCTATTCTTCATCCATCTCCAAAAACTGTGTATTATAAAACACAGAATTTTTCTGAAGTTCCAAATCCAGCACCTCGAAACCGTATTGCTCAGTCAAAGTCTGCTCCGTTGAAAACAAATTAGTTCCTAACCCCAGACGATTCCCTTCAATCTCCACACCAAGGGCTGCCAAAGTTGTAGGGAACATATCAAAGGTACCAAACTGCCTGTTTTTCTTAGAGACAGGCTCTACCGGTGCATTGATGATGCAGTTGTAAATCGTCCTTACATAGTTCTCGTCAATCTCATCCAGGAACTCCGGATCCATTGTAAGATGATCCCCGCAAATGACTATGGTAGTATTTTCATAAAATGGCTGTTCCTTTATCCAATTTATAAAGTCCGCAACCTGTCGGGAAGAACAGGACAGCACATTGGCATATTGCTCCTGATGCTCATCTGAGCACAGCGGACAGGAATACCCGTCCGGGAAATGTGTATCAGCCGTAAGCATTGTGAAATTAAAAGGTTTTCCTTCTCCGGCAAGGTGCAGCAGCTCTTCTTTCGCATAGGCAAATAGCTTCTGGTCCTCAAAGCCCCACCACTCCTCGTAGTCTTCCGGCAGACGTCCTTCCTCTTTTAATGCATTAATATCCAGAATTTCATAATTACCATGTTCAGTAAAATAAGAATCACGGCCTGCAAAAGATGCATCCGAGCCAAGAAGCAACATTTGATGATATCCTTGCTTTTCAAGAATCTCTCCAATGGATATCACACCGGGAATGAACTCGTCCTCTCCGCCATAATTATCAGCCGTCAATGGTACCTTTACCAGAACACCGGAAGTCTGTGTCACCATTGCCGCCGCTGTCCATGTGGTGCCGTTAAAGGAAAGTGCCCCACCAACTCCATCTGTATTGGAAAAGCTGGTGTTTTCCTTTGCCAACACTGTTAATTCAGGGATAAAATCTTCTGTAATAGAACCACCTGCTGTCACATCTGTATAAGTAGCTTCCATTGACTCAAGAAATATGTAAACAAGGTTGCGTTTCTTCTGCGGGAATTTCAATTCTACCGTATTGGGATCAACATAATGTTCCTCAATAAAATCTGATTCTGTGGTCACCGTTTCAATATATGCAATTACGTCCAGCTCTGATAGAAAAAAATCCGTTGCCATCATTAATACAGCTACCGCAAAAATCAAAGCGCTCTTTCTGAAAAAATCAGGTATTTTCGTGGAACAGTACTCTCTATATCGGCAATGACTGTGAAGCTTTTCGTGCAACTCTCCGGAAAGTAACAGATATACGAATAGTTCTATTGCTGTGATAACGATTCCAAAGCCGCCAACACGAACCACAGCACTTGACATTAGGTCATTATGTGCTCCTGAAGCAGGAGATTTAATTTGAAACAATATCTGATCAGAAGAAACGTTATCATATTTCTCCAACAGCCATATTGTCAAAAAGAGCAGCAAGTTCCCCAACAATAAAATCAGTAATGCCGCAACATGTCTCTTACGAGCAGTCTTTTCCATCATCTTATACCTCCCGTTGAACCTTTTCTTCTGTACTTACTCCCTCTTCAGCCAGATACATATTATAATGTGTAACGGGCATATTGGCAACAATCAGTTTTACCAAAAAAGATAATGTAATTAAACTATATTAAGATAATATTGCTCTATTTATACCAAAAAATACGGGTTCAAAAAGTAACTTGCACATTTGTCTCAGCACTTTTCGAACCCGTGTTTCTTAATTTATCTTACCTTCAATCGCACATCTTGCAGCCGTTTCCGGTGACGCCAGGAAGATCTCAACCTTCGAGGTTCCCATACGTCCCAGGAAATTCCGGTTATTCGTCGCTACTACACGCTCGCCGTCGGTCAGGATACCGCCGGTACGTCCGCAGCAGAGACCACAGCCCGGATGAGTGATGATTGCACCGGCTTCTGCCAAAATCTGCAGTGTACCCTTTGCATCAGCCTGACGGTAAATCTTTCGGCTGGCCGGTGTCACGATCAGCTTTACGAACGGTGCTACTTTCTTTCCTTTCAACACAGCAGCTGCACGCTCCAGATCTTCCAGACGGCCATTTGTGCAGGAACCGATAAATACCTGATCAATCTCGGTACCTGTCCACGAAGACACCGGTTGAATATTGTCAACCTGCGACGGGCAGGCCAGTACGCGTACAAAATCCTCAGCTTTATAATGAATCTCCTGACAATATACTGCATCCGCATCACCAGCCAGTGAACGCTCCGCATCCGTCAACTCGATTTCGCAATATTCAGCTGTCTTCTCATCCGGCGTGAACAATGCACATTTTGCCCCGGCCTCGATCGCCATGTTAGCCATTGCCATCCGGCTGGCTACTGTCATATTTTCAACAGTACTACCGGAAAATTCCAGAGCTTTATAGGTAGCACCGTCTGCTCCCAGATCGCCGATCAGCTTCAGTATGATATCTTTTGACATCACGTCGGAAGGCAGTTCGCCGTCGATAGTGACTTTGATGGTCTCCGGAACCTTGATCCACATGGTACCGGTTCCCAGAATACTGGCCATCTCCGTATATCCGACTCCGGAGGAAAACGCACCTACGCAGCCATAGGTCGTTGTGTGGCTATCGGTTCCGAATACAATATTACCCGGCTTTACATAACCGGCTTCCGTCATCAGCTGGTGACAGATTCCATCCGAACGATGAATGTTCTTCATGCCGTATTTTTCCACGAATTCATTACCTATGCGAAAATGGCGGGTATCATCTACCTGACTGGCCGGTACCAGATGGTCGTAGATCAGAACCACCTTATCCGGATCCCAGAGCTTCGTAAAGCCCATCTCTTCAAACTTCTCTTTTACAAAAGGGATAAAGATATCATGGATCATAACACGATCCACATTCACAGTTACAATATCTCCCGCCTTGGCATTCTCAATGCCGGTGTTGCGGCGTACAATTTTTTCTATAATCGTTGCTCCCATAACAGCCTCCTACTCCAATCCGTTCCGTTTGCGCATCGCCTTTACCAGGCCGCCGGCTTCGATAATTTCCACCAGATTCTGCGGCAGTGACGCAATCGGATACGTCGTACCGTTATGGAGGATTCCTTCATTTACAGTTACTTCAACAGTATCGCCCTCGGCAACCGTATCATGCAGATCCGGATTCTCGATCAGCAGCAGTCCATTGTTGATTGCATTGCGGAAGAAAATCCGGGCAAAGGATTTCGCAACGACACAGCGAACCCCGAGCGCCTTGATAATCTCCGGTGCCTGTTCACGGGAAGATCCACAGCCGAAGTTTTTGCCGGCGACGATGATATCACCCGGCTGAATCTGCGCAGCCAGCTGAGGCCGCAGCGGAGAAAAGGCATAAGGCTTCATATCTTCAACAGTCTTGAGAGCCAGATATTCAGTTGGGATAATGATATCTGTATCAATGTCATCACCAAGCACCCAGACTTTAGCAGTAAATGTATCACTCATAATCAAACCTCCTGCAGCATATCGGCAGTCGCGATCTCACCCATGATTGCAGATGCGGTAACTGTCGCTGCCGATGCCAGATATACAAAAGAGTTGCGGTGACCGGCACGTCCCTTGAAGTTACGGGTACCGGTACTGATCAATACTTCATTCTCACCAATAACGCCCTGACAGCTGCCCCAGCAGACGCTGCAATTCGGATTCATTACAATGGCTCCTGCTTCCATAAAGATATCCAGCAGTCCTTCCTTCATAGCCTGTACATAGACGTCGCGACTGGCCGGTACAACCAGAAAGCGCACCTGGGGGCTGACTTTGCGGCCTTTGATCAGCGCAGCACCTACACGCAGGTCTTCAATACGTCCGTTATTACAGGATCCCAGGAAAGCTTCATCAATCTTCACACCCTTGCATGTGGCGGCTGGTACCACATTATCAACAAAATGCGGCTTTGCCACGATGGGCTGAATCTCTGAAAGGTCAATATCATACACCGCCGCATATACAGCATCTTCATCGCTGTCATATACTGCTTTCGGCTCACGGCCATGCTCTTTCAGATATTCCATGGCTACGGCATCTACCGGCATCAATGCGGTTTTGGCTCCTGCTTCCACACACAGATTACAAATGGCGATACGATCACTCATCGTCAGTGTGGCAAGGCCTTCACCGCCGAATTCCATTGCTTTATAATTGGCTCCGTTAGCTCCGATCTTTCCGATGATCGTCAGGATCAGATCTCGTGCATACACGCCCTCCGGCAGCTTTCCGGTCAGATTAAAACGCAGTGTTTCCGGCACCATCAGCCAGGAAGTACCGGTTACCATAGCATACAGATAGTCGGTACATCCGACACCCGTACCGAACGCTCCCAATGCACCATAGGCACAGGTATGACTGTCCGCACCAAATATCAGCTCACCGGGACGGACATATTTTTCCATCATAACCTGATGACATACACCCTCACCCTCATGGAACTTGATTCCATGCTCCTTGGCAAAGTCACGCATTTTCTTATGTGAGGCCGCTGTTTTAGGGCTGTCAGCCGGAATATTATGATCCACGATCCAGACCAGCTTATCTACATCCTTGATTCGCGGATTCTTCACCTTTGTGTTATACATGTCGATGGTCAGATGGGTTGTTCCATCATTACTCATCAGACGGTCCAGTTCTACATAATGAATCTCTCCGGCATGAGCCTCTGTTACTCCGGCAGCTCCTGCAATAATCTTTTCAGCAATAGTCATTCCCATTATTTATTCCTCCTCGTTGAGCGACGCAATCAGTCCGCCCTGATCCAGAATCTTCTGCATCTGTGCCGGCAATCTGGTGCAGGAAAACTCCTTATCACCGGTCCTGATGATACCCTGATCCAGATACAGCTCCATCTCATCCTGATCCTCTACGGCATCATATAATTCACGACATACTATAACCGGCAAGCCGATATTGATCGCGTTTCGATAGAAAATCCTCGCAAAAGACTTGGCAATTACAGCCTTGACTCCCAATGCTTTTAATACGCTGGGGGCCTGCTCTCTGGATGAGCCGCAGCCAAAGTTCTCAGCAGCGACTACATAATCTCCAACCTTTACTCTCTCTGCAAAAGTCGGATCCAGAGATTCGAAGGTATGCGCCTTCATCTCATCAATCGTTGGGTATAATAAATACTGCGATGCAATAATCTGGTCAGTATCTACATCGGTATGAAATCGAAATATGGTTCCCATATGTACCTCCTGTTGTCCGCATACTAAAAAGTTATGTAATAATTTTTTTTAAATTATAGCACATTCATTTGCAAATGAATATATCATATGATACAATTTATTTTAAAAATTACAGTTCAAAGGTGAGGTATCTATGACGGAATCATACTGGAATCTTCCGCAGGAATTTCCTGTCTGGGCAGAAACCTTAAGTTCTCTGGAACATTATAAAAAAAACGAGCAGATCTACCTTGAAAAAGAACCTGCTCATCATTTTTATTATCTGAAATCCGGTCGCGTCCAGATCTACGTAACTTCCCAAAATGGCTCCGAGAAAACACTGGCTATCTATCAGAAACACGCCATCTTCGGAGAAGCAGCCTTTTTTGACGGTTCTCCCAGAATGTCATCAGCCAGAGCCATCTCATCTTCGCAGATAATCCCAATCGGACGCCGTGATATTTTGACATATTTTCAGGAGCACCCCATCCAGGCGCTTTCCATGATTGAATCTCTGGCAAAAACTGTCCGCAATCTCTCGACACAAATCCACGAAATATCGTTTCTGCCGGCAAATAATCGCATAGCACGATTTTTGCTTGCAGAATCAAGATCCGGTCAGAATGAAATTCGATATACTCATGATGAAATCGCATCTTTAGTCGGATGCAGCCGTATTACAGTTAGCCGCACTTTAGCCGATTTTCGTACTCAGGGACTGATTAAAACACATTACGGACATATTCTGGTAACTGATGCCGAGGGTCTCAGCTTACTATCCGTTGAAATAACCAATAACTAGCTACTTCAAACCTCTGTTGCTGTTAACTTTATATTTACGCACAAACCGTCATCTGCACAAGGCTTCTCCCCTCAGAAAACACCTGCCTGTAAATTCTGGAACATTTGTTCAGCCTGTCAAAAAGTCTGACCGCTTCCTTTTCATCACAATATACCTTCCACAACCCGCAGCACTTACAGTTTTTGCCGCCATTCTCAATAAAACCTCTTACATCTTCCAGCGGATACCCCAGAAAAATCCCAATTTCATGAGGAAAACATGGTGTATTTCCAAGTCGCCATTTCAGATGTCTGATACAATCCCCTACATCACTGGTTCTGTATCCATACTTATGCAGCAGTTCCATGGCTTCAGGTACTTCCAGTTCCTTCTTCAAATGACTCAGCCTATATGTATAGATCAGCACCGCATTTTCCCGCCATAGGAGAGGTTCTACATATACTCCCCGTGCATTCAGACGAAGGTTCACTTCACTTAGTTCTTCCCCGACAGTGTCCTTATCTGCATAGTAATAGCTGAAAAGCCCTGCACTCTTCATTCCGGCAAGTGTTGGTGCACAGTGTTCGATCAGCTGGTTCTCCAACGTCCTGTCTCCCATAATGATATCTCTCCTTTTAAGCTTCTGCCAACTGTTTACCTAATGCTTCACACTCTGCCAGTCCGTCTGCATCAGGTGCTCCACAACACATCAGGCCTTCCCCATTCAAAACTCTGGCACCGGCACCTTCCATTCTCTCCACCCAGTGACCAATAAATAACAAAAATCTTATCCATAGTAATCTCATCTCTCTAACAGTTAGTCTTATCTAACCCTCAAGGACAGGATACCATACTCATAACAGTTTATCAATACATTTAAAAAAGAGTTATTCTCAATAAATAAATGTCTCAAAGGTTTTGTATCCGCACTGCATTACACAGTACGGATCATCCCCTTTCTATACTCTAAGCATTTAATAATTCCAACAGCTGTCTGACATTCTTCTTGCCAAAACTTATCTTTTCTCCGTCATTTACCAGCAGGCAAGGCACACTCATCACATTATACTTGTCACGAATCTGAGGAAAATGATTTAAATCGTAAACCTGCGCAGTGATATTTTCGTTTTCAGCTGCAATTCTCTGTGCCGCAGTCACAAGCTCAGGACACATGGTACAAGATAAGGAAACCAGCACTTTCATATCAATTCTACGGCTGATACCTCGAATATCGCCCAACACGTCCGCATCCAGCGCTTGTCCCGGACCGGCAGCATTGTAAAGTCCGAGGACAAAGGATGTAAATTCATGTCCTCCCGGCACACCATGGAAGGCCAGTCCCGTCCAGCTGCCATCAGCACGGCATACCTGAACGAAAGGAAGCTCTTCGGTTTTTTCGCCGGCATCCTTTATCACTTCTACGGACAGCTTATCTGTAAGCTTAGCCAGTTCTTCCATGTAGTTCTTAAGTTCCGCCGATACAAGGTTCTCATCCAGAGAAAGCTTCAGCACCAGGGGCTCAGCCATTCTTGAAAATACTGTATTCAGCTGAGCCAGCATATTGGCATCAAACAGGACACTGCCAACATCGGCAGCTGCTGCTTCCTGAACAGTTGACTGCTGAATCGGCTTCTTAAGTTCTGCTGCAGGTTTTTCAGGATGTAAACCTGTTATTTCCTGCATCTTAGCAGCGTACTTTTCCAGTTCGGTAGCCGCCAGGGCACCATCTCCCACAGCAGTTACCACCTGGCGCAAGGCCTTAACACACACATCTCCGGCTGCATACAATCCATCTACACTGGTCTTTCTGGAGTTGTCTGTAATGATATAGCCCTGTTCATTCAGTTCAGCAATCCCCTGCACCAGTGCTGTAGCAGGTGCATAACCGGCAAATACAAATACACCAATATTTTCTCCGGCTTCTGCACGATATTCCTTTTCCTCTCCTGTCAGGTTGCTGCGGTAACGAATCGCCCTCAGAACGGAATCACCACTGACATTCACTACCTCTGTATTGGTAAGGACTGTGATCTTCTCGTGATTTCTTGCGGAATCTGCCACTGATTTTGCACAAGTAAAATCATCTTCCCTGACAAGAATCGTCACATGACGGGCATACTTTGTTAAGAAAACTGCCTCTTCTGCAGCTGCAAAACCACCGCCCACCACAAATACTTCTTTTCCTGTAAAAAATTCTCCATCACAGGTAGCACAGTATGCCACACCTCGTCCCCGGAATTCTTCTTCCCCTATAAATCCTACCATTCTGGGATGGGCACCTGTTGCCAGCAAAATTCCAAAGCACTTTAATTCACCACGATTTGTCTTAACTATCTTTACTTCTTGGGAAAGATCAAGACTTTCCACCTCGGAAAGCAGAAACTCTGCACCAAAGTTTTCAGCCTGTTTCCTCATAGTTTCAGTCAGTTCTGCACCACTGGTCCGTTCCACACCGGGATAGTTCACCACTTCATGGGTAATGGTAATCTGCCCGCCGAAATGTTCCTTTTCCACTACCACCACACGGTATTTTGCTCTTGCAAGATATATAGCAGCAGTCAGCCCCGCCGGTCCTCCGCCTACAATTACAACATCATATAAACGATCCATAGAATACTCCTTTCAGCTTTATAAAAAGTTATACAAAAATGGCGCAGGATGAATCCCACGCCACGCTTCCTGTTTTACAGCTGACCTACCAGATCCAGGCTGGGCTTCAAGGTTTCAGCACCGGGCTGCCATTTAGCAGGGCAAACCTCATCACCATGTTCATGTACGAACTGACAAGCCTGGAGCTTACGGAACAGCTCATCTGCATTACGTCCCACATTGCCGGCACTCACTTCATAAGAAACGATCTTTCCTTCCGGATTTACTATAAAACTGCCGCGCTCTGCCATACCATCTGCTTCGATCAGTACATCAAAATCTCTGGAAATTGCATGGGTAGGATCTGCGAGCATAGGATACTGAAGCTTACCGATACGCTCGGATGCGTCATGCCATGCCTTATGCACGAAATGGGAATCTGTAGATACAGAATAAATCTCGCAGCCAACAGCCTGGAACTTATCGTAAATATTGTTTAAGTCCTCTAATTCTGTAGGGCATACAAAGGTAAAATCAGCCGGATAAAAGAAAAATACACTCCATTTACCCAGAATATCTTCCTTGGTAACAGTTTTAAAAGTATCGTTCACATAAGCCTGTGCGGTAAAATTATTTACTTCTTTATTAATCAATGACATAATCATATTCTCCTTTTCTTGTTTTACTATTTTTAACTTGTTACGATCATTTTATCATTTATTTCAGTTTTTATGCTCATCACTTTTCAGCTTACAGCATTGGGGGCACAACCCGGTAATTGTCAGACTGATTGTCGTAGGGCGATAGTCCTTGCCAAGCAAAATCACCTTTCTAAGTGTCTTTGTGTCTGTATCATCCACATCATCTATGCATCCACACCCCTCGCATAGAAAGTGAACATGGTCATCACATCTTGTGTCGTACCTCTCAATCCCCTGGTGATTGGTGACTCTTCGTACCTTTCCCAGTTCCTCGAGAAGCTTCAGGTTCCTGTAAACGGTTCCCAGACTCAATCCTTTTACATCTTCTCTCAGCGCATCAAAGACCATATCAGCAGAAGGATGCTCCTTGGTTGTAAGTAAATATTCATAGATTTTTTCCCGCTGCCTGGAATAGTGGAGCCTTTTCTCAGCAGCCATCACATCAACATGGACTTTCGGAACCGATCGGTATGTTTTTTCAGGTTCCTTTCCATGGTCCTCACGACTGCACATTTGTCTTCCGCGAGATAGCGGTTGATGTTCTGTGCCAATTCTTTTTGCATAATCGTTATCTCCTTCCATTTTCTTTGATTTAGAGAACTTTGAGTCATTCATTTTGTTCTCTGAACATAATGTATCATATTTTTAGGAATATGTCAATATTAGTAATGATTATTATTTTAAATATTTTATCATATATATCGCTCACACATCAGTCACGCAAATGAAAAGAGGGACACATTCGTTTTTGTATCCCTCATGCTCATTATTCTGCACCTTTCAGTGCCTCCACCATATCGATTTTTTTATTCTTTCCTGCAACCATCCACCCCACGATCAAAGATACACCAAAGGTCAGAAGAATACTGACTATGTAGGTCAACGCGCCAATCGTCAAGCTCAGTTCGTATTCACTTACAAGTGAAGTGACCAGGATGTAGAGGACCCCTACGCCTGCCGGCAGTCCGATCAATACACCTGTTACAGTTAGCCAGATATTCTGGCTGATCAGCAGCCTGGTGATATGTTTGTCACGAAAGCCCAGCACCTTCAGTGTTGCAAGCTCGCGATGTCTCTCCACATAGCTCATGACACCCAGGTTGTAAAGCACCACGGTTCCCAGAATAATAGCCGCCAGCACAAAGATCATTACCATAATGTTCATAATCTCCATAAAAGTATCGTAGGTTTCCATGATCATTGCTTTATCCTGCTTTCCTGCAATCAAAGAGGAGTTTTCAATATTCTCAGAAATTACATCCGTATAAATTGAGGAGATATGATATTTCATACCAATGCTGTCAGCATAATCTTCGGTCATCACAATACTCTCTGTCATAAGGGAGCGCAGATATCCGGCCACCTTTACCTCATAAGTTTCCTCACTGCCATAGGGAGAGATTTCAATCACATCACCTATTGTGGCCGTATCAGCAAGACGAAGACAAAGATATACTCCATCATCGCTCAGTTTCATCAGTTCATTTTCTTTATTCAAAAAGCGGATTTTGTTGTTATCTGCCTTATAGATTTCCAGCGTGACCGTTTCTCCCTTGTAGCTGATACCGGAGGAAGCCAGCCAATCACCTTCTACTCTTTCGGCAAGTGCTTTTATTTCATTATTATCTGCAGCCTCAGACAAGTTGATTTTTGTTGTATAATGATTGACCTCCTCATCCAGCATAACCATGAATCTGTCCATCGTGTCCTTCATGCCAAGCCCTCCCACAAGCAGCAGCATACATCCGACAACACCTATAAGTGTCATCGTTGAGCGGGACTTATGGCGAAGAATATCACGTACATTCCATTTTGTACCGAAAGGCAGTTTCTCCCAAAACGGCAGCTTTTCAAGAATACTCTTTTTCATCGCCTTTGGTGCATAGGGGCGAAGCGCATCTGCAGCGGTACCTTTCAGCATCCTCTTGACCGAAAGATAACTGATAAGTGTTAAGAATACATTCGTCAGAATAACGACCGGGATACAGAATGGCGGCATAACAAGAGCCCAATCCGGGAGGTCAAAATAGGTACTCATCATTCCGGTAGGACTGATAACAATAGCGGCAATCGCATAGCCCAATATAAACCCCAAAATGGTTCCCATGAGTCCGATGATCTCCGCTTGTATAAACGCGGGTTACATCTTTAAATTCTACGATAGCCATATTTTTCCTCCGCTTAAGTTAGTTCTTCCTAACCACTTTATCATAAGGTCTGCTGCTTTGCAATAGCAAACTTAATAATGGGCGGGAATAAAAATCCCGCCCACTGTAAAATTAGCCCCATGTATTCTGATATGTTTACTTGCTCAAAAGTTCTTTCTCCAGATCCTCCAGCATAATGCCCAGTGCTGTGAATCCGCCTTCAGCCTTGTACCAAACGCCGGCATTCTCCATAATGATCAGGTTGCCGTTCTTGTACGCATCAGTAGACTTGATGAGATCGTTCTCCATGATATCCTTTGCCAGCTGGGCACCTTCCGCATTAGTAGCTGCATCACGGTCCAGGACAAAGATGTAATCAGGTGCTTTCTCAACTACAAATTCGAAAGAAGCCTCATTACCATGTGCAGAAGTATCAATATTTGCATCTACTCCAATATTGTTAAACCCAAGCTCATTACCGATGATAGAGCAGCGACCATCATTACCTAAAAGATTGAAGGCACCGCTGGTACACATACCGATAATGGCATTCTTACCTTCAGCAATTGCCTGTAAAGCAGCAATTCTTTCATTGTAAGCATCCAACTTTGCGTTCATTTCTTCTTCCATTCCAAAAATGGATGCAATCTTTACGGCGTTTGCATAAGTTCCTTCCACAACGGCACCGCTTACAGTCAAACGAACCACAGGAGCAATTTCAGCCAATGTCTCATAGTAATCACTACCGCGGCCGGCCATGAAAATAAGATCCGGTTCACATTCCATGATTGCTTCCATATCAAAGGTTTTAGCAGTACCTACATTAGCTGCATCTGTAACATAATCTGCTAAATATGCCTCCGGGGTTGTTGTACCCACAACGCGGTCGGTCAGTCCAAGATTAGACAGAACATCCAGAGAAGCTGCATCTAAAGTTACAACTCTCTGAGGGTCATAGGGAACTTCCAGTTCAATTTCTTCGGATGCACCATTAATGCAGGCAATAGTAATACTCTCAGGCTTCTGCTCCTCTACAGAAGTTTCTGTCTGCTCTGTTGCAGCAGAGCCGGTCTGCTCTTCTGAAACAGCACTGCTCTGTGCTTCACTGCCGGCGCTATTGTTCTCGCCGGAATTTCCGCAGGCAACAAGGCCAAAAGTCAAAATTGTAGCTAATAATAGTGTTGAAATTTTTTTCATAATCTTGTTTCTCCTTTTTCCCTAAATAAAAGTACTGAAAAATGTAATACTCATGGGGTTAATAGTATATAGTCAGCGGTTTGCCGCCTATATTCATAATTTCAAATTCCACCTTATAGATACGGGACAATGTCTCCTTGGTAATGACCTCCTCCACTGTTCCGAATTTTGCAATCTTTCCATCCAGAAAAGCACAGATATAATCGGAATAAAAAGCAGCGTAGTTAATCTCATGGAGTACAAGGATCACCGTCTTCCCCAGTTCATCGCAAAGCTTTCGAACTGTCTTCATCATATTGGTGGCGTGATAGATGTCCAGGATGTTGGTGGGTTCATCCAGAAGTACGTAATCCGTATCCTGGGCAATGACCATAGCAATGTAGGCTCTCTGTCGTTGTCCGCCGGAAAGCTCGTCAATGAAACGATCCTCAAACGCTTCCAATTCCATATAGGAAATAGCCTTATCAATAATATCATAGTCTTCCTGCGTCAAATGACTGCCGGAATAAGGAAACCGCCCAAAAGAAACAAGTTCTCTGACCGTTAACTTCATCTGTACATTGTTATGCTGTGTCAGGATGGCAAGACGCTTCGCCAGTTCCTTACTCTTCCACTTCGACAGATCCTTATATTCAAATTCAATCAAGCCCTCATCTTTGGCAATCAGACGGGAAATCATCCCCATCACCGTAGACTTGCCTGCACCATTGGGACCAATCAGTGAGATCACTTTGCCCTTAGGAATTTCAAAGCTGACAGAATCAACGACTGCTTTTCCGTCATATTTTTTAATCAGATTTTGTACATTCATTGCTTCACCTCTTTTTCATCAACAAATACAGGAAATAGATGCCGCCGCCCAATGTTATGAACACGCTGACCGGTATTGCATAAGCAAATACATGCTCTACAAGACACTGACCGGCCACTAAAGTCATCATACCAATCAAGGATGCCCCCAGAATCAGGTGACTGTGACGATAGGTTTTCATCAGCTGCCTCCCCAGATTGGCTATGATCAGACCCAGGAAAGAAATCGGTCCAACCATTGCGGTAGCAATAGCAATACAGGCAGATACACCGATAAGAAGCCTCCTGATACATCGGTCATAATCTACCCCCAGATTGATAGCCTGCTCTTTGCCAAGCGTAATGACATCCAACAGTGCCAGATCCTTTCTCAGGACGAAAACCAGCAATGCCAGAAGCAATATACAACTTCCGATGATCTCACCATTGATATTATCAAAGCCGGCAACCAGTGTCAGAAGAAGTGCATCATATTCATTAGGATCCATGACCCTGATCATAGTGGACTGGACAGAACCAAAGAAAGAGCTAAGTACAGTACCGATCAACAGGACATAGAGCACATTATAGTTGGTCTTCTTAAAAAGATAACCGTAGATAAAGGTGGCTACCACAATCATTAACAGCAGATCTACCATAAATGCTGCATTGGCATTGACAGCCAGGAAGCTGGACGCACCAAAAAAGAAATATACTGCAGTATGCAATAAGGTATATAAGGAGTTCATACCTAAGAGGCACGGCGTGACGATCGTATTGTTGATAATGGACTGGAACACTATGGAAGCTGCTCCTATGGCAAAGGCTGCAACCAGCATAGCAAGGAGCTTTGGCGTCCGAATCTTCATAGAAAATTTGAGGAATTTCGGATTGGCGAAGTTGACATCAATCACCATGTAAAGCACCACCGCCAATACCATCAAAACTGCCAGTATCACAAGTTTTCGTACATTGGCTCTGTAAGCTGCATTTTTCATGCTCTGTCACCTCCCTGAGAAACCCCTTTCTCTATGGCCACTGCGCAAGGAGCCTCTGTCACCGTTCCCAGTCGAATGGCCTTTCTGCCATACTTTAAACGCCTGAACAAGATACCGATGAACAACATGCTGCCGATAATTCCGATAATTAATGCAATGGGCAACTCATAAGGAGCAATCACCAGTCTGGCAATCACGTCACAGACAAGGACAAACAATGCACCCGCCAAAGCAGTATCAACAAGGGTCCCCCTAATCTTATCTCCTTTAAACATAGCTATCATATTAGGAATAATCAACCCTATGTAAGATATGGAACCTACAACCACCACTACACCAGCGGTAATCGCAGCTGCAATGGTCAGCCCCATGAAAAGAACCGCCTTGTAATTCACACCAAGATTTTGAGAAAAATCTTTTCCCATGCCTACGATATTAAAGTGATTGGCAAAAATAAAAGCTAATATTAACAGTGGCACAACAAGATATACAATTTCATATCTGCCGCGCAATACCAATGAAAAATGGCCTGTCTCCCAGGAAGAAAGAGCCTGGGTCATCTCATACCGATATGCAATAAAACTGGTAATACCGCCGATGATGTTGCCAAACATTATACCGATCAAAGGCACCATGATGGTATCCTTAAACCGGATGCGCTGGATGAACCAGACAAATATCCAGGTTCCAAGCAGTGCAAACGTAAAAGAAAAAAGTGCTCTGCTCCATAAAGTAGACTTTGGCATAAATACCAGCGCAATCAAAATGCCAAGCTTTGCTGCGGAAATAGTTGCCCCTGTAGTAGGAGAAACAAACTTATTCATACAGAGCTGCTGCATAATCAAACCGGCTACGCTCATACCGGTTCCTGTACACAAAATTGCCAACAAGCGCGGCAATCTTGAAATAAGGAATAATTCTATCGCTGCTGCATCACCATTAAATAGTTCTGCTGCAGTCACATCAATTACACCTACAAATAACGACAGGAAGGAAAGGATGACGAGAACAATCCCTAATATTACTGTACTAAACCAGCTTTTGCTACATACTTTTTTCAGTATTGTTTTCACTATGTACTCCTTTCTCTGTTGGTTAGTTTTGGCTAACCAATCGGTAAAATTAAATGCCAGATAAAAATCTGACTTTGCGAGTATAACATAGCGATTTCTACTTTTCCACTCCTAAAAAGGAAGAAAAATACTCCGATTAGGAACTCCTTTTTATTCTGAGCACTCCTGCCGGGCAGTGGTTTTTGCGTGAACTTTTCTATATTCACTGGGAGTTTCGCCCATCACCTTTTGAAATGCTGCCGTGAATTTACTTGTGTTATTGTAGCCAAATTCATATGCAATCTCAGCCACGGACCGCTCCGTATGTATCAAAAGCTGTGCTGCAGACTGCATCTTTTGAATGCGCATATAAGTATATATCGGCACACCGTAAACCCCTTTGAAAATATTTTTCAAATGCGTATCTGAAACACTAAATATTTTGGATAATTCTGCAATGGTAACATGCTGTTCCATATTCTCCGCCAGATACGCTGCTATTTGATTGGCCAGTTGTACCTGAGATTTCGGAAGTGCATTTGACATTACCTGTTTTTCCTGTAAATCCAAGCCACTCAATACAAGCAGTAACTCCAAAATCTTCACCTTGAAATACCCGGCCTTAATGCTTTCAGGTACAGAATATAGTTCTGAAAATATATGCTCAATGTAGGTTTGAGAACGGATAATGAAGCAATTATTGTCACCGCAAAGCTTTTTAGCCACTTCCAGCGGCTTTACCCTGACATCTTGCAGAAATTCCGAGAAGCAACCAGGAGCCACATCCGTATTAATACTGATTGTGATACCATGATAATGGCTTAGCGGAAATGTATAGGCATTCACATTCTTCGTTCTCATGGCAATCGAAAGATCCCCCGGCATCAGATAAAAGTATTCGCCCTCAAATTCCTGTTCGATACGTCCCTCACAACAATGATGAATCTCTATCAGATTTCCTTCCGTAACACCCCCCATATCAAGCCGATCCATATGCACGGAGTTATATACCAACCGGACACCGGGAAAAACCTCGTATATCGTCAAAACGGCATCTCCGGTATCGTTTGAAAATAAATATTCTTTTTTTTCTATTTTGTTCATTAAATCTGCTGTCCTTTCCGGCCTAATGCTGATCTTGGGGCCGTTGGTTTATTTTCTCCACAAATTCTGCGCTCTTGACAGTCATCTCCACCCACGCCGGCCAAAATCCACTCTTGATAGCATTGCGAACCGACTTAACATTGCACCATGCCGCACAATAAAAAGGTACCCTACCCCTGTCCAATATCTCCAACGCAAGTCTTGAAGTTAAGGCGCATGCCACTCCTTGTCTGCGATATGCCGGAAGTACGTCAATGCCTATCTGCCACATAGCTTCACAATCTGCAGAACATCCCGCCAGACCGATTAATTCACCATGGTCATAGGCACCTACCCCAAGCACATCTTTTTCTTTTCTATCCTTGCACAATGCATTGCTCCACTGGGGAAGATACAATTTCTTAAAATCTTCTGCAGTCAGGACACGCATTTCATAACTACAGGGAAGCTCTTTCAACTGCTCCACATCAGGTAAAAAATATTCTGCCATAAAACAAATACGCAGCCCTTTTTCCTGTAAAGCATCATTCAGCACATGCATATTAGGTGTCTCAAAGCAATGAGCCACATCATAATTATTGATATATTGCCGCACCACGTTCTCCAAAGCCTGATCTACTGATGCCACAATATTATTCCCATAAGACACAAGATTGCAGGAAAATGGCAGTTCCAAATATACTCTCGCATCCTTATTCTTTTTAGAATATGCAATCACATTCTCTTCTATCAAAAAATCATCAATCCGACAATTTAAATCAATTGCAGACTGCCTCATTGCAATCTGTAAAATTTCCTGATTTGTCATGGTAAATTCTCCTAATCAAACTGTACCTTCCAATTCATTTTCTTTCCAGCCATTCCACATAAGCCAACTCTGCTGCTGTCTCCCCACTGCGATATTCTCTTGTTCCTTCTTCCGCAAAAGCAAGTCCTATCCGTTCCATCACTCTGGCGGATGCAGGGTTCCTTTTGTCACAATGAGCCACCAGACATTTTGGCTTCAATGTTTCAACAGCAAATTGTTTCACAGCCAATGCTGCTTCGACAGCAAAGCCCTGTCCTCTGTAATCTTTATGAAGCACCCAGCCAAACTCCACTTCCGCACCATCATCTTCTTTATATGCTGACATGGTTCCGATTAATTTTCCATCCAATTCCATAGCAAATTCATAATAATCCGGATTCTCTTTTTCCCATTCGCTGACTGCCGCCTGCAGAAATTCCTCAGCTTCTGCCAGAGATTCGTGGGGAAGAAACAGCATATACCGAATGGTGTCTTTATCTCCGCTATATTCAAAAAGCGATTGTAAGTCATTCATGCATAAAGGTCTCAACCGCAATCTTTCTGTTTCAAGTTCTATATACATTTTCTTTTCCTTCTTCATTGCAGCAGCTGCCCTCGTTCAACAGGCAACTACCGCACTAACCCCTTTTTCATCTTTACTACTTTTTTACTGTCTGAGATACCTCTTTACCTCCTCGATACGATCCGTTCTCTGATCATGCCCGGAGGATACACATTCCTGCCCCACTCTCGCCGTAGAAAGGATAAATCCAATCAGAGAACAAATCAAAACTGCTCCGAGCAGCTGTTCCCTGACATCTCCCCAATTGACGGCCACACCCATAATCATAAGAGCTTGTCCCTTGTCGATATAAGGAAAGATACTACACAGAAGAATCTCTATGGCAAGAATTACCAGCAGCGCAAGAGCCATATAAATCAGCGCATACTGCATATAGGCAACAATGCCGCCAGCCTCGGTCTGCTTCCTGCTTTTCTTCCCGGCATTCTGTTTTACTGCATCTTCTTTTCTCGTATTTTCAGTAGCTGCTTCATCCGCACATCTTTTCTCAAGTCGATTCCCCAGCACTAATATCCATACTCTCCTTACCCCAAAGGAAAGATAAGCGATAACAACGACCAGCAGACCAATCTCCCATCCTGCAGTTACGAACGTTGGATTGATTTTATTTTCCACATACAGGTAAAACAGTACCACGCAGAAGCTTCCGATGAACAGCAGATCACAAGCTACCAGCATGGGAAGCTGTTTCCAGTCACCGCCGCTCATCAGGGAACCTTCTCTTCGCTCTGCCATGATTACGCTGACGATTCCGGCAGCCAGCATACTTACAATGATCAGTAATGTTACACCCTCACTCATGATTGTCCTCCATCATAATCCTGTCCGAAAGATTTTCCCTGAGATAGCTTTCGGTTCTGTTGCGCAGCAAAAGCACATGTCCCTTAGCTTTGACTTCCTCAAGCTGTGCCTTCAGGCTCTTTCTGTCCTCTTTCTCTTCTACCTCTTCTACCCAGAGATGATCTGTTTTGCCCAGATAATATTCCATTTCCAGATATTCATACTGAGAGATGGGAAGTACCTTCAACAAACCACATTTTAACAGTAGAGAAATTAACGGCATATAGGGAGCTACTTCCTCTTCTTTCTCGTACCGCCAGATCAGATTATAGCCCATCTGCGCCGTGCAAGGGGAAAGGGTAAATCCCGCCACAAACTGCTGAATCATATGTATGATACCGTTCACGTACTGATAGCAGCCTTCGGTAAATTCTTCCCTGCTCATGGTTAAAAACTGGCCTGTCCGTATCTGCATGACAAACTGACTTTGCAGTGCAGTGAATACCATCGGGAACAATTCGCTGGAATCATCGTAATGAATCTTGCCGGATGGTGTCTCTGGGATGGCGTATGCTCTCTTAGTGCCAAGCCAGCCTAAAAGCACTGTGGAAAAGTCGTTCAGCAACGCAAGAATCAGACAGCAGATTGCGCTTCCTGCATATTCCGGGTCTCCAAATCGCTCAAAAGCAAATACAAGAATCTCCGGAAGCTCTAACACATTCTGTTTTTCAGCTGCAAGCTCCTGATACCTGACGTAACTCTCCGCATCAGGCAGAGAAGACGTCACCTGACTGAAATTCTCCACTACTGCTTCTTTCAGCTGTTGATAGCAGACCATCAATTCCTTCATATCGGAATTGTACATATCTGCACCAATCATCTGACCCAACCGGTCAATCACTCCGGCAACACCTTTCTTTTCCTCTGTAAAAGTAGCTGCTGCAATGGTATCCCAGTCAGCAATTGTAATTTCTTTCATTTCCTGATAAATGCTGAGCTGTTCCAGTCCGCTGTCCAAAAGCGTGGAATCCATGCTGTAGAGTGCCATATCGATACTTGTCTCTGTCCCCTGGATGACGGTGCTTACCGCACTGTTATTCTTATTGGCAACACGGAAATATTCCTGTCTGAAGTTCTGCAGCGCTTCTGCAGCATTTTCAGCACCATCCTCGTTTACTTTACCGGACTGCATATTGTTAATGCGCTCTGCAATTTTTTCCCACTGCACAGCTGACCGGATGTTTGCATAGCTGCCAATTGATTCGATGTCGTTTGATTCGATGTCTCCTGTTTCCTCGCCGCCTGGAGCTTGCGCACTCTCTTTGGATTGAGCATTCTCAGCCGTACCGTCTTCTCCTGTCGCGCCCTCTGTTGCTCCCACAGCATCCAACACTTCCTGATACAGATCATCTCTGACCAGCTTGACCTCCAATGCCTTCGCTGATGCCTGCTGTCTTGCTTCCACTGCTGCAGCATATTCAGGATTAGCTGTTGTTTCATAGCCCCTGACTACGGTACCGTCAGGCATCGTGGTAGTGGTGGATGACTTATTGGTAGACGGGATATTTATCTCAGCCTCTGCTTCTTCTGTCAGCTGGCTGATATATCGATCCAGCGCCTGCAGAGTGTTGATCGACTTTAAATATTCATTGCTGATATCCGCCGCCAACGTATCTACTTCCAGATTCTGTGAAGCCACTTCATCCTTCAATGCCCGGAAGGTGTCCACGTAGCTTTCGTATGCTCTCTTGTAATCCACCTGCGGCGAATTGGCAAGCGTTACCAGACCTGTATAGGAAAAAACAACGGAAATCAGCGTACAGATAATCAGCGCCCACCTCTTCCTGCGATTCTTTCTTCCGGGCTGAAATGCCGAAATCGCCGTCAAATACAGTACACCCTGAATCGTCAATGCTATAAATAAAGGTGCAAGATCAAATATATTGCCAAAGTACATAGCCACACCTGCATAGGTGGTGAAAAAAGATACTATCTGCAAAAGCAGTGCAAAGAAATGAAAAAACTTCTCTTCCTCGTACCTGCGTACTGCAGATGTCTCCATATTGGCGCAGCTTTTCACACAGTTCTGATAAATTTTCAGATTTTCTTTCACTGTCATTCGCCTGCGATGTCTGTTCCACCTTTCCTTTATGTATAACTGTAATCTGTTCATGTCTTCCTCCCCTGACAGTATCATACCGTGTTTCGCTTACTCCCACAATCGTTTTATTCAGTTTACCATATTTTTAAAATGAATGAAACTAAGGAAAACTATGAAATTGTTAAAGATTTTATTAAGATTCATCCCTCATTTTCATAACTATGAAAGTTCCAACAGCTTGAGCAGTTCCGAATGCGGCTGCTTTACGTCTGTTTGAAATACATTTATAAAATGTTCATCTCCACTCCTGTTCATAAATGCAGGAAACAAAAAACCACATTCCGGTTTTCCCGGTTCATAACTTCCTGTCAAAGGGCAGATAGCACAGATTATGTATTCAAATACTTCTTCTGACTCCCATAAACGTTCATGATCTGCTGCCTTTACCGGCACATCATAACGATCGTGGAATACAAACACGGCATAGTCGTGATCAGATACATAACAATCTCCTACCAGCTCATAAAAAGTTTCCATTAAAGCATCATTCTTCAGCCCACAGCTTCTCATCGCCATTAATAGCTGCCAGATACCTCCCGGCTTCATGGCCTTTTTGGAAAACTGATACCCTTTCAGGTTCTGATTGGTTTCAGAAAAAGGAATTGCCTTTGCAATTGCCAGATTCTTAGTCTTTTCTGATGCAGAAAGCTTTAAGAAATTCGTGTTAAATGTTCCGTCACTATAACCCTCCGCATCCATGTAACTACCGGCAATCCTTGTCATGGAACTTCTGGATGTGGTCATGCGTCTGGTAAGCTCCAACATATCTTCGCGATCTATTTTAATCATGTGGTTCCCTCCTGGTGATATTCTTCCAGTGCATTATACCACTAAAACCTAAAAACGTAAAACGGCGTGACCGAAGTCACGCCGCTCTCTCATTTCTTACTTCTTCATGCTTTCCTTAATACTGAATACCAGACATCCCAAAAGCGATAAAAAAGAAATTCCCATCAAGGTAAATCCCAAAACGTTCAACATCATCCCTTACCTCCTGTCTTTCGATAAGGGTAGCATACCTTTATTTTTCTGAAAAAACAATGGTTTTGAAGGGTTCTTGATGGAATCTGAACTTATGTGAAGATTGTGCTAAGATAGCTGTTTTCCGTGTCAAAATGTTGACAAGATTACAGCTTCTCACTGAATATACTCTTATAGCCCTCACCATAAATCTCACTGGCACTGGTGACGATCATAAAGGCCTGCGGATCCTCTTCTCTTACGATAGCCTCTGCCTTCGGGGCTAACTGCTTACGGATTGCGCAGAATATCACGTTCTTTTCCCTGCCGCTGTAAGCACCCACTCCCTGGATGTGGGTCACACCAATCTCCAGCTCTTCCAGAAGCCTTGCGGTAATTGCCGCTGAAGAATCACTAATGATATAAATCAATTTTGCACCATCTCTTCCGTACAATACCGCATCCAGAATCACAGAGCTTAAGAATACCGTAAGCCCTGCATAAATCGCCCTGTCTATGTTTTGAAAAACAAATGCAGAAGCCGTTACGATGATGGCATCCATCACCAGGAATAATGCCCCGGTTTTCAGATGTGGAAAATGAAGCCTCAGAACTTTTACAATAATATCAGTTCCACCGGTTGTAGACCCTGACTTAAATATCATTCCCATGGACACCGCCATCAGAGTACTTCCTGCCAGAACTGCCACCAACGGATCCTGAGTCAGAGCTCCGATCGGTGCAAGCAGATTAGTAACTGCAGAAATCAAAGACGTACAATAAAGTGTTGACAGAATGAATTTCACTCCAAACTTCCAGATTCCCAGTGCCATAATAGGAATATTGATCAGCCATATCAGAGTACCCGTTTCAACCCTTATAATACGATTTAAAATGATAGCAATACCTGTCACGCCACCGGGAGCCAGAGAATTAGGATCCAGGAACAAGCTTACTCCGGCAGCATAAAATACACAGGCAATGGTGATTACAACATAATCCAATACCCATTTATTCCAGGATTTCTTTTTGGAATGCTGTACTTTTCTTTCCTTCCCGGATTTTTCAGTCATGTTCCCTATCCCTCTTTCTTTTCCCATATCATTCCTTAGATATTGGTACGAACTACCTTAGGCAGATATCCTTCCTTTTCCAATGCATTAATAATCTGCTGTTTGTGCTCCGTTCCAAAAGCTTCCAACGTAATACGCAGTTCCACCGCTGCATTACGGTTGGTAGATACAAACTGATTGTGCTCCAGTTTGATGACATTTCCGCTCTGAGCTGCGATCACACCGGCAACTCTGCACAGTTCTCCCGGCTTATCCGGTAAAAGAACAGATACGGTAAAGATTCTGTCACGGAAGATAAGCCCCTGCTGTACCACAGAAGACATGGTGATGATATCCATGTTGCCGCCGCTTAATATGGATACGATTCTCTTGTTTTTTACATCCAGATGTTTCAAAGCTGCAACTGTCAAAAGACCGGAATTCTCCACTACCATCTTATGATTCTCAACCATATCCAGGAAAGCCACTACCAGTTCTTCATCTTCCACAGTGATGATTTCATCAATATTCTGCTGAATATAAGGGAACAGTTTGCTTCCGGGTGTCTTTACAGCGGTGCCGTCCGCAATCGTGCTTACCTTTGGCAAAGTGGTAACCTTACCATTCTTTAAGGATTCCTGCATACAGTTTGCACCGGCCGGTTCTACACCAATAACCTTAATCTTCGGATTCAGCAGCTTGGCCAGAGTAGATACGCCTGTTGCCAGTCCGCCGCCTCCGATAGGCACCAGAATATAATCCACAAGAGGCAGCTCCTTGAAAATCTCCATAGCAATGGTACCCTGTCCGGTTGCAACGGTCAGGTCATCAAAAGGATGGATAAAAGTATATCCGTGCTCTTCTGCCAGTTCATAAGCTTTGGCACAAGCTTCATCATAGACATCTCCGTGAAGCACTACCTCTGCACCATAGCTCTTGGTACGGTTGACCTTCATTAATGGTGTGGTAGTTGGCATAACGATCGTTGCTTTTGCACCGTAGCATTTGGCAGCATATGCAACACCCTGGGCATGGTTGCCGGCAGATGCGGTAATCAGTCCCTTTGCACGCTCTTCCTCCGTCAACGTGCTCATTTTGTAATACGCACCCCTCAATTTGTATGCACCGGTAAAGTGCATGTTTTCCTGTTTCAAATAGATGCGGTTGCCTGTCTGGGCACTTAAGAAATCACTGTATACAAGCTTAGTCTCCAGGGTTACTTTCTTTACCACATCGCATGCTTCTTCAAATTTTTCCAAAGTCAACATTTTTTCTTCCATAGTATGTACATCCTCATTCTTTTTTATTCTGTTTTTACGTCAAACAGTGCATTTACAAATTCATCAGAATTAAATTTCTGTAAATCTTCAATAGTCTCGCCAACACCGATATATTTCACCGGTACTTTTAACTCCGACTGAATAGCTACAGCAATACCGCCTTTAGCTGTGCCGTCCATTTTGGTCAGAATGATACCTGTAAGCTGGGCTACCTCGCCGAATTCCCTTGCCTGAACCAGGGCATTCTGTCCGGTAGTACCGTCCAGAACGATGAGATTTTCTCTGTGAGCATTAGGAAACTCTCTGTCAATGATGCGGTTCATTTTCCGAAGTTCTTCCATTAAGTTCTTCTTATTATGGAGTCTTCCCGCAGTATCAATGAGGAGCACATCTGTATGGCGTGCTTTGGCAGCGTTTACGGCATCATAAACCACACTTGCAGGGTCAGCGCCTTCCTTGCCGCCGATCATATCCACATCTGCCCGTCTGGCCCATTCAGCCAACTGTTCTCCCGCCGCGGCACGAAAGGTATCCGCTGCGGCAATCAGGACCTTGCGGCCATTGTCTTTTAATTTACCGGCAAGTTTTCCTACAGAAGTAGTCTTACCCACACCGTTAACACCAATGACCATGACAACCGACTGCTCTTTCTCAAAATCATAGGCAGTCTCATCTACTCTCATCTGCTCTTTGATGCTCTCAATTAAAAGCTGTTTACACTGACCCGGTTCCTTTAAGTGCTGCTCTTTCACCTGTTTCCTCAGGCGCTCCACGATCGCCGTGGTGGCATTCACACCAATATCTCCCATAATCAGAATTTCTTCCAACTCCTCGTAAAAATCATCGTCAATGGCAGAAAAGCCACTGAATACGGAGTCGATTCCCTTTACGATATTTTCTCTTGTCTTAGTCAGACCTTCTTTTAATCTGGCAAAAAAGCCTTTCTTTTCATCACTCATGCATCCAGCTCCTTATCAATCAAATTTACGCTTACCAGCGCAGATACGCCTTTTTCCTGCATGGTAATACCATACAGACGATCCACCTGCTCCATGGTTCCTCTTCGGTGCGTAATCACAATGAACTGTGTGTACTTCGTCAGCTTATGCAGGTACTTGGCAAATCGTCCTACATTGGACTCGTCCAGCGCCGCCTCTATCTCGTCCAGCAGACAGAACGGAGAGGGCTTCAGATTTTGTATGGCAAAAAGCAGCGCAATCGCCGCCAGCGCCTTCTCACCACCGGACAACTGCATCATATTCTGCAGCTTCTTTCCGGGGGGCTGTGCGATGATACGGATACCGGCCTCCAGAATATCTTCATCCTCCATCAGTTCCAGCGTACCCTTACCGCCGCCGAACAATTCCTTGAATACCTTGTCGAACTCCTTGCTTATTTCCGCAAACTTCTCGGTAAACTGCTTTCTCATGGCAGAATCCAGTTCCTGGATAATGCCTTCCAGCGTCTTCTCCGCCTCTACCAGGTCATCATGCTGGGTCTTTAAGAATGTATAACGCTCCATCAGGTTCTTGTAATCCTCAATGGCGTTGACATTAACATCTCCCAGCTTCTTGATCTGATCTTTCAGAGAGGCGATATCCTTCTTCATAGCTGCCAGATCCGTCATATCTTCATCACGGATATTCGCCGCATCGCTTAAAGTAATTTCATATTCATCCCACATATAGTTGATCTGGGTTTCGATTGCCTCATCCAGCTTTTCCTTCTGTGCATTCAGACGATAAACCTCTTTGTCCAAAGCATTCTGACGTCCCGCCAGTTCTTCTCTTGCCCGGAAAAAGTTCTTCTGTTTATTATTCAGTTCTTCCCTGTGAGCGATATCTTCCCGCAGCTTTTGCTCCGCAGTAGTCTTTTCCTCTTCGGAAGAAAGGATGGTACGTTCAATAGATTCAATCTGATTCTGCTTTTCCTTAACCTGCTCTGCATTTTCCAATAATGCCTGTTCAATTTCAACAAGCTCTCCGGACAACTGCTCCATTTCTCCCTGAATACGATCCAGATTGGCCTGGTGGAAGCCCTGTGTCTGCAGCATCTTTTCCACTTCCAAGTCTCGTTTGCTTACCTGCATGGAAGCTTCGTTTTCCTGAATACGCTTCTCCTCCAGTTCTTTCTGACTTTCTTTGATCATCTTCTGGGCATCTTGCTCAGCAGCTTCACTCTGTGCCAGGTCTTCTACAATCTGCTCTTTTCCTTCGGTAATCTCCCGAATCTGAGCTTCTATTTCTATCTGCTCGAACTTCAGTGCCTGGAAGCCCTCTTCGTCTTCAGCCATTCGTTCCCTTGCCTGGGTCACGTTCAGCCTTGCTGTGTTCTGTTCTATAGATTTACGCTGAATCTGTGTCTTTAATGACTCCAACTCCATACGCATCTTGTTTCTGGCGGATTTGGTCTCTTCAATCTCCTGATTGATTGCTGTAACCTTGTCAGACAAAGCAGCAATCTGCTTATCCATCTCTTCGATTTCGCGACGTCTTCCTAAGAGATTACTGCTGTTTTTAAAGGCACCGCCACTGATGGCACCGCCCGGTACCAGCAGTTCTCCTTCCAGCGTTACCATTCGCAAGCTATAGTCGAATTTGCGGGCAATGAGTACTGCATGATCCATATTGTCAATGACAAGAATGCGTCCCAACAGGGATTTTGCTACATTCCTGTATTTCTCATCAATATGTACCAGACTATCAGCCAACCCGATAACCCCCGGCTCCTTCAAAGCTCTGTCATTACGAAAGTCCTGAGCGCGGCTCAAACTGGTAAGAGGCAGGAAAGTCGCTCTTCCAAGTCGGTTCACCTTCAGGTACTGAATCATCTTCTTGGCTGTATCTTCATTATCGGTAACAATATTCTGAATACTGCCGCCCAGTGCAGTCTCAATAGCAGTCTCGTATTTCTTGTCGGTCTTGATGATATCCGCTACCACACCGATGATACCTTTTTCACGGTCCTTCTGTTCCATGACCTTCTTGATACTGCCGCCATAACCTTCATAGCGCTCTGTCATATTCACCAGTGCATCCCGCCGTGACTGCTCCTGATGGTATCTGTTCTGGGTATCTCTTAACTCGTTATCTTTCTTTACCAGCTCTTCCCGGAAAACAAGCAGCTTCCGGTCTGTCTCTTTTTCCTGAACAGATAACTGCTTCAGTTCTTCTGTGACAGTTTCAAAAGCCTCTTCCATCCGGCGGATGCTTTCTTCTCTTGCAACCTCATCAGATTTAGCACGAAGTAATCTGGAATTCAATTCTGCCCTGCGGATACCTGCCTGCTCCATCATGGTATCGTATCGTCCGATTTTGGACTTAATGGTAGCCCTGCGGTTCAGTTCTTCAATGATAGCGTTCTTATTCTGTTCAATCAGGCTGTTCAGTTCTTCTATCCGGCCCTGAATGATATCATGCGCTTTTCTCACCTCGTCACGAGCCTTCTCCAGTTCCAGTACCTTTTCATCGATTTGACTCTTCTGGGACAAAATACCAGCTCTGTCTTTTTCCTTAGAAGCCAGCTCCTGTGTTACCGTATCACGGCGTCCCGTAAGGTGAGCCTCACTGCCTCTGGCAGAATTGATCTGTTCTTTTAAGACATTGATCTGACCTTCCAACTTGCCTTTCATCAGGCTGTTCATGCTGGCATTGTTTCTTGCTTCCTCAATGGTCTTGTCCAGTTCTTCGATTTCGGTCTGAACCTGCTCGTACTCTGTTTTGATACCGTCATATTTGGCTGTGGTATCAGCCAGTTCGCGGCTGGCCAGTTCATACTTTTCTTCTACGGCGCTCAGCTGTTCTCTCAGACGATTGTTCTCTAAAAGGAACACATTCACATCCAAATTCTTCAGTGCTTCCTTTTTCTTCAAATAAATCTTAGCTGTTTCTGCCTGGCGCTCCAAAGGTGCAACCTGCTTTTCCAGCTCCGTCAGAATGTCGTTTACACGTACCAGATTCTGCTTTTCATTTTCCAGCTTGGTCTGGGCAGCTGCTTTTCTGCGCTTGAATTTTACGATACCCGCCGCTTCATCGAAAAGCTCACGCCTCTCTTCCGGCTTACCGCTTAAAATCTTATCAATCTGTCCCTGTCCGATAATGGAATAGCCCTCTTTACCGATACCGGTATCATAGAAAAGCTCATTCACATCCTTCAAACGGCAGGCACTTCCGTTGATCAGATATTCACTTTCTCCGGAACGGTAAAGTCGTCTTGCCACAGTCACTTCATCAAAATCAATGGCAAGCTGGTGGTCGCTGTTATCCAGCGTAATTGCCACATAAGCATAACTAAGTGGCTTACGAGTCTCTGTTCCCGAGAAAATGACATCTTGCATGCTGGAGCCTCTCAGCTGCTTGATACGCTGCTCACCAAGCACCCAGCGGACAGCGTCGGCAACATTACTTTTGCCGCTCCCGTTGGGGCCTACGATGCCCGTGATGCCGTTATGAAACTGAAATACGATTTTGTTGGCAAAGGATTTAAAGCCCTGTACTTCAATACTCTTAAGATACATATATCCTCCTAACGCTTACCGCGCTTTCTAAGCGTCAGCAGCGCCTCATATGCCGCCTTTTGTTCGGCAGCCTTCTTGGTCCGGCCTTCTCCGGTTCCAATCTTTTCCGCACCCACATAGACTTCCACCATGAAAGTCTTATCATGCTCCGGTCCATATTCCCCTGCCGGCTCATAATGAATTTCCTGCTTCAAGGTTCCCTGAACCAGTTCCTGCAGGTTCGTCTTACTGTCATAAAAAAGCTGTTTATCTTCCAAATCGGAAAGGATGAAGCGGTTGATAAATGCTTTGGCACATTCTATGCCGCCATCCAGGAAAATCGCACCGATCACCGCTTCCATAACATCCGATGTAATGGACTCTCTTTTGCGGCCACCGGTACTTTCTTCTCCTTTACCAAGCAAAATAAACTTTCCCAGTTCCAGATCCCTGGCACAGAATGCCAACGACGGCTCACACACCATGGAAGCTCTCAGCTTAGTCAGTTCTCCTTCCGGCATCTGCGGGTGAGTCTTAAACAGGAACTCACTGGACACCATCTCCAGCACAGCATCCCCAAGAAATTCCAGTCTTTCATAATGCTTCTGCTTATTAATTCTCTGTTCATTGGTAAAGGAGCTATGGGTCAGTGCCTGCTTTAACAATGCAATATTCTGAAAACGGTATCCGATCCGCTCCTCTAATAATTGTAAGGTATATCCTTCTAACATGTCTCTACACTTTCTAAAAAAAGTATTCCAGAATCCACAGATTCCGGAATACTCTGATAATCAGGATTTAGTTGATAGCACTGTTGATCATTTCTACTGCTTCTTCTACAGTTGTAATATTCTCTGCTTCTTCAGCCGGAACCTCTATATCAAATTCTTCCTCGATTCCCATGATAATCTGGAATACATCCAGAGAGTCAGCGCCAAGGTCATCCATAAAAGTTGAATCCATTGCGATCTCATCAGGATCTACATTAAGCACATCTGCAATAATCTGTTTTAATTTTTCAAATACCATACTTGTTCCTTCTTTCCTAGCTTTCTAAGCAAATTTTTTCTTTGATTTTTTCATTTATCTTCTGCTCCTTAAATGCTATGCATTGTAGGATAGAATTCTTGATTTCCACAGCCTTGCTGCTTCCGTGGGTCTTAACCACCAGACCATTCAGTCCAAGCAAAGGAGCTCCGCCATACTCTTCCAGCGAAAATGTCTTCATTGTCTGCTTCAGGGCCGGTTTGATCAGCAATGCGCCGATTTTACTGCGAAGACTTGTCATCAGTCCTGCTTTCATCTGCTTTAACAAAGTAGCTGCTACACCTTCATACAGCTTCAGTACAATATTACCGGCAAAAGCTTCGCACACGATAACGTCCGCATATCCGGAAGGTATGTCTCTCGCTTCGATACTGCCGATAAAATTGATGTCTTTGCACTCCTTCAGAAGGGGGAATGTCTCTTTGACAAGGGCATTACCTTTCTCTTCCTCCGCACCGACATTCACGATAGCTACCCTGGGATTCCTGACACCGACTACATTTTCCATGTAGATACTGCCCATCTTGGCAAATTGTACCAGATGAGAGGGTCTTGCGTCAACATTTGCGCCGCAATCGATCAAAATACTTGCACCTTTCTCTGTAGGAATCAATGGAGCCAGAGGTGGTCTCTCCACACCTTTGATCCTGCCTACGATGACCTGACCGCCTACCAGAACCGCGCCTGAACTTCCTGCCGATACGAATGCATCGCAGGTTCCTTCTTTTACAAGCTTCATGCCTTTTACAATAGAAGAGTCTTTCTTCTTGCGGATAGCCATAACAGGAGGCTCCGCCGTCTCAATCACTTCCTGTGCATGTACGATCTCAAGCTGTGATGCATCATAAGTATATTTCTGCAGTTCTTCCTTGATAACGGCTTCCTGTCCTAACAGATACACTTTCACACGCTTATCCTGATTGATTGCTTCCACCGCTCCTTTAACGGTTTCTACAGGTGCATTATCTCCACCCATGGCGTCCACAGCCACATTTACCATCTCTGCCATTCTCTTCCTCCATAAAGCTGCCCAATGGGGGCGCTTCCTTCTCTTGGTAAATAATCTCTCTTAACTATACTAGACACTGTAGCAAAAATCAAGGACTTTTTTATGATATAGAAAATTCCGTCGGAATTTCGGTTACAGTTCACACAACCCGTGTTAAGTACGTTTCAGTAAATCTGGTTTTCCTACCAGAATCTTATTCTCAGATTCTTCCTCCATGGTTGGGTGAAAAGCATACTGTCTCAAAAAAAATCAAGGGTTCGGAATTCCGAAAACCCTTGATTTTCCTGCGTCTTTATTCATTAATCAACGCTTACAACTTGTTTCTTGTTGTAAGAACCACAAGCCTTACAAACTCTGTGAGGCATCATCAGTGCGCCACATTTGCTGCACTTTACCAATGTAGGAGCGCTCATCTTCCAGTTTGCTCTTCTCTTATCTCTTCTACCTTTGGAAGATTTATTCTTAGGACAAATAGACATCGTTACACCTCCTTATTCGCGTTGAAGATATCTTGTATTGCTGCCATACGAGGATCAGGTACGAATGTATCACATCCGCATTCTCCATCGTTGAGATTCTTCCCACACACCAAGCATACACCTTTACAATCGGGGCGGCACAGAATCTTCATTGGCCAGTTAAGTAAAATTTCGTCGTACACAAAAGTCTCTACATTCAACTGATAACCTTCCATATAGTTAAAGTCATCCTCTGAATCCTCGGATACTTCTACATCCGGAGAAGTCACTGTCCTGTCAAACTGTAACGTAAGAGACGTAGGTACTTCCGTGAGGCATCGGTCGCATTTCGTCCTGAATGTCAATTCCACTTTGCCTTCTATCTTCGCCTTATTAGTACCGGCGTTGGTAAAAGTAAACTCCACGGGGCTCTTCTCTGTAATCAGGAAACGTCCCAATCTGCTTGTGAAGCTTGTCATCTCCAAAGGAACACTTAAATGTGTCTTCTTGCCTTCAGATGTTAAAACATCAGATAAATTCACTAACATAGCATTCTCCTGTGTAAGTTCATTCACACACTGATTCATTATACATAGTCGTGATGGGTTTGTCAACTAAAATTTTTATATTTTCACCTATTTTTCGTTACAATTCAGCCATAGCCCATATAACGGGCGAATCATGCTTACATGAATGAGCACGTTGTACGGGCTATGAGCAGAGCGCCTGCTAATGAGCAAAGATAGCTGCGAAGCAGCGGAAAGCGCCGCAGGCTGCAGCTAAAAGCATCTTCGATGCTTTGCGAATGGCGCGGGCTGAACGTCACTAGGACGACTGAATTGTAACCCGGGGCAGTTACGATTCCGTTCATGAAAGCGCCCGATACCAATAATATCCGACAACAGCCAATGCAGCTACTATTGTCAGCAGCACAATCGCCATAGACTCTCTTCGTCCGATTTTTAACTTAGTATTCCCTGTGTATGTCAGTTCCATCCGATTGGTAACAGGCAGCAGCGCATTGAAGAAAATCACTAGGATCAGCGCCTGAATCGGGAACAGTGCCAGATTCTTTACTACTCTTGGCAATGTAAAAATAGCGTACGACTGCTCTGAATATATCTTATAGTAATAATACATGCAGATCGGATTCAAAATCAGGTTACAGATTGCAGTTACAAAGAAACGGGCCAGTACAACCCGCATCGTCGTTATCTTCGCCCGATAGAAAAACAACGCAAAAATCACACCACCTGCCATCTCTACAAGCGTAAACGGAAAAAAGTAGGTGCCTGACGGGAACAATATCGACCCCACCGTATCGCTGATAGCAGATGTAATTGCCGCCACTACCGGTCCGTAAATAGCGGATCCAAGGGCATTGATAACGAACCCAAATGTAATGGTTAAATTAGGGCCAATAGGGATTTTCAGGGATTTGATGGCGATGCGCAGCGCCGTCAAAAGGGCGGCCAGCACTAATACCCTGGTAGATTTCAGCTCATTGGCAGACAACCGCCAATATTCTGCTGAAAAAGGAGTTGCAAAAAGCTTACAGTTCTTCTCATTCATATTATGTACCTCCAGCGGGATGCGGGAAGATAACCGCGGCTAAGCCTTCGTCCGCCCATCAACTCCCCGTTTACGGCGGCACTTAACGCTATCTTCCCTACTCTGTTTGACTTACTTACTATAACTCAGATACGGCAAAATGTCCAGCTTTTTTTCATCTACTCATCCAGATTATTGTTACTTTTCATAACAGTTCAGCCCACGCCATTCTCCAAGCCGCGCCTGCAGCGCTTTATACACCTGCCACCGCTTCCTTCATGCTCTTCACATACTCTCGCAGCACAGGGGCAGCGTTCTCCCCCTCTTTTGCGATCAGCTTCACAATAGCACTTCCCACGATAGCACCGTCTGACACTGCCGCCATCGCTGCAGCCTGCTCGGGCGTACTGATACCAAATCCCACTGCACTTGGCACATCAGTCACTTTGCGGATGCTTTCCACCATGGAGCCGATATCTGTCTTAATCTCATTTCTGACTCCTGTAACGCCCATAGAAGAGACTACGTAAATAAATCCTTCCGCCTGGGAAGCAATCTTCTGAATCCTGCTTTCCGATGTCGGTGCGATCATGGAAATCAGGCTGACATTATGGGCTGCAGCAGGCACTGCCACTTCATCCTTTTCTTCAAACGGCAGATCCGGAATAATGATACCGTCCACGCCCAGTTCTTCACACTTTGCCAAAAATCTGTCATACCCGTAATGGAACACCGGATTTAAATAAGTCATGAACACCAGAGGAACCTGTGATTTTTCACGGACTCTTCTTGCAATGTCAAAGACACCGTCTGTCGTCATGCCGCCTCTTAACGCCCTAATATTAGCTTCCTGTATGACCACACCCTCTGCGGTGGGATCTGAAAATGGAATGCCGATTTCGATTAAATCCGCTCCTGCCTCCGCCATTTCTAAAATGTAGGAAACGGTACAGTCTGCGGAAGGATCCCCGGCTGTGATAAATGCGATAAATGCTTTATGGTTAGGATTGTCAAATACTTTGCTTAATTTATTATTCATGAATATCTACTCCTCTGTATCTTGCAATGGCTGCTACGTCTTTGTCTCCGCGTCCGGACAGGCATATGATGATGCTCTGTTCAGGACTGTAATTGGCTGCGATCTTGCGCACATGGGCTACAGCATGGGCACTTTCAATAGCACAGATGATTCCTTCCGTTCTGGCCAGATACTCGAATGCACTGACTGCCTCATCATCCGTTACCGGTACATACTGCGCTCTTCCGATATCGTGAAGGTGTGCATGCTCCGGTCCGATGCCCGGATAATCCAATCCTGCAGATATAGAATAAACAGGAGCGATCTGTCCGTTTTCATCCTGGCAGAAATAGGACTTCATACCGTGGAATACACCCAGTGAGCCCTTTGCTATGGTTGCAGCATGGAATGCAGTATCCACACCTTTTCCTGCCGCCTCACAGCCGATCAGCTCTACCTCCTTGTCTTCTATAAAATTGTAGAACATTCCCATGGCATTGCTGCCGCCGCCCACACAGGCGATGACTGCTGCCGGAAGCTTTCCTTCTGCCTCCAGAATCTGTTCCTTCGCTTCCTTACTGATGACACTCTGAAAATCTCTGACTATCATCGGGAAAGGATGCGGTCCCATAACTGAGCCCAGCACATAATGAGTATCTGACACACGGTTGGTCCACTCCCGCATCGTCTCGTTTACCGCATCTTTCAGCGTCATGGTACCTGTTGTTACAGGATGCACTTTCGCCCCCAGAAGTTCCATACGATATACGTTTAAAGCCTGACGGTCTGTATCTTCCTTCCCCATGAAAATTTCGCATTCCAGCCCCAGCAAAGCAGCTGCCGTAGCTGTCGCTACACCGTGCTGACCTGCGCCTGTCTCAGCGATAACTCTGGTCTTGCCCATCTTCTTCGCCATCAGCACCTGTCCCAGTACATTATTGATTTTATGGGAACCGGTATGGTTCAGATCTTCTCTCTTAATATAAATCTTGGCACCGCCAAGGTCTTTCGTCATTTTCTCTGCATAATACAACAGGGACGGTCTGCCTGCATACTCGTTAAGCAACTTCTGGAGCTCTCTGTTAAATTCCGGATCCTTCTTATAAAATTCGTAGCACTCCTCCAGTTTGATCAGTTCATTCATCAATGTTTCGGAGATATATTGACCTCCGTGTATTCCGTATCTGCCTTTGCTCATACTTCTTTCCTTCCTATTTTATACTTCACACGCTGACATCCTAATTTGATATTTCAGCATACCTTGTGTTTTTCTCCTACACGCCTATATTCCTTACCGCTTCCACCAGGGCTTTCATTTTCACCGGATCTTTTACTCCATCTGTCTCCGCCCCGGAACTTACATCGATGCAATATGGATGTACATTCCGGATGGCCTCGTGAATATTTCCCGGATGTATTCCGCCTGCCAGAAATATACTCTTTTCAAAAGCTATTTCTGACTCTCCGACTGCATCTTCCATCAGGCTCCACCGGAAAGTTTCCCCACTTCCTTTTCCGCTGTCAAGCAACAGATAATCTGCCTCCGTATCTTTCCATTTCAGGATATCTTCCGGTTGCCTGACTACAACTGCCTTAATAACAGGCTTTCCCGATGTCCTGCGTAGGAATCGTATAGTACCTTCAGATTCGTTTCCATGAAGCTGTGCCGCATCAATGATACCTCTGCTTAAATATTCCAGAATTTGCTTCGGCTCCTCATCTACGAAGACCCCCACAGCAGTGATATCCGGGTCTAAAAGCTTCTTTAATCTTACCGCCTGCTCCATTGTGACCTGCCGCCTGCTTTTTGCAAACACCAGGCCTACATAATCCGGCTTCAATTGATTGGCGCACAGAATGTCTTCTTCTCTGGTAAGACCACAGATTTTGATTTTCGTCTTATGCTTCTCTGCATTCTCCCTTTTCATAGCGCATCTCCCCGAAGCGACTGTAACACTGCCTTTTTATCAGTACTCCTCATAAAGGTTTCACCGACCAGCACAGCATCGGTACCGTTTTCTCTTAATCTCTGAATATCCTGCGGTGTCTTCATGCCGCTCTCTGATACAAATAAAATACTGTCGGGCACCAGCTTTCTTAATCTCAAAGAATTATTGATATCTACTGTAAAGTCTTTCAGGTTCCTGTTATTGACGCCTATGATCTCGGCTCCTGCCTTAAGTGCCATCTCCACTTCTCTCTCATCGTGGGCTTCCACAAGGGCTGCAAGCCCCAGTTCCTTTGCCAGAAGCCTGTATTCATTCAACTGTTCCTGTGACAAAATAGAACAAATCAACAACACTGCATCAGCGCCAATGGCCTTTGCTTCATAAATCATATACTCATCTACCGTAAAGTCCTTTCGAAGAATAGGCAGTGATACGTTTGCACGAATTTCCTTCAGATACTCATTGCTTCCCTGAAAGAAATATGGTTCCGTCAGTACAGAAATGGCATTCGCACCTGCCTCTTCGTATTCTCCGGCTATCTCTAAGTAGGGAAAATGCTCAGCAATGACACCCTTGGAAGGGGATGCTTTTTTCACTTCACAGATAAAACTGATTCCCGGTTCTGCAAGTGCACTGTAAAATGGATTGCCAGCACCCTCTGAATTGACTGCATCATTCAACAACTCTGTTCGGGCTGTCTTTGACCGAAACTCCTCTGCCCGAGCCACCTCTGCCTTAGTTCTGTACTCAGCCGGAGAAATGATTTTTTTCTGCTCTGCCACCCGCTCTTTTGTCTTCTCTGCAATCTGCTCTAAAATCATGGCTTCACCTATTCATTGGACAGCCGTACAAAACTTACCAGCTGCTTTAATGCCTTTCCGCTGTCTATCATTTCCTGAGCAAGACGGACGCCTTCTGTCATGGTATCTGCTTTTCCTGCTACATAAAGTCCCGCTGCCGCATTTAAGACTGCTGCATCTCTTTTGGGACCTTTCCTGCCCTTTAGGATTTCCAGTGTAATCTCTGCATTTTCCTGAGGGGTACCACCTACAAGATCTTCCTTTGCACATCTTGTAAATCCAAACTGTTCCGGTGTAATGGTATAAGTCCGGAAGCTTCCTTCCTCTATTTCACATACACCGGTAGGTGCGCTTAAGGAAATTTCATCCAGTTTATCCTGTCCATACACTACCATGCCTCTCTTTACTCCAAGATTGGAAAGCACTTTGGCCATGAGTTCCAGCAGGCTCTCATCATACACGCCCATAATCTGCAGATTTGCACAGGCCGGATTGGAGAGAGGACCCAGGATATTGAATATGGTTCTAACACCCAGTTCCTTACGGACAGGAGCCACATATTTCATAGCTGTGTGATATTTCTGAGCAAACAGGAAGCAGATGCCTATTTCTTTTAAAATCCGGGCACTTTTTTCAGGCTCAATGGTGATATTCACTCCAAGCGCTTCTAAGCAGTCAGCTGCGCCGCATGCACCAGACAACGTACCTGCGATCCTGCCCGGAGGGCTTTTTATCATGTAGAAATTTTCTACATGATAAAAACCCGTCCTCAACAAAATCATCTTCTGATTCTGTCAAGGACGGGTAAGTCGGAGGCCAAGCG
>JAZQAT010000078.1:0-10783 GCA_045545375.1 Acetatifactor sp.
GGGATGGTCAGGATATCCTCTGGTATATCTGGACAGGCCCCGGTTCACCGGTATTCGGTAAGGAAAAGATGGCTACTTTCGAGCGCTACTTTGTGACAGATTCCGAGACCCACTATGAAAAGAAAAACTGTTATTATAAGCTTTTGGAAAAGGAAGAAATCGTCAATCATATTCTGAATGAATTTGGATTGAGTGCAAAGGATGCCCACATCGTAAACGGACATGTGCCGGTGGAACAGATTCATGGGGAATCGCCCATCAAGTGTGGTGGCAAGCTGCTTATCATTGATGGAGGCTTTTCCGAAGCATACCATGAGAAGACCGGGATTGCAGGCTATACACTGGTATGTAATTCCAGAGGTATGCGTCTGGTGGCTCATGAGCCTTTTAAATCCATGGAATCAGCGCTTATCAATGAATCCGATATCTTCTCCGATTCCATGGTGGTGGAAAATTATTTCTACAGAAAGATGGTCTCGGATACGGATGATGGACGGGAAATAAAAGAAAATATCTATTATCTGGAAGCTCTTCTGGAGGCATATCGGGATGGTACGCTGATTGAAGGTGTATGGCGTTAGTCATAAAATGGCTGCACAGAACCCCAAAGGGCAATGTGCAGCCGTTTATTTTAGCGGTTATTGTCTGTAGCAGTAGTATTGTTGTTGTTGTTGTTGTTGTCATTGCCGAGAACGTCATTTGTTATATCAGATACGCCGTTTGCAGCATCTTCTACCACATTTCCTACTGCATTACCTGCATCTTCTACCGCATTTCCTACAGTGTTGCCCGCATCATTTATGACTCCATCGTGGGTACCGGTTGTATCATTTATAATTCCGTCTGTACCGGTAACAGCATTATCATTGATGTGGTCAGTACCTGTGGTTCCGTTTGCATTATCAGTGCCGTTTGTAGTTCCATTTGTGGAACCGTTTGTGGTGTTTCCGTTTTCAGTGGCATCAGTTCCGGCCATAGTACCGGAATTGTTGCCATTGTTGTCTGTGCTTTTCCTGGTGCAGGCTGCTGCCAGGCACACATAGGTCAGGATGATTCCCAACACAAGAAGTTTTTTACTTTTCTTCATAGAGTCCTCCTTTTGGGCAGATGCCCTATTTATGAAAACATTGTTGCAGAGCTTATACTTGTGTGAGTTTACTTAGCTCGTTACTTAGTCTCTTCAAAAAAAAATGTTTTATTCATGTTTTTTTCAAAGGATTGCAGATAGTTGTAAGAGCGTGTATAATAGTGAAAAGTGATATCTACTGATTTGGAGGACGAAATGGAAGAGAATCATCAAAGACGTGTCCGATATAAGGGGACGCAGCCCCCAACAGAGCAACAAGGAGGAACAGACAATGGAATTTCGACCATGTATTGATATTCATAACGGACAGGTGAAACAGATTGTTGGAGGCAGCTTAAAGGATAAGAATGATCAGGCTGTTGAGAATTTTGTATCGGGGCAGGATGCAGCCTTTTATGCCGGACTGTATCAGCAATATGATATCAAAGGTGGGCATGTGATCTTGCTCAATCCATCTTCCAGTGAGCATTATGAAGCTACCAGGAAGCAGGCTTTGTTGGCACTGTCAGCCTATCCTGGAGGACTTCAGGTAGGCGGCGGCATCACTCCGGAGAATGCATCAGAATTTTTGGAGGCAGGTGCCAGTCATGTGATTGTGACTTCTTATGTATTTAAAGATGGCATGATTCATTTTGACAAACTGGAAGCAATGAGGAAGGCCGTGGGAAAAGAACGGCTGGTTCTGGATGTCAGCTGTCGAAAAGTAGGGGAGGAATACAGGGTAGTTACAGACAGATGGCAGAAGGTGACACAGGAAATCATGAATATGAGTCTGCTTGACAGGCTGGCTGATTCCTGTGATGAATTCCTGATCCATGCAGTAGATGTGGAAGGAAAAGCACAGGGAATCGAACAGACGCTGGTAAGTATGCTGGGGGACTGGGGACGGAGGCCTGTAACTTATGCCGGTGGAGTGCATGATTTTGAAGATTTACGTCTGTTAAAGGCATTGGGGAAAGGTAGAGTAAATGTGACCATAGGCAGTGCTCTGGATTTGTTTGGGGGGAACATGAGGTTTGAGGATGTTCTGGATTTTTTCTGAAATGCTGCAGCAAATCATAAAAGGCTGTATACCGCTCGGTATACAGCCCTTTTTCTGTCTCTTATAAATGTGGCTTATAACTTGGTTACATTAACAGCCTGAGGTCCCTTTTCACCGTTAACTACTTCGTATTCAACGGCTGCGCCTTCCTCCAGAGTCTTGAAACCTTCCATGTTCAGACCGGAGTAATGTACGAATACATCATGACCGGCTTCGTCAGAGATGAAACCATAACCTTTTTGGTTGTTGAACCACTTTACTGTACCTTTGTTCATTGTGATACCTCCAAATAATCAATCGCGCTGCAACTCCTGCAACAAGCATAGAATAGCACAATGTTTTTGAAAAGTAAAGAAAAAAGTTCTTGATTTTCTAGCGGAGTTGTGATAGAGTACATACAGCTGACAAGACAGCTGACAAGATAAAGGCGCAGCGGTAGAACGCAGAATACAAGAAATGAAAGCATGTAAATGTAAAGAACACATTAGAAATGAGGGAGCGTATGAATAAGATAAAAAAATGGATGAATGAAATCTTTATTGACGGCCTAAGCGGAATGGCACTGGGACTTTTCTCAACGTTGATCATAGGAACCATTATAGCGCAGATTGGCAGCCTGATCGGGGGAACGGCAGGAACTTATATTGTTGCTATCAGTAATGTTGCCAAGACGCTGACCGGTGCCGGTATAGGTGTTGGAGTTGCCTGTAAATTCAAGCAGGGTCCCCTTGTGACGGTATCTGCCGCTGTAGCCGGTATGATTGGAGCATGGCCGACTGTAACTGCTATGGAAGCATTTGCCCTGGGAAAACCGGGTGAACCTCTGGGAGCCTTTATTGCAGCCTTGGTAGCTATCAAGATCGGACAGCTTGTAGCCGGTAAGACTAAAGTGGATATTATCGTAACGCCGCTTGTATGTATCATGTCCGGTGCAGTAGTAGGTCTGGTTGCAGGCCCGCCGATAACTACATTTATGAGCTGGCTGGGAGCCTTAGTCAATGTCAATGTTGAGCAGCATCCTGTTATCGGCGGTATCATTGTATCTGTTCTCATGGGCATGATTCTCACACTTCCCATCAGTTCAGCAGCAATCGGCGTAGCTATGAATATCAGTGGGTTGGCAGCAGGTGCAGCTACAATCGGCTGCTGCTGTAATATGGTTGGCTTTGCAGTAGCAAGCTACCGCGAGAATAAGATGGGTGGACTGATTGCACAGGGAGTAGGAACCTCCATGCTTCAGGTTCCCAATATTGTAAAGAAACCGATTATCTGGATACCTGCAATTGTTTCCAGTGCCATTTTAGGACCGGTAGCTTCTGCAGTGTTACATATGACCAGTACACCGGTTGGTTCCGGAATGGGTTCTGCCGGATTTGTAGGACAGTTTTCAGCTTATGGCTCTATGGTAGCAGACGGAAAGAGCAGTTTTGAAGCTTTCATTTTGATTTTGGTGATGCATTTTATCCTTCCGGCTGTTGTTACATTGGTTGTTTCTGAGTTCATGAGAAAGAAGGGGTGGATTCAAAAGGGAGATATGGCTCTCGATGTTTAGGAGTTTTGCACAAAAATTGAAAGAAAAATTCTGTAGTTTAAGAGAAAATCAAGAAATAGACTGGGAAAATGTTACAAAAATGTTAAGATAACGTTGAATGAAAGAGTCACCTGTGGTAAAATAGATACGTTTACCGGAGGTGATTTTTCTATGGAACGAAAAAAACATAAGCACCAGAACAATCATGTGATTATCGTGACGTCTGATGCAGTGGATGCAAATGTGAAACAATTTCGGATCAAGCCCTGGCTTTTGCAGGTGCTGATTATCGCAGGCTGCGTGATTCTCGGCGTTATCCTGGGATATTTTATCTATGAACAGAAGGTATGGGAGGTTGCAAATCGCCGGATCGATGAAGAGAAAGCGATTGTAACCAGGAAAGAGGAAGAGATTGCAGGATTACAGGAGCAGATCGGAGGATTGAACACCGAGATTGAAGGAATGACTGCAGAGATTGAGGGACTGAATGAAAAAATAGCGCTTCTGAGTGAAACGGTGAATCAGAAGACTGCTACAATCGAGGAACTTACAGGAACACTGGAAGAACAGGCTTTACCTACAGAATATCCTCTTACAGGTTCTGCTCATATGGAAGAAAAGACAGATGGGGATCCAATGTATATCTTTACAGCATCCGCGGGAGTGACTGTAATAGCAACTGCAAACGGTACAGTCACAGCCATCAACGAAGATCCCGAATATGGTCACAGTGTATGGGTAGATCATGGTAACGGATATATTACCATTTATCGCAATAAGGGGAATGTAAATGTGAAGCTGGGTGATACTGTGGCAAAAGGCACCACAATATACATTATAGACTCTAATAATGCGAAGTTCGGTTATCAGATCATGAAAGACGAAATCTATATCGATCCGGCAGAGATGCTGCCGATAAATGGTTAACTGACATCGAGGAGGAAGACGCATGTTTGGGAAAAAAGAGAATGCCAACATCAGAATTAACACCATGCTGGGAGCCGGTTCTGAGTTCGCAGGAGGCTTTACTGCGGAAGGTTCGGCAAGAGTGGATGGTATTGTTAACGGCGATGTAAAGATCACCGGTACCCTGATTCTGGGATCCGGCGGCAAAATCAATGGAAGTGTAACCGCAGAAGCTGCAATCATCGGCGGAGAGGTGCTGGGAAATGTGGTAGCACCGAGGAAGGCAGATTTGACGGCTACAGCCAGAGTACTGGGGGATGTTACTACCAAAGTAATTATTATTGATGAAAACGCTGTATTCCAGGGGAATTGCTTTATGTATCAGGAGGTTAAGGAGAAAGAGGAAAAGCCGGAGATACCAAAAGGCGTCAAGCCTTCTGACAGACCTAACAAGCGGACTGCGAAGGAGGCGTTGCAGGATGCGCTGCGGGAAGTAAAAGAAGAGACACTTCGGGAAAATGAAGAGGAGAGTGCCCGGGAGGCAGAGGCGGTTCAGGAGGTTTCCTGACAGCTGTTACAGCCATTGAACCGGAGTGACTATTATGTACATAGAAAGCCCCTTACCAATGCCAAATGCAATCGGAAAGGGGCTTTGTGTTAATAAATTATTTGCCAATACGACCGAAAACCAGATCATATCCATCGTTGCCATAATTCAGAGATCGATTCACACGACTGATAGTAGCTGTGGAAGCGCCGGTTTTTTCTGCAATCTCCAGATAAGTTTTGCGATCCTTTAGCATGGAAGCTACTTCAAAGCGCTGTGACAGGGACAAGAGTTCATTGACTGTACATAAGTCTTCAAAAAAGCTATAGCACTCTTCCTTGTTTTCCAGGCTTAAGATGGCATCAAAAAGACTGTCTACTGCTTCTGTTTTTATTTTCTTGTTCATTTAAATACCTCTCTGCTTGCTTTTGCACTGTAAAATATTACAGTGCTAACCAAATACATTTTAGCATATAGAAGTTATAAAGTAAACAGACAATTACTTAATTTAATATAAACTTTATAGAGAAAAGTGTTGTCATGTAGTTTTGAATACTATATAATAGAGGAGTACGAATGGGCTGAAAAAGCCCTGTACCAAAGAAGGGGGCTTAAAATAATGACGATAGATACAGAGAATCTGCTGCACAGTATTTTGGAGGGACTGGACAAGCTGGAATATGTCAAGTCAGCTGATATTCCAAATATTGATTTGTATATGGATCAGGTGACTACGTTTATGGATAACAGGCTGCGTAATCTGGCGCGCAATCCCGGAGTTGATAAGGTCATGACCAAGACCATGATCAATAATTATGCGAAAAATGACTTGCTTCCTCCGCCTGTGAAAAAGAAATATTCCAAAGAGCACGTTCTTTTACTCTTTTTTATCTACTATTATAAAAATGTTCTGTCTATCAGTGACATACAGACGCTGCTTAACCCAATTACGGAGAAGTATTTTCAGAATGACAAAGAGTTCAGTCTGGAAAAGATATATCAGGAAGTGTTCAGTATGGAGAAAGACGAGATAGAAGTACTGAAGAAGGATGTGGAAGATAAATTTGCTAAAGCACAGTCCACTTTCGACCAGGCAGAAGAGGAAGATCAGGAATTTTTACAGATTTTTGCTTTCATCTGTCTGCTGAGCTATGACGTCTACATTAAAAAGATGATCATAGAGAAAATGGTAGATGATATTTCTGAACGAAGAAAATCAGGAGACATTAAAAATAAGGAACCGAAAAAGTAATTTTCAAAATGATGTGTCTGAACAGGATTGTCAGGCACATTTTCTCTTATTCGCAATATAATAAACTATCCTGAAAATTGGAGGTTATTATGAAGAAGCGAATGATAGTATCATTGCTGGCAGTGTGTCTGCTGGCGCTTTCACTGGCAGGCTGCAGCAAAAAGCCTGCAAACGGGAATGGGCTTTCTGAAGTCACACTGAATGAAGTGGCACATTCTATTTTCTACGCACCCATGTATGTGGCGATTGAGGAAGGATACTTTGATGAAGAAGGTATTGAGCTTACCCTGGTGTGCGGCTTTGGGGCAGATAAAACTATGACAGCGGTACTCACCGGAGAAGCTGACATTGGTTTCATGGGAAGTGAAAGTACGATCTACACTTATGCAGGCGGAACCCAGGATTATGTTGTGAACTTTGCACAGCTGACGCAGCGTGCAGGAAATTTCCTGGTAGCCAGAGAACCCATTGAGAATTTCAGCTGGGATATGTTGAAAGGAAAGGACGTTCTGGGCGGAAGAGCAGGCGGTATGCCTGAAATGGTATTTGAATATATCCTGAAGAAAAATAATATCGATCCGGCAACGGATGTGAACATTGACCAGAGCATAGATTTTGGCTCTACCGCAGCTGCTTTCTCCGGCGGTCAGGCAGAATTCACGGTCGAATTCGAGCCTCATGCGACTTCTCTTGAGCTTAAGGGAGACGGTTACGTTGTAGCATCTCTTGGCGAAGATTCCGGGTATGTTCCTTATACAGCTTTCTCTGCAAAGAAGAGCTATATCGAAGAGAATCCGGAGATCATTCAATCATTTACCAATGCTTTGCAAAAGGGAATGGACTATGTACAGAGCCACACTCCGGAAGAAATCGCCAAAGTAATCGCACCTCAGTTTGAAGGTACCGAACTTGAGACACTGACTACTATTGTGGAAAGATATTATGTACAGGATACCTGGAAAGAGAATCTGATTTTTGAAGAAGAAGCTTTCACTTTGCTTCAGAATATTCTGGAAGAATCTAAAGTACTTGAAAAGCGGGTTCCTTATGAGGATCTGGTGACTACAGAATTTGCTGAAAAGGCAGCACAGTAAGAGAAAAATGAAGGGCTGCGATAAATAAAATGGAACAATAAAAGTCAGCAGCTGATATGAATCGATCTCTCAGCAGCTGACTTTTGTATGTATAGTAGCTCTATTTTTTCAGCCTGATATTCTTCATTGCCCAAAGCTGAAGTGCTTTGGCATTGGTACTGATTTTCTCAAGAGAATCCAGGATGGCCTGAAAAGCGGGCTGTTCGGATTCTTCAATGACACCATCTTCCGAGATGGCTATGAGAGCCGTTCTGAGAGAATCGATATCTTTCAGAGAGCCAAGTACCTTCAGTGCCAGACGGTCAAAATCGTCAATGGTGACTTCCTTTACGCTGCCGCGCCCGAGAGGACATTCCTGTGCGCAGTAAGAGTTGCAGAGTTCCGGTGTATTGTAAGCGATGGCCATGGCTTTGACTTCTTCCGGATACGGTGCAATGGTGTCCAGCTCGATGCGTGCCAGACGGGTACGGTCGATGCCTATGATCTCGGCAGCCTTTTCACGGCTTGTCAGATCAGGATTGGTTTCGGCGGCTTCGGAGCGCGCCTGATAATACATGTTGTCAGCTGCTTTTGTTGCTTTCTTGCCCATTTTATACTTCCCTCTTGTTATGCCTGATATAACAGTTATTTTGTTATGTGCTTCGCTAAGACGCCCGGTTTCTGATTCCGGGATGTAAAGCACAGTGTTAAGATATAGTTTAGATGAAAATGGAAGATTTGTAAAGATTATTTCAGAAAGCTGTTGAGAGAATTCATAAAATTTGATAGAATAGAAAAAGATAATTACCAGAAGACGGGAGGCAAGGGTATATGGGACTTATAAAAGCAGCAAAAGATGCCGTAACAACCATGTTGCAGGATCAGTGGAGAGAGTATTTTTATTGTGATTCTCTTTCATCTGATGTATTAGTAGTAAAGGGCAGGAAGAAAGTAAATAATGGCAGGAATGCTAATAAAGGGAATGATAATATTATTACAGATGGTTCCATCATTGCAGTTAATGAAGGACAGTGTATGATTATTGTAGATCAGGGACAGGTAGTGGAGTTCTGCGCAGATGCAGGTGAATTTGTATATGATAATTCCACGGAACCCAGCCTGTTTTCCGGCAATCTGGAAGAAAGTATCATGGATACCTTCAAAGCAGTAGGCAAACGATTTACATTTGGTGGTGCCACTGCTAAGGATCAAAGAGTGTACTACTTTAATATTAAGGAAAATATGAGCAATCTGTTTGGAACAGCAACACCCATTCCTTTCCGGGTGGTGGATGCTAATATCGGTCTGGATGTGGACATCTCCATCAGATGTAACGGAGAATACTCTTTCCGTATCTGTGATCCGCTGCTGTTTTATAAGAATGTATGCGGTAATGTATCTCAAAGCTTTGAGAAGTCTCAGATTGCAAGTCAGTTAAAAGCAGAATTGATGAATGCCATGCAGCCTGCTTTTGCCAAAATTTCTGCAATGGGAGTGCGCTACAGTGCTGTTCCCGCCCACAGCATGGAGCTTGCAGAGATCCTGAACCAGGAGCTGAGCAGCAAGTGGAGAGAACTTCGCGGTATCGAGATCGTATCCCTGAATATCCGTGGCATGAATGCTTCTGAAGAAGATGAGAAGATGATCAAGGAACTGCAGAAGAAGGCAGTATATCGCAATCCCGGTATGGCAGCCGCAGAGCTTGCTTCAGCCCAGGCAGATGCAATGAGGGCAGCTGCAAGTAACAAGGCCGCCGGTCCCATGATGGCTTTTGCCAATATGAACATGGCTGCTCAGGCAGGTGGTGTTCAGGCAGGGCAGCTGTTCCAGATGAGCGGCCAGTCTTACGGACAGGGACAACTGGGAAATCAGCAGCCTACAGCTGCTCAGATGGGCTTTACCCCCATGCAGCCATCATCTCAGGCAGGTACACCTGCAGCAGGATGGACCTGCAGTTGTGGTAAGGCAGACAATAAGGGGAAATTCTGTGGAGAGTGTGGTGCTAAAAAGCCTGCAGACGCGGGGTGGACCTGCAGCTGCGGTACTGTAAACCAGGGAAAATTCTGTATGGAATGTGGTGCCAGAAAACCGGCAGGAGCAGTAGCATATCGCTGTGACAAATGCGGCTGGGAGCCTAAAGACCCTACCAAGCCTCCCAAGTTCTGCCCGGAGTGCGGCGATATCTTTAATGATGATGATGTCAAATAGAAAGAGGTTTTATGAGCATTTACGATACACTGAATAAAGAACAGAAAGAGGCGGTCCTTACAACGGAAGGGCCGCTCCTTCTTCTGGCGGGAGCCGGAAGCGGTAAGACCAGAGTGCTGGTACACAGGATAGCATACCTGATAGATGAGATGTGCGTGAATCCCTGGAACATTCTGGCCATTACTTTTACCAATAAAGCTGCCCGGGAAATGAGAGAACGCGTAGACCGGATCGTAGGCTTCGGAGCTGACCAGGTCTGGGTATCTACCTTCCATTCCACCTGCGTAAGGATTCTGCGCCGATACATAGACAAACTGGGCTATGATAACAATTTTACCATATATGATACAGACGACCAGAAGACTGTCATCAAGGATATCTGCAAGCGGTTTGATATCGACACGAAGAGAGTGCGTGAGCGTACTTTTATGAATGCAATTTCTTCCCTGAAGGATGACTTGATCGGCCCTATGGAGTATCAGTTGAAGGTCATGGGTGATTTTGAAAAGAAAAAAATCGCTATGGTTTACAAAGAATATCAGGAGGTTCTGAAAAAAAATAACGCACTGGATTTCGATGATCTGATCTGCAAGACAGTGGAGCTTTTCAAAGTATGTCCGGAGGTGCTGCAGTATTATCAGGAAAGATTCCGCTATATTATGGTGGACGAGTACCAGGATACCAATACAGCGCAGTTCGAGCTGATCAGGCTGTTAGCGGACCGTTACCGCAATCTATGTGTGGTGGGAGATGATGATCAGTCTATTTACAAGTTCCGCGGAGCCAATATCAGGAACATTCTGGATTATGAAAAAGTGTATCCGGAAGCGAAAGTGATCAAGCTGGAACAGAATTACCGTTCTACCCAGAACATCCTGAATGCGGCTAATACGGTCATTCGCAACAATAAGGGACGGAAAGACAAAGCGCTCTGGACAGACAAGGGAGAAGGCAATTTGGTTCAGTACAGGCAGTTTGACACCGGATACGATGAGGCCGATTATATTGCCAGAGATATCTGTGCCAAAGTGAAAAAGGGCAGGAAGTACGGAGATTGCGCAGTCCTTTACAGAACCAACGCTCAAGCCCGTATGCTGGAAGAAAAAATGATCACAGAAGGCATTCCCTACAATGTAG
>JAZQAT010000079.1:0-24237 GCA_045545375.1 Acetatifactor sp.
ATATAAACTGACTTTGTAATACCAAGGAGTGCGTGCAGCTCTCAAGCTGCACGCACTCCAGAAGACAAAGTGACAGAAAAACGAGCAGTTCAGCGACAATACAAAGAAGCAATTTTATGTCAAATCATGGGAGCATTAACACAGATAATTCAAAATCGACCAGGGATTGTAGATATCTTTTTTTTCTCCGAATGTAAAACCATTATACCATTTCTTGACCTCAGCCTTCTCGGTATATCCATATTCATCCATTGCTGCAAATACTTCTTCTTCTGTGAACCCAAAACAATCTGCATATTCATTGGATGTAGTAGTCACTACTTTCAAGTTGTTCAGATCTGAAAAAATGGATTCCTTACTTACTCTGGTAATCCCTGTCATGATGGCGCACTCCAAATAGGGATTGGTTTTAAATGTAGAGTTAAACAAACTTCTGGTAAATTCTACCAACTCATCCCAAAATCCGGCCACATATGCTTCCTGCATGGGAGTATCATATTCATCCAACAAAATGATAACCTTTTTCCCATAATAGCGATACAATAAATCGGAGAGCTTATGCAATGCATAGCTTGCCGTTTCTTCCGGCATATCCTTATCCATTTCAAGATAAAACGCTTTGTCTCTCTCTGTCAACAAGTCACTCTCTAACAAAAATCTGTTTTTTTCATATAGTTCTGTTATCAACCGACAGATCCGTTGTTTCGTCTTCGCATATGTGGTTTCTTTCACATTTGCAAAGGAAAGGCTCAATACCGGATAGCTTCCCTGTAGATCTCGAAACCTATTGTCCTGCCAGATAGACAGCCCCTCAAACAAATCACTGCGTCCGGCATACTCTACGGAAAAGAACTGCTCCACCATGCTTATGGTCAGTGTTTTTCCAAAACGGCGGGGACGTGTAATCAGAGTAACTGCATCCCTACTATCCCACCATTCTTTAATAAAACATGTTTTATCTACATAAAAACAATTATTTTCTATGATACTATTAAATTGCTGAATTCCAATCGCTACCTGCCGTCCCACAATGCACACCCCCCGTTATACTTTCATGCGCTTTCTACACGCTCATATGAAATGCACCCTGCTTTTTTAGTATAACAAAATGTAAATTTTACGTCAACCAAAAACGAATTCTTAAAATAATAGGGGCTGTAAAAAAACAGCATCGGATAGGGGTTGTTTCCAGTACATCGCCCGGATACATAAGCCTGACCGATTTTCCCTTTAAATTTCTCCCGGAATTTATCTAAGGATGAATGGGTTTTATAACGCGATGATTTCACCTCCACCGGACATATCCTTTTATGCTGCAAAATCAAAAAGTCAATCTCCATATGGTTCTTTCTCTCTACCGCATCATTCCTGGAATAAAAATATAGTTTGCGTCCATTTCGCCTGAAAGCCTGAGCTACAATATTTTCCATCAGCATTCCCTGATTAACACTGATACTATCCAGTAATACCGCTCTATACAACTCATTTTCCATGACATCATTATCATGAACTGCATGGGTTACCAACAATCCCGTATCTGCCATATAACATTTCTGACTGGTAACATCCATATACATGGACAGACCAACTGTCGGATCTGTAGCATTATAACAGTTGTTAATTATCATTCCATCCGTTAACCACATGAAAGCATCTTCATAAGTACGCATTTTAGAATCTTTTCCCAAAGAAGTGATACTGAATTTCTTTTCTTTCTTGGAGAGCTGTGCAGGAATTTCATCAAATATGGCTTGTACCCGGCTTTCATATCCTGACGCGAATCGGATAATATCTTGCCTGTACAATTCCAGAATTGTATTCTTTACCCTGTCCATCAAAGAACCTGTTTCCATATAATCATACCTGCCATCTGCCACCAGGAACTTAATCAATTCTCTGGCTTTTGGATAGCGTTGCACTTCGTCAAATATTATGAGGGATTCTCTTTTAAAAAGAGTTACTCCATACATGAAAGAAAGCTTATTAAAAAATAAATCCAAATCCATAAAATCATTTTCGAAAATATCTCTGACCTTCTGATTTGCACTGGAAAAATTGATTATCATAAAAGATCTGTATTCATTTTTAGCAAAAGTCTCTGCAAGATGGCTCTTTCCCACACGCCCGGCCCCATCAATTAACAACGCAGTTCTTCCATTGCTAAAACTTTTCCACTCCAAAAGCTTGTCATAATAAATATAAAGCATAATTTCCTTTGTTAGATGAAACCGTTACTGCTCAACACCCCCGCCATTCGCAAAGCCGCGCCTGCGGCGCTTACCGCTGCTTCGCAGCTATCTATGCTCATATAATGGCGCTCCCGCCGGGCGCACGATCATGAAAAGTCGCATGCGAGCATGCACTTTTCATGCCAGTGGCTGGCGTGTGAACCGCAACATAAAACCAAGGAAATTTATGCTTTATATATTTCTGATTATAAAAAATTATTTCTCTTCCTGACAGATTTCTAAAATTCGTGCCATTTTTTCATCCGGAAGTGTCACTCGGACGACGCCTTTTTGCACATCCCACTCTGCTTTACATGCCTGATCCTGTGCCGGGAATGCAACCTTTACCTGAAGATTTTTTCCCTGATACTCCGGCAAAGGCAGTTCACAAGTATCTTCGCCTTTTAGCCTCCACACGGCCAGAAAGGCAGCCTCTCTGGTAGAGTCAGATAAGGGATAGGACCAGATTGCCGCCTGCTCCGGCGTCACCCCGGTAGGGGCATTGGCTGCAATGGATGCATAATTCAGGTAACTGGTCTGGTCACTGGTGGACTGGATACTGTGGCGGGACAACATGGCATAGTCCATACGCATGCCGCCGCTGCTGCAGTTTTCAATCACCAGATCCGGATAAGTCTCAAAAATCTCATCAAGCCATTCCAGATACGCTCTGTTATGTTCCAAAAGACCGTCTCCGCAGCTGTCAGCCTGATAATCCGTTCCGATAAAGGCATTGCAGTTATAGTCAATCTTAAAGTAGCCGATTCCGTACTCTTTGATCAGACGGTCCACTACGCCCCAAGTATATGCCCTAACCTCAGGATTGCGAAAATCCAGCTGATACCGATCTCTGTCCACTGCCGCCTTACCGTGGCGCTCAAAGAACCATCCACGCTCCACCTTAGAAGCCATTTCACACTGTGTTCCCATGAACTCGATTTCCAGCCAGATGCCGGGAATCATTCCTTTACTGTGGATATAATCTGTAACCTCTTTCAATCCATTGGGAAATCTCACTTTAGATGGATTCCACTCTCCAACCCTCGGCCACCATGATTCATCTGTGTACCATCCGGCATCAATACAGTAATACTCACAGCCAATAGCCGCTGCTGCATCAATAACAGGCAGTTCCTTCTCGGTAGTAGGATCAGCCCAGAGGCAGTTCATATAGTCATTGAAAATAATGGGCAACTTTTCATTATCCTTATTTTTCCTGCGGATTAGGCGGCGATATTTTGTCAGGACTCCAAATGCTTCATATCTGCCAGAATTCCATGGTGCCTTTTGTCAAGTTTCTCATACATGCCAGTGGCAGGTATTCTCCTGAAGACCAGGAACCAACGCTGCGGATCTGAATGCGTTTGTGCGAAGATCCTGTGCCCCTAAAAATATCAACTGCAGACTGCTTTAGCCGCACTATGACGGAAAAACTGACAGAATCAATATTTCCACACTCATCACATCATTCAGCTTACCTGTTTTGACTGCTTCCTCAGCCTCGACGCACTTGTGCACTGCATTTTTCAGGTCCGCAGTACGGAATCTGGAAGCCTGCGTCACATATTTTCCCACCACGAAAGGCGGCAAGCCGATTTTGCTCCCCATGGTTTTATTGTCGTAGCCCTTGGCTTTCATCTCTTTTACCTGCCAAAGCATATTACACTGTCTTGCAATCAGGAACAGGATTCGCATAGGAGGTTCTTTCAGTGCCAGCAAGTCATAATACAGCTTCAATGCTTTCTTCAGCTGCTTATCCGCTATTGCATTGATCATATCAAAAATGTGATTACTGATACGATTGGTGCAGACCGCTTCTACATCCGCCTCTTCCACCACATCCTTATCCATGCAATAACAAATCAGCTTTTCCAACTCCATGTAAATATTATCCATATCCGTTCCGGTTTTTAAGAGAAACAGATTGACTGTATTCTCGGTTACACGCTTTCCTTCCTTTTTCAGCATACCGGCTACCCAACGCTTCAGGGTGCTTTCCTCCTGCACGGCAAATTCTACCGCACAACCGTTGCTCTGCACCGTCTTATACAATTTGCTGCGCTTGTCCACCTCTCCTTCTGCAAAAACGAAGTATGTGGTCTCATTGGGCCGGGCAAGATATTCTGCCATCTTTTCCCCGCCGGATTTGAACAGACCACTGTTCTGGATGAAAATCACTCTGCGCTCCGCAAAGAAAGGAAGTGTTTCCGCCAAGTCGATGATCTCACCTACATTGATATCTTTTCCCTCGTAGAAATGGGTGTTCATGGTGTCCCCATCCTGACACAGGGCAGTCTTCAGCCTCTCCCTGTACTGCCTTCGCAGATATCGTTCCTCACCGTATAACAAGTATATCTGTTTGAAATTGTTATTTTTGATATCATCATTAATTCGCTGCATGGCGGCTCCTTATAACGCATTCTTTTCTAATGCAACGATGCGTCTGTGTTATCGCATTATCATTATACAGTACGGATGCGCGATGTGCAAGTACAATCCCCCCGCTGTTACTCCAAATATGGTTTCACCCTCCATTTTCTTCCTGAAATATTCATTTCCACTGCTCCTGTTTTTGGAGTAGCATAAATCATCGTTCCCTTTTCTTCCAACCGTTCCAATACCTCCTCATGAGGATGTCCATAAGAATTATTCCTGCCACAGGATATAACAGCTGCCGTCGGCCTAAGCAATTCCAATAACTCATCCGGTGTAGAATTTCCGGAACCGTGATGAGCCACTTTCAATAATGAAATATTTTGTACTCCCATTTCCAAAAGTGTCTCCTGCAGCTGTTTTTCTCCTTCCCCCTCCACATCGCCTGTTAACAACATGGAAAATGCACCATACTCTATCAGAAAACATTCCGAATAAGCATTGGAATCCAGGCTGCCACTTTCTTCACCGGGATGCAGGCAAAGAAATCTTACTTTACCGCTCTGCCAGGTTATGCCTTTTCCCATATAAGATATGGGTACAGAGCCTCCTGTTGACAATTCGGCAGCTGACAGAAGCGCCTCCAGCTCCTCTTGCCTTCTGTCCTCTTCAATGTCAGGCAGTATCAGTCTCTCAATTGTAATCCCTTCTTCATATCCTGTTTCCAAGAGTTCCAGAATACCACTGATATGGTCATTGTCAGGGTGGGAAACGAACACTCCGTCCAACCGGCTGATACCTTCCTGTTTCAAGTAAGGAATCAATATATTCTCCGCTACATTTCGTTCACTGCTGCTTCCACAGTCAAACAGATAAGTCTCTTCCTTTGTGTGAACACAAATACAATCCCCCTGTCCGACATCCAGAAAAATAACAGACAGTTCCTGTGGAAACTGTATTGCTAATGCCAAGATCCCTGAGATAATAAATAGCCATTCACCTCTCCATTTTACAGCTTTGGGGCACCGCTTTGCAATTCTGCTTAACCGGCCGGAATTCTCTCCCTGTTCTGATATTTTTTTCACTTGCAAAGCTAACAGAAGTAAACTATAGTAAAGCACTATCTGCCAAATTTCAGGTGCTCCCGGATTCCAGGTATGGCCGGGCAATGAGCCAAAGAATGTACACAGCCACTCATATCCTCTTAAGATCAGGACATTCAGTAACCCCACCCACTGTATTCCCGGTATCACCATAACTGCCATTCCCACTGCCATAACCGTTCCCATAAAGGGCAGCACCAGCAGATTCAGGAATATGGAATATACCGGAATCTCATAGAACAGATTCAATTGTATGGGTAAAGTAAAGAGTGTTATGGACAGACCGGGAAGTATGACTTTCTTTACAGGATTTCTTTCTGACTCTCCTTCCAATCGCGGAAGTACCAGACCGATTCCACAGATAGAACCAAAGGATAGCAAGAACCCTCCGTCATTCAAATACTCAGGTCTGACTGCCAACATGATCAGGGCCATAATTCCCAGAGATGTCAACATATCATAGGTACGTCCCAGAATTTCTCCAATCATTCGAATCAGATACATTCCGATTGCCCTTATGGAAGAGACCCCCATACCGGTCATGGCACCATACAAACCTAAGGTTACACCACCAAGTATTGCTGCAATAATAACAGGACAGCCCGTCCTTCGAAGCAGACGGTAAAGACTCATTCCTATGAGTGTAATATGTAATCCTGAAATACTTAAGATGTGAACAATGCCATTCTTTTGATACAACTCTTTGATTTCACTGTCTACCCCCGACTTATCTCCCAATAACATGGCACAGAGGATAGATGCTTCCTTTTCCGGGAAAGCCTGAAAAAGCTTCTCTCTCCAATACTCCCGGAGCCTGAAAAGTTTCTCCTTTATCACGGAGTATTCTTTGCTGATATCAACAACTTCAGTTTTTTTCAGTCTGCCTCCGATACCCAGAGTCTCATAATATTGGGCTAAATCAAATTGTCCCGGATTTGTTGCGTTGGAAAATGGTTCGAATTGACCTGTTACCTGTATCCGGCTGCCAATCGGCGGGCGCTGACCGGAATCAGTGATACAGATCATGTGATAAGAAATCTCTGCTTCCACGATAGAAGCATTCATTGAATGGACTGTAATAGAGTCCATATAGATCCATAGCTGGCTTGATTCATAAATCTGTTTCGTCTGTACGTCATAGACTCTGCCTGACAGCAGCATTTCTGCTGCTTCAGGCGGCTTGTCTTCCCATCCTGCCCCCGGAAGAGAACCCACGAGCGCCAGCCATCCCATCATGGCAATTACCACTCCCATGGCAATCGCCCCCAATGGTCTTTTCATAAGAATTTCATTTTTCCTTCCTGTTTCTAATTTACTTGTTCAATGTAGTAACCAGATCCAGATTCCGTTCGAACAAGGTACTGAAACTATACTTCTCACGATACATTTTAGAAGTATCACCGTTGATGGATATCTGGACCTTGTTGACATTGCTAAGCTCTGCCAGCGAGTTGACGATAGAGAAGATCGTCACATCAGGTGTCACATTGTAAACCTGTATCAGAAAAGTTTCATCCAGATTAACATAACAGATACCATCCTTAGTTAACACAGATATAGGCTTTGTATCCGGGTTAATGGTAGGATAAACACCTTCCACCGTGGCAGAAGGACCTGCTATCACTTCTTCTACTACCAATCTGTCCAGAGAAATGTTGGTATTATAAGCCTTTTCACGATTGACGGCAATCAGACCGTCTCCGGTTTCATTGGTAAAATACAAGGTCAGATTGACCGTATCATAGGCACTGATCTCACTTCCCATATTATTGATGAACTGATCAGCCGTCATTGCACCTACAAGCTTTCCCAGATTATCATACAGCGGATTGCCCCCCACGGCAAAGCTTACGGAACTTACCTCCTCTAACTGCATCAATGTACACACGATTGCAGCTCTGACAAGTACCTCTGTGGTAGGTATCATTTCCAGATATTTGTAGTCCATATTAAGTGTCAAAGCACCGTTTATAATATGATGACTTTCAACCTCAAATCCCCTTGCCAGCGGAGCCTTGTACTCCAGCTTCTCCGGTACATCTGCAAGCGCCGCCAATACTTCTTCCAGCTGCTCATTGAAAGTCTCAGATGTAAGCGTATAGTCTCTCACTTCCACTTTTGTCTCCGAGTTACTGATATAATAAATCTGTATCGTCCGGCCTGTCGGTTCTTCCTGTTTCCCACAAGCTGCCAAACAGGTCACACAGCATATAGCCAACAATATACTGAGCCATCTTTTCACAGGCTTCTCCTCCTTCAGCACTTATACATAATCCCTGTTTTGCTGGGGAATATAGCTAAGCGGAATCTTCACCAGGAAACTGGTGCCTTCTCCTTCCGTACTGGTTACGGTAATCGATCCTCTGTGCATCAAAACCGCATTTTTCGTTATAGCCAGTCCCAGGCCGGTACCCCCGATTTCTCTGGAATGCGATTTATCCACACGGTAAAAACGCTCATAGATGTGTGCCAACGACTCCTGTGGTATTCCGATTCCCGAGTCACATACTTCAAAGGTAAAATACTGATGATCCGCATCCAATATGACTTTCACCCAGCCATGTTCACGATTATATTTAATAGCATTCTCTACCAGATTGGACATGATAAGTGTCATCTTCACTTCATCTACTTCCGCTACTACCGCTCTGTTACTTTCAAATACAACTTCCACATCTTTCTTTCTGGCAATGGGACGCAGTCGCTTCAGGATAAGTTCCGTCAGATCATTGATGCTTATTGCTGCTATATTCATGTCCTGAACCTTTTTATCCATTTTTACCAGTGCCAGAAGATCTGTGATAATCTGATTCTCACGATCGATTTCTGATACGATATCTTCCATAAATTCGCGGTACAGCTCGGCAGGCACATTATCCTGCATCAAGAGGGAATCTGCCAGAACCTTCATGGATGTAAGCGGAGTCTTCAGTTCGTGAGACACGTTCGCTACAAACTCCTGCCTCGACTCGTCCAGCACCTTCATTCTGTGAATCATCTGATTAAATGCATCTATGATATGCACTGTTTCCTGGTAATCCGGAACTGAGATTGCCTCATCGCTATAGCCTTCCTTCACTTCATTGATCGCATCCGTGATACGACTGAAAGGCCCGGTCAGACCAACTGACAACAGGATGGCCATTGTCAGGATAACCACAATTAATAAAGCTTCCATAATTGAAGCTTTATTATTTAAGATTTCCAATGTGTCTACGATACTGTCACTGGATATACTGGTCAGCATGACCCCTATTACTACAGGGGTACCCGGTACAGCAGTTCCTCCCTGTCCTGACTGCGTCGAAGTACTATTTATCACAATCGGCGTGGTCATCTCAATATAACCGTTTTCCCGGTCATAATTGGCACTGCTTTCCCCTTTAAAGCACTTAATGACCTCCTCGGAAATAATCGTCTTGCCCTCGCTGATTCCGTAAGTATCCTTTATAATTTTAAAATTACCATTGATAATCAACACTCTACCATCATAGAGATTAGACAGCATCTCCAGTTCGGCATTGATTACTTCCTTGGTAGCAGCAGTCTGCTGATCGTTGAGCTGATAATTTTCCAGATAATTCTTACTGGTAAGGTGATCTGCCAGAATACGAAGCTGATTCTGCACTGTGCTCTTTCTTAGTTCTACCGCTCTCTCTTCGTAATTATCAAGCATAGCATATCGGATCAGCACACCCGGAATGCTCCCTACTAACAGTATAATTACGAAAAGCCTTGCTCTAAGGCTTCTCATAAAAACAATTTGTCCGATATAATCCCTGAATTTCGCCAGCATCCCATCGCCTCACTATGCATTGAAGAAGTAGTAGCCTACACCCCATTTGGTATGCACATATTTAGGTTCACTGGGATTAGCCTCAATCTTTTCGCGAAGTCTTCTGATATGCACGTCTACCGTACGCACATCTCCCGGATAATCTGTGCCCCATACAAGCTTAAGCAGACTATCACGGCCGTATACTTTATTGGGATTGAGCATCAGCAGCTCTAACACCTCAAATTCTTTGGCAGTCAGACCAATCTCCTTATCTCGGATATAGGCTCTTCTTCCCTCGCAGTCAAGCTTCAGATCTCCGCTCTCAATGACCTTGGGCGCCTCAGTATCTGCTTTTCGAGGATCCACACGGCGCAGAATGGCTTTGATACGTGCCTTAACCTCCAGAATATTAAAAGGCTTGGTAATATAATCATCTGCACCGTATTCAAGCCCAAGAATCTTATCCATATCATCGCCCTTAGCGGTTAACATAATGACAGGTACATCAGAAAATTCCCTGATCTGCTGACAAACTTCAAAACCGGTCAGCTTCGGCAGCATAATATCCAGCAGTATAATATCATATTGATTCTCACGTGCTTTCTCCAGCGCTTCTTCCCCGTCATAAGCGCAGTCTACCTTCATTCCATCCTGTTCCAGACTGAACCGGAGTCCCTTTACAATCAGCTTCTCATCATCTACAATTAAAACTTTTTTCCCTGTCATTTGTCTATTTTCCTCCCTTAAATCTTGCAAAATCGCACTGAAATGCAATTCCGACTGCGCTGTACCAAGACTTACCTGTAACCCTAATTTACTGTAATCAGGTTCTTTAGCTTTTCAAAAGTACTCTCCTTGATACCCGGCACCTGCATGATCTCTTCTATATCAGAGAAAACGCCATGCTCCTGCCTGTATGCGATAATATCTCCCGCCCGGCTCTCACCGATTCCCGGCAAGGTACATAACCGACTGATATCCGCCGTATTAAGGTTCACCAGACTGCTCTCTTCAGCTTCCTGCCATGCTTTCCTTTCCCCGACCTCCGCTGCCGTCGGAATATACAGCTGTTCTCCGTCCGATACCGGTGATGCCAGATTCACATAATTCCGGTCTGCATCCTCTCTGAACCCACCGGCCGCTTCTACTGCTGCCTGTGCTCTGCTTCCCTCCGGCACTTTCACCACTCCCGGCTGCACTACTGCTCCGCAGACATGGACATAAATCATAATTGTCTCACAATCCTCTGCTGCATTTGCTTCAGTCATCTCCGTGGCTTCGCCCGCCAAAGTTCCGGCTTCCGCCCTCTCTGCTTCGCCGGTTCCTTCAACGGTCTCTAACACCCGGTCAAGCGAAATCACAGTGTCCTTTTTCGTTCCACAGCCATACAGCACCCCCACTGATACCATAGATATAAGCACCGGTGCAGCCGACATCCTCCCAATCCTCTTACAAATCTTTTTGATAATCTTCTTCCACATAGTTCCTCTCTTTCCGTTCTTCACACCATCTGTCAAGCCCGGAAAATACAGGAATGCCTCTCTATGCCGATACCCTTTCATTGTAAATGAATCTTCTCAATTTTACAAGTACCAAATTGCACATCACTCAAACTGGGCCGCGTACAGCTTATAGTAGAATCCTTTGCGGGCCATGAGACTTTCATGGTTCCCCTGTTCCACCACATCTCCATGATCCACTACCAAGATCATGTCAGCATGCTGAATCGTAGACAATCGATGTGCAATGACAAAGCAGGTCTTGTCCTTCATCAGCTCACGCATGGCTTTCTGAATCTGTCGTTCTGTACTGGTATCTACGTTAGATGTTGCTTCATCCAGGATCAGCATCTTGGCATTGTAAAGCATGGCTCTTGCAATGGTGAGCAGCTGCTTCTGACCCTTGGAAATATTTCCGCCGTCCTCGCTGATGACCGTCTGATAACCCTTAGGCAGGCGCATGATAAAGGGATGGATATGCGCGGCTTTTGCTGCTGCCACTACTTCCTCCATGGTAGCGTCTTCTTTGCCATAAGCGATATTTTCAAAGATTGTTCCCTTAAATACCCATGTATCCTGCAGCACCATAGCGTATGCTTTTCGCAGGCTTTCTCTGGTATAACCTCTGATTTCTCCTCCGTCTACCAGGATTTGCCCTTCATCCACATCGTAAAAGCGCATGAGGAGATTGATGATGGTGGTCTTACCGGCACCGGTCGGTCCTACAATTGCAATCAGCTTACCGGCATCTGCTTTCATACTTAAATTATGGATAATCGTTTTATTCTTCACGTAGCCAAATGCAACATTCCGGAATTCCACATTGCCCCTTATATGAGATAGTTCTCCCGCATTTTCTGTGTCAGCTACTTCTTCCGTTTCCTCCAGCAGTCCGAACACACGCTCTGCTGCAGAAAGGGCAGAATACAATTCTGTGACGATATTGGCAATTTCATTAATCGGTCCGGAGAATTTCCTCGAGTACAATACAAAAGAAGAGATTCCTCCCAGATCAATCATATTTTTCATGAACAATACAGAACCGAAAATTGCCGTCAGGCTCAAGCCGATATTGTTGATGAAACCAACAGTGGGACCCATGGTCATTCCATAATAGGCGGCATCATAATAGGCATCTGCTGCCCCATGATTGATCTTATCGAACTTATCAGCTACTTTTTCCTCATAGGCATATGCCACGATGCTTTTCTGACCGGAAAACATCTCTTCCACAAAGCCATTCATCTCACCGTACTTTCTGGAACGTTTTGAGAATTTAGGCTGTGTGATCTTACGCATTTTGGTGGTATAAATGGTCGCTGCCGGAATGGTTACCAGAGAGACCATTGCCAGCCACGGGGAGATATAGATCATCATGCAAAAGGAACCCACAACCGTTACGATGCTGGTCAGGATAGACACGATGTCCGTACCAAGGCAGGTGGATATAACATCAATATCATAGGAGACACGGCTGATAATATCTCCTGCCTGATTGTTATCAAAGAAGCCTACCGGCAGACGCATCAGCTTATCAAAAACATCCTTACGCATCTTCTTTGCAATGTAGCGGCTCACGTACATCATGGTAATATTAATCGTAATACTGAGCGCCGAAGAAGCCAGATAGAAAAGCAGCATCCGCTTTGCATAATAATATACTTTTTCAAAATTTACTTTCCCTGCACCGGCCGCGGCTTCATTGATTGCATTACCGGCCAGGCTCGGTCCCAGCAGTGATAAGATATTACTTGTGATGCTAAGCACCACTACAACTGCCAGAATCCACTTAAAATCTTTCAAATAACGAAGAAGCTTTATAAAAGTCCCTTTCGTATCCTTTGGTTTCTTTAAAACTGCATCTCTACTTGCCATCTACGTACTCTCCCATCTGTGTTCTGTAAATATCCCGGTACATGGGGCAGCTTTCCAAAAGCTCCTCATGTGTACCGTATCCAATCATTCTTCCTTCATCAAGCACAATAATATGGTCAAGACTTAAGATGGAACTGATACGCTGGGCAATAATAATGGTTGTAGCACCTGCATGGTTCTCGCGAATCGCCTTACGCAGGGCTGCATCCGTTTTATAATCCAGTGCACTGGAGGAATCGTCCAATATCAGGATTTCCGGTTTCGCCACCAACGCACGGGCAATCAGAGTTCTCTGTCTCTGGCCGCCGCTCAAATTGGCTCCGTGAATCACCGCACGATGGTCATATGCATCTTCATACGCCTCAATAAACTCACTCGCCCTGGCGTCTTGTGCCGCCATGCGAATATCCTGAAGGGTCACATCACGTCCAAATGCAATATTTTCATGAAGGCTGTCTGCAAAAATCACATCATTCTGGAACACCACACCGAACATCTTGTGAAGAGTGTCCTTTTCATATGTACGCACATCCTTTCCATTTACAAAGATGTGTCCCTTACTGGCATCATAAAACCGCATGAGCAAATTGATAATAGTGGTCTTTCCTGCACCGGTAGCACCGATAATTCCCAGGCTGCCTCCTTTTTTCATAGAAAAATCAATATCATAAAGACATTTTTCTCTGGTCTGTCCTGCAAATTTCTCATCATCCGTCTCTTCCTCGCCGGTGTGATAACTGAAATCCACATGATCAAAAATCAGATAATCATCTGCTGTATATCTCTCCGGACTGGGCCCGGCTGCCTTTTCCTCCGGTATTGGTGCCAGTTCTTCCTCTGCTTTTACCACCGCTTCGATTCTCTTGGCAGAAGCATTTGCTTTGGACATCATCATGAACACACGGTTCAATCCCATGACCCCCATCAGTATCATATTAAAATAAGTAAGGAACGCCAAAATCACACCGGGCTGAATCTGCCCTGCATTTACTCTCTTGGCACCGATTATGACTACCAGTGTCAGTCCTATATTTAAAAACAGCGTCATAATCGGCCCCGGCAGTGCCATAACTGCTCCGGCTTTCATATCGTTACCCGCCATCTGTCCATTGGCTTTCTCAAAACGACGCATCTCATAATCTTCCTTGGATAAGGACTTCACCACACGGATACCTGTAATGTTCTCACGCATGACGCGAACAATATCATCCACACTTTGTTGAACCTTTTCATATAAAGGTATTCCCTTAAAAGACACGAATACAACGATCACTATCAAGATAGGCGCCATAATACACAGAATAGAAGCCAGCCCGGGATCCATGGTCATGGTAATCACGATTCCTCCGAACAGCATAATAGGTGCACGTACCCCCATAGCCTGTATACTCTGAATAAAATTCTGCAGATTGTAGGAATCGGATGTCATACGTGAAGTCAAAGACGGCAGACCGAACTCGTCCACCTGTTTGCCGGAAAGTTCCAGCGATTTCCAGAACAAATCCTTTCTGATATCATAGATGCTCTCTTTCGCCACCTTGACTGCCGACCGATTGGCCTTAACATTCAGCTGACGCACCACTACAGCCAGAATAATCATTCCAACGCCCCACATAATTACCTGTGCCATATCTTTAGTGGGCACTACGTTGTCAATCAGATGTTCTAACACATACGGAATCAACAGTTCTCCGAAGGAGCCGAAAAACTTGATGGTTATGGCAAACACAGCCAGCCATTTGTACTTCTTTACGTAGGATAAAATAAATTTCATGTTTCATCTCTTCTTCTCTTAGTATTTTTTTCTATTCTAACATTTTTCATAAGAAGATGCACTATAAAATGTAAAATTTATGTAAATTTATGGCAATGCCAGTTACAGTTCATACGTCAGCGCAAGCGGAAAAGCGCATGCTCGCATGCGGCTTTTCCTGCTTGGGCTGAGGAAAGGAGCGCCTCATTTCCACTTAAAGATAACGATACCTGCCACAGCCACGGCCATGCCGATAGCTTTTCTCCATTCCCAAGGCTGCTTCTCTGCACCGAATAAGCCAAACAGCTCGATCAGATAAGCCACAAGAAGCTGTGCAACTACAATCAGCATGACTGCCCTGGCAGGACCCAGGGAATCCATGCTCTTGATAACGGTGTATGTGATGAAAGCACCGATAGCTCCGCCCAAAAGCATATACTTAGGGCTCACCTGAAATACTGCTGTCAAAGAACTTCTATCCGTCATAAGCCATGCACCCAGGCATACCAAAAGTGCCGTAAACTGTACAAATGCATTGGCTGCCCAGATACTGGAAGCCTTTGTGACCTGGGTATTGAATACCCCCTGGATACTCATCAATGCGCCTGAAATCAAAGCAATAAAAAAACCAACCATATGGAAATACCTTCCTTTCTTGTAATAGCATTTCCATTTGATTGGCTTTTATGCCTTGCCCGGAATACTTCTTATCCCAACTGCTAATCGCGACTTCCTATTCGGTTGCCTGAATCTGAACCTGAATCTGTTCTGACAATTCCTGTACCAGCTCCGCCACATCGCTTCCATTCCAAACTTTAGAGAAAAGGACTTCCAGCTGAATCCAAAAATTGCTGGTGGCCATCATCTTAGGAAGGGATACACTGGCAGCATATTCTGCCATAAAAATCTGAACCGGCCCATTATCCGGCTCAGCCGTCAGATTGGTCGAAAGTCGTCCCGTACGTTCATAAAAGTCTTCGCTGCACTGCGTAACCAGATAAGCAGCAAATTCATTCGCCAGCTCTTTCTGCCCTGAATATCCATTTATGGCAATCGCACTGGTCACAGACAGGGAACGGCTTTCCAATGCACTGCTGACAGCAGGCATGGTGGCAATTCCGTAATCAAAGCCGAGGACTCCCTCCTCTTTCGCCCGCTCCAGTTTCTCAATGACATCCGTGGTGGCAATCGTAAATACAATCTTACCGTTTATAAAGTCTTCCACCACAGAATCAAAGGTCACTGTATCGGACTCGATAAAGAAGAACTGATTCAGTGCTTTATACACTTCCAGGCACTGTATAGCCTCGGGATTGTTGATGTTGATATTCGTCTCATCATCTCCCGGATCTCCGCCTACAATCATATAATTTCCCACGATCCAGTAATTATAGAAAATATCAGATACATCCCATTTCATGATACCTTCTACGCCTTCCGGTACGTCAAAGCTATCACCGATGTACAAAATATCATCTACGGTAGAAGGAATGGCTCTTTCCATATAATAGGCAGTCAGTTCCTCTAAAGACATGGTCTGTCGCTGTTCCAAAGGCAGCTCATCGGAAATAGTAAGGCTTTCTTCCTCTCCGGTACTTTTCAAATCCTTTCCGGCCTGCTGCGCAGCCCATTCCATCAGATACGTCTCATTATATACCAATGCGCTGGTCTCAAAGCTAAGAGGATAAGCTATTATTTTGTCATGATAAGTCACCGCCGAAAGCGCAGTCTGTGGGAAATGCTCTGTAGTGCAGACTTTTGCTTCATCCTGAACCTGACAGGCCAAGCCTGCCAGATACGCTTTCTCCAGAGATTCATGGCTGAGCAGATACAAGTCAGGTACACGGGAAGAATGCAGAGAAGACCGGTTCACTGCTTCCAGGAATTCACTTTCCTCTACCAGTACCGGTATAACGCGAACATCTCTGCCCTCCCCGAAAGAAACTGCAGCACTGTTGAAGAAGTCAGTCATAGTATCATCTGCATACCAGAAATATAAAGTTTCTTTACGGTTAAACACAGACAGACCGGCAAGCCCTTCTTCGGCTCCGGTCATGTCCAATCTGCTTCCTGCAACACAGGCACCGACCATACAAATCAGTGCCAGCACGGCTATTATTCTACTTTTCAAATGCATTACATCACCTCTTCAATGCAAGGGGTCAGAATCTGAATCATTTCATCTACATTATCTTTGGTAATCACCAAAGGCGGAACAAATCTGATGATATTGGTACCGGCATTGATCAATATGAGACCTTTTTCCAGTGCCTTGTTGATAATCGCCCCCACCGGACACTTGAATACCAGGCCCTGCATCAGCCCTGCACCACGTCTGGTCTCAATGCGGTCATACTTTGCAGCCAGCTCATCCAACTTCTCTTCCAGATAAGGAGCTACATTGCGGACATTTTCGATTACCTTCTCTTCTTCAAAGAGATCAAATACCTTGCTGACTGCAGCCGTTGCCAGAGGATTGCCGCCGTAAGTGGTGCCATGATCTCCTGCCACCAGAGAGTGTTCTGCTACTTTACCGGATAAAAGGAATGCACCTACCGGTACGCCGCAGCCCAAAGCCTTTGCAGTGGTCATAATATCCGGCTTCACATTATAGCGCTGCCATGCATACATATAACCGGTACGTCCCATACCACACTGGATTTCATCAAAAATAAGCAGGATGTCCTTCTCGTCGCACAGCGCACGCAATTTCTTCAAAAATTCTTCTGTTGCCGGGAAGACACCGCCTTCTCCCTGAACAGGCTCAAGGATGATCGCGCAGGTTTTTTCAGTTACCCGGCTGACAACGCTTTCATAATCATTCAGATCAGCAAAACGGATATTACCGATCATTGGCTCGAAAGCCTCCCTGTAGTGTGGATTGCCTGTTACAGACAACGCACCGTAGGTTCTTCCGTGAAATGAATGATTCATTGCAATAATCTCGTGGTCAGTGCATCCATCCTTCAAAAATGCATATTTTCTTGCAGCCTTGATAGCCCCCTCATTGGCTTCCGCACCGGAGTTGGTGAAAAATACTCTGTCCATGCCGGATGCTTTCTTAAGCTTCCTGGCTGCTTCAACAGCAGGTATGTTGTAATAATAATTAGACGTATGAATCAGCTTATCAATCTGATCCTTCAATGCATTATTGTATGCTTCATTATGATATCCCAAAGCAAACACTGCGATTCCCGCACAGAAGTCAAGATATTTCTTGCCGTCCAAATCATACAGATTAACACCGTCACCTCTGTCCAGAACGATCTGATACCGGTTATAGGTGTGCAGCAGGTCTTGCTCAGCCTGCTCGATATATTCTTTCATCATCATGATTCTTTCTCCTCATCAGCGATAATTGCAGTACCAACCCCATGATTGGTGAAGATTTCCAGGAGCAGGCAGTGAGGAATCCTTCCGTCCAGAATATGTACTCTGTTAACGCCGTTTTTCACTGCTGAAGTACAGTTGCTCAGCTTAGGAAGCATTCCGCCGCCGATAAAGCCACCGTCAATCAGTTCATCTGCCTGAGATGCAGTCAATCTGGAGATGAATGAGGATTTGTCATTGATATCCTTATACAGTCCCTCGATGTCAGTCAGGAATGCAAGCTTCTCTGCATGAACAGCTTTCGCAATGGCACAGGCTGCATCATCTGCATTGATATTATAAGTCCGGAAATTCTCATCCAGTCCGATAGGAGCCACGATAGGCAGGAAATCCTTCTCCAGAAGGTCATAAAGCACCTTAGGATTTACACCTGTGATCTCGCCTACATAGCCGATGTCCTGACCATCGGAATATTTCTTCTCAACTGTCAGAAGGCCACCGTCCTTGCCGCTGATACCGACCGCTTTTACACCAAGCTCCTGAACCATGGTAACCAGGCTCTTATTTACCTTGCCAAGTACCATTTCTGCGATTTCCATAGTCTCTTCATCTGTTACACGAAGACCGTTGACAAATTTTGCTTCTTTGCCGACTTTGCCTACCCAACGGCTGATCTCCTTACCGCCGCCATGTACGATAATAGGCTTGAAACCTACCAGCTTTAACAGCGTTACGTCCTTGATGACATTCTTCTGCAGCTCTTCGTTGCTCATAGCGCTTCCGCCGTATTTTACTACAATAATCTTACGATTGAATTTCTGAATATAAGGAAGGGCTTCAATCAGCACCTCAGCCTTTTTTAATACTTGTTCCATATCCTTTTCCATTGTTCTATCCCTCTCTTTTAACTCTACCATCAGCTGCGGTAATCTGCATTTATTTTAACATAATCATAACTAAGATCACAACCCCACGCAGTAGCTTGGGCATCTCCCATGTGCATGTCCACAAGCACTGTCACCTCAGGGTCGGAAAGAATCTTCGTTGCTTCTTCTTCGCTGTAATCACATGCTACACCATTGCCGAAAATCTGCATCTTTCCGCTCTTGCTCCGGAAATAGAGATCTACATTTTCAGGGTCAAATTTTGCTCCGGAGTAGCCCAGTGCACAGAGGATTCTTCCCCAGTTGGCATCATGTCCGAAAATAGCTGCCTTGGTAAGAGAAGAGCAGATCACTGACTTAGCCAAAATCTTGGCATCCTCTTTGGTAGCCGCGTTGGTGACAATAGTTTCAAACAGGGCTGTCGCTCCTTCTCCGTCACCTGCCATCTTCTTGGCAAGTGTAGTATTGATAGCGTTCAGTGCCTGACAAAAAGCATCGAAATCTGCGCCCTCTTCTGTAATCTCTTCATTGCCTGCCAGACCGTTAGCCAGCACCAGCAATGTATCGTTGGTAGAGGTGTCGCCATCTACAGAAATCATGTTAAAAGTATCATCAACGCTTGCCTTCACTGCTTTGGTCAGCATTTCCTTGGAGATATTCACATCTGTGGTCACAAATCCCAGCATTGTACACATATTGGGATGAATCATGCCGGAACCTTTGCACATGCCGCCTACCGTCACAGTCTTACCGCCGATTTCCACGGTTACTGCAGCCTCCTTATGTACGGTATCGGTGGTCATGATTGCTTTTGCAGCTGCCAGACCTGCTTCAGCCCCCGGTGCCTTAGCTGCAGCCAGCAGTTCGATTCCCGATGTAATCTTCTCTACATCGATCTGTTTACCGATAACACCGGTAGAAGCTACCAGCACGGCACTTTCGGGAATATTGAGCACTTCTCCGGCTTTTACAGCTTCTGCTTTACAACATTCCATACCCTGCTGCCCGGTACATGCATTGGCAATACCGGAATTGACTACGACTGCCTGCACGAAAGGAGAATTCTCTACTACGTTGCTGTCCCATACAACGGGAGCTGCTTTCACGATATTGCTGGTAAAAGTACCTGCTGCCTTACAAGGTACGGTACTGTATACAAGCGCCATATCCGTCCTGTTCTGATATTTGATACCTGCTGCCGCTGCAGCTGCTTCAAAACCTTTTGCTGCGGTTACACCGCCATCTATGATCGTCATCTTCTTGTCCTCCATGTCACTCTATTGATTAAAAGCTGTAATATTAGCCTCATTTAACGTAAAATCATAATAGTTCAAATCCAGGCGGTGTGTCCATCCGATCCGGTTCCAGAACGCATTACCCACATCATTCTTGGTAAAAGCAATCAGACTTACCTTGTTGATATGCTCTTCTTTTAAAGCATTCATGCAGAACACTACCATGGCCTTGCCGATACCAAGCAATCTATAATCCTCCCGGACACACACATGATACAGGCAGCCTCGTCTTCCGTCATGACCACAGAGGATTCCTCCTACGATCTGACCATCCTCAGACACAGCCACAACACTGGTAGTGGGGTTACGTCTCAGGAACAGATCCACGCCTTCTCTGGAATCATCAATGCTTCGGATACCAAAACCCTTTATGGTCATCCACAGAGCATACAGCCCATCATAATCTTCAATTGTCATTGTCCTGATTTCGTAACTTTTCTTCTCCACTTCTTTCACTCGCTTTCTTTTATTCACTGCATTACTGCTCCTGCCATGCCAGATCCACTGTCCTATAATCATGCTCCACAGCCGGTAGGAATTTTTCCAGCAGATCATATACTGCTACCTCTTTCTTAAGACGCCCGGTTTCATCGGCCGGCCTTCCCTGATGTACCACAACCTCACTTGTATCTGCCATAAAATCCTTTCCTTCCATCACAGCCTGCTTGCTTTCTCTATATTACCACATTTTGCATAAATATCAACCACCATTTTTATTTTATGCATTATTTTTATTTATTCATGTATATTTATGCATATTATTCACTTAAAATACATTTAACATGCATGAAATAGTGCTTTTTCTTTACAGCAGGTTTTTCCGTTAATGACCACATTCTGTATAAATATACTGCATTTTACGACAGATGGCAAGCCGCAAAATGCCGAAAAATCGCCAAAAAAACCACCCTCTCTATCACTTTACAGAGGGCGGTTCTCATTATTACTCACTCTGATTTAGTATCTGCGCAATCTTCTCTATCATCTCATCTTCCTTCAACCGAAACTTGATCTCCACTCGTCTGGAAGCTGCCATATCTACTTCATTCGTCCCTTCCTTATACACCGGATTGCTATAAGAGCGCCCATTGACGGTCAGAAGCTGCTGCAGCTGCTCAATTTTTTCTTCAGAAAGCCCATTCTTTTCATCCATGCAGAACTTTGCCACTGCGTTAGCGCGGTTATAAGAAAGGTCCATATTGAGCTGATATCCGCTGTTGGTATCGGTATGTCCCTCAATAATGATTTCTGCTATGTAGGGAAGATAGTTGTCCTGAAGCAGTACATCAAGGTACAACGGAATGACTTCCCTTAAGGACTCCTTGCTTTCACTGGTCAGCGTATAGCTGTTATTGCTGAAAAGTACATCAGAAGAAAACGTGATGGATCCCGTCTGCGCATCCACCGTCATACTGGAATTATTGAACTTAGCCTGCAATTCTCCTATAATATCTGTCCTGATACCCACGATATCCTGCAGTTCGCTCCTGGTGGCATCCAGTTCCGCCTTGGTGGTCTCCATCTCCTGATTGGCCGCGGCCAATTCTGCTTTAGCATTCTCTATCTCCAGATATGCTGCATTCAGTTCTTCCCGGGTAGTAGCTGCCTTATCATAAGCAATCTGCAGTTCAGCCAGGGAATCTGCCAGTTCTTTATTAGAGGCTTCTATTTCCTGCCTGGACTGTTCCAGGTTCAGTTTCGCGTTGTCTAACTCCAATTGGGCGGCATTCAGTTCCAATTGTGCAGCATTTAATTCCAGTTCTGTCTGCTCCAGATCCGTAGTCTTCTGCCTGTAAATCATCAGCGTAATGGCAATGATCAGTATGAAAATCAGCAAAAGTGCAGCCATCATATCTGAAAAAGATTGCCAGTAGCCGGGTTCCTCGAAAGCAGCTCTTTTTCTGCGATTACTTCTCATACATATCCCTCATCTGATTGTAAGTATATAACTGGTTGCTAAGTTCATCATTGAGCATATTGCAGGTGGAAGCAAGCTGTTCCTCCTGTTCTTTCAGATTCTGTACAATCTGTTCCTGACGGTCTACCAACTGTTCCAGCGACCTCTGCATGGAACGGTTCACTGCCTGGAGTTCTCTTGTGGTCTCTTCCATGCTGCGATAATCTTTGGAACACTGTTCCTGTGCTTTGCAGGCATAGTTCAGGATTCTGCCCATCTTCTCAAACTCTGTTCCAAGCGTCTGTGACATCTGAGATACAAACTGATCAACGATACGTTCCACAGCCTGGGTCTGCTCCATGGCATTGCCTTTCAGGAGTTCGGTCATCTGCTTCAGTGAATTGGTCATATTGGCCTGATAGATCAACATGGCCTTGGAATTCTCATCCGCGTTGGGAACCTCCGGACTAACATATTCTCTGTAAACCTCCCGGAACTCACCCAATATACTGTAAGCTTCAGACATAATACTTCTATAGATAAAGTTAAATACCAGCGAGAAGAAGATACCGTAAACAGAAGTGTGGAATGCAACTTTCATGCCTTCCAGCAAAGGACCTACATTATCGGAAATCGTATAAATATTATTTCCGTCAAAGGAACCAAGCCCCATGGACAGCCCAAGAAAAGTGCCAAGAATGCCAAGGCCGGTCAAAGTACCGGATACTGCTGAATTGTAATGAGACATTGCCACGCGGTCAAGCAGGTCTTCATTAATATATTCATCCAGATCGCAGACTGCCTTCAGACCTTTCCTGGTCTGGTAGGATGCCATTCTTTTCTGATATCTTCGGAAAGCTCCATCCAGGACCTCATTGCCGAATACTTTCTTTCGGGCACGATAGGAGTCCCACAAGCATTCCTTTTTCTCTTTATATTCTTTCTCCATCACAGCGCAGGCTGCTTCCAGTGCGTCCGTAAACAGGTTCAGCCTACCGAAGCTAATGGCTGATATGACAAACATGACACCAATTACCGCCAAAAAGCCAACATTGATCAGCAAATTACTGACGGATGTGACCTCTCCTGTAAATACACCATTAATGTATAATATAAATACCACCATCAGGACATAAAGCAGGAATAATATGTAATAAAGTTTATTCTTCATTGTGGGACCTCCTCTGTATCTACAGATAATTATCCGGTGAAAATCTTCTTAGCCCCGCAATCCTCTCCACCATGCCATCAATTTACCAAACAATTATCCTTTATTTTACAAATAATGTAACATATTCAATCTTTTTTCTCAAGATGCCTGTAAAAATCTTAAGCAATTCTTAAAGTATCCATGCTCTGATCATATTCCTATCCTCTCGTGATAAACTAAGCGCTTGCATTATTATGCATCTTATTCATATTTTATTCACTCATTGTGCATATTTTCTTTAATTTATTCATACAGATATTTAAAATATGCATATTTTTCTACTTGCATTCTTTCCGCATTTGGTGTATATTATCAACAGAGTAATTTATTAACAGTATTCACAAATGGAGGCTTACATATATGAAAGAAAAAGTAGTTCTTGCTTATTCAGGTGGTCTTGATACCACCGCTATCATCCCCTGGTTAAAGGAGAATTTTGATTATGAAGTAATCTGTGTCTGCATCGACTGCGGACAGGCAGAGGAGCTGGACGGTCTGGAAGAACGTGCCAAGTTCTGCGGCGCTGAGAAGCTGTATATTCTGAATGTTATCGATGAGTTCTGCGACGAGTATATCGTTCCCTGTGTACAGGCTAACGCTATTTATGAGAACAAGTATTTGTTAGGTACTTCCATGGCAAGACCTCTGATCGCCAAGAAGCTGGTTGAGATTGCACGTAAGGAAGGCGCTGTTGCTATTTGCCACGGTGCTACCGGTAAGGGTAATGACCAGATTCGTTTTGAGCTGGGTATCAAAGCACTGGCTCCTGATATCAAGATCATCGCTGCATGGAGAAATGACAAGTGGACCATGGATTCCCGTGAGTCTGAAATTGAATATTGTAAGGCACATGGTATCGACCTTCCTTTCTCTGCTGATTCTTCTTACAGCCGTGACCGTAACATCTGGCACATCAGCCATGAAGGTCTGGAACTGGAGAATCCTGCCAACGAGCCTAATTTCGATCATCTGTTAGTGCTGAGCACCACTCCTGAGAAGGCTCCCGATGAAG
>JAZQAT010000080.1:0-42593 GCA_045545375.1 Acetatifactor sp.
TACTGCTGTTCTAAGTTCCATGTGACGCCTCTCTTTCTGCAAACACAGTTTGCGAGCCGTTTCTCATGAAAGTACTTACATTATAACACATAATGCAGTCTATTTCCAAGAGAAATCTGATTTTTTATATTATTATTATAATTGAAAATATTCACCATGTCTTTTCAAATTGCAGTCAAAACCTTGCATATTTTGAACTTTTACATTATACTGTTATAAGATTGTACCATATCAGCAGAAAGGAAACAAAATCATGGAAGAAATGACGTCCTGCCATCTGGCCATAGAGAACTGTCTGAAGACCCATACCTTCTCTATTGCCCATTTATATAAGGAAGAAAAAGCCATGGATATGCATATCCATGACTGCTATGAGTTGTACTATTCTATTTCCGGCGGCAAACAATTTCTGATCGACAACAGATTCTACAGCATTGCTCCCGGAGATCTTTTTATCATCAATCAGTATGAAAGTCACAAGCTGACCCAAATTGACAGCGGCATCCATGAAAGGATCGTGGTGAGCATCCACCCCGACTATGCCAAAAAGCTTTCCACTCTCCAAACTAATCTGGATGAGTGCTTTGCAAGCCGCCCTTCCCACTTCCAGCACAAGCTTTCACTCAATAAAGAACAGCAGAAGCGCTTTCTCTACTTTATCAATAAAATCACTTCTGCCGAAGGCTTTGCCCATGATATCATAGAGCAGGCTGCTTTCATGGAACTGCTGGCACTCATCAACAGCTTGTCCAGTGTCAATGAATCCGAAACCTCTGTATCTTCCTATAAATATAACCATCAGGTGGATGATATTCTGGCCCACATTAACCAGAACATCTCCCACCCCATTACCATAGAACAGCTGGCTGAGCATTTCTATCTCAGTGAGTCCTATATCTGTCGTATTTTCAAGGCTGCCACCGGCACCACCATCAATAAGTATGTTACCGCCCGCCGAATCAGCATTGCCAAGTCACTGCTCAATGAGGGGGTCAGCGTCAATGAAGCCTATGAACGCAGCGGTTTCACCGACTACAGTAATTTCTTCAAGGCCTTCACCAAGGCCGTCGGTGTCTCCCCTAAGAAGTATGCCAACTTGAGTGTAAGTTAGGGGAGGCCAACCGGCACTTTCCTTGCTTACTCCTCGCGCCGGCTGCGGGCTCTGAGGATGACGATGACGAGTAATCCTACCCCCAGGACTATAAGGCCAATGATGATAATGATGATAGCTGAGATGCCGTCATTGTTCTGCTGAGTGGCAGGTGTATTATCTACGGGATTCATTGCCGGGGTATCCTCGGGTTGTGTTTCAATGGAGGGTTCCTCAGGTTCTTCTGCGGTACCGTCGAACTCTTCGGTGTCGAGAACCAGGAGATATTCTCCGGATTGCTCAAGGGTCAGGACCGCCCTGGTGGTATCCTTCATGGCATGGCTGACCTGATAGGTCAGGGTTCCGGCTGTTTTGTCATAAAGGAACTGGTTAGCGTAATTTGCGGTATTGCTGCCGCTTAAGAGGACCTGCAATTCCATGGCGGCACCGAAGTCGCCTTCCTGTACGAACGATAACTGCATAGTACTTCTTTGCCCTGCCAATGACGTTACCAGATCAGAAGGGATGGAATTGCCGTTCTTGATCACTTTCAGATTGATATCTGAAAGCTTCTCTCCCGTCACATCGGTTCCGACTACTTTCCAGAGAATATCCTGGCCCAATTCCATCTGCAGGGTCAGGTTCTTACCTTTGATGGTCGTAAGAATCTTTTCCGGCAGGATGAAAGAACCGTTCATGATAATCTGAATAGTAGCACCATCTGCCGCTTTCAGAATATGCTTGTAAATATCGTTCCATCCGCTGATGCCCTGATTACCTTTGACGTACGGTATTCTGGCTTCAATGGCACCCTGACTTCCTGTGCTCTGGTTACTATTAGTAACTACCAGCTTAGGAATAGCTTCTGTGTATGCATGACCGCATCTTGAACATGTATAAGTCTTGATTCCTTCTTTCTCAGTGGTAGCCTGGTGGGTGATCTGTGCCTTAAAATCATGTCCCAGCGCAGGTTGTGTCACTACAATGTAGGAATCACCACAGGAACAATAATATTCTATTTCTTCCTGCTGTTCGCAGCCAAGCCAATTTACAATTCTGCTGTTGTTATAATAATGAGCATCCTGTCCAATGGAAGTTCCCTGTTCCAATAAGCTGCCGCAGTTTACACAATAAGTGTCTCCGGTGTAACCTTCACCGGTACAACTGGAGGGCACAGCGCCTCGTACTTCCTTTTCTCCGTTATGAGTACAGTTTGAACGTGTGATGGTAATCACCAATTCTGTATTTTCATAGTTGACCGTATCATTATAGACAGCTGTAGCCTGAGTCTGAGTACCGGCTGTCAATGCTTTCTCCGGTTCTTCCTGTTTCCAGCTCCAACCATCCGGAAGTGCTATCTTCTTTACTACATCCACGCTGTAATCCACTGTCATGGTCTGCTGCGGCAGAGAAGTAATCTGAGCCTTTCTTACTTCCACGGTTAATTTCAGCTTGATCTCATAATATTTTCCGGCATCGGCAGGAGTAAATACTACTTCATATTCTGTCGCATTACTATCGGAAACAACAGGCTTTGCAGAAGGATCCAGCCAACTGTAAGTACCTTCTATGTCTACTCCCTGCACCTGTACTTTACCGCCGGTGATCGTAGAATTACTGAGTGACTGTCCAAACACAATGGCAGAAGCTACAGGCTCTTTAGTCAGAACCGGAGTCTCTTTCTCAGCCACGTTGAAGCGGACGGCACTGCCAAGGGCACTGGCATAATCAGCTTCTTTCTTGCCATTGATGTCTTCTGCAAATATGTAGATCTCATAGTCTCCCGAAGGCATATCCGCAGGAATTCTCCAGCTTGCGTTCACAGCGTCGGTAGAACCGCTCAATTTTCCATAATATACAGGGCTGCCGCTTTCATTCAGAATCAAAGCTGAGACCTGGGTGGGCACGAATTCCCCTTTCTTCAGTCCGGAAGCTTTATCAAACTGAAATACAATCGTCTGATTACGTTCAAATGCACTGCCATTTGCTGAAGCTGCATTCATATCTTCCTTGGAGCCTGCAAGCGTCAATTTCCAGACTTTCTCTCCGCTATATTCCTCTACAGCCGCGATCTTTCCGGGCTTGGTCCGGGATGCAGGCGTAGTAAATACCACCTTATCTCCATCCAGATAAAGGGCCGGCGCAATACCGGAGACCTCTGCCACAGTACCCGCATCTCCTGCAGTAACTGCTTCTTTGGTGGTCAGTTTTCCATCGGCATCAATGACAGCCACTTCTGTCTCTGAACCTTTTACAGCGGAACGAAGCCACCATTGGCTTTCGGTATCTGCATCCCCTCCGCTGACGATGCTTCTTGCACTTTCTTTACCATATCCGTATTCAGCATTGGTACTCTCTTCTGCACTTAACAGGAACACGCGGCTTCTCTCAGTGGAAGGATTGGTATAGGAAATACCGTTGGACACTGTATCAGCAGCAGCCTTAATATTTTTTTGCAAAACAGCATCACAGATCAGACCGTCAAAGCCTTCCAGGAATCCTCCGGTCCCACTTTCGTTCAAATACGCTCTCACATCGCTGCCCAGCCACTTGTTCAGACCCATCAGAGAAGCCTTCCCGGAGGGCACCTCCGTATATGCACTCTCTAAAAGCACACTGTCCGTCTGCAAAAGCAATTCATCGTCGGAAATACTGAGCACTCTCCAAAGAATGGGCGTATCCTGCTTCTTCCCTTTCAATTCCCCCAGATATACCTTACTTCCTGTCCATGTGCTCACATTCTGTTTCGGCATCTGAAGTCCGCCCGTTCCCGGATTCAACGTCAGAACCTTTCCGTTCAAGTCCACCCGGTTTCCCGTACCGCTTATGTTCCCCTGCGCCGTTGCCAGTGCAGTCTCCCCCTGCACCGCTAACGACCCTATCACCAGACAAACACTCATAACAAGTGCCCATATCTTACCGGCTTTCTTCCTTCTCATCATGTGCCTCCTCTCATTCTGCCTTACATTTCACCTTATTTCACTGTATTATTTTTTCATAATTTTTCATTCTCTTCGGAATTCATAATACAATTTCTGTTATTCTATATACATTTTACCATTTCCCCCAATAAAAAGCAATCTAATGAATCTTAGGAAAAAATTAATTTTTAGGGTTACAGTTCACAAAAAAGGCATACAGACTGCATTCCAAGCCCTGTCTGTATGCCTCTTAAATCACTTCTCCATCGTATTCTTCCTTCTCCTACACAGGCAGTTCATCGCAGCAAATGCCGCAATGCCCACAACACTGATTGCAATCCCCGCATTCTGTCCATGGGGAACGTAATGCATCTCAATCGTGTGCTCTCCGGCTGTCAAATCAAATGCCATCAACGTCCCGCCAAATAACTCCGGCTCTGTTTCCTCTCCGTCCAGCACCACAGTCCAGCCTTTCTCATATGGCACTGACAGAATCAACCGTCCCTCTTTTTCCGGATTGATCGTGCCGCTGATATGGGTACTGTCGTATACTACATTTTCAAGATGATTCTCACCCAATATTTCAATAGACTGTTCCAGGACATCTGTGTCCATCCGGTAGATATCCACCTTGATTTTCCGGCTTTCATCTTCATCATCACCATTGGTCAAGGTCACCTTTGTATTTTCTTCCAGATATCCCAGATGAATGATACAGCCGTTCTTTAAATCATTAAAGGAACGTGTCTCCTCTGCTGACGTTGCTTTTATCTTTTTAGTACCGGACGCCGTAAGGATTCCATAGTAATAACCGTCTTCATCAGCGGTAAACTTCACATTATCTTCATCCTGCTCAGATTGTTTTTTGGTAAAGAGTGTACCCTCTGCCCCAAGCTCCTTTACCATCTGGTTCTGAATCATAAGTGCGTTACCGGTACCTGTAATATCGTATCCGACAGGTGCCATATATCCGAAAGGAAGCGTACACTCCGCTTTGTACAAGCTGATATCTTCGCTGTCAGCCACATGTGTATACAATGGCCCCTCTTCCCGGGCATTCTCTCCAAACATATATTGCACATTCAGAAGCGCTGAGGTGAAAAGCGTAGCTCCGTCATAACCGTAGTATACTTTACTGTAGCGCATTCCCAGTTTTTTATACATGTCCATGACATAAGAGTTCATTGTAGAAGAAAATACAGATGCCGTGGGATACCCTGCCAGTGTTCCGTCATTCTTGGTCTTGCGGGAAAATTTTTCCACACGGAAGAAAGGAACTTCTTCTGTCTCCTGTCCCTCTTCCTGCGCTTCTTCAAGAGCCATTACCCTTGCAGTCTCATACAGCGATGCGTAGTCGTCAAGTTCATCCAGATACTGAGATCTGCTCACAGTTCCCACACTGGTGTTGTAAGTATTGATGCTGCTCTCCGCAATGATAATAAGCATCGTTGTAAATAACAGTATCTGCCTGGTCGTACTGTCACTTCTGGTACGATACAGATACAGCAGAATGGCGTAAGCTGTCACAAAGCCAAGATTCAGGAATTCTACCCAGGTTTCAAAATGGTCTGCATCCACAAATTTTTCCACACAAAGTAAAAATACTGCTGCCCCCAGGTAGCAAGTCAAGATCTGTTTGGGTTCCGTCTCATCCAGCTTCCGATAAGCCCCATAGCACATAGTCAGCACCAGCAGGATATAGATGAAAGACTGTCTGCCCGGCAGGGAATCCGGATAGTTCATGCCATGCCAGATGAAATCCAGCATATTGGTGGAAAATCCAAGCAGCATAAACCCGATCAGCGCCAGATACCCAAATCGTTTCCGGATAGAGATCTTCCGGTTCAAAGCATACATGGGCAGCATAATAAATGCTATGGTGCCGCAGTAAATATTGGGCCAGTGATCCAATCCTCTCTCCGCAGCAATGCACATGCAGTGCCTTGCAAGCATATCCAGTACGCTAAAATAGGATTCCAGCTTACTCGGGAAATCCATATCACCGAAATCTGTCTCCAGAATCGCGAAGACCTCGGGCACCAGAAGAACCGCTGCCATAGCTCCTGCCAGCAAAGAAAATAGTGCAAAATTCCAAATTATCTTGAAAGAGCGTTTTTCCGTCAGCAATAACACAGAGAAATACAGCACCAGGAAAATGCAAATCATAATAGAAATATAGAAATTGGTCAGAATGGAAAGCGCCAGCATAACACAGTAAAGGGTACATTTCCCTTCTTTTACCAGCTGTTCCAGCCCCAACACAATGAGCGGCAGCAATACCACGCAGTCAAGCCACATGATATTCCAGTTATAAGCTGCCATGAATCCGGACAATGCATAGAAAGTGGAGAAAAACAGGACACCAACATCCTTCCCCTCTCCAAAATGTTTTCGCAGATAGATACAGGAGGTCAGTCCGCAAAGAGCGATCTTTACCATAGCCAGATAACTCATGAACTCCATGATATGTGCTTCCGGCACCAAAAGCGCCAGCCAATGCAGAGGACTGGCCAGATAATATACATACAGCGCCAGGAAATTAGAGCCGATTCCCACATTATAAGTGTAGGCAAGTCCCTCTCCTGCCCTGATTTTCCGCATAAATTCAGTGAAAAAGGGCATGTACTGATGGTACATGTCCGAGAAAAGAAAGCTTCTGTCTCCAAAGGGATAGATTTCTTTTAAAATAAAAATTACAAACATGATAAGAAAAGGGATGGCGAAAGAAAGCCCCAATATCAGCCCACCATACCTTTTCCCTTCTGCCGACTGCCCTACAGCTTCCTGTATCGCTGTTTCCTGCCCCACAGTCTGATTTCCCGTCTCTTCCATCTGTCCGTCCAACACATCCATCTCTATATCCTCCGCTGCTATTCCACAGGCCAATCAAACAACAGATAATACTGCAAGCTTTGATAAGGCAAGACAGCTTCTGCATCTTTCTCCTGTTTTTCTTCCGAATCTTCATCCGTGCAAAGATTGCCCTGAGCATCCCGAATCTGCTGTGCGGAAATAATGGGATAGTCTTCCCTGAGTTCTTTCAGATAATTCTGATATTCCGGCAGAGGTAGTCCACAATTCTCCAACACATCAATAGCCAGGTAGTTCACACTGGTCTCTCCCCCGGAAGTTCCCGGCATTTCAAAATTGCTCCAGATGATATAAGGTACTTTATATTTTAACAGATTTTCTTCTAAAGATAAAGAGTCCGGATGCAATCCGTTGCTTCTTACGATGGAATTGCTCACATAAGTAGTAGGCTGGTGATCTCCGAAGAACACGATCATAGTATCTTCTTCCTGCTCTGCAAAATATGCCGCCAGTTCCTCAAAAGCCTCATCTGTCTTTTTCATCAGGGACAGATACTGATTCAGAACCTTGGAATTGATATTTTCCACCTCAATATCCGGTGTAAAATTAGCAAACACTTCATCGTATCCACTGTGATTTTGCATGGTAACATTAAATACGAAGAGCGGTTCCCCTTCCGCTTTATTTTCATATAGCTTGATAATCTTATCAAAGCAGGCTTCATCCGATATGTATTTACGAATCTTCCCGGCTCCCGTAAAATCATCCTTAGACATAAATTCATCAAAGCCAAGCAGGGGATACACCCTGTCACGCTCCCAGCCATCTGCATAATAAGGATGAATCGCCACAGTGGAATACCCCAAAGACTTCAAATATGACGGAAGACTCGCACTTTCACTCTTCAAATACTGCTGATAAGCCACACTTCCCTGCGGCAGAAACGCCATACTGTGCCCTGTCAGGAATTCAAACTCTGTATTTGCCGTATTGCCGCCCAGTACAGATACATTTAAATACCCGGAAATCACATCCTCATCCTGCTTAAGACTGTGAATATATGGCATATAATCCTCATTGGTCTGAAACTCCCCAAGCACTGATAAGTCTGAAAAAGCCTCATCCATAATCACGATAATATTAGGTCTATCCACACTTTCAGGATCCGCCAGAGCAGTCTTTAGCTCTTCACTGCAAAGCGAATTATAAAATTCCCCGCTCTCCTGTGCCGAATACCCTTCCGGCTTCTCCACACTTAAATATTCCATCTCCATCAGAAAGCCCACGATATTACCGTCTCTTTTATTAATGACCGTAGGTGTGAACAGCTTGTCATATAACCCGAACTTTAAGATAAAACTGTCATCCTGAACCATTCCTGCGTATCCGTATAAAAGCACTGACGGAACGGCTATCATCAGCAGACGCACCGCCAGACGCTTTCTTGTTTTCACCTTCACACTTTTTGCGGTCTTCATACGGCTCTCCAGCACCAGCAGGATCACAAATCCAAGCAGCACCAGCACGGTATCTTTCTCCGGTGTATAATCGAAATTATCTGCCACACCGGCAGCCGTAGATAATGAAAAAATATCCCAGGGCATAATCGGTGCTGACCTGAATTTCAACACGTAATAATTCACCAGCCCGACCACCATAAAGAATCCGCTCTGAACCATAAGCGCAGCCCGGATCCGCCCGAACAGCCCCGCAAGCATCACTGCCATCAACTCATAAAACACAACATTCAGGATCTGTACCTTAGGCTTCATATCAACAAGCGGATTATGTGTATACAAATCAAACAGATAAAAGGTAATGATCGGGCACACCACCAGCGCCACCAGCGCCACCCTCGCCCTGACTGCTGCCACCTTCTCCTTATCCGTCACAAACTCCCTTATCTTTAACCCAATCCAGGCAAGCGCCCCCACGCCCACTCGATTATGTAAACGTTTCTTTGTACTTATACTCATCTCATGTCCATCCTTTCAACACACTACATTTTATTACAAAGTACACCAAATAACAATTTCCTTTTTGCACACATTTTACATAATCTCGACCGTATTTTTACTTATTTTTTACAAATCCAAGATCCCCCGTCACTTTATTTCATACTTGCCGGCCTCTTTCAGGCGAACCATTGCCCTGGCCAACGATGCTCTGGATACATGGTACTCCTGTATACTCTGGTTCTGTCTCATCTGTTCCTTTGCCCGCTCATAAGCCTCTTGGGCCCTGACGGCATCGATGTCCTCCGGCCGCTCCGCCGTATCCACCAACACTGTCACACGGTTGTTGGCAATGTGGGCAAATCCGATTCCCACCACCACTTTCTGCCATTCTTCCTGTTCTTCCGCTTTAAAGCGAAGTTCTCCCTCTTTTGTCGCTACTACCATATTTTCATGGTGTGACATGATAGCCTGCTCTCCATCCAGAGCCGGAACAATGACGATACTGCATTTTCCGTCGTAAAACATTTTATCACTGGCAATAATCTTAAGACTGAACGTATTCATATGCCTACTCTCCCATCATCCGGTGCGCTTTCTCCACAGCCTCTTCAATGGTTCCTACATTGAAGAATGCTCCTTCCGGATATTCATCCATTTCACCATTGATGATCGCCTGAAATCCACGGATTGTGTCCTTTACCGGTACATATTTTCCCGGCACACCGGTAAAATTCTCTGCCACATGGAATGGCTGTGAGAGGAATCTCTGAATCTTTCTGGCACGGTATACGGTGATCTTATCCTCTTCAGACAATTCTTCCATACCAAGGATGGCGATAATATCCTGTAATTCCTTATATTTCTGCAGCATGGACTGAACGGCTCTTGCTGTATCATAATGTTCTTTTCCCACTACATCCTCTTCCAGAATACGAGATGTAGACTCCAAAGGATCCACTGCCGGATAGATACCCTGCTCCACGATTTTTCTGGAAAGCACGGTGGTGGCATCCAGATGAGCAAAGGTTGTGGCAGGCGCCGGGTCGGTCAAGTCATCTGCCGGTACGTAGACTGCCTGTACAGAAGTGACACTTCCTTTTTTGGTGGATGCGATTCTCTCCTGCAATTCACCCATTTCTGTTGCCAGTGTGGGCTGATAACCTACTGCAGATGGCATTCTTCCCAAAAGTGCTGACACTTCACTTCCCGCCTGTACAAAACGGAAGATATTATCAATGAAAAGAAGCACGTTCTGCTGCTCTTCATCCCTGAAATATTCTGCCATGGTAAGTCCTGTCTCGGCTACACGCATACGTGCTCCAGGCGGTTCATTCATCTGTCCGAAGACTAAGGCTGTCTTTTCCAGGACACCTGATTCCTTCATCTCACTCCACAGATCATTTCCTTCACGGGAACGCTCTCCGACGCCGGTAAAAATAGAGTATCCTCCATGCTCTGTGGCAATATTGCGGATCAATTCCTGAATCAGAACAGTTTTTCCTACGCCGGCACCGCCGAACAAGCCTATTTTTCCTCCTTTTGCATAAGGAGCCAGTAAGTCGATGACTTTGATTCCTGTTTCCAGCATCTCCACTACAGGACTTTGGTCTTCAAAAGTAGGCGGTTCTCTGTGGATGCCCCAGTGGGGTTCCTTTTCCAGACTATCCCCATGATCTAACGGCTCGCCCAGTACATTGAACAGTCTGCCCAGTGTACTTTTGCCTACCGGCACCTGAATTCCTTTGCCGGTAGCTGTGACCTCCATATCTCTGCACAATCCGTCGCTGGAAGACAACATGATACAGCGTACCGTATTGTTTCCGATATGCTGTGCCACTTCCATGACACATCGTTTACCCTCATTTATAACTTCCAGGGCGTCTTTGATATAAGGAAGGTCGTCATTTTCAAATGTTACGTCTACAACAGGTCCCATGACCTGTACGATTTTCCCTTTCTTCATATGCTTCCTCATTTCTGCAAGACAGGCTTTGCCTTCTTTTTTGCTTTCTGAGCTTTGGCACCTGCTATGACCTCTGTAATTTCCTGCGTGATTATGGCCTGGCGAATGCGATTGTATTGGATGGAAAGATCATGGATCATGGCCGCAGCATTTTTGTTGGCCGCTTCCATCGCCATCATTCTGGCATTCTGTTCACTGCAGAAGGACTCAACCAGCGCACCATAAATGTAACCCATGACACTGTCCGGTACAATATTGTCAAGTACTGCCCGGGGACTTGGCTTCATGACCAGTTCCTCCATTCCCATGCCGCTAAGCTGCATCTCTTTAGGCATAAAATCCTCTGCTGCCAGCGGAAGCAGATGCAGCATCTGCGTTTCCGTAGTCACGCCATTTTTCATTACAGTATAAATCAGATGTACATCATCCAGTTCCCCTGCCTTGAACTGTTCCAGAATGGTCTCACTGATGATACGTGCTCTGTGCAAGGTAGGATTCTGGGCTGTATACCTGAACTGTTCCGCTATCGTGATCCCTCTTCCTGCAAAATACTGTCTTCCCAGTTCTCCTACCACGAACAGTTTGAAACTGCCGCCCCATTCCATCTGATCCTGAGCCATTTTCAGCACATTATGGTTATAGGAACCGGCCAGTCCCTTATCTGCTGTGATAACGATAAGCCCATGCACACGATCTTTTGGGTCTTTTCGTTCCCGATGATCAAAATACTGATTATACTCCCTGATATCCGTCTGGGGCAGATGACGCAGAATCCTGGCAATCATGGATTGCAGCGTATAAAAATAGCTTTCTGTCTCCTCCAGATTCTTGCGTGCTTTCCTGAGCTTATTGGAGGAAATCATATACATGGCATTGGTAATCTTCATGGTATCCTGAATGCTTTTCATCCGGTTTTGAATCTCTCTTGTATTTGCCATGGATGCTCCCCTTTCCGTTTACTGATACTGTTCCCTGAATTCTTTGGCTGCCTTGACAATCTGCGCAGTCAGTTCTTCTTCCAGCGTCTTTTTCGTCTCTATCTGCTTCCCGATTTCCGGATACTCACTATCTATATATGCCAGCATCTTCATCTGGAAATCCTTTACCTGTTTTACAGGGATATCGATCATCCCCCCGGCATTGGCCACACATAATGTAATGACCTGCTCATGCAGGGATAATGGCCTGCACAAAGGCTGCTTCAACAATTCCATCAGTACTTTACCGTGAGCCAGCTGCTGTCTGGTAGTATTATCCAGATCAGAAGCAAACTGTGTGAACACTTCCATCTCACGAAACTGTGCCAAATCAATACGGATACTTCCGGCAGCTTTCTTCATGGCTTTGGTCTGAGCCGCACCACCTACACGGGAAACGGACAAACCCACATTAACCGCAGGGCGCATGCCTTCGAAGAACAGGTCGCTTTCCAGAAAAATCTGACCGTCTGTAATGGAAATAACATTGGTCGGAATATAGGCAGACACATCACCAGCCTGGGTCTCTATGATGGGGAGTGCCGTAATGGAGCCGCCGCCCTTCTGCGTGCTCAGTCTGGCAGAACGCTCGAGCAGCCTGGAATGCAGATAAAATACATCTCCCGGATATGCCTCACGCCCCGGAGAGCGTTCCAAAAGTAATGACAATGCACGATAGGCAACCGCATGCTTGGAAAGATCATCATAGACAATCAGTACATCCTTTCCCTGATACATGAAGTATTCTGCCATGGCTGTACCGGAATAAGGTGCAATATACTGAAGCGGTGCAGGGTCACTGGCCGTTGCAGATACAATGATGGTATAGTCCATGGCATCGTTCTTTTTTAAAGTATTTACCAGTTTAGCTATGGTAGAAGCCTTCTGACCGATAGCCACATAGATGCAGATTACATCCTTACCTTTTTGATTCAAAATAGTATCCAGCGCAATGGAAGTCTTACCGGTCTGTCTGTCACCGATAATCAGCTCACGCTGACCGCGTCCGATAGGGAACATGGAATCAATGGCCAAAATACCTGTCTCCAGCGGCACACCAACCGATTTACGATCTACGATAGACGGGGCATCTTCCTCAATGGGACGATAAGCTTCTTCTTTGATAGCACCCGCACCATCAATGGGCGCACCAAGTGCATCGATGATTCGTCCTTTATAGCCTTCTCCCACCGGAATACCTGCTCTCTTGCCGGTACGTACTACTCTGCTGCCTTCCCGAATTTCATTCTCTCTTCCGAAAAGGATACAACCGATAGTATCTCTTCTGATATCCTGTACCATCCCCTTGACGCCGCTGTCAAAGAGAACAATCTCACCATACATGGCATGGTCGATACCCTCCACATTGGCGATTCCGTCACCCACCCAGGTGACAGCCCCCACTTCTTTATCCTGAGCCTCCAGTTCAAACTCTTCTATTTCACTCCGTAAAATAGCGATAATACCTTCCGTCCCCGCATCTTTGGTGCTTTTTACCCCGGAAAGATGCTCCTCCAGCTGACGGATACGCCCCCGGGTACTCCAGTCCACTACATCATTCCCCACCCGGAGCTTAAATCCTCCGCCCAGAGAAGGATCCTCCGTCATCGTCAGTTCGAATTCTTCACAGCCATACTTTTCCGCTATATAAGAACGGATTCCGGCAAGCTGCGATTCATCCGGCGGGGTCACAAAAGTAAGCTTAACATCCATCACTTATCTCTCCAATCCGCCTGTTTTTGCAAGAAATTGATTATAAAGTGCTTTGTCTTCCTCCACACCTGCTTTGGAAGCTACCAGCTTGGCTGCAGCAGCTACAACCAGATCTGCAATCTGGTTCTGTGCCTGTTCCATGTGCCTTTCCTGTTCCCTTTCAGCAAGTATTTTAGCATCAGCAACAATCTTATCAGCCTCTGTTTTAGCCTCAGCAACCCTGCGCTGATATTCTTCCTCGGCCTTACCTCTGGCTTCTTTCAGCATCTCATATCTTTGCTCCTCGATGCTGTTCATTGCAGCCTTTTTTTGTTCCTCAAGCTGTCTGGCGTTCTCTTCGGCAGCTTTCGCCTCTGCATATTGCTTATCGATTTCTTCCTGTCTCGCAGCCAGAATCTTATTCACCGGCTTTAGCAGGAACTTCTTCACGATTCCGAAAATAATCAGTACATTTATGATTGTCCATAAGAGATTCAAGTCTATTCTTAACATAGTCTGCTCCTCCTTTTATTTCAGGAAGAAGATGATCAATACTGCAATAACGAAACCATAGATGGCTGTTGCCTCTGCCAAAGCTCCGCCTAAAAGCAATATTTTGGTAATCTTACCTTCTGCTTCCGGCTGTCTTGCCACTGCCTCGGTTGCCTTACTGGTGGCAATACCGATACCGATTCCTGCTCCCACACATGCCAATGCTGCAATACCTGCTCCAATTGCTACTACGCTCATAAAATCCTCCGTTTCTGCCGCTTTTGCGGTCTATAAATAATCTTTTCACTATTACTCAATTGCTTCTTTCACAAACAGTGATGTCAAAAACACAAATACATAAGCTTGAATCAGCCCGTCAAATACATCAAAGTAAAAACTGAACGGAATTGGTACCACCACAGGTATCAGCAGTTTGATCAATTCCATGATAACATAGGCTCCCAGCACATTACCGAACAATCGCATGCAAAGGGAAAGCGGTTTGATAAATACTTCCAGAATGTTGATCGGTGTTACGATGGCAATAGGCTGTGTAAAGCTTTTGAGCCATCCCTTCACACCTTTTTTGTGTATTCCCGCATACTCAATCAGGGCAATACTCATGATTGCCAGTGCCGCTGTCACATTCATATCCTTGGTAGGCGGTTTCAAGCCAAACAAACCTATGACATTCGAGATCGCGATATAAATCAGCACGCTGATCAGATACGGAACATATCTCTTTCCCTCTTCTCCTACCATTCCTGACACGAATTTATCAAGCCAGGTGACAATACTTTCCGCTACAAGCTGACGCTTGCTTTGAGGATGTACCTTCAGATTTCCGGTAAGAAAAACCGACAACAGCAGGATAAATGCCATAATTACCCAGGTAATGACTACTGACTCGGTAATCTCCAGATCTCCAAGACCGGTATGAATGGTCAAAGCAGTCTCACAATTCAGTTCTTCCAGGAGGTTTTCTGCCAGTTCATCCATATTTCCACTTCCTTTCTTTTCCGGAACCATTTCGGTTCCTTACGTTTCATAAAGCTATAAACAAATTCCGGCAAAGGCGCCCTTAGGGTATACTATGCCCCTTAATGGCGCCTTTGCCTGAAGTTGTTTGTATTTTACTATCTTTTGTGCTAAAATGAAAGATACAAATTGCCGATTTTAAATGGTTCAATTTGCAGAAACTATGGCATATATTTATAAGAATAGCTTGATGTTAAGAAGGCGTTAAAACATGAAAATTGCAATTGTCGGACGAAAAAAAGACACTTTCCGTTACGAAAAATACTTTTCAGCAATACCTGCCCATACTTTTACAACCCTTTCTCTGGGGGAACTGGACGGTTGTGATGCTGTGGTTTTGCCGGGCGGCGGCGATATTACCCCGGCTTTTTTCGGTGAACTCAATAAAGGCTCCGGTGATATCGATACTGAACTGGATATTCTTCAGATTCAAACAGTGGATTACTGTATCCGCCACCAGCTTCCTTTGCTTGGTATCTGTAAAGGCATGCAGGTTATTAACGTTGCTTTGGGGGGCACCCTTATTCAAGACCTTCCAAGTGCCGGAATTCACAGGCATACAGGTCAGGATCAGCACCATATCACCACGATTGCTCCCGGTTCTTTCCTATATGAGTTGTATGGCGAAGAAATGATTGTAAACAGTGCTCATCACCAGGGCGTGGGAAAATTAGGCCGACAGCTTATCCCTATTCAGTGGTGTCCGAAGGACCATTGTGTGGAAGCCATCGTCCATGAGACGCTGCCTATGATTGGGGTTCAGTGGCATCCCGAGCGTCTTGGTACGAATACAGCATCCCTTCGTCAGGATTCTGAGTCCCTGCGTTCTTATTTTGTTTCTTTAATAAAGACTCCTTCAGTAAAGGCTTCTTCATAGGCCTTTTCTTTGCTTTCAGTTTCTTTTGGGGCTTATCTCTCCACTCCCGGCGGATACGGTCTCTCATGATTTCAAACAGGGATCTGATGATAGCCTTGAGCATTTCCATGGTCTTATCGTCTACTTCTTTTAAAGCCCCACGGATACCGGTCAGGCTCTTGCGCCAATTGGATGCAAAGGTAATCAAGTCTTCCGCCTGAGAAGCAGAAATTACCTGATAAAAGGTATCTACAAATGTTCGAAGCTGTTTTTCATCCAGGGACAATATCCATTCATTTATCGCTTCATCCATGAAGCGCCTGCTCTCATAGATATCTCCGGCATCCACGAACTGTCCGTCCTTTACCACCCAGGTAAACGGATTGTGCTGTGCCAGGCCGAAGGTCTTGCTTTCTATGGTCTTATAATGAATATCTTTTTCAAAAAGCATCCCTACCACAGAAGAATGCGGCATAATTTTTACTACTCTATCAGCAATTTCTTCATATTTACAGCCGACCAGAACTTCCGGCCGAAAACCCGGACCATCCATGCTGTAGATTTTCCGAATCCGCAGCTTGACTGTAGGCAGACATTTCATGGCAGCATACACTGCCAGATTGCCTCCCTTGGAATGTCCCCCCAGATAAAGCGGATTCCTTAATTTTCCGGTGACCATATTCAGGTATTTGACGCTGTAGGCCTGCCCGGGAACCTGATCCAAGAAAGCCATGTTGAAATCTTCTTTCCATCCTATGATGGTCTCATCTGTCCCTCTATAGGCAATATACAGAGAGCCATCTTCCAGCAGAAAAGTCACTGCTGAAAACTGCGTCTCCCATTCCTTTTCAATGATGTTGATATAGCAGTTTAAACGCAGATTCGCATACCGCCTGCTGTGCAGCACGGACTCGAACAAAGCCCGATTGGATTTCTCATAACGCTCATCTGCATACAGTTTTTCATAATCTGCATGTATACTGATGTCCTTAAGTGTCACAGACGCCTTGTTTTCCCGGATGCCCGGCACCAGACCGTCAAATTTCAGATAGGCAAGCTGACATAGAACAAGACTGTCTACATCATTCATAGAAAATTCTTCCCATGTCCGGTCTCCATATTCTTTTACATAATCAATAATCGTTCCTGCCATCTATCTGCTCCTGCCATAATATCGCCCATACCTTTTACAGGTTAATCTTACCATAAGCTCCTCTTTTATAACATTAACAAAGAATTAATTTTTATTAATTTTACATTTGTGGAATTGATTGCTTTTCTTTCCTTTTGGAGATATAATATAAATCAAGCCGAACAAATCGTGTCCGGCATATTGTAAGGAGGAACACATGGGAACAATTCGCATTGTAGCAGATTCCAGCTGCGACCTGTCAGCGGAATTAAAAGAAAAAAATCAGATTGCTACCATTCCCCTCTGCATCATTATGGAGGAGGAAACCTACTTTGACGGAGAAAGTATCACACCTGACCAGATTTATCTCTGGTCCGACGCCAACAAGCTCACCCCCAAAACTGCCGCAGTACCTTACGACAAGGCTGTGGAAGTATTGGAGCCATTCATGAAGGATGGCGATGAAATCATCTACATCGGTCTTTCTGAGCAGATGAGCACTACCTGTAACATCATTCGGCTGATTGCCGGTGATTACAATTATGATAAGCTTCACGTCATCGATTCCATGAGCCTGTCCACAGGCATCGGAGTTCAGCTTTTATATGCCGCCCAATTGGTAAGAGAAGGGAAATCCGTTTCTGAGATTATAGAACTGGTGGAAAACAGGCGCAGTAAGGTACGTGCCAGCTTTGTGGTAGAAACACTGACCTATCTTGCCAGAGGCGGACGCTGCAAACCTGTCACCGCACTTTTGGGCAATACGCTGAAGCTGAAGCCTCAGATTGTCGTAGAACGGGGAGCCATGGGCGTATCTCGCAAATATCGTGGCAAACAATCTTCTGTTATCTTGAAATATGTCAGGGATCTGGAGGACGCTCTGCTGCATGCAGACCCCACCTGCGTATTTATTACGCACTCCGGATGTGAGGATGAACTATTGGAAGAAGTTCAGGCTTATCTGAAAAGTTTGAATCGCTTTGAAAATATTTATACCACCAGGGCAGGGGGGGCTATTTCCTGCCACTGTGGGCCCGGAACCTTGGGGGTTTTGTTCTACGCGGACTAACGCCAACTTTGACTAAGAGCTATCCGCCAAATGCAAAACTCAGCGCTGCGCGCTTGATACATGCTGCATTTGGCGGATGAAAGGTTACCGGCACAGCTGGGCTATTCATTTTCAAGCCTGTTGCTTTGTCCATTCCTTTTCACGTACGAATGCTCCTGCATTACGTGCCAGACCGAACCGCTTTACAAACCAATCGCACTTACACAGGAAAAGGTAATAAATATTCAGACCGCATCCGTTCAGGGTCTCAAAATTGCCCTGCCCCTTGGAAATGATAATATCAGCATCGTTTATGGCTGACAGCGTTGCTGCATTTACACAGTTTAGCTGAGTTCCTGCCACATCCGAGCCATTTTTCAGAACCCTCACCACCTGCGTAAGTCCGGTCTCCAGGGCATCTTTCATAGTCACATCATTTAAGACTTCCTGCCCTCGCACGATGACGGTGATATCCAGTTCCGGATACTGTTCCTTAAGGCACTCAATCACCAGCTTATCCAGTACCACTTCCCCACAATTGTCTACCAGATAGACCAGCCTGGAGGCTGCTTTGAGTTCCTTTAATAGCAATTCGTAAACACGTTCCTCCACCATATCAGCCTCCGCGGACTGAATCATCTTCTCCAGGATCTGAGTATCTACCTCATGCATTGCACCAAAGTCGATATAGTTCCCGATTCTGGCAAAGGTCAAAGCATAGCGAAGCGGGTCTATACTTGTGTGAATGATTTCTCTGATTTGATTTTCTTTTTCAAGCATCATCTGATTAAAACGATGCTTGATTTCTGCAAAATCTTCTGTGTCTCCGAAGTATTCCCGATATTTTCGGCGCATCTGTGCTACAAGGTAAGGCGCTGATGCTTCCTCATCACTTTCTGCAATGATACGGAGCACTTCTTTCATATAGCGCGATTTGATGTCCTCTTCTGCAAACTGCCTGATTCTCTCCTCCTGTCTTTCCACAAGACAACGGATACAGGAAGCACTAATCTTCATGTTGTCCTCCAATCTCCACTCACATAATACTTGTCAGTCTAATCAGTCAATTACAACAATGCTCTCGATGACCGGTCGATTCTCCTGCGGTACAACACCATTCGCATCCTGACCGGTAGTGTTCTCACAGATATCATCCACAATATCCATCCCGTCGGTCACGTGGCCGAAAGCTGCATAATCTCCATCCAGCCCGGTATAATCCTGATGCATGATAAAGAACTGGGAGCTAGCGCTGTCTTTGGCCTGTGAACGAGCCATGGAAATGGTTCCTCTGGTGTGGGAAATGGAATTCTCTACACCATTACTGGAAAATTCGCCTTTGATCTTCTCATCAGAACCACCGGTACCATCACCTTTCGGATCACCGCCCTGCATCATAAATCCTTCGATGATACGATGGAAAGTCAATCCGTCATAAAAGCCCTTTTGGGCCAAATTAACAAAATTAGTCACGGTAATAGGCGCCACATCTGCATCCAGTTCTACCGAAATCGTTCCCTTGTCTTTGATATTGATTTCTACGTGGTGCTTGCCGGTCAGAAGTTCCTCTTTGGTTTCTGTGTTCTTTTGTGCATCTTCACCGGCACAGCCTGCCAGCATTATGACACACATTATTCCGGCCAGCAGTATGCTGACGAATCTCTTGCTGCTTTTTCTGTTGCTCATTATATCTTTCCTTTCTGCCTTTTCCCTTAGCCCTTTTATCCTTATCGACCTTTGCATTTACCGGGCGACGCTTTTATGTTAACTCATTTATTGCTGAATGTCAATATGCAGTTACAGCTTGAATATCTGAACGGGAAAAGCGGTAAAAAAATATAATAAAAAGCTACCATTTCCGAGAATTTTATATTATAATAGGAATAAGGCCCTGTGTGTGGAAGGCACAGGACATAATCTTCCCAAAAGAAAGGAATCATGATATATGGAAAGAAAAGTAGGAACAATATCCAGAGGAATCCGTTGTCCGATCATCCGTGAAGGAGATGCTCTGGCCGATATCGTAGTGAATAGTGTACTGGAAGCTGCTGAAAGTGAGGGCTTTACCCTTCGTGACCGCGATGTTGTCGCATGTACGGAATCTATCGTTGCCCGCGCACAGGGTAACTATGCCAATATTTCTGCTATCGCAGAAGATGTTAAGACTAAGCTGGGCGGTGAGACCATCGGTGTCATCTTCCCTATCCTGTCCCGTAACCGTTTTGCCATCTGCTTAAGAGGTATTGCTATGGGAGCCAAGAAGGTCGTTCTCATGCTCTCCTATCCCAGTGATGAAGTAGGCAACGAGCTGGTAAGTCTGGACAAATTGGACGAAGCCGGCATCAATCCTTATTCCGACATCCTCACCCTGGAAAAATACCGCGAGCTGTTCGGTGAGAATAAGCATCCCTTTACCGGAGTAGATTATGTAGATTATTACAGCGGACTGATCAAAGAGATGGGCGCTGAGGTAGAAGTTATCTTCGCAAACAACCCTAAAGCCATCCTCTCTTATACCAAGAATGTTCTAACCTGTGATATCCACACCCGTCAGCGTACAAAACGTATCCTGTTAGCTAACGGTGCAGAGCGTGTCTGCGGACTGGACGACATCCTTACCACTTCTGTAAACGGTAACGGCTTTAATGAAAGATATGGTCTGCTTGGCTCCAACAAATCCACTGAGAACACTGTAAAGCTGTTCCCGAGAGACTGCCAGCCTCTTGTAGATGAGATCCAGTCTAAGCTTCTTGAGAAGACAGGAAAGCATATCGAAGTTATGATCTACGGTGACGGCGCATTCCGCGATCCCGTCGGAAAGATTTGGGAGCTGGCTGACCCTGTGGTATCTCCTGCTTATACTCCGGGTCTGGAAGGTACTCCTAATGAGCTGAAGCTGAAATATCTGGCTGACAATGATTTTGCTGATCTGTCAGGTGACGCTCTTAAGAAAGCAATTGAGGAGAAGATCAAAGACAAGGACGATAATCTGGTTGGCAACATGGCAAGCCAGGGAACTACCCCCAGACGTCTGACTGACCTGATCGGTTCCCTTTGCGACCTGACTTCCGGTTCCGGCGATAAGGGTACACCTGTTATTCTGGTACAGGGTTACTTTGATAACTATACCAACTAAAAAATCCTTAGACAAAAATCCGGGAAACCAACTAATCCTATGAGTAACAATGTAAAATCGATGATACAGTTAATCACTTTGGAGCAGTACGAAGCTCTTCCAGAAGATAAAAGAGTGGAAGTCTTCGATGGTGTTGTCTATGATATGGCCAGTCCGTCACAAATACATCAGACAATCTCCATGGAGCTATCGAACATCATATACAATTACATCAAAAGCAAGAAAGGCTCATGCCAATTATTCAGTGCTCCGTTTGATGTAAGGCTATCTGATAAGCCTCTTACAATCGTTCAGCCTGACATAATGGTTATCTGTGATAAGGATAAGCTGGATGGAAAGAGGTGCAATGGTGCGCCTGATTTCATCATTGAAATTGTTTCTCCTGGCAATCCAGCAGACGATTATATCCGCAAGCTCTACTACTACAAAAATGCAGGAGTGCGCGAATACTGGATTGTAGATCCGAGAAGAAAGACTGTTACTGTAAATTACTTCGAGAAGAATATGCTTAATATCCAATACTCCTTTGATTCCATTATCAAGGTCAATATCTATGAGGATTTACTGATTAACTTCTCAGAAATTGCCGATATGTTAAACATCTAACCTTTGCACTGCTGCCAATGTAGTGCTATACTGAATATGCCAATGGTGTAGTTCCATTTGGTTTAGAATTTTACAGACAAAGGCTCGTGCTCACGCATGGGTCTTTTCCTTTTTCATTCCTATGGCTGACGGATCACTATGCTCTGCTTTGATCTCCCTATTCCTTCGTAATCATTAGCATTTAGCATATCCTGCTCTATCAGGCACACCATTTCCACATGCTTTAAATCGGTATAAGGGAACATATCCACAGGAACCGCCTTTTTTACTTGGTATCCCTTTTTCTTAAGGTATCTCAGATCTCGTACCAGCGTCTCCGGATTACAGGAAATGTAAACAATTTTCTCCGGCCCGATTTTCACTACACTGCCAAGGAAAGCTTCATCACTGCCGGCTCTGGGCGGATCCATCAGCACCACATCTACTTTAGTCTCCCGGGAAGCCATCTCCACCAGGAATTTCCCTGCATCGTTCTGATAGAATTGGATGTTGCTCACATTGTTGCGTTTGGCATTCATTCCGGCATCCTTCACAGCATCCCGGTTCAGTTCCACACCAATAACCTTGCCTGCCTTATCGCTGGCTATGATCCCGATGGTACCGGTGCCGCAGTAGGCATCCACAACGGTCTCTTTCCCGGTAAGTGAGGCCAGTTCCAGCGCCTTTCCATACAGTTTCTGAGTCTGTACAGGATTAACCTGATAGAACGATTTGGGCGAGATACGGAAGGTCTTGCCGCACAGTTCGTCTTCTATATAACCTTTGCCGTAAATTACCTGCTCCTTGTCTCCTAAAATCATGCTGGTATTGCGATTATTGACATTCACCACTATAGTCGTGATTTCGGGATGAAGTTTCAAAAGGGCTTTGACAAAATTATTCTTGGAAGGCATGACCGGAGAACCTAACACCAGCACTACCATGATCTGACCTGTAAAATAGCCCGTCCTGATAAGTACGTGCCGAAGCAGTCCATATCCTGTATCTTCATTGTATGGACGTATCTTAAAGGACTTTAAAAGTTCTCTGATCGATACGATAATGGCGTCTGCTTTCTGATTCTCAATCATGCAGGAATCTACCGGAACTATATTGTGAGTTCCTTCTTCGTAAATACCCGAAATAATGTTGTGACGTCTGTCTTCCCCAAATACCGCATGTACTTTATTACGGTAATACATGGGATTCTCCATCCCGATGATCGGTTCTGTTTTGCAAAATGGCTTCAAAAGCTCACCGACCCACTTTTCCTTCAGTGCCAGCTGCTCATGATAGGGCTTGTGTATCCATTTACAGCCGCCGCATTTTACTGCCACGCGGCAGGGGCTCTGCACACGATCAACTTTTTCTCCTGTAAGTCGCGGCTTTTGCAGCTTTGCCGCTCCGGATTTCTTCTGCATGACTTTAACACTCCTTCATTAATCTCACATAAAATTCCACCGTCTTAATCAACGTAGCAATAGGCACTCTCTCGTTATTACCGTGAATCATACCTCTCTCTTCCTTGGACAGCTTCATGGCAGAGAAACGATAAACCCTGTCTGTGATCCGGCAATAATGTGTTATAATAAACTTACCACAAAATGGGTTGAACTACAACAAAAAAGGAAACCCAACTCACTGGATTTCCCTTTCTTCAGCGTCGGAGTGACAAGATTCGAACTTGCGGCCTCCGCCTCCCTAAGACGGCGCTCTAACCAAACTGAGCCACACCCCGAAGACATTTATGATTATATCACTTTGTAGAAAAAAAGCAAGTACTTTTTGTAAAATTTTAAAAGTTGTTCAAATTGAGCAAATTTTGTATAATTGTTTGAAAATTCAAGAAGATCAATCTTATGCATAACCCATCCTCTCTCTGCACATCCTATTCCGGAAAGGAGGTGCATTATGAAAGATAATAAAATAAACACTTACCCGGATGGTCAAAAACCTGCAAATCTGTATGATGACGGCAATATTCCCCAGGTGGATCTGCCGCAGGATATCATACCGGACGAGGTACCGCGTAAGGACGGGCCCGGAGGAGAAGACGGTAAATAGTATCCCGTTTCTGATTCCCCGCATATATTTTTCGCAAAATAAGCGCCTTCACAGGCGCTTATTTTCATACAATCGGCGTTTTCCACGGCACTATCGCTTCCGGTTATGAACCGTTTATTGAAAGCCTATCCCTACTTTTTCTTCTGGTTTCTCTTATCCACGATGATTTTGGAGGAGGTCACCGAAACCTTGTTCTTTTCCGGCTTCGGTATTATCTGCTTCTGCTCCGCATGCATTGGAGCTTCCTCAGCTTTCTGCTCTATCGGACCTATGCCTGTTATTATTTTACCTGCATTCCGTAAATCGACACTCTCCCGCAGCAATGCATACCCGGTGGACATAAGGGGAATGAAGGTCAGCATGCCGGCTACTCCAAATAAACTGCCGCCCACACTGACTGCCATTAATACCCAGATAGAAGGCAATCCTACGGAATTTCCCACCACTCTTGGATAAATCAGGTTGCCCTCCAGCTGCTGCAGCACCAGGAAAAGAATCAGGAAAACAAATGCCTGCAACGGATTTTCAATCAGGATCAGGAATGTTCCTACCGCACAGCCAATAAAAGCTCCCACAATGGGAATCAACGCGGTAAATGCAATCAGCACGCCCACCATGACAGCATATGGCATACGAAACAGTGTCATGGTAATCACGAACATAGTTCCCAGAATCACTGCCTCCAGGCACTGACCGGTGATGAATTTGCTGAAATTACGGTATAAAAGTGCAAAAATGTGCTCCACTTTTTGTTCAATACGTTCAGGAAGGTAGGCGACAAGAATTCTTCTGCCCTGATTCTCCAGTTTTTCTTTCTGACTCAAGATATACAATGCAAAAATCAAGGATATTACCAAATCAGCCACACCACCGATAATACCGGTAGCCACACTGAAAGTGGATGTCAAAGCGTTCCCGACACCATTTTTCAGGAAACTAAGAATACTGTCTCCTATCTGAACCCAATCAATTTCGATTTCAGCCAGCTTTGCCACCTCTTCCTCAAGCTGCGGATAGTCACGGCTTAGCTGTTCCAGCCAGATAAGGACATCATCCATAAAGTCAGGAATCTTATTACCCAAAACAATAATGGTATTGGACAGCTGAGGGACCACTGCAATGAGTACCAGAATAATGATCAGTATAACTGTCAACAACGCCAGCACCATACTGATTGGGCGTTTCAATTTTTGTGCTGCTCTTCCATTCCATTTCGCAAGCAGCTTCTTCTCCACGAGATTCATGGGCAGATTCAGCACAAAAGCAATAACTGCTCCGGTTATAAAAGGGCTCAGAATACGAAATCCCAACGCGATTGCCCCAAACAATTCCTTACTGTAAATCAACGCGAAAATCAGGACTGCTGCCAGAAGCATCAGACTGCATATCTGCTTTATTTTTACCTTGTCAAATCCCATATTCTTATCCTTCCTTTTTGCCTCTATTCTTCCGGGTTCACTTTATTCCCAATTTTCTATAATCCAGATATCGCCGCTACCAATGCATTTACATTTTCTTCGCTGGTAGCCCAGCTGGTACAAAACCGTACTGCGCTATGGTCTGCATCCACCCTTTCCTGATAACAGTATCCAAACTTTTTTCCTAAAATCTCCAAATCAGCATCCGGTATGATTGGAAATATCTGGTTGGTGCCGTTTTCCACCAGATACGGATATCCCTTTTTCTCAAAAGCTGCCCTGAGCTTATCTGCCATAGCTATGGCGTGGGCCGATACCTCTTCATAGAGATGGTCTGTAAAAAGAGTATCAAACTGCAGACCCAGAAGCCTTCCCTTTGCCAACATTCCGCCCTTTTGTTTCATAAAATATCTAAAATCCACGGCCAGCTCAGCGTTATTGATGACAACTGCCTCTCCAAACAATGCACCAACTTTGGTACCGCCTATGTAAAACACATCACACAATGAAGCTATATCAGCAAGCGTCATATCATTTTCTGCGGATGCCAAGCCATATCCCAGCCGCGCACCATCCATGAAAAGATATAGATCGTACTTATGACAGACACTGCTCAGTTCTGTCAATTCCTGCTTACTGTAAACGGTGCCCAGCTCCGTGGGATTAGAGATATACACCATCTTAGGCTGCACCATATGTTCAAAGCTGCTATCGTTCACATGAGCCAGATAAGCAGCTTCTACCTGTGCAGCAGTAATCTTACCGTCAGTGCCGGGAAGCCCCAGCACTTTATGCCCGCAGGACTCTACCGCGCCCGTTTCATGTACGTTGATATGCCCGCTGCCTGCACACAGCACTCCCTGATGAGAGCGAAGCGCCGCGTCTATGACCGTCATATTGGTCTGTGTTCCGCCCACAAGAAAATGTACTGCCAAGTTCTCATTACCGCAGGCTTTCCTGATTTTAGCAGCAGCCTGAGCACAGTATTCATCCTCTCCGTACCCTACCGTCTGCTCCATATTTGTAGCCATCAGGCGCTCCATAATCTTTGGATGTGCGCCCTCATTATAATCACATTGGAATAAAATCATCTTATGCGTCCTTTTCTTCCAGTAATTTCACAAGATATTCCCATACTCTGGCAGTAGATGAAATACTCAGTGTCTCCTCAGTGGTATGGATATCTCTCATATCCGGTCCAAAGGAAACACAGTCCAAATCATCAATCTTACTGCCCAGAAGACCGCATTCCAGTCCTGCATGAATGGCCTCTACCTTAGGCTCTTCTCCGTACATTCTGCGGTACAGATCTATCATTTTATCACGCAGCGGAGAATTCACACGATATTTCCAGCCGGGATAATCACCTGTCACCGTATTGCTTCCTCCCGCCATGGCAGTAATTGCTTCTACTTTTGCAATCAGTGCATGCTTGGAGCTTTCAATACAGCTTCTGACAGAAAAGCTTACATGTAATGCATCTTCTGTAAGCTTTATGAGGCCAAGATTCAAGGAGGTCTCTACCAGCCCCGGCATATCGGCGCTCATAGCCTGAACGCCACATGGCAGTGCTATCAGATAAGATGCGAGGCGCGCAGCTTCTTCTCCGGCCACGCAGTCTAAGGCTCCTTTTCCTGCTTCGCTCACCTGTACCTTTGCACAGGGATCCTTACTTGCAAGCTCCTCTGAAATTTTCATGCCTTCTGCATCCACGATTTCTGCAAATGCAGCACTATCTCTTTCTGCCACCACAATGACGGCCTTCGTTTCTCTTGGAATGGCATTGTCAGCCAGTCCGCCTTCCAGCTTATGGATTCCAATGGACAGCCTGCGGGTGAGACCATACAGAATACGTCCCATGAGACAGTTGGAATTCCCTCTCTCTTTATGAATCTCCGCACCGGAATGACCGCCGGCCAACCCTTCCATGCTGACCAGATATGCGATTCCATCCATCTTAACCGGATGCACCGGTACTTTACAATTTACTCTGGCTCCGCCTGCACAGCTCGTCAGGAAGATTCCCTCTTCCTCGGAATCCAGATTCAACATCCTGTTAGCTTTCAAATCGGACAGATCAATGGCTCTGGCTCCATCCATGCCTACTTCCTCATCCACCGTAATCACCACTTCCAATCGAGGGTGCTTAAGTGTTGCAGAATCCAGAAGTGCAAGCCCATAAGCAACCGCAATGCCGTCATCTCCGCCCAGACTGGTGCCCTCTGCATAAATTTTATCTCCGTCAATCGCCAGACGAAGTCCTTCCGTCTTCATATCAATATTGCAGTCCGGCTTCTTCACTGCTACCATATCCATGTGTCCCTGAATGATCACAGGGGGCTGATCCTCGTAGCCTTGTGTAGCTTCCTTTACGATGATGACATTCTTCATCTCGTCCTGCTCATAATACAGGCCCCTCTCCTTCGCAAAGTCCACCAGATAATTACTGATCTGTTCTACATTCCCAGATCCGTGAGGAATATTACAGATTTCTTCAAAAAAATGAAACACATTCTTTGGTTCCAGATTTGATAATATGCCCATGTTTTCTATCTCCTTCATATATATGAAATCATTGTACCCCTTTTTCTGCTGATTGAAAAGTAAATATCAGGAATTTACAAAAAAATAATTTTCTATTTACAAAGATTTTCCGGCGTGGTATAATATCATACGTATTCGCAGATATAGTTCATCGGTAGAATGCTAGCTTCCCAAGCTGGAGAGGCGGGTTCGATTCCCGTTATCTGCTTCATGATTTTTTCAATTTTCTATTGACAAATGGATATCCGATGATTATACTTTAATTCATTGAAAGAAAATATTCCTCGATAGCTCAATGGTAGAGCACTCGGCTGTTAACCGAGTTGTTGTAGGTTCGAGCCCTACTCGGGGAGCTAAGAAAAATCTCACAAGTCATATGATTTGTGAGATTTTTTACTATAAATTAACATAATTAATGAACACTATATTTCAATAGAAAGGAGTAAGCTATGTCATTACCCAAATCCGATACCTATACAACAGATTACATTTATTCACTTCCTGATGGTCAGAGAGCCGAACTGATCGACGGCGTTGTCTATGATATGGCGCCGCCTAATAGGATTCATCAGAAGCTTATTTCCAAACTTAACTATACGATTGCGGATTATATTGATAAGCATAACGGCTCCTGTGAGGTTTATCCAGCCCCATTTGCCGTTTTTCTAAACGAAGATGATAAAACTTACGTCGAACCTGATATCAGCGTCATATGTGACAAATCCAAGCTCACAGAAGCAGGTTGCAACGGCGCACCGGATTTTATCATTGAAGTAGCATCTCCCGGCAGCCGCAAATTGGATTATGGCAAAAAGATGATACTGTACTCCGATGCTGGTGTACGTGAATATTGGATTGTTGATCCTTCAAGAGAACGGACTACCGTATACCGTTTTGATGAGGATGCAGCTCCAATCCTCTTCCCATTTGATCAAGGTATAATTGTCGGCATCTACGGGGACTTACAGATTAACATTGCCGAATTTCTTGAATAAATAAAAAATCCCGGAAACATCAGCATTTCCGGGATTTATATTTTTACTTAGGCCAGTTTAGACTTTGCCAGCTCTGCCAGTGTAGCAAAACCTGCTGCATCGTTAACAGCCATCTCAGCCAGCATCTTTCTGTTCATCTCTACGCCTGCAAGCTTCAGACCATACATGAACTTGCTGTAGGACAGACCGTTCAGTCTGGCTGCTGCGTTGATACGAGCGATCCACAGCTGTCTGAACTGACGCTTTCTCTCTTTTCTTCCTGCATAAGAGCTGGTCAGTGCTCTCATAACGGACTGCTTAGCTACTCTATACTGTTTGCTTCTGGCTCCTCTGTAACCTTTAGCCAGTTTTAATACTCTATTATGCTTCTTCTTGGCATTTAAGCCACCTTTAATTCTTGCCATGTCTCATATCCTCCTTGCCCGAATTATAAATAAGGTAAAATCTTCTTCATATTCTTAACATTAGTTGCATCGGTAATTGCAGGTTTTCTAAGATTACGTTTTCTCTTAGTGGACTTCTTGGTTAAGATATGGCTCTTATAAGCTTTGCTTCTCTTTAATTTACCAGTTCCGGTTACTTTAAAGCGTTTTGCAGCTGCTCTGCTTGTCTTCATTTTGGGCATAACATATTCCTCCTAAACTTATCCTTAATCTATTTTAACTGCACGGGTTAGCGTTTCTCAGTTAAAAACATTGTCATACTTCTGCCTTCCACCTTGGGTGCTTTCTCAATCACGGCAACATCTGTGAGAGCCTGGGCAAAATCATCCAGTATGTGTTTGCTGTTATTCATATGTGCCATCTCACGTCCACGGAAACGTAAGGTTACCTTTACTCTGTCACCCTTGGTCAGGAACTTTCTGGCAGCACTGATCTTGGTGTTCAGATCATTGGTATCAATATTGGGAGACAGACGAATCTCCTTGATTTCGATGACCTTCTGTTTCTTCTTGGCTTCTTTCTCTTTTCTGGCCAGTTCATATCTGAACTTACCGTAATCCACAATCTTGCACACCGGCGGCTTCGCGGTGGGCGCAATCTTTACAAGATCCAAACCGGCCTCATCTGCCAGCTTCTGTGCTTCTCTTGCAGACATAATCCCCAGCTGTTGACCTTCTTCTCCAATCAGGCGAACTTCTTTGTCCCTGATCTGTTCGTTAATCATTAATTCGCTAATGGTCTTGCACCTCCATAAGAAAATAAAAAAGTGGATAGCATAACTATCCACCTTGTTCCCTTCGCACATACAGATTATGACCGTGTCTGTCTAACTGTTGTAACATCATGAACACTTACAAGCTCAATTGCCGTAAGGTGAGAGTGGATACTCTGCTTGGTTGTTACGCGTTCTTCACACGCTTTATTAGATTATCACATGTGCAAATATTTGTCAAGTACCTTTTTTTATTTTTCTTTAAACGTCGCACATGCAGTCTCTCTGCAGTCACTTGCACCACAGCCCTCAATGTCTACATGATCTGCCACACACTTATAATTGCTGTTGTACATACATTTTACAGCTTCACAGTCGATACTGATTGTCCTGCTTGGGTGGCTTAAGGAACTCGTATAAGCATCATGTCCCTCTCTTTTCTGTGCAAAGCTTTCGCAGCAGGTCTCTTCAGTATTACAGGCATGTTTTCCGCCCACCATGATATCACCTTTGCTGCAAAGCTTCTCTTTATTATAGGTACAATTTTCCACCATACATTTTAAATCTGCCATATTCTCCTCCATTTCTGTCACAGGCACATTACCGGTATATGCAGGCCGTCTATGAAAGTCTGCACGAATAGTATTCTCAATCTTTTGAAAAAATATGTATAAATTTCATTTAATCATTTCCCATTCTGAAATCAATATGTTATAATGTCTTTATCTGTTGCAGTTCAAGCTGAGCTGTAACCTTTATTCATGGCAGATCATCCTGCCGCTATATTATAAAAGAAGGAAAACACAATATGAAAAAAGGATTTGATAACGAGAAGTATCTTAAAATGCAATCCGAGCATATCATGGAGCGCATCAGCCAGTTCGACAACAAGCTTTATCTGGAATTTGGCGGCAAGCTCTTTGATGACTTTCATGCATCCAGGGTTCTGCCCGGCTTCGCAGCGGACAGTAAGCTCCAGATGCTGATGCAGCTGGCGCCTCAGGCAGAAATTGTCATGGTAGTCAGTGCAGCTGATATTGAAAAGAATAAAGTTCGCGGTGATCTTGGAATCACTTATGATAATGATGTCATCCGTCTGATCGACGAGTTCCGCTCCAGAGGTCTCTATGTAGGAAGCGTGGTTCTGACCAAATTCACAGGTCAGCACAGTGCCGTCCTTTATAAAAAGCGTCTGGAAAACATGGGCATCAAAGTGTACAAGCATTATCTGATTCCAGGGTATCCTACCAATGTCCCCGTTATTGTCAGCGAGGAGGGCTATGGTAAGAACGATTATATCGAGACCACCAGACCTCTCGTAGTCGTGACTGCTCCCGGTCCCGGCAGCGGTAAGATGAGCACCTGCTTGTCCCAGCTGTATCACGAGCACAAGCGCGGAATCCGGGCAGGATATGCTAAGTATGAAACTTTCCCTATCTGGAACCTGCCATTAAAGCATCCGGTCAATCTGGCATACGAAGCTGCCACTGCTGATTTGAACGACATTAATATGATCGATCCTTTCCACCTGGAAGCTTATGGGATCACAACGGTCAACTATAACCGCGATGTGGAGATTTTCCCGGTTTTAAATGCTATTTTTGAGAAAATCTATGGCAAGAGTCCTTATAAATCTCCCACGGATATGGGTGTCAACATGGCCGGCAACTGTATTATAGATGATGAAGCCTGCCGTGAGGCCACAAGACAGGAAATCATCCGCAGATATTATCAGGCAATCTCCGGTGTCGCTGATGGTACCCGTACCGAAGAAGAGGCTTACAAGATAGAGCTGCTGATGCGTCAGGAACAGCTGACTGTCAACGACCGGAACACAGTACTTCCTGCACTGAAGCGTGCCGAAGAGACCGGTGCACCGGCAGTTGCCATGGAACTTCCCAACGGCAAGATCATTACCGGTAAGACAGGTGATCTCTTAGGAGCCAGCGCTGCTGTCCTGCTTAATGCCTTAAAGGAACTCGCCGGTATCTCTCACGAGAAGCACATTATTGCACCTTCTGCCATTGAGCCTATTCAGACTTTGAAGACGCAATACCTTGGCAGCAAGAATCCAAGGCTCCATACAGACGAAGTATTGATTGCATTGTCCGCAACTGCTGCTGCCAATGAAGATGCCACTCTTGCTCTGGCTCAGCTTCCCAAGCTGAAAGGCTGCCAGGTTCATTCCAGTGTCATGCTTTCCTCTGTAGATAAGAAAGTATTCCAGAAATTGGAATGTGATGTGACCAACGAACCGAGACATGAATAAAAGCCGATCTGCAGCTTATTAAATGATATGAAAAAGCCGCCAACTGCCAGTTTTATCAACTGCAGCCGACGGCTTTTTATTTCTGCTTTTTATATCCGCTTCTGAAACTACGCTTCGCTCGCCACTTTTTCGTGTCCAGCGTTTCTAGCTTACTTCTGTTCTTCCTGCACTTCAATCTTACGTCTTTCCTTGGTGCGGATTTCCTTGCATATCTGATCAATGAATTCATCCAGGTTCTTGCTTCCTTCATCACCTGCAAAACGGCTTCTTACAGATACTTTACCCTCTTCCTCTTCCTTCTGTCCTACTACCAGCATATAAGGAACCTTAGCAAGTCTTGCTTCACGGATCTTGAAGCCGATCTTCTCAGAACGATGGTCTGTCGTTGCCAGGATACCATTGTCTTTCAGCTGAGCTTCTACCTTGGACGCATAATCAGCATACTTTTCGGAAATGGGAAGGACACGTACCTGTTCCGGACACAACCAGGTAGGGAACTTGCCTTCATACTTTTCAATAAGCCATGCCAGAGTTCTTTCGTAGCATCCCATGGATGTTCTGTGGATGATATAAGGACGAACCTTTTCACCGTTCTGATCGATATAGTACATATCGAACTGCTCAGCAAGTACAGCATCCCACTGAATGGTAATCATGGTATCTTCCTTACCGTATACGTTCTTTGCCTGAATATCTACCTTAGGTCCGTAGAAAGCAGCTTCTCCTTCTCCCTCATAGAAAGGAATGCCCAGTTCATTCAGCACGTCACGGATGTGTCCCTGAGTCTCTTCCCATACAGACTCATCACCGATATATTTTTCCTTATTGTTAGGATCCCACTTGGACAGACGATAAGTTACATCCTCACCTACTCCCAGAGTATCCAGACAATACTTAGCCAGTGCCAGGCAGCCTTTGAACTCTTCTACCATCTGATCAGGTCTTACGATCAGATGACCCTCGGATATGGTAAACTGACGTACACGAGTCAGACCATGCATCTCACCGGAATCCTCATTGCGGAACAGTGTAGAAGTCTCACCATAGCGGATAGGCAGGTCACGATAAGATTTCTGGCTTGCCTTGTATACATAGTACTGGAACGGACAAGTCATAGGACGCAGTGCAAATACTTCCTTATCCTTCTCCTCATCTCCCAGCACGAACATACCCTCTTTATAATGATCCCAATGACCTGAAATCTTATACAGATCGCTCTTAGCCATCAAAGGAGTCTTTGTACGTACATAACCGCGCTTTTCTTCCTCGTCCTCAATCCAGCGCTGCATGGTCTGAATCATCTTGGCACCCTTAGGCATGAGCAGAGGCAGACCCTGACCGATAACATCTACTGTGGTAAACAGTTCCATCTCACGGCCAAGCTTGTTATGATCTCTGTTCTTGATATTTTCCAAGTATTCCAGATACTCAGCCAGCTCTTCTTTTTTATTGAAAGCAGTTCCGTAAATACGCTGCAGCATGGCATTCTCTGATTTACCTCTCCAGTAAGCTCCGGAAGATGAAGTCAGCTTGAAAGCCTTGATTCCCTTGGTGCTCATCAGATGAGGTCCTGCACACAGGTCCACGAAATCTCCCTGTCTGTAGAAAGAAATCTCTGCATCTTCCGGCAGATCTTTGATCAGCTCTACCTTATAAGGCTCTTCTCTCTCCTCCATGAATTTGATAGCTTCTTCTCTGGGAAGCGTAAACTTCTCCAGCTTATCACCTTTCTTGATGATCTTCTTCATCTCAGCTTCAAGATTATCCAGGTCTTCTCTGGAAAAAGGAGCATGGTCAAAGTCATAGTAGAAACCATTCTCAATGCTGGGACCGATGGTCAGTTTGGCATCCGGGAACAAATTCTTCACAGCCTCTGCTAAAACATGGGAAGCAGTATGGCGGATAGTAGCCAGACCTTCCTTATCATTTGCTGTTAAAATGCTCAATTCACAGTCCTCTTCTATTACTGTGCGCAGGTCTACCACCTTACCGTTTACCTTTCCTGCACAGGCAGCTCTTGCCAGCCCTTCGCTGATGTCCAGCGCGATGTCATATACACTTTTGCTTTCAGAATACTCCTTAAAGGAGCCATCTTTTAATGTGATTTTCATAAATATTCTTCCTTTCTGACAATTTTGCCAACATACTATTCTTGTTACAGTTAGCCGAACTAAAACAAAAAGTCCCTTGCAATATCAGCTAAATATTGCAAGGGACGTAAATCTTACGCGGTTCCACCCTCTTTGTCATCTTCTCTTACTGCTTTTGCTAAGAAAAATGACCACTTCATTATGCAGATAACGGCTGCTGCCGGGCTGTATTAGAGCCACTCGGAGATGGTCTTCGTCTGCTTTCAGTAAAACCGCTTTCAGCACGGAATCAAATCCGGCGGTTCTCTCTGCTGCCTTCCGCATCCTACTGTTCTCGTCAACGCTTTGTCTATTGCTCAGAACTTTTCATGAATTATAGTTTAGCGCTTTTTGGGCAAAAAGTAAAGTACTTTTTTTACATAAATGAAAAACAGCCTGTGAATCAAGTCTTCTGCTTGAATCTACAGACTGTCACGTTAAAAGCACGTTCCTCAACCATCTGTCATCCCTAGGTACAGCCCCTTCGTCTGCCTTCCCGGCATTGCATGTACCTCATTAATCTATCAACTCGGAAGAATCCCCATTCTTATAAAGCTAATATGCCCGCCTCCTAATGACTGACCGTTGACGTAATTGCTTTCTGTAATAAATATGTCATAAAGCCCCAATTAGTTACATTAAAAAAGCTGTTATTAATTTTTCTATTTCCTCCGGTTTCATATCACTTCTTATAATATATTGTACATTATTTAAATTGAAACATGCAATATATTTATATTGCTCTTCCTCATTCATTGCACGCAAAAAATCTATTTCAGTATTGTTTACGGTTCTTGTATAAGTATGATCATAAGAATCAAACATCACATCTGACATTATTTCATCTTTAAATATCTTCTGTGATATGTTCAAAACATTTTTCATATCATTGCCGGAATAGAAGCTTTCAATAAAAATGATTGTGCTATTAGAATATATCTCAGCACATTCAAAGCTTAAATCTTCCGGTATGGTATCCTGATCCCAAATTGCATCCCGATATCCCGCCGGAATCTCTTCATAAGATGAATAGCATATGCACTCAAAGACACCTGCATCCAGGACTTCTACACCAGAAGATACCACCACAGCAGTTCCTGTATCATCCATTCTGATCCAACGAAGAAATCCCTCTTTTTCTGCATACACACCAATCATTCCGCCCAAAAACAAAGCCAGCGCCAATGCTATAACAGTAAATCTTTTTTCTTTCGTTCCTTTATTCATATACACCATTCCCCTGTCTGCTTCTGTCAAAAATTGACTCACGTCACCTATTTTACTTAGGAATTACATTCTTGTCAATTCCTGTTCTCAAATTTACTTGCACCTTCGAGCAAGATATACTATAATAAAAATAATTGTACACCGGTAGAACCGGATTAGAAAGGACATGTTAAAAACATGAGTTTTGAATTTGTTAAAAAGCTGCCCACCCCGGCTGAAATCAAAGAGCAATATCCTCTGCCCGCTGCTCTGGTGCAGGTGAAAGAAGAACGTGATGCCGAAATCCGCAAGGTCATTACGGGAGAAAGCAATAAATTTCTGGTGATCATCGGTCCTTGTTCAGCAGACAACGAAGATTCTGTTTGCGATTACGTGAACAGACTTGCCGGTGTCAATGAAAAAGTAAAGGACAAGCTGATACTGATTCCCAGAATCTATACCAACAAGCCCCGTACCACCGGTGAAGGCTACAAGGGCATCGTGCACCAGCCGGACCCTGAAAAGAAGCCCGACTTCCTTGCCGGACTGATTGCAATGCGTAAGATGCACATCCGCGCCATTGAGGAAACCGGTCTGACTGCTGCTGATGAGATGCTTTATCCTGAGAACTGGCGTTATGTCAGCGACATCCTGTCTTATGTAGCCATCGGTGCCCGTTCTGTAGAGGATCAGCAACACCGACTGACTGTCAGCGGATTTGATGTACCTGCCGGCATGAAGAATCCTACCAGCGGTGATTTTTCTGTTATGCTGAATTCCGTATATGCTGCCCAGCATCCTCATTCTTTCATCTATAGAGGCTGGGAAGTAAATACTGACGGTAATGAACTGGCACACACTGTCCTGCGTGGTGCTACCAATAAGCACGGCCAGAACGCTCCCAATTACCACTATGAAGATTTAAACCGCCTGATGGAAATGTACAATAACATGGATTTAAAGAATCCTGCCTGTATCATTGATGCCAATCATTCCAATTCCAACAAGCAGTTCAAGCAGCAGATTCGCATCACCAAAGAAGTACTGCACAGCCGTAGGCTGAATGCTGATATCAATAAACTTGTCAAGGGAGTCATGATTGAAAGTTACATTGAGGAAGGCTGTCAGAAAGTCGGCGGCGGTGTCTATGGTAAATCCATTACCGATCCTTGCCTTGGCTGGGAAGATACCGAACGTCTGATCTTAGACATTGCTGAGTATGTATAATTTCATTAAGTCAAGCCTTTACTGAGCTGAGGATGATAGAAAAAGGTTCTGCCGCACCTGGATTTTTATCCTGGTGCGGCAGAACCTTTTTCTATCATCCTCTGGGATGCGCTTTCGCATATACTTCTCTTAAATGATTTTGTGATAATGTGGCGTATATCTGAGTCGTGGAAATATCGGAATGCCCCAGCATTTCCTGGACACTTCTCAGATCAGCTCCATTTTCAACCAGATGCGCCGCAAAAGAATGGCGAAGGGTATGGGGCGTAATCTCTGTCTGGATACCTGCTTGTCTGGCATAACTCTTGATCAGCTTCCAGAAGCCTTGTCTGCTCATAGGCTGACCGGAACAGTTGACGAACAATATATCTGTTGCATAGTCCTGAAGAAGGGCATTCCTGGCACTCTGCAGGTATTGAGCAACCGCTTGCTTAGCCTGATTTCCGTAAGGTATCATCCGTTCCTTGTTACCGTCTCTGCAAATAATATACCCCATTTTCAGATTGACATCGCTGAGTCTTAAGGAAATCAGTTCCGTCACACGTATGCCTGTGGCATAAAGCAGCTCCAGCATGGCTTTGTCCCGCATTCCCTTAGGTGTATCAGAGGTTGGTTGATCCAGCAAACTGACAGCCTCTTCTACCGTCATAATTTCCGGCAGCTTCTTCTCCACTTTAGGTGCATGAAGTGCTTCCGCCAAATCTGTCTCCACCATCTGCTCCTTGCACAGGAAATGATAAAAAGCCTTTATAGACGCAATATGTCTGGATACCGTAGCAGCTTTAAACTCCTGTCTCTCCAGTTCCTTTACAAAATCCTGCAGATCCTCCTCACAGATGTCATCTACGTTCTCAATATTGCGGAGCGCAAGAAAAGTACGCAGCTTATTTAAATCTCTGCGATAAGACATCTCCGTATTGTTCGAAGTCTTCTTAATGTTATGTAAATAGATTATAAAAGCGTCAATTGCCTGTTCCATGTACTTCAAAGCCTTTCCTCATCCCGGTATCCTGGGGCTTTAATGCCCGCAGAATCCTATTATACTCATATTTTCAAGGAAAAGCAATGCACAATTTGTCTATTTTTTCCCGGTTTTTACGTGTTTTTGACGAACCACACAAAATAGCGGAATTCCTGTATTTGCAAGACACAAGATGTTGTAATTTTACTCAAAAATTTTTTAAAAGTTTTTTCAGCAAAATCGGATTGACATAACTCTCCAGCATGCATCCTATTATGACAACTATGACAATGGCAACTAATTGAAGTATTTTTACAATAACTTCCCGCCTACCCATCAAGTATGCTGACTTTTCAAAATAGATACCTCTGCACATCTCCTCGCACCACACCAGGAACCAAAACAATACCGGCACATATAGAATGTATTGCGGAAAAATTCCTGCTCCGGCAAGAAGAATTCCTTTTATTCCATAACGCATGACTGACGCTGCAAGAAAAATCCCGGTTGCTGCTCCATACCATACTGCCCGGGCACAGACGACAACCAGTCCAAGATAGGTGGTTGCAAGCACTGCCGGGATCGCAATGTCTTTTAATCTTGTGCCCACCACATGCCAAAACAGCGCTTTGGTATCTATCGTCATATACTTCATGTGATAAAGTGCTTCTTCCCCCAGCAGGCCTGTTTTATCTAACAGAATCTCCCTGCCTGCATTTACAAGTACGATTCCCAACAGCATTCCCGCCAGAAAAAGATATGGCAACGGGAGTCTTGACTTTAAAAGTTTCTTTCTGCCTATACTCATCTTATTTCACCTGCCCGTCTAAATATATGCCGGGTTCTGTAAGGATATGTTTTCAAAAAAGTGGAAGCTGCATCATGCAACTTCCACTTTCTCTTATTTGCCATATTTTCTTGCATATGCCAAAATTGCACTCACCGTCTTGGAATCCTGTAGTTTCCCTTCATAAATCATCTCCACCAGTTCCTCCACCGAATATGCTTCCACATTGATGAATTCATCTTCATCCAGATGCTGTCTGCCGGGAATCAGGTTTCGGGCCACATAGATATCAATCTTTTCATCACAGAAGGCTACTGTTGTTCTGATAGACATCAAAAACTCCGGATCCTCACAGCAATACCCCGTCTCTTCTTCCAGTTCCCTGGCTGCTGCCAGGTCTGTAGGTTCGTCAGAACCGTTCAAACCACCTGCCGGAATCTCTAATGTCTCGCGTTCCAGCGCATTACGATACTGCCTTACCATGAGCAGCTTGCCGTCATCCCTGACTGCCACCATGGCTGCTGCACCGTTGTGCTTGATAAAATCCCAGACGGCCACATTACCGTTTGGAATCTGCATAGTATCATGATAATAATCTATAATATGCCCTTTTGCTACCAATTCTCTTTTGATCCGCTTGAACTCTTCTGCCATTATTAATTCTCCAAAAGCTTTTCCACACTAACCAGCTTTACACATAATACAAACAATTCAGTAGCTTGTGCCATTTCCTCCGGTGTCGGGAAAGAAGGAGCGATACGGATGTTGCTATCCTGGGGGTCTACACCATAAGGATAGGTAGCACCTGCATTGGTCAGTACCATTCCGGCCTCCTTACACTTGGCAACAATCGCCTTTGCACAACCATCCAATGCCTGGAAGGAAATAAAATATCCACCGTTGGGATTGGTCCAGGTTCCGATTTCCAGTCCGCCCAGCTCCTTATCCAGAATATTCAGCACAGTCCGGAACTTAGGACGTAACAAATCGGCATGTTTTCTCATATGAGCCTTCAGTCCGTCAATATTCTTAAAATAACGGGCATGCTGCAGCTGGTTGACTTTGTTAAAACCAATGGTCTGAATGGTCAATGATTTCTTCATGTCAGCCAGGTTTCCCTGAGATGAGGCGATTGCAGCAATACCTGCACCGGAAAAGCTTACTTTAGAGGTTGAACTGAATTCATACACCATATCCGGATTGCCGGCCTTCTCGCACTCACTTAAAATATCCAGGATTTCATCCTGTCTGTCGTCATACAGGTGATGAATTGCATAAGCATTATCCCAGAAAATACGGAAGTCCTTGGCTGCAGGCTTCAGCGCCGCAAATCTTTTTACTGTTTCCTCAGAATAAGAATATCCCTGAGGGTTGGAATATTTGGGTACACACCAGATACCCTTAATTGTCTCATCTTCCGCTACAAGACGCTCTACCAAGTCCATATCCGGTCCCTGGGGAGTCATGGGTACAGTGATCATCTCGATTCCAAAATGCTGTGTAATTGCAAAATGTCTGTCATATCCCGGCGCAGGACAAAGGAATTTCACCTTATCCAGCTTACACCAGGGAGTGCTTCCCATGACACCATGTGTCACTGAACGTGAAACTGTATCGTACATAATCTGCAGGCTTGCATTTCCACATACAATCACATTTTCAGACTTTACTCCCATCAAATCAGCCATCAGCTGTTTTGCCTCTGTGATACCGTCAAGACCACCATAATTGCGGACATCTATTCCATCCACAGTCTTCATATCACTGCCTGAATTCAGCGTATCCAAAAGTGCCATTCCCATATTCAGCTGAGACACACCGGGCTTCCCTCTGGACATATCCAGCTTCAGGCCTTTTCCTTTGGCATCTTCATATGCTGCTTCCAGTTCTGCTTTTAGTGACAGTAATTCTTCTTTGCTTAAGTCCTTATATGCTTTCATGACATCCTCCATCTGACGATTTCAATCCATTTATTTCCTACAGTTCTCGGACCGCATTGGATAATCGTATACAATCATACATCTCGTCTATAATACTATAAGATTTCCTGAATGACAAGAGAAAAATCAACATTTTTTGTATTTTTACATTTTTTGCATTATTGTGGAGAAAGTCATACTAACCATCGTCATTTTGCCTTACAGGCCAAATACTTCCAAAGAAGTACCCATTCTGACTGCACATACTAAAGATACCGATTCTGCATCCATTAATATGTATCATCGGTCAAACCAGCTTACAGAAAGGAGAATCAACCATGAATAGCATTGCAATTACTTCCATTCCCATACAACCCTGGGAACAACCTCTTGATGCAGAGAAGGGGCTAAGACAGGGTACTATTTTTCCCAGTCTCTACAAGCCTTTTTATATTGTAGAGCAAATGTCGTCTCCCAAAACAATGCCGAAAGACGAGTGGGAAAATCAACTGTGCATCATCCAGGAAATCAGTTTTGCCATAACCGATCTTTTATTATTTCTGGATACCCATCCTGACAGTCAGGAAGCCTTGAACAAACTAAATGAATATCGACTACAGCGTAAAGATCTGTTATATCAATTTGCTTCCAATTATTTCCCGTTGACTCAGGACTGTGAAGGATTGTGGAGTGAAGGTCCCGTTCCTTGGGACAATCCAACTAAAGGAGGACTCTGATTATGTGGTATTACGAAAAACGACTGCAATTCCCTGTTAAAATCACCAAAACCTGTCCTAAGACTGCTCAGATGATCATCAGTCAATACGGCGGTCCGGATGGTGAATTGTCCGCATCAATGCGCTACCTTGCACAACGGTACACTATGCCGGTAAAAGAAGTAGGCGGCTTGCTTACCGACATCGGCACGGAAGAATTGGCTCATATGGAGATTATATGCGCCATGGTCTATCAATTGACCAAGAACCTGACGATTGAAGAGGCAAAAAAAGCCGGTTTTGATGCCTATTATATCGATCACACCACTGCTCTGTGGCCTCAGGCTGCATCATCCCTTCCCTTTACCTCAATTGAATTTCAGTCAAAAGGGGATGCAATTACTGATTTAACTGAAGACCTCGCTGCAGAACAGAAAGCCAGGACGGTGTATGATAACCTGCTTCGAATGATTGATGACCCGGAGGTGCGCGAGCCATTGAAGTTTTTGCGCTCCAGGGAAATTGTTCATTTTCAGAGGTTTGGAGAAGCTTTAGAAAGAACGAAAGACAGACTTGACAGCAATAATTACTATTATTTTAACCCTGAGTTTGATAAGCAATTCTTAAAGAAATAAAAACTGCCACTATGGCGTAAAAAAGACCGTACCCTCATGAGTACGGTCTTTTACATCACTATTAAATTTTCAAGTCAATCAAACTGGTTATGGCAGCTTATTTGGCGTAATCAATTACGCGGCTCTCTCGGATAACATTGACCTTAATCTGGCCGGGATATTCCAGTTCAGCCTCAATCTGCTTGGAAATATCGCGGGCCATCAGTACCATATCGGCATCTGAGATCTGTTCCGGAACTACCATTACACGAACTTCACGACCTGCCTGAATAGCAAAAGATTTGTCTACACCTTTGAAATTGTTTGTAATATCTTCTAATTGTTTTAATCTGCTAGTATAGGTTTCCAATGTTTCCCTTCTAGCTCCCGGTCTTGCAGCAGAGATTGTATCAGCAGCTTGTACAATACATGCAATCAGGGAAGTGGCTTCTACATCGCCGTGGTGAGATTCCACTGCATTAATAACCACATTATTCTCTTTGTACTTTCTACAAAGTTCTGCACCAAGCTGTACGTGAGAACCTTCCATCTCATGGTCAACGGACTTACCGATGTCATGAAGAAGTCCCGCTCTCTTAGCCAGTCTTACATCCAGACCCATCTCAGCAGCAAGCAGTCCCGACAACTGTGCAACCTCAATAGAATGCTTCAATGCGTTCTGACCATAGCTGGTTCTGAACTTCATCTTACCAAGTAATCTTACAAGTTCAGGATGAATACCATGTACACCTACTTCTAAGGTTGCTGCTTCACCCTCTTCTTTAATCATTACTTCTACTTCTTTTTGCGCTTTCTCTACCATCTCTTCAATTCTCGCAGGATGGATACGTCCGTCAACAATAAGTCTTTCCAGCGCAATTCTTGCAACT
>JAZQAT010000081.1:0-5525 GCA_045545375.1 Acetatifactor sp.
ATCTCCAAAAAGGATAACATCATGACCATACCTTTTCCTGAGACACTGGAAGCCACCAGGATACTTTACTTTCCCAATGGTATCTATACTGTCAGCAATACGATCACTTACAGTTATTTTGAAAATATGATGAGCATCCGTGACGGGGCGCCTTATATGGAATTAAACCGCCAGATTCATTTTAAAGGGGAAAGCAGGGATGGTGTTATCTTAAAGTTAAAGGATCACTGCCCGGGGTTTGAATATGGGGCAAATAAGCCTGTAGTCAACTTTATGCAGGGGGAACGGTCCAATGTTGCCATGACCAATTCTTTTGAAGATATGACGATCGATGTGGGAACAGACAATCCGGGTGCTGTGGGACTGGTGTTCTTTGGCAACAACACCGGAACTGTGCGCAATGTAAGGATTATCAGCTCAGATCCTGAAAAGAAAGGATATGCAGGACTGGAGATCAGGCATGAAGTGGTATCCGGCTGCTACATCAATCATGTAGAGGTGGATGGATTCGACTATGGAATCAGATGTTCTTGTGGAGAATCAGCGAAAGTGCGGATTTTTTATTGACAATGCCATTATCTCTATAAGAAAGCTGCGCAGTCACAATTCTGTAGCAGGAGTGACTGTGGCGGGGCAGCAGGCGCATGTAGTGCTTGTGGATTCTGAAATTACGGGTGGAAATCCTTTCACAGGTGCCATCAACTGTGACCTGGGCTCCTGCTTTGTCAGAAATGTACAGACCAAAGGCTATAAGTGTGCCCTGACTTACGCTGAAGAGGTAGAGGTAACTCCCCATTATATTGAAGAGTATCTCTCGGATGCAGCGTTTAGTGTATTCCCTCAGGAACTGAAATCAGAGCCTCTCCCGGTGGAAGAGACGCCTGTGGTGCCCTGGCCTGATAACAGTGAAGCATGGGCAAGCGTGAATGAGTTCGGTGCAGTGGGAGACGGTGTGGCAGATGATACGCAGGCAATACAGAGGGCCATGTCCTGCGGAAAGAAGCATATTTTCTTCCAGCCCGGGACCTATTTTGTAAGCGGCAGTATTATTGTGCCGGAACATGTCGAGCGTATTAACTTTATGTATTGTGATTTCCTTGCAAGCGAAGCTGTAAAGAATATGAGTGATAGAGGCGTGTTCATTATTACCGGTGATGAAGGAACCATTATTATGGAAGATGTATTTACATGGGAACCCTTTCATGGATACATGCGTTTTATAGAGCATGCCGGAAAGCGTACCTTAATTATGTCTGACTTACATACGCAATGTGCAGCCATGTACTTTAATTCTGTAGAAGGCGGAAAAGTATTTGTGGAAAACAGCGGCTGTACCTTAGGTGCGCATCCCTACAGGGACACTCCGGCATATGCATTTACAGGACAAAAGGTATGGGCCCGTCACATCAATCCGGAGCGATCCATGGTGGAAATCCTGAATGATCATTCCCGGGTGTGGATTATGGGCTTTAAGGCCGAAAGCTACGGTACAGTTTTCAAAACGATTAACGGAGGTCATACGGAAGTTTTGGGCGGCACCATCAGTATCGGAAGAAACAGGGAGCTTCCGGCAATTGTAAATCATGATTCCACAGTGTCACTGGTGGCTTCTACCAACGGCTACAGCAGGGATCATATTTTCCCGATTGCAATAGAAGAAGAACAGAATGGTGTGACAAGGCAATTGATGCATGATCTCTTCCCAATCCGGTTACTGAGGAATTATAAAATTCCTTTATATATAGGAAGAAAAGCGTAAAATCATGGTATGCCCAGATATGTGCAGAAGAACAGACCGTATGGTGCTTTGGTGACTGGGAGCCTTACAGTACTACAAACAAACCGTATGAATGGTGTGTTGATAATGACTGCTTGATGCCTTTAGCAGGTCCTGACGGTACAGCTTATGCGATGTACAGACCCGGCATGCCCGGTTTGGGCGGTGCGATCACCATCGACTGTGAGAATCCGGAAGCGGCTTTCCTGGTAGCTAATATGTTCTGCAGCGAAGAGCTTAGTATTTCCAAGCGTTTCGGTCAGCGTGGTGTTGACTGGGATTACTGGGATGAAGCTAAGGTAGAAGATAAAGAAAATTATGCCGCTTACGATCCGTCCAAGGAAATCTATATTATCTGTTATAATGATGGCGAATTCTGGTCAGGTACTGAGATACAGAATAGAAGTTTCCTGGGTTATGCTCCGGGTCTCTATGGTGACAATGTATTCAGCGGAAGAGCTACGAAGATCAAGGGGCTGACGGAAGACGAACAGTATGTTCTGGATGCACAGAACGAGGTTATTGCAGCATATAACGCGCTTCATGAATATGCTCCGGAGCAGGTGATTGACTATGCACCGCTTACGACCGAAGAGACTGAGCAGATTGCTGAGATCAAGTCAAGTATCAAGAGCTATATGTTAGAGATGACAGGTGCTTTCCTTGCAGGTAACAAAGACCTGGATGCCGATTGGGACAGCTACCTTGCGGAACTGAAAAAGATCGGTATCGATGAAATCATCGAAGTGCATAATAGGAGGGCTTGGGTGTATATTCTCCGGTAACGAAGCCGTCCTCGTCGAAATCTGCTCCCAGTACACCGAAATAACCGTGATCCATGTAACTGCTCTTTACTCCGCGCTCCCCACATAAAGCTTCGATCATATCAACACAGGAGAAGAAGGACATGAACTTCACTTCTGTCAGTAGATCTGCAATGGTATGACGAAGCAGCTGCTTTGCCTGTCTTCTGGGCGTCCATGCACCTACCTTCAAAGCACCCGCGCCACCGCTTCTGGACTGGGAACCGGATTCTCCCTGAATGATTACAATAGAGGGATTATACAGATCGATCAGTGCTCTCAGAGACTTCACTCTGCTGAATACCTGATATTCATCCATTGTATATTCGTGGAAGGTAGTCGCATCGATATGATCTGCCATGATTTTCAAGGCAGTATCGATAAAATGCATGCTTCTGTGACAATAGGAGCCGCCAATTACCTGGGCGGTTCTGAAGCATTCGGAAGAGGAAAAGGTGTTTGCTGTGTGCAACACCCACTTCTGGTGAAAGAGCGGCCCTGATCATGATCTGGTGAGAACGGAGAATGCAAAACAGCTTGCAGCCGTTATGAAGTCTCTCCATGAAAAATATGATTGCCCTGTATTTGCTTTCGGTGATATGAATACCGTGTTGTCAAGTGATGTGTGGTGGAGGATCAGGATGCACTGGATGCGACGGATCACTCACCGGTGTTTGTGGATGTGAAAGTAAATTGACTATTGACGGGAGCAACCAACTACTTGGCAGAGAAGCGGTTGCTCTTTTGATGTTTATCCGGAATTCTAAGAAGGATGTCTGCTCTCACAATTGTGCTAATAGCTGTAACAACAATCGTTCGCGATAAACGGATTTCCATGGAATAGGCATATTTATTATAAATATTAATATATTATATATAACTCTATATTGGAGTTTCATAATGAAGGAAAAAGAAAATACATTAACAAACAGCTGCAATTTCAAAGACGTAACCCCCATTATGATGGCCTTGCCATATCCTGAGACCCGGGTACAGGAGAAAAATGCGGCTTACGCAGATCTGCTCAGCAATGATTACGCCGGGTCCATATCCGAAATGTCTGCAATTACCCAGTACATCAACAATGAGAATCGTCTGTTCTGCGATAGATGCCCCCTGGCTAAAACGATTATTGGCATCGCCATGGCAGAAATGATTCATTTACAGAAGCTGGGAGAGCTGATTTTCTTACTGGGTGGCGATATTGATTTCATTGCAAAACAATCAGATGGCAGGTACAAAATGTGGTCGCCAAAGTATCTGAATATTTCTGACAACGCCCGGGAAATGTTACAGGCAGATGTGGAATCAGAGAAAGCAGCAATCAATCAGTATAAAATGCACATGAAAAAGATAAATGACAAATATGTAAATGCAGTTCTGGCAAGAATCATACAGGATGAAGAGTACCATATCATGATTTTGCAGGCATTGTTAAACAATATGTAAGCAGAAGATATAAGCAGGCGCTCTGCTCATAGCCCGTACAACGTGCTCATTCATGCAAGCATGATTCGCCAGTAATACGGGCTATGGCTGAACTGTAACAGGGTTAAAAATAAACGTAAATTTTAAGATTGACATAAGGATAGAACTGTGTTACACTGTTTTTAGTAAGTACTTATTATATCAAACAGTTTTTTTTCTAAGATTCTGTGTTCTAATGGCGTTTCTGCTGTTTTTCACCGAATATTAGGTAATTGAATAATGGCAGAAGTGTGGGGATGGTATGCTGTGAGTGGCATATTCCGGGTACTGTTCACTCGACCATATACCGCGAAGGCAAAATTGCATTGAAAATTTTTGCGAGACTGGCAGGCGCCAAAATGCGCTGAAAGTGCATTTTGTGTGCATAATGTTGCTGTGAACAGTAACTATTCCGGTAGATAGCATGCATTTATGCGGATGTTCCTGACTCTGCCGCAGAGGAGGTTATGTATTTGGGACAGGAAAGCGATGCAATGATGGACTACCTGGATAACAATGAGCGGTTTGCAAATTTGTTCAACGGAGGCTGTTTCGATGGTCAGAAAGTCGTAAAGCCTGAGGAGCTGGAAGAAGGTTCTGAAGTATATAAAGAAGTCAGGGGAAAGAAAACGGTTCCCCGAACCCGGGATTTGAAAAAGCGGCTCAAATCCGGAGACAGACTCAAGATTTTGGCTATCGAAAATCAAGGTGATATAGATTATACTATGCCTTGGCGGCACATGAACTATGATTCTCTGGAGTATGGTAAGCAGATCAGGAATATCAAGACGCAGAATAAAAGTATGGATCTGCCTATGAATGGTGCCGAATATAAATGCGGTTTGTACAGTTCGGATCGGCTGGCACCGGCATTTACGGTATGCCTTTATACCGGCAAAGAAAAATGGACAGGACCCAGAAGTCTGAGGGATATGATGGACTTCGGCGAGCACGGTCAGCTGTGGGAACAGCTATTTTCGGATTATCAGATGAAGCTTATTTGCATTAATGAACTGGAGGATTTCAGCCGGTTCGAGTCGCCGCTAAAGGAGCTGTTCATGGCGATTGCCTGCCGTCAGGATAAAGGCAAACTGAAAAAGCTTATAGTAGAAAATGAGTCTTATCAAGATATGGACAGCGAAACGGCTGAAGTGATGGGAGTAATGGTTGGAATGAAGAGTCAGGTGGTGAAACAGAAAGAGGAGGGTAAAGGTGTTAATATGTGTGAGGCTTTGAGAGGTATGTTGGAAGACAGCAGGGTGGAAGGTAGAGAAGAAGGTAGAGAAGAAGGTAGAGAAGAAGGAGATGCGTTGAGACTTATCGGCCAGGTGCAGCGAAAGTATCGGAAAGGAAAAGCATTAGTCGTAATTGCCGATGAAGTAGAAGAGTCTCCGGAAGTGATCGAGCCTATACTTGAGTTGGTAAGGCAGTATCCTGAGGAGTCGAGTGAGGACATTTATCAAAGGCGGCAAGCGCTT
>JAZQAT010000082.1:0-8218 GCA_045545375.1 Acetatifactor sp.
TTTTTGAAAATGTAACTATTAACTGTATAGAAGGGAATTGGATGAGGGGAGTGCCTCTTAGATGTCCTTACCTCTATACCATAAAAAGAATAAGTCTGTAAGCGGTTTTATCTTGCTTATAAACTTATTATACGAGGAGAAAATATATGAAAATCATACGTAGAACAGCATTGATTATCGTTATTATCGCACTGCTGGTGCTTGGTACTTCCGGCATCGTAGTCACAAATGAAAATGAATACAGCCTGATCCGTCAGTTCGGTAAGGTAGACCATGTAGTATCGGAAGCCGGTGTCAGCTTTAAAGTTCCTTTTATCCAGAGTGTTGAAACCCTGCCTAAGCAAACTCTGCTTTACGACCTGTATCCTTCCGATGTCATCACCAGTGACAAGAAGACCATGATCTGCGACAGCTATGTGCTTTGGAAGATTACGGATCCTTTGAAATTCGCCCAGACCCTAAGCTCTTCCATTTCCAATGCAGAAAGCCGTCTGGACACTATCGTATATAACTCTACCAAGAACGTCATCAGTAGTATTACCCAGGATGACGTGATTTCCGGAAGAGATGGGGAACTGGCTGAGGCCATTATCGCCAATATCGGTACTTCACTGGATCAGTACGGAGTTGAACTTCTGTCCTTTGAGACCAAACAGCTGGATCTCCCCAGTACCAATAAAGCTGCAGTATACGAGCGAATGATTTCCGAGCGTTCCAACATCGCAGCTACCTATACCGCAGAAGGCAGCTCTGAGGCCCAGAAGATTAAAAATACCACCGATAAAGAAGTATCCATCCTGATCTCCGACGCTGAAAAGCAGGCTGCTATTTTAGTAGCAGAAGGCGAAGCAGAATACATGCGTATCCTTTCCGAGGCCTATGCAGATTCTTCCCGACAGGAGTTCTATTCTTTCGTAAGAAGTCTTGACGCTATAAAAGCTTCCATGAAGGGGGATAATAAGACCGTAATTTTGTCACCGGATTCACCCATCGCTCAGATTTTCTACGGGCAGTAATCGTTGCCCTGGTCTCTGCAATGACTTTTCAGGCAATCGCCAGGTGACACCGTCCTAATCTGCTTTCCTATATAGCAAAACCCCGGGTGGTGGAAGCACCCGGGGCTGCGGCGGTCTTACCGCCTCATGTATCTATAAACTATGAGATTAGATGAACGCGTAATTTAGAACTTATAGTTGGTCATCTGGAAGCCATCATAGGAAGTCTGCAAACCGTGTTCGGTAGCATCCAGACCTTCGATTTCCTCCTGAAGAGTACATCTTAAGCCAATGGTCTTCTTGATTAACAAGAATGTAATGGTCATGGTTATAATGATCCATGCAGCGACACATACGATACCAAGAATCTGGATTCCCAACTGTTTGAAGCCTCCGCCATAGAAGAGACCGTTATTTACGTCGAAGAGACCTACTGCCAGGGTACCCCAGAAACCATTGCAGCAATGTACTGCTACAGCACCTACAGGGTCATCGACCTTCAGGACATTTTCAATAAATACGACTGCTACGCATACCAGTACACCTGCTACAGCACCTATGATAAATGCACCTACGATATCTACATTATCACAACCGGCTGTAATCCCTACCAGACCAGCCAGCGCACCGTTTAAGGACATTGATACGTCAGGTTTACCATTCTTAATCCAGGTATAAATCATTGCTACGCAAGTTGCAACTGCAGGCGCAACGGTTGTGGTTGCAAAGATTCTTCCAAGGTGATCACCATCTGCTGCAGCGGCACCATTGAAGCCGTACCAGCCAAACCACAGGATGAATACACCAAGAGCAGCAATAGGAACATTGTGACCAAGGATAGCTTTAGGTTTTCCGTTTTCATCATATTTACCAACACGGGGTCCAAGCATTGCGGCACCGATAAATGCGGCGATACCACCTGCCATATGTATTACACAGGAGCCAGCGAAATCGACAAATCCAAGTTCTGTCAGCCATGCAGTTCCACCCCAAACCCAATGGGCTTCAATAGGATATACTACCAGGCTGATGATAAAGCTGTATACACAGTAAGACAGGAATTTTGTACGTTCAGCCATGGCACCGGATACGATGGTTGCACAGGTAGCACAGAATACCAGGTTAAATACGAATCCATACCAATCAACGTTTTCAAAATCAAGAGGGTTCAGCCCCCATCCGATAAAGTTATTTCCCTGACCACACAACAGGTTATAACCAATCAACAGAAAAGCCACGGTACCAAGACAGAAGTCCATGGTGTTTTTCATAATGATATTGCCGGCGTTCTTTGCTCTGGTAAAACCGGTCTCTACCATCGCAAAACCTGCCTGCATAAAGAATACCAAAGCGGCACCTATCAGGAACCATACACCGTGAGAGCCAAAAATAATACTATTTACTGCTTCTACTACACTGGGATCAACAGTACTTGTCAATAACATAAGTTTTTCCTCCTTATTTTCGGATTGCTGAACCGGGAATCTGTAATTTAAAAAGGTGACCTTGCGGAAGTTTCTCTCCCACACGATCACCTTTGATCATTCCTCATGTTCAGATGTCTTTTCACATTCAGGCGTTTATAGAGCGTCTTTACCTCTTTCACCGGTACGGATACGGATTGCATCCTGTACATCCAGGATGAAGATCTTACCGTCACCTATGTTACCGGTATTAAGCTTGGATACGATTTCATCCACCAGTTTTTCAGCCAGTTCATCATCTACAACCGTTTCCAGCTTTACCTTAGGAAGCATATCAACCTTGTACTCGGCACCACGGTATTTCTTAACCACACCTTTCTGGTTACCATATCCCATGACGTTTACAATGTTCATACCGTTTACCAGGTTTGCTGCCAGTATTACTTTCAACTCATCCAGTTTTTCGGGCCTGATGATAATTTCCAATTTTTTCATAAGACATCCTCCTTCAAAATGATAAAAGGCGCTTTCACTTTCACTGTGAAAACGCCTTCGTTTGAACATCATTATACTCATTTCAGAATTTTTGTCAACTACTTTTTTATTTTTTCTTTATAGATTTTTAATAACAATTTTTAATAACCCTTCACATCTTAAGAGTAAACCTGATATTCTTCGAATCGGCTTCTTCCAATGATTGCTGCCTTGAAAAACCTATCTTTTCGGCCACTCTTATAGAAGGCAAATTGTTTTCATGTATCAGTGCCTGTACCTGCTCAAAGCCCAGTTCCTCCTTTGCAAAAGCAAGTACAGCCCTGCACACCTCCTGCGCCAGTCCATGTCCCTGCCAGGGCAGCGCGATCATATAACCCAGTGCAGGAATCTCCTCCTGTCCAAAGCCGACTCTGCCAATCACTTCTCCCGTTTCTTTGTACACTACAGTCCAGACTCCGTAACCGTAAAAGTCATACATTTTTTCCATATATTCTTTCACGTATTCCCGCTCCATGCGCACTTTAGAGCAAAAAGGATCCATGTACCGGGTAATGGCCGGTTCTTCATAAATTCCTGCAAAAGCCTCCGCATCCTCCACCGTAGTCTCCCTGATGAGGCATCGGGCAGTCTCCGCAATATCCCAGGGGATGCCGGCATATCTGCGGTAGACTCTGTCAAAAAAGTCTCCATCCAATTCTTGAGGGTCCTCCACTGCATAACGGATATTCTGAAAGTTACTCCGGCGGTTCCCTTCGTGCAGCCAGACTATAACGGGGAGCTGTAACGCTGCAAGCTTATCGGCAAAATGTTCACTGTCAGTCAGCCATAATATCCCTTTCATAGAAATAGACTTGCAAATTTCTTCAGGCACTTCTATTTCTGCATTGAGTATCTGTATTCCTGCCGCCACCTGGACTGCAACGCCCTGCTGCTTCAAGAAATCGATAATCTGCTCTGTCCTCTCCAGCATAACACTATCTGCTGTTTCCAGCCGAATATTAAGCTGCCTGATATATCTGTTACTCATAAAATTGCAATTCTTTCCCTCCGTTGCGTATCTTTTCAAAATCTTCAATACCAATCGGTAATTCTGCCACGAGCTCACCTGCTTTCTTTCTACACCCATTTGTGACTGTTACTGCTTAAAGTTTATCATAGTCAGGTACTTTTCGCAAGAGTAAGGGCCGGCATCGCCATGGTCGTTTCACGAAAAGGGTTATCAAGCAATCAGCCCCTCAACGAGACAAGAGGCTGCCGCACACAAGTGCAACAGCCTCTCAGTTCCTATCTTCCCAGATATCCGCCATCTACCGGAATCACCGCACCGCTTAAATAATCGCTTGCTTTCGATGCAAGGAAAATAACGATGCCCTTCATATCCTGTTCGTTTCCCCATCTTCCCATGGGAATCCTGGCCAGAATTTCCGTATTTCTCTTCGGGTCTTCAATTAACCTGGTGTTCATCTGGGTTGCCATGTAGCCCGGAGCAATTGCATTTACGCAGATGCCCTTGGACGCCCACTCATTTGCCAAAGCCTTTGTAAGCTGTGCCACACCGCCCTTTGCTGCTGCATAAGCAGGTACGGTATAACCGCCAAAGTAGCTGAGCATGGAAGCCAGGTTGATAATCTTACCGCCGCCGTTAGCCAGCATATTTCTGCCTGCCAGCTGACACAATTGAAATACTGCTCTTAAATTTACACTGATGACATCGTCCCAGTCACTCATAAGAAAGTCTTCACTGGGATTTCTTCTCTGAATTCCCGCATTATTTACCAGAATATCCAGCTTACCGTCAAAATATTCCACAACCTGTGCGAAAGCCTTTTTGATATCTTCTTCGCTTCCTAAATCACAGCGGACACCGATTACATCATATCCCTTATCGCAGAATTCCTTTGCAGCTTCAAAAACGCTTTCACTGGATGCCATGATTGCAACCCTTGCGCCTGCTTCACACAAGCCTTCTGCCATACCTTTTCCAAGGCCCTTATTACCGCCTGTTACCAGTGCGGTTTTCCCTGTTAAATCAAATAAATTCATGTCTTGCCTCCGTCCCCCTAAAACTCAAACATTACCTTTACTGCACCTGTGCCGCCTGTTAAAAGCAGATCAAAGCCTTTCTGTGCTTCATCAGCAGGCAGTACATGTGTAATGATTTTTTCAAATAACGGCTCTTTTTCTGCCATTTGGGCAGCAATCGCAAAATCCTTCTGTCTGTAAACTCTTACAAAATGGATGGAAACTTCCTTTGCCATACCCTTGAAGAAAGGCATCTGAGGCGGCTTCTTATAGGAAGCTACAATCACGATCTGTCCTCTTACCTTTACAACGTCTAAAAGCATGGCAGCAACAGCGTTTGCTCCTGCGCAGTCATATACTCTGTCGAATCCGTTGCCGTTTGTATGCTGTGCCACTACGTCGTCCAGATTTACTTCCATGGGATTGACTGCCTCGAAACCAAGCTCTTTTGCCAGAGCCAGTCTGGAAGCATCCGTTTCCACCAGAAGCAGATCGCCGACACCAAACTGCTTCAAAGTTAATGCCAGGCAAAGGCCGATAGTACCACATCCAAAAACAATTGCATTGTCCCCCGGAACAAAACCTGTCTCGCGTAAAGTATGTACAGTAACAGCAATGGGCTCGATAAATGCGCCTACCTTAAAGGAAACATTCTCAGGAAGCGGAATCAGCTGGTCCTGTGGAATTGCCACGTATTCTGCCATACCGCCTGCCGTGTCGATGCCATACAGACCAAGGGTGTTGCAGACATGCTTGTTGCCTGTGGTGCAAGGCTCACACTTACCGCAGGAAATCAGCGGATATACCGTTACGCGTGTGCCTGCCGGGAATCTTTCACAATCCTGTGCCACCACACCGGAAAATTCATGCCCCATGGTTAAAGGAGCTTTTGCACGAGGGTGTGTACCTGCATAAATATTTAAATCCGTGCCGCAGATACCGGCATGGGAAACTTTAATCAATGCCCAGCCTTCCGGCACTTCGGGAAGTGCTACGTCACATACTTCAATATGATCTGCACCTAAAAACTGTATTGCTTTCATGATACTTCTCCTTCTTACTTTTTTAGATTTACCGGATAATGTACCGGTTCGTTTTTCATAAATCTGACAGCTTCCTCTGCAACTTTTCTGTTCAACTCTTCAGCAGACTCCTCGGAATACCATGCGGTGTGAGGGCTGACGATAAAGTTGTCGTGTTTCAGCAGCGGATGATCTGCTGTTAGCGGCTCGTGCTCTACTACATCCAGTCCTGCTCCGGCAATTTCCTTATTGGCAAGAGCCCACTCAAGCGCCTCCTCGTCAATAATACCGCCACGGGCCACATTTACGATATAGGCTGAATTCTTCATTGCCTTGAACTGTTCTTTGCCAAACACATGGTAAGTATCCTGTCTTAATGGGCAATGAATTGAAATAATATCAGACTGCGTAATCAGCTCTTCCTCAGACACAAACTCCACAAAATCCGGGAAAATTCTATTTTTATTACCTGCCTCGATGTCGTACGCAATAACCTTACAGCCCATAGCATATACTCTCTTCGCAAACTCGCTGCCGATTCTGCCGATACCGTAAATACCTACTGTCATGGCGCTCATTCTGTAAATCGGAATTTCCCTGCGGTAATCCCACACGCCTTTGCGAATCAGAGAATTGGTAAATGCCACTTTTCTGGTCAGACACATCATCAGCGCCAGAGCCTGGTCTGCCACCTCGCGGGTGCCGTAGTCCGGAACATTACAAGCCTGTACACCGAATTCATCTGCATCGTCCAGATTAATATTGTCCACGCCGACACCGTAGCGGACCACACATCTTAAATTGGGCAGTGCCTCAAAGATCTTGCGATCCATTCTTACGTACTGGTTCATCAGTACTACTGCGTCTTTGCAATTTTCAATGACCTCATCCTGAGTCTTGCAGTGAAGCCAGTCGAAATCAAATCCTGCTTTTTCAAGCACCGCTCTCTCTGTTTCCACATCCTCATGGTCAAGGTCGCAAATTACGATTTTTTTGTTGCTCAAATTTTCTTCCTCCTCATTGGCTTTACAAACTGTCTTAAAGGATACGCCCCTGAATCTCAACCTCTGTAATACCATTCCGATAAGCCTCTGTAAAAGCAAGCATCATACAGCCGTAGGAATGAACTTCATCCTTCTGAGGGATTTTTTCTGTTAAGTACGCTTTTACAGTACCCTTTTCATCCCCTTCCCCAGGACATAAGCAGCCCGGGCAGGAGCGCCAGGTGGCAAAATCATCCGTCAGGCAATATGTTCCCAATGCCTGAATTCCCTTCTCAAAAGCGTTTCTATAAGCGTCCCCTTTGAGAAGACCCGTACGCATGCCGATACCCATACAATATAAGATCAAGCCGGTACCGGAAGACTCCTCCCAAGCCAGTGGCTCTATGATTTCCTGGCGCCACATTCCCTTGGTTGTCTGGTATGGCAGCAGAGAATCTATCATATCCACGAAATAAGTTTCTGCTTTCTCTCTGTGTTTTGAGTCCTTGGGCAGATAGCGTACCAGCTCAGCCAGGCCTACCAGGCCCCAGCCATTACCGCGGCTCCAATGATCCTGAGAAATCCGCTTTGGATTGGCCAGAAAACCTTTTCCCTGATGCAAAAGACCACAGGTCTCATCCAGAAACAGCTCGTACATTTTAAAGCATTGATCTGCTGCAAAATCAACATACTTTTCTTCTTTCAGCGCCAAACCGGCATAAAGCATGAATGGTGTAGTACAAGTCACTACATCAATCCAGATACGAGCCACGGCTTTCCCTGCATCTTGGGGCCTACACATAATACCGTTTGGGTCTGCAGGTGCATGATAGGTTATTTCTGCATACTCACGGATTTCTTCCTCCCATTCCGGTGCAGCACCCTTAAAAAATAACCATGCCTTGCCGTTACCGCCCACTCTGTAAGATTCAAAATTGTAGGGTGGATGCTCGAAATGATCCGGATATTGCGCAAGGTATTCCTTACATTTCTGCAGATATTCCCGGTTATCCCCTGCCACAGCTGCCTGCGCAAGACCATAGTATGCAAGAAGACCATAATAGTGGCGGACACTTTCATGCTGTGTTTCATAGCGTTTCAATAATTTGCCGGCCAACTCCAGACATTCTATCTTTTTCATAATTATAAACCGCCTTTCTGCGAAAGGCACCAATGGGGTTATGAAACCCTTTAGATTCTTTCGCTTTTAATTTTACCTTCCTTCTGTTATTATCTTCTTTATAAGACTGACACACTACAGAACACGTGGAGGTGAG
>JAZQAT010000083.1:0-1901 GCA_045545375.1 Acetatifactor sp.
CTCCCATACCCTGTGGCACATCCGGCAAAGTAAAGATGACCTGGCGGGGATCCTGCTGTCAGACAGCGGTGAATTGTTCCTGCGATATCTGAAAAACCATCTGAAGGATATGTTCTCCCTCCACGCCGCGGCGTTCAAGACCCCAGTGCCGGCGGATTTTATGCTGAACCACCTGGCCGGCAGCTTTTGCGAGGCCATCCTGTGGTGGATCCGGGAGGGTATGGTGACCCCGCCGGAAACCGTCGCCCGGTATTTTATGAATATGACCGAGATCCATGAACGGTGAAAAAACAGGAGCCGCAAGGCTAATGTCACTTAGTTAGCGACATTACCCGTATGGTAGCTTGCAAAAAGAATGAGTGCATCCGGCAACGGATGCACTTTTTCTGGTTCTATGTCAATAGTTGGGGTAGAGCCAAAATAAAATAGTTATGGATCGTGTCGGAGTGAAAACTCCGGCACGATTATTATGTATTACAGAAGAGGATTCTTTTTCTGAAATTATTAAAATTACGCATACCGAAACAAACCCTCTTCAATACTTTGGTTTTATTATTACAGCCTTCAATAAAGCCATTTGTCCAAGGTACATCCATAGAGTTCAGAATCTCCTGAAACCAGTTATGGTATGCTTTCGTGCATTCATAAAACTCAGGAATGTCCATTACTTCAGCAGACAGAAGCCAGTCAGATAGTTTGTGTTTGCCTTCAGCGGAGGATTTTGTTCGGATCACAGCAAGGAACTCGTTTTTAAGACGGTAGGCATCAGCAAGTTTGGGCGCGATCTCAAACATGAGAGCCAGTCTGTCCATTTCCTCCTCTGTCAGCTTCTCTGGTTTCTTAGAAAGAAGATGTTTGGACTTTTTAAAATATTTCCGAAATCTTTTTGACAGTTTATTTAGCTCGTTCTTTCTGACCCGTTCCATGGCCCAGTAAACCTGACGAATAACATGATATCTGTCAGCAACGATTACTGCATTTGGGAAACAGGCTTGTGAAACTCGCCGAAAATGGGGATTCATATCGCAAACAAAGTATTTTACATTTGTTTTGCTGGGAAATTGTGAGAAATATTTAATTAAGTTACTCTCATAACGATTCGGAAGGATATCAAGAACAGTTCCTTCTTTTGGATCAGCAATGATACTGTTGTACTTTTGCCCGCCGGAGTTACCCTTAAACTCGTCCAGGGAGATCACTTCCGGAAGCTTGGTAAGTTTCTTGTTAAAGAGACTGAAATAACGCATGGCAGTAACAGCAGACACATTGAAGCGGCTGCCGATCTCTGTTGCGGGAATGAGTTTTTTGAAAGAGAACATGATCTCATAGACGAGCCTGCTGGTGACTCTGTGGTAACGAGGAAGAAAAGTATTCTTCTCAAAGAACCGCTTGCCGCAGACGCAGCGGTAACGGCGTTTACGAAGGTGCAGAAAGGTGTCTCTGGCCAAGGGGGTATCTTTGATGACCTGCATCCGGTAATCGTGGATGCGGTCAGTAGTGGCACCACAGGTGGGGCAGATGTGAGGTGCTCTTGGAAGTTCGATGTGAATGTGCAGCTGGTCACCAATATTTTCAACACCGGTGATAATTACATCTTCCAAATTGAGAAGTTTTGAAGTATAATCTGTCATGTGCATAGAGACCTCCTTTGGATTGGTGTAGGGGTACATTCATTGTAAAGGATTTTTGTCTCTATGCTCAACTATTTATTTATGTCAATGAGGCCAGGCTCATCGCCTGACCCCAACATTTATTATAGAACCTTTTAAAATCAGAAAGAAATAACTTGACAGAATCAGATTTCGGTGATACAATATCGCACGTGGTGGTCATGAAGCCGCCGTTTATGGGCCTATAGCTCAGTTGGTCAGAGCCTCCGGCTCATAACCGGATAGTCCCGG
>JAZQAT010000084.1:0-1591 GCA_045545375.1 Acetatifactor sp.
TCCTTAACGAAACATTTCCCAAAGGCTGGCATCAGCTTGCAGATGAGGTTTATAAGGAACTGAAGCGGATTCCTGCCAGCTATGAAGTAGTGGAGCACCACATCGGTGTATATGCCGGAAATGGGAATGACAGCAGGATCATCCGTGGAGAATCTCCCAAGCGGTTATTAGAGCACAGTATCCTGACGCCGTCACTGGCAGCCTCTGTATTTACGGCAAAATATGTGAATGCAGTTCCGTTGAACCGTATTTCGGAAGGGTATGGTTATGACGGTATCAATATATCCAGACAGGTAATGGCCGGATGGATGATAAAACTCCATCAGTACTATCTGGAGCCGGTACACCAGATGATGAAATCGGAGCTGTTTTGCTCCCATCTGATCCATTGCGATGAAACGCCTTTTAAAATGACCGGTGAAAAAGATGCAAAAGACCCGCAGTCCAAAGATTATATGTGGGTATACCATTCTCCCGGTCATGGAAACAATCATCCTGTCTATCTGTATGAGTATGATAACGGTTCCAGAGCAGGCAACGTCATTGGGGATTATCTGAAAGGCTACACCGGCGTGCTCGTCACGGATGGTTATCAGACTTATCACACGCTGCAGAAGGAACGGGCTGATGACATAAAGGTGGCCGGATGCTGGGTACATGCCCGCCGGAAGTATGCTGATATCATCAAAGCAGTGAAAAAAGGTTCTGCACTGACAGCCGGGCAAAAGGTGGCTGATGAAGCCATTCGCCGAATCGCTGCGATCTACCACACAGACAACATGTATAAGGGTACATCACCAAAAGAGATACTGGATAACAGACAGCAATCCGTAAAACCTTTGGTAGATGCTTATTTTACGTGGGTAAAAGGATTAATTGCCAATCCAGGGCTCGATCAAAGCTCTGCTTTAAAGACAGCCCTTAATTACTCATTGAATCAGGAACCATATCTGAGAACCTTTTTGGAGGATCCGGAGATTCCACTGGACAACAACGATGCAGAAAGAAGTATCAAGAAGTTCTGCGTAGGAAAACATAGCTGGCACATCATAGATTCCAAAAACGGAGCCAAAGCCAGTGCTATGATGTATTCCATAGCAGAGACTGCCAAAGCGAACGGGCTTAATCCATTCGAATACTTCCAGTACCTGATGGACCAGCTCAAAGAGTATCCCCGGAATAATGTGCCGGAGGAAAAGTTGGCAGAACTGATGCCATGGTCAGAGACACTTCCCGATTGCTGTAAACAAAAACTGAAGAGATAATTATCATTCGCCACCTCTGTCAGGTGGCGATAATTTTTTCGGGTAGGCGAGTTATTTACCTGATACGTATGTCCTAACAAATCCATTTTCTTTTGCATAATCATTTGCAAAATCAATCATTTTCCCACTAACTCTATGCCCTCGGTATTCTTCCGTTACAAATACACTTGATATCCATGGATATATCTCAGGTAATGGATAGTAGTCTGTCTTCATGATAGATGCCATTCCCACAATTTTCTCATCTATCATAGCTACAAATATAGTTTCCCAATCTGTAAAGATCCAATTATTTATCATCCATAAAGTATGCTCTTTTACCTCTT
>JAZQAT010000085.1:0-18184 GCA_045545375.1 Acetatifactor sp.
TTAATCAAAGCTGGTGATGTTATCGAAATCAAGGAATCAGCAAAGTCTATGCAGAGATATAAAGATATCATCGAAGTTACCGGTGGTAGACTTTTCCCTGAGTGGATGGATGTTGATGTTGAGAACTTCAAGGGAACCATCAAGAATCTTCCTACCAGAGAGATGATCGATGTTCCTGTAAACGAGATGCTGATCGTCGAGTTGTACTCTAAATAAGCAGACTTAAGCGGACATAAGAAATCTCGTGTCCGCTTTAAGTTCTTTGTGTAACTATAAACGTTCGTAAAGGAGGGTATTTGCAGTGTTTGATTTTGAAAGACCCAATATTGAGGTTGCTGAAATTTCGGAAGACAAGAAGTACGGTAAGTTCGTAGTAGAGCCTTTGGAAAGAGGATACGGTATTACACTTGGTAACTCCCTGAGAAGAATCATGCTTTCGTCCCTGCCCGGCGCAGCTGTAAGCCAGGTAAAGATTGAAGGCGTTTTACATGAATTCAGCTCAATTCCCGGTGTAAAAGAAGATGTAAGTGAAATCATCATGAACATCAAGAGCCTTGCTATCAAGAACAGCAGCGAAACCAATGAGCCTAAGACTGCATACATTGAGTATGAAGGAGAAGGTGTGGTTAAGGCTTCCGATATTCAGGCTGATCAGGATATTGAGATCCTGAATCCCGATCTGACCATTGCTACCTTAAGTGGAAAAGATACGAAGCTGTACATGGAATTGACCATTACTAAGGGTCGTGGCTATGTAAGCTCTGATAAGAACAAACATGAAGATTTACCAATCGGCGTAATTGCGATTGATTCTATCTACACACCTGTAGAGAGAGTTAACGTTACTGTTGAAAATACCCGTGTAGGTCAGATTACTGATTATGACAAGCTGACTCTGGATGTATTCACCAACGGAACCCTGGTTCCTGATGAAGCTGTCAGCCTGGCTGCAAAAGTACTCAGCGAACACTTGAGTCTTTTCATCGACCTGTCCGAGAATGCCAAGACTGCAGAAGTAATGGTAGAGAAGGAAGACGACGAGAAAGAAAAAGTACTGGAAATGAGTATCGACGAATTAGAGCTGTCCGTTCGTTCCTACAACTGCTTGAAGAGAGCAGGTATCAATACAGTAGAAGAGTTAACCAACAAGACTTCTGAGGATATGATGAAGGTTCGTAACCTTGGACGTAAGTCCCTCGAAGAAGTTTTGGCAAAACTGAAAGAGCTGGGTCTTCAGTTAAATCCCAGTGAAGAAGCGTAAGATATCCATATCCGGTAAATCCAAAGAGTTCGGAAATGGTTCATCTCTAAATGGAACATTATAATTGCATTCGGTAAGTAAGTCCAAAGCGCGTGGCCGGATGTACCATGAATGGAGAAAGGAAAATTAATCATGGCAAAGTACAGAAAACTTGGCAGAACATCTGCACAGAGAAAAGCATTACTTAGAAACCAGGTAACCGCACTTCTTAACAACGGCAAGATCGTTACCACCGAGGCTAAGGCTAAGGAAGTTGTAAAGATCGCTGAAGGCCTGATTGCTCTGGCTGTTAGGGAAAAAGACAACTACGAGATGGTTAAAGTTACCGCTAAGGTTCCTGTAAAGGACAAAGATGGTAAGAGAGTAAAAGAAGTAGTTGACGGTAAGAAAGTTACCAAATTCGAGAACGTAGAGAAAGAGATCAAGAAGGATCTTCCTTCCAGACTGCACGCTAGACGTCAGATGCTGAAGGTTTTATATCCTGTAGTATCTGTTCCTACCGAAGCAGCTGGTAAAAAGAAGAACACCAAGGAAGTTGATCTGGTAGCTAAGCTGTTCGACGAGTATGCTGTTAAGTATGCTGATCGTAAGGGTGGTTACACCAGAATCGTTAAGATTGGTCAGCGTAAGGGTGACGCAGCTATGGAAGTAGTTCTGGAGCTGGTTTAATCACGTAGGCAATAAGCAGTGACTAAAATAATAAGGGCTCATGTATCGTGTTTGCACGAATGCATGGGTCTTTTTATTTTACTCAATACTCAAAGTGTGCTATACTTAGCAATGAGGTGAGTATATGAGCAACACAAAGAAAATTGTAAGGGTTCTGCTGATCATCAATACATTACAGCTTTCAGCCGGCATTTTAGCCTGGGGTTACATTGGCAAAGTATCCCTGGAAGCCAATGACTATTTTGAATTCTTTGTCATGGGAATGATGCTTTTAATCAGCTTGATCATTATAGCGGGATTATATATTGCATGGAAGAGCAACGACAATCAATATGAGGAAACACTTCGTAATTTGGAATCCCTCAACACCACATTGCGCGCACAGCGCCATGATTATCTAAACCATTTTCAGGTGGTTTACGGTCTCATGGAACTGGAGGAATATGAAGAAGCCAGAAAGTATCTGACACCGGTTTTTCGAGAGGTTAATAAAGTGGGAAAGGTCTTAAAAACAGCCCAGCCTGCAGTAAATGCCCTTTTGCAGGCCAAATTGCAGGCGGCGGAGGCAGCGGGAATCGAGGTTTACCTGGACGTTCATTCTGACTTGAAAGAACTACCTATGGAGGCCTGGAGCCTGTGTAAAGTATTGGCGAATATCATTGACAATGCCATACGTGCTTTAAGAGAAAGTGACACGAGTTTATTAAAGAGAATGAAAATCGCAATCACAGAAGAGGAGAACGGATATTATTTTACCATTGCCAATAATGGTCCAATGATCCCTCCTGAGCTGCAGAAGAACATCTATCAGCCCGGCATCACCACCAGGAAGGAAGAAGGGCACGGTATGGGACTTTATATCGTAAAGAAAATTATCCAAGAAGTTGGGGGAAGTATCCAACTCTCATCTACCCCGGAGAATACAGCTTTTGACATTATGATACCACGCATTATGAGTGGCTGTAAAAGTTGAAATAGCGCGGTGCATCCCCATCCGGAATATTTGAAGCTTACATAATGACATTTCAAGTTGAATTCTGTATAACTGGGAGAATATCTATTATATATTTGATCATACTGTAGTAAACTGATGCTATGCTAAAAGAGATGATAAATGCTGAATACAGAACGAAAGGAGGAACCGAAAATGCCTGATTTGTTTGCAATGGATCTATATTCTGTCATTGCTGTGGTCTTATTCATAGCAGGTTTTGCATTACTGGCAGTGGAAGTGGCAGTTCCCGGCTTCGGAGTGCCCGGAATCAGCGGTATTATCTGCCTGGTGGTGGGAATTTTCGTGGCATCGGACAGTTTTCAGGAAGGAGTGATCATCACACTGATTATTCTGGCACTTTTGGGAATCATGTGCGTCGTCCTGCTCAGGCTCATGTCTTCCGGGAAAATCAAGTCACCGATTGTACTGAAAGAAGAGCAGACCAGGACCGAAGGGTATCTTAGCTCGAATGACCTGCAATATCTGCTTGGCAGAAAAGGAACGGCAACAACTGACTTAAGACCATCCGGTATCGGAGAGTTTGATGGCGTATCCTTTGATGTCCTTTCAGAAGGTACCTACATAATTAAGGGAACACCGTTGATCATTTCCAAGGTACAGGGATCTAAGTTGATTGTAAAAGAAAATATGATTGAAAAACAGGAGGGATAAGGGATGAAGTTAATAGGGATGATTTGTCTGATAGGTGTTATTGTATTGTTGCTGGTGCTTTTCTTCGTATTTGTACCTGTGGGATTGTGGATATCCTGTCTGGCATCTAATGTTAAGGTAAGTATCTTTAACTTGATTGGAATGAGGCTTAGAAGAGTTGTGCCGTCCAAAATTGTTCTGCCGTTGATCAAGGCAACGAAAGCCGGTCTGCCCATTGGTGTTAACCAACTGGAAGCGCACCATCTGCGGGAGGTAATGTGAACAGTGTAGTAGATGCATTGATTGCAGCAGAAAGAGCAGGAATCGAACTTCCTTTTGAAAAAGCAGCCGCAATCGACCTGGCAGGCCGAAATGTGCTGGATGCAGTGAAGATGAGTGTTAATCCTAAAGTAATCGAGACACCGAACGTTTCTGCAGTAGCAAAAGACGGTATCGAGCTTTTGGTAAAGGCCAGAGTAACTGTTCGTGCAGACCTGGAACGTTTGGTAGGTGGTGCCGGAGAGGCTACTGTTTTAGCCAGAATTGGTGAAGGTATCGTTACTACGGTAGGTAGTGCAATCTCTCATAAAGAAGTTCTGGAGAATCCTGATGATATATCCAAGAGAGTCCTGAATAAAGGTCTGGATTCCGGAACAGCTTTTGAGATTCTTTCCATAGATATTGCAGATATTGATGTTGGGCGTAATATCGGGGCACAGCTGCAGAGCCTTCAGGCAGAAGCCGACAAGAATATCGCGCAGGCCAAAGCAGAAGAGAGACGTGCCATGGCTATTGCAAGGGAGCAGGAGATGCGTGCTTACGTAGTGGAGGCAGAGGCGGAGGTACCTAAAGCTCTGGCATATGCTTTGCGAGAAGGTAAAATGGGTGTGATGGATTATTATGATCTTCAAAATCTTCAAGCTGATACCAGAATGAGAGAGAAGATTTCGGGCAGCCCTACAGATAATGCTGTCGATAAGGAGGAGTAGTATTGCAGGAAGAAAAGAGACGGCCCATTCTGGCAGGAGCAAATGGAGTGAGCAGGATCGCGCCAAATAGAGACATAGAAACGATTATGGAGAAAGGTAAGAAATCAGGCAGGACTCAGCTGAAGGACGGACTAGACAGAAGTTTTCTGCGGCAGGCTGTCTGCTGGGCTGAAATTCTGGAAAAACCGGTATGCCGGCAAAGGAGAGAGAGGAATTGGCGATAAAAGTAATACTCATAGATGATGAACCTGGCATACGTCTGCTGCTGCGAAAAATTATTGAAAAGCAGTCTGATTTCGAAATTGCCGGGGAAAGTGATAATCTTGCCGATGCAGTGACGCTTTTCAACAGGACACAACCGGAAGTGGTCTTTCTGGATGTGGAAATGAATGGTACCAGTGGAATCGATTGTGCAAAAATCATAGCGGATCTAAATCCCAAGACCAAGATTATCTTTGCAACTGCCCATGATGAGTATATGCCACAGGCTTTTGAAGTTTATGCCTTTGATTATCTGGTAAAGCCCTTTGATGTGGAACGCGTGAACAGGACGCTGAACAGAATAGGGAGTGGTCTAAAGCCGAAGGAGATTCCGGCAGGTGTCCGGCGGGAGCGGGGGAGTGACCGTCTTCTGATAAAAGGAAAAGAAAGCGCCAGTTTCGTGGAAACTGCAGATATTGTGTTGATTCAGAGAGAAGAGGGTAACACTGTGATTTATACCACAAACGACAATTACGTGACTTCGGCTGCTTTAAGTGAACTGGAAGCAAGACTGGATCCGATGCAGTTTATGAGGAGTCACAAGTCTTATATTATCAATGTATCCAAGATCAAACGCATAGAGCCGTATGGGCGCTGGACCTACATCGTTCTTTTTAAAGATCTGAAAAAAGATGCGCTGATTACGGCAGAGAAGTATGAAGAGCTAAAACGTCGGTATGATTGAAGCAGGGCTTGAGGGGAAATATTTTAAAATAAGGTAGTTTGAGAAGTAGAGCAGGATAAAAGAGTTCTGCTCTATTTTGATGCTTGGATTAGAGCTGCAGAATTTTACATTTATTATTGTATTTTTACTCATGATTTAGTAGAATAGGTAAATGAATCAACGAAGTTATGGAGGCTGTATCTGATAAAGCTGTACTGCCAGTCTATAAAGAGGAATATTATGGGAATTATTAAAGCCAAAGATGTAATATATGAATATATCAGACGGGACGAGGAAGGAAATGTGGAAGGAATCACCAGAGCTGTGGATAAAGTGAGCCTGGATATCAACCAAGGTGATTTCATTGCCATTCTGGGACACAACGGTTCCGGCAAGTCCACGCTTGCCAAACACATGAATGCCATCCTATATCCTACAGAAGGAACGGTCTGGGTGGATGGCAAGGATACCAGGGAGGAAGAGGAACTTTGGAACATCCGCCAAAGTGCCGGCATGGTATTTCAGAATCCGGACAATCAGATCATCGGTCAGGTGGTAGAAGAAGACGTAGGATTTGGCCCTGAAAATATGGGCGTACCCACTAAGGAAATCTGGGAGCGTGTGGAAGAGAGTTTAAAAGCGGTAGGTATGTACAAGTTCCGTAAGCACTCACCCAACAAGCTTTCCGGAGGTCAGAAGCAGAGAGTGTCCATAGCGGGCGTCCTTGCCATGCATCCCAAATGCATTATTCTGGACGAGCCTACTGCTATGTTGGACCCTAACGGCCGAAAGGAAGTTATCAGAGCAATCCGTGCATTGAATGATGTGGAGAAGATTACTGTTATCCTGATTACCCACTACATGGAAGAAATTATCCATGCGGACAAAGTGTATGTAATGGATGATGGAAAAATAGCCATGCAAGGTACGCCAAGAGAGATTTTTTCTCAGGTAGAGAAGTTAAAAAAACTGAGACTGGACGTGCCTCAGGTCACGCTACTGGCATATGAACTGAAGAAGCGTGGTGTGGATCTGCCGGACGGCATACTGACCACGAAAGAACTGGTGGGAGCACTGAAGAAGAACCGGGAAGGTTGACGATTAGAAAGGAAAACAAATGTCACTCGTTTTAGATCATGTGAGTTATATCTATGGAGAGGATACTCCTCTTTCCATGAAAGCACTGAACAATATCTGTCTGGAGATTCCGGACGGACAGTTTATCGGAATCATTGGTCATACGGGTTCCGGTAAGTCCACTTTGGTTCAGCACCTGAACGGGCTGATCAAAGCCACCCGGGGCCACATTTATTATAATGGCGAAGATATCGATGGCAAAGATTTTGATAAAAAGAAGCTGCGCAGCAATGTAGGACTGGTGTTTCAGTATCCCGAGCATCAGCTGTTTGAAATTGATGTATTTTCAGATGTCTGCTTTGGTCCAAAGAACCTGGGCCTGCCCAAAGAAGAAGTAGAAGCAAGGGCAAAAGAAGCACTTGCTCAGGTAGGACTTTCGGAAGAATTTTATACACAATCGCCCTTTGAACTTTCCGGCGGTCAGAAAAGAAGGGCTGCCATCGCAGGAGTGCTTGCCATGAAGCCCCGGGTGCTTATTTTGGACGAGCCCACTGCGGGACTGGATCCCAAAGGAAGAGATGAAATTTTGAATCAGATTAAGAAGCTGCAGACCGAGACAGGCATGACGATCCTGCTGGTATCCCACAGCATGGAAGACGTTGCGGAATACGTGGACCGAATCATTGTGATGAATCAAGGAAGCGTCATGTTTGACGGTGAGCCGAGGGAAGTCTTCAGACATTATAAAGAACTGGAAGAGGTAGGTCTTGCGGCACCTCAGGTCACTTATATCATGCACGCCCTGAAAGAACAGGGAATGCCGGTGGACGTAGATGTTACCACCATAGCAGAAGCTACTGAGGAGATTGTAAAATGCTTAGAGACATTACGTTAGGACAGTATTACCCTGAGGAATCCGTGATACACAGAATGGATCCAAGGGTAAAGCTGGGCGGGACTATACTGTATATCATCTCGCTTTTCTTTATGAAAAATATATTGGGATATGTGATTGCAGCCCTCTTTCTGGGGCTTGTCATCAAATTATCCAAAGTTCCCTTTAAGTTCATGGTAAAAGGCATGAAGACCATACTGCTCCTGCTGATGATTACAGTGGTGTTCAATCTGTTCTTGACCCAGGGAACGCCAATCGTATCTTTTTTCGGGAAAATCAGCATCACCCGGGAGGGACTGGAGCTGGCAGTATTCATGGCAATCAGGCTTTCCTTCCTGATTATCGGCTCTTCCATTATGACCCTGACGACCACGCCGAATAATCTGACTGATGGCATGGAGAAGATGCTTGGTTTTCTGAAGGTATTCAAAGTGCCGGTGCATGAAGTGGCTATGATGATGTCTATTGCCTTGCGTTTCATTCCTATTTTGCTGGAAGAGACCGACAAGATCATGAAGGCGCAGATTGCACGTGGCGCTGACTTTGAGAGCGGCAATCTGATTCAGAGAGCCAAAGCCATGGTGCCGCTTCTGGTGCCTTTGTTCATCTCCGCGTTCAGACGCGCCAACGACCTGGCTATGGCCATGGAAGCAAGATGTTACCGCGGCGGAGAGGGCCGTACCAAGATGAAGCCGCTGATTTATCAGAAAAATGATTATCTGGCTTATGCAGCACTGGCTGTGTATCTGGTCATTAGCATCGGTATCGGCAGGCTGACGATATTTTAAGGCGCCGGCAATGAAAAGACGTCGTAAAAACGGCACGCGTGCACAAGGAAAGTACATTAAGTGAGGTACGCAAATGGCAGAGAAGAAAAGAATCCGGCTGACAGTTGCCTACGATGGTACCAATTACCATGGATGGCAGGTTCAGCCCAACGGAATCACTATAGAAAGCGAATTAAACAGATGCCTGGAAGATTTATTTAAGGAACCAATTGAGGTAATCGGCGCCAGCCGCACCGACTCCGGGGTTCATGCAATGGGGAATGTTGCGGTATTTGATACCGCAGCCCGGATTCCCGCTGACAAGATAGCTTATGCGCTGAACCAGCGACTGCCGGAAGATATCCGCATCCAGAAATCAGAAGAAGTGCCTATTGACTGGCATCCAAGGCATGTGCAAAGCAGAAAAACCTACGAATATCGCATTTACCGTGCCCGCTTTGCAATGCCTTTAAAGCGCCTCTATTCCCTGTTCACCTATCATCAATTGGATGTGAACGCCATGCAGGAGGCGGTTGCCTATCTGGAAGGAGAACATGATTTTAAGAGTTTCTGCCAGGTAGGTGCACAGGTGCAGTCTACCGTTCGCACCATTTACAGTGCGGAGGTGCTGGAACAGGGCGATGATCTTGTCATCCGCATCTGCGGCAATGGCTTCTTATATAATATGATCCGCATTATTGCAGGTACATTGATGGAGATCGGTCAAGGAAAAAGAGATCCTATGGACATTATCCAGATTCTTGAGGCGAGAGACCGCTCCGCAGCCGGGCCTACAGCGCCACCTCAGGGATTGACTCTCATAAAATATGAATACCCTGATGCGTAGCCGGAATTATTTGTTACTGTACAGCCCGCGCCATTCGCGAAGCATCGAAGATGCTTTTAGCTGCAGCCTGCGGCGCTTTCCGCTGCTTCGCAGCTATTTTTGCTCATAAGCTGGCGCTCTGCTCATAGCCCATACAACGTGCTCAATCATGCAAGCATGATTCGCCCGTCGTACGGGCTATGGCTGAACTGTAATAATTATTTTGTTTTTCTGTAATTTGGGTATTGACACAAATGGAACCTTATAGTAAAATACATCAGTGTGACAACGTTTCAAGATGTTTTGCCAAAGCCCCGGTAAAGCATTTGAGATATAGTAAATAAGCCGTTCTGGAGAGTTCTAAGGTGTGGCCGGACATCTGCAGCTTACTACTTCGAAGGAGCAATCGAACAAGTCGAAAGACAAAGTAATATGGAGGAAACATAATGAAAACATTTATGGCTAGCCCAGCTACAATCGATAGAAAATGGTATGTAGTAGACGCTACAGATATGACTTTAGGACGCCTGGCTTCTGAAGTTGCTAAGGTTTTAAGAGGTAAGAACAAAGCTATCTTCACCCCTCACATTGACACAGGTGACTATGTAATCGTTATCAACGCTGAGAAGATTAAAGTAACCGGTAAGAAGTTAGACCAGAAGGTTTATTACAATCATTCCGACTATGTTGGTGGTATGAAAGAGACCACTTTAAGAGAAAAATTAGACAAGAAGCCTGAGCAGGTTATTGAGCTTGCAGTTAAGGGTATGCTTCCCAAAGGACCTTTAGGAAGACAGATGTTCACCAAACTTCATGTATACGCAGGACCTGAACACAATCATGCTGCTCAGAAGCCTGAAGTACTGACATTCTAAGGGACTGAAAGGAGGAAAATAAATCATGGCTAATACAGAAAGATACTACGGAACAGGTAGAAGAAAGAAATCAATCGCCAGAGTATATTTAGTACCTGGTAATGGTAATGTTACCATCAACAAGAGATCTATGGATGAATATTTCGGACTTGAGACTCTGAAAGTTATCGTTCGTCAGCCTCTGGTTGCTACCGAGACTGCTGATAAATTTGACGTAATCGTTAATGTATGTGGTGGTGGTTACACCGGCCAGGCTGGTGCTATCAGACACGGCATCGCAAGAGCACTGCTTCAGGCAGTTGCTGACTTTAGACCCGTTCTGGAGCAAGCTGGTTTCCTGACCAGAGACCCTCGTATGAAAGAGAGAAAGAAGTACGGTCTCAAAGCAGCACGTCGTGCGCCTCAGTTCTCCAAGAGATAATGTGGCGCGAAGCGCCAACGAGGAAATGCGAAGCATTTTCGAGTATGCAATATATAAGAGAATTATTGAAACCCTTGAAAATGCTGCATTTTCAAGGGTTTTTCTATACAATGTGATTCGCTGAAACAGCGTTGATTATTGTGAAATTGTATCGGTAACTGACACGTAACTAACATATAACTGACAAAAAAATATTGTATGAGGATGGAAAAGTTGTATGTTACGATATGTCTCACATGATAGAAAAAGAGGCATTTTATGTATTGAAAGATATTAATGTTTTTATGGATACTTGTACTGTGCTAAATGATACGCTTGCATGGGATATTAATAAGAATCGGGATAATACTACCTGCTTGGACATTGATCCGGATACGCTATATGCTTTGCCATTTGTAGAGGAGCAGATAGCCTAATATGGGGTTGGAGAAGGTATGCGTGTATGAAGGCATGGGGGTAACTACATATAAGTAACAAATAATTTGAGAATCCTTTATTTTAGATGTTTGGGGTTCTCCAAGAGATAATCAACAAAATACGATTTAGAACTTCTCAGAGATTCGCGGTTCTGGGGAGTTTTTTTGTTTCTTTTTGTGGATAATTGTGGTAATATCTCTTTAGAAAATCACCATATTACGTTTTAAAACAAATGGCAGTGGTGAAAAAGAAAAAATGATAGATAAATTAGATGCAATTGTTGAATAGGAGAAAAATAGCATGATACACTTACTTTTAATCATTATTTACCTTGCTTTTATCAGTTTAGGTCTGCCGGACTCCCTGCTTGGCGCCGCCTGGCCGTCCATGTACGTTCAATTTGATGTCCCCGTTTCCTACATGGGAATGGTATCAATGATTGTATCAGCCGGCACGATCATATCCAGCCTGAACAGTGACAAACTGACAAGGCGCTTCGGTGCCGGATTGGTGACAGCTGTTAGCGTAGCCATGACAGCCGTGGCGATTTTAGGATTTTCATTCAGCACTTCATTCCGGATGACATGTTTATGGGCGATTCCCTACGGTCTAGGTGCCGGAAGCATAGATGCCGCACTGAATAATTATGTGGCACTGCACTATGCAAGCCGCCACATGAGCTGGCTGCATTGCATGTGGGGAGTGGGAACAATCATCGGACCGTATGCAATCGGTTTTGGGCTGACCAATGGTTTTGGATGGGAAGGTGGATACAGAAGCGTCTTTGCTATCCAGACAGTTCTGACAATTATTTTATTTATGAGCTTACCATTGTGGAAGAAAACAGCAACTGATAATATGCCTGATAAAGAAAATTCAGACAGCACGGGCGTTTTGTCATTGAAGCAGATCTTGCAGATACCGGGAGCAAAACAGATTATGCTTACCTTTTTCTGCTATTGTGCGTTAGAAGCTACAGCGTTTCATTGGGCCAGCAGCTATATGGTATTACATAAAGGCATTCCGGCAGAAACAGCGGCTAATTATGCCAGTCTGTTCTTTATCGGTATCACAATCGGCAGAGCGATCAATGGATTCCTGACAATGAAATTCACAGATTCCCAAATGATACGTGCCGGTCAGACTGTGATCGCTGTAGGAATCGTCGTCATGCTGTTGCCGTTGGGGAATATCGTAACATTGGCAGGGCTCATTCTCATAGGCCTGGGATGTGCGCCCATCTATCCATGTATTATCCACTCCACACCTGAACATTTTGGGGCGGATAAATCACAGGCATTGATTGGAGTGCAAATGGCAAGCGCCTATGTGGGCAGCTGTCTGATGCCGCCTTTGTTTGGATTGGTTGCAAACTATATTAGTGCTTCCTTGTTTCCGGTGTACCTGATCGTTTTTCTGGTGCTCATGATTCTGGCGCATAACTCTTTGATAAGAGAGTAATATGTTAATAACATTTCACTTGCCTTAGAAGAGACTTTATAATATACTGAATCTATAAACAACCATGCTTTCGACTTAGAATGATTGCGTGGAAGGGAGGAATGTATAGAAACATGAGTAAATATTCTATCGGTATTGATTATGGCTCATTATCAGCAAGAGCGATATTGATTGATTTAAGTAACGGAGAGGAAGTAGCTACTTCCGAATTTGTTTATCCCCATGCGGTTATGCCAAGAGATTTTTTCCCGGGCATTACGCTGGATAAGACGGCAGCGCTGCAGCACCCGCAGGATTATCTGGATGCGCTGCATCATACTTTAAATGAACTGATTACTGAGACCAAGGTAAATATTGATGACATTGTGGGTCTGGGAATTGATTTTACTTCCTGTACGGTACTGCCTGTCACAGAAGATGGCACACCGCTTTGCTTCCTGGACAAGTATAAGAACAACCCTCATGCTTATGTGAAGCTCTGGAAGCATCACGGAGGCCAGAAAGAAGCAGATGAGATTACCAGGGTTGCACTGGAGCGAAAGGAAAGCTGGCTTTCCGGTTATGGGAACAAGGTTTCTTCCGAGTGGCTTTTCCCCAAGCTTTTAGAAGTGTTACATAAGGAACCTGAACTTTATCAGGAAGCCGACAAGTTTGTAGAGGCAGGGGACTGGCTTGTATGGCAGATTACAGGTCAAAAGGTCCGTAACAGCTGCATGTCCGGTTTTAAGGCATTTTGGAATAAGAGAGAGGGGTATCCCTCTCATGAATTCTGGGGAAGCCTGCAGAAAGAATTTGAATATGTGATTGAAGAGAAGATGGCCGGGGAAGTAATCCCTACCGGTACGAAAGCCGGAGAGATCACCGAATATGGAGCCAAGCTTACCGGTTTGAAACCCGGAACGGCAGTTTCAGCGCCTGTTATCGATGCACATGCCGCATTGCCTGCTGCAGGTATCGTAGACGAGGGCAAGTTTCTAATGGTGATCGGAACCTCTACCGGCCATATTGTATTGAACAAAGAAGAGAAGAAGGTAGATGGAATCTGCGGCATTGTCACGGATGGCATCATACCGGGATATGTGGCTTATGAATCAGGTCAGGCCTGTGTGGGTGATAATTTTGCCTGGTTCATGAAGAATTGTGTGCCGGAAAGTTATGAGATAGAAGCCAGGAAATGCGGTAAGAATATCTTCCGGTATGTGACGGATAAAGCTGCACAGCTTGAGGTAGGAGAAAGCGGAATCGTTGTGCTTGACTGGTGGAATGGAAATCGTTCTCCTCTTGGCGACTTTGATCTGTCGGGAATGATCTTGGGACTGACTCTTCAGACGAAGCCGGAGGAAATCTTCCGTGGAATTATGGAAGCCACTGCCTTTGGTACCAGAGCCATCATGGACTTATTCCTTGAGAATGGCGTGCGTATTGATGAGGTATATGCAGCTGGCGGTATTTCCCGGAAGAATCCTTTCATGATGCAGATGTACGCAGATGTCCTTGGAAAAGATGTTAAGATTACCAAGACTACCCAGGCCGGGGCAAAGGGAAGTTCTATCTTTGCATCGGTGGCAGGCGGTTATTTTGCAACGATTCAGGAGGCAGCAGATGTCATTGCAGACAAGTGTGATCTGATTTACCATCCTAATAAAGAAAACAGTGAAAAATACCGGAGACTCTATCAGGAGTACGTGAAACTGACAGAGTATTTTGGAAAGGGTGGAAATGATGTCATGAAGCGATTAAATTCTTTTGGTAAAGAAAATTAAATCTCACTTATCCGGGTATCACCCCGATACTATTTAAGCGGGCAGGTTTATAGGAGGAAACAGTTTATGAAAAAGATAAAGTTACTTACGTCTGTGCTTTCATTGGCTTTGACAGCCAGCCTTTTCACAGGCTGCAGCAACGGCAGTAATACGGGGAATGGCACTGGGAAAGACACAGCAAAAGATATAAATTCTGTCACCCCACAGCCCACTGACAACCCCTACGGTCTGCGTGACAACATAGAGGACGGTGCCATCCTGCACTGTTTCTCCTGGTCCTTTCGCACCATAGAAGAGACTCTGGAAGACATCGCCATGGCGGGCTATTCGGCCATCCAGACATCACCTATCAACGCCTGCTATGACGGCGGCAATGCGGGAATGGACCTTTACGGACAGGGGAAGTGGTACTACCATTATCAGCCAACAGACTGGACTATCGGCAACTACCAGTTGGGTACCAGGGAAGAATTCATTTCCCTTTGTGAGGCAGCAGACGAATACGGTATTAAAGTAATCGTAGACGTGGCTCCGAACCACACAACTACCGCTACTGATGCCATTTCCCAGGATTTCCTGGATGCAGTAGGTGGTCTGGACAACATGTATCATTCTGACGGCAAGACCTCAATCGTGGATTATACTGACAGAACCCAGTGCACCTTGCGGGCAGTGGGTGGTCTTTACGATGTCAACACCGAGAATCCGGATTTCCAGGATTACTTTATAGCATTTTTGAATGACTGTATTGCATGCGGTGCCGATGGCTTCCGTTACGATACAGCGAAACATATCGGGCTGGAGGATGACCCTCAAGATAACAAAAAGCAGAAAAATAATTTCTGGGACAGAGTCACCACAGAAGTAGACAAGGCAGACGAACTTTTCCTGTATGGTGAGGTTCTGCAGGATGGCGGCGAGAGAATCGCAGATTATATTGAAGAAATCGGTGCTACCACAGCCAGTGCATACGGGGAGAGAGTCAGAGCATCCTTTACCACGGCAGTCATGAAAGCTGATCTGCTTACAGATTTAAGGATTGGTGATGCTGAGCCTAATGTAGTGACCTGGGTAGAATCCCATGACAATTATACCGGTGACGGTACTGCTAAGACTGTAGATAATGAGGAAATCAAACTTGCCTATGCCTTTATCACAGCTCGCGCAGAGGGAACGTCGCTGTTCTTCTCAAGACCTTACGGGGCAACAGGTGATAATATGTGGGGTACCTTTAATAAAATCGGCATGGCAGGTGATAATCTGTACAAAGATGATGTCGTAGTAGCTGCCAACAGATTCCGCAATGCCATGGCAGGATTGCCTGAAAATATCTTTAATCCTGACAAGAATGAGCGTGTAGTCTGCCTGGAACGCGGTACCAAGGGACTGCTTTTGATCAATGCTGACAGAGAGGAATATTCTTTTAAGATACAGACTGCGTTGGAAGACGGCACATATGTGAACCGCTGTGATGGAATAACCGAATACACAGTAAAGAAAGGCAAGCTGACAGGAACCTTGCCTGCCAAAGGAATTATGATTCTCTGCAACGATGGATTTGTAGAACTTGCTGAGCCTGCAAGTGTAAAGGTAGCTGACGTGACGACCTCCTATATTATCGGAGATGCTCTGGATGTGTCATTGGTAGCTGAGAATACCGCTAAGGCAACCTATTCCATCAATGATGGAGAGTCAATTTCATTTGCAGACGGTGATGTGATTTCCATCGGCGAAGGTGCGGAAGAATCAGAAATCATCAAGCTGACCTTAAATGGAGAGAATGCGGAAGGAAATAAGACTTGTATCTCCTACTTGTTTAAAAAGCAGGGTAAAGTAATGGCAGGCACAAAGATTTATTTTGAGAAGCCGGAAAGCTGGGGAGACAAAATCAGCGCCTATGTTTATGATGAAACTTCCTATACCGGTGTGAAAGAAAACAGCAAGTGGCCGGGCGCAGCCATGACGGTGGAAGAAGACGGTACTTACAGCTATACCTTTGAGGAAGAATGGATTGCACCTCTTGTTATCTTTACTGATGGCACAAACCAGTCCAACGGTAAGCTGGAACCGGGTGCAGAGGTGCTGGCAGATAAGCTGTATACGGTAGAGTAAAAGAAATGAGTAAATGAGCAGCAACGTAAAAATTGCTGCTCATTTTGGACGGGAGGGAAAATGAAGCAACAGATTTTAATCGTAGATGACGAGCGAGAAGTAGCAGACCTGCTGGAGCTTTTCCTGCAGAACGAAGGCTACCAGGTACATAAATTATACGACAGTGCTCAGGCACTTGCCTGTGTGGAGACAAGCAATATTGACCTTGCAGTACTGGATATCATGATGCCCGGTATGGATGGATTTGCACTGTGCAGAAAGATTCGCGAAAAATACTTTTTCCCTGTCATCATGCTTACCGCCAAAGTAGAGGACACGGATAAAATCGCTGGATTGATGCAGGGAGCAGATGATTACATCACCAAGCCCTTTAATCCATTAGAGGTAGTGGCGCGTATCAAATCCCAGCTGCGCCGATACACCCGTTATAACCCAAAAGCCTCGGAAGATATTGACATCCGGGGCTTATACATGAACCGCGGCACTCATGAGTGCCGACTATATCAAAAGCCGCTGGAGCTGACCCCCACGGAGTTCGATATCCTATGGTACTTGTGTGATAACAGAGGACGGGCGGTGCCCTCGGAAGAACTTTTTGAGGCAATCTGGGGAGAGAAATCTCTGGAAAGTAATAATACGGTCATGAACCATATCGGTAAGATTCGGGAGAAAATGAAAGAGTCCTATAGGAATCCAAAGTTTATTAAGACGGTGTGGGGAATCGGGTATATGATAGAAGAATAAAGGAGGGATACCTTTGGAAAAGAAGTTGATGCGTAGGGTAAGCGATAAGATATTGCGTGACAGCCTGATTTATACAGTAGTGCTTTTGCTTATATTGATAGTCGGATATGTTCTGGGAAATTCAGTGATCTGGCATGGAGATGAGCCATTGTACTCATTGCTACATTGGGTGTCAGAAAATGCAATATTATCCGGAGTGATTCTCTGGATTGTTGGCTTATTCGCCATTATGATCCGCTATTTATATTATCTGGGAGGGCTGATTGAGACGATGTCACGGTCCACAAGGCAGATTTTGAAAGAAGATGACACTCAAATCGAGCTTCCGGAGGAGCTTGCTGCCGTACAGCTGGAACTGAATGATGTAAAGAACCAGATACGGCTCAGCAGATTTCAGGCCAAAGAAGCAGAACAGCGAAAGAACGATCTCGTGGTCTACCTGGCTCATGATTTAAAGACACCGTTGACCTCAGTGATAGGGTATCTCATGCTTTTACAGGAAGAACATGATATTTCAGAGGAAGTGCGCCGCAAGTATCTGGATATCGTGGTGAGAAAGGCAGAACGCTTGGAACAGCTGATCAACGAATTCTTTGAAATTACCAGGTTCAATCTGACCAGCATGGAGCTTGAGAAAAGCAGGGTAGATTTTGGGCGGCTGCTGGAGCAGACCGTTTATGAATTCGCCCCCATGCTGGGAGAAAAGGGCCTGACTTGCAGATTGGAGGTACCTCAGGACTTGACGATACTTTGTGATGCAGATAAGATGCAGAGGGTAGTGGACAACTTGCTCAGAAACAGTATTCTTTACGGTTATGAGGGGACGGAAATCGTGGTTTCAGCCACGATAGAGAAGGCTGACAGGATGACTCTGACTTGCACCAACCATGGTCCGACTATTCCGGGAGAGAAGCTGGAACGCATATTCGACCAGTTCTATCGCCTGGACAGTGCCCGCAGTACCAGCACCGGTGGTTCCGGTCTTGGACTGGCGATTGCCAGAGAAATTGTGCGACTCCATGGCGGCATCATCGTGGCCGACAGTAAAGAAGAAGTAACTTCTTTTAGTGTAGAATTACCTTTATAATAATTTGTCGCGTAAGTCGGATTAAAGCTTGCGCGATTTCTTACACCGAAATTTAGAATTCTTCATAAAATCTTAATAAATCTTAGAGAAATCAACAGAGATTTTGTGTCCCGAATGCTTTACCTGAATTATTCATGATAATTCATCCCACACCGGTCGAAGCCGCATAGTTACTGTATTTTAATTGAATATTGCTTTTCACCCAATAAGTGAATGGAAAAAGAGACCAACTTATGGTAAAATTTAGGTG
>JAZQAT010000086.1:0-2819 GCA_045545375.1 Acetatifactor sp.
ACATCTTCTTCCAGGGTAGTAGAAATGCTGTAGCCCTTGGCTTCCTCAGGGGCTGCCAGAACAGGGGAGGGGTCAATGCCATTTGCATAGTCATGGATTTGCTTGCCCATTTTCATGCCGACAATGCGTTGAACGCGTGCAACTTCTGTGTTAGCCAGATCTCCAATTGCTTTGATTTTTGCTTTCTCCAGCTTTTCAGCCGTAGAATGGCCGACGGAATACAGCTCTCCAACCCGCATAGGCCACATCTTACTGGCAATCTCATGACGGAAGAGCGTGTGCACCTTATCCGGCTTTTCAAAGTCACTGGCCATTTTGGCAAGCAGCTTACAGTCACCGATTCCCACGTTTACAGTGAAACCCAGCTCATCCCGGATCTTATCCTTGATCGTATTCGCAATGACAATGGGATCCGGATAGATTCTATGAGTACCGCTCATATCCAGGAAGCACTCATCGATACTGACCTGCTCTACAACAGGAGCATATTGCTTGCAAATCTCGATAAAAGCCTTCGAAAAGGCTTCATAGAGCCGGAAATCCGGTCTTGCAAGGAATAGATCCGGGCACTTGCGCAGTGCCATGGCTACCGGTTCACCGGTCCTGATACCGAATTTCTTGGCAGGGATAGACTTGGCCAGAATGACGCCGGTCCGCTTTTCTCGATCGCCACCAATGGCTGATGGAATCAGTCTGATGTCTTCTTCTCCCAGACTGACCCTGCGGGTAGCTTCCCAGGACAGGAAAGCACTATTCACGTCTACATGAAAAATGAGTCTTTCCATAGTCCACCTCCAGGGATTAGTAGTCAGGGTGATTATGCATTCTGAAACTCGGTTTGAGGTCTCCGATATTGCCAGTATTCTCAATCCGGTAGAGTTCTGAATAGGAGTAGGAGTTCCGCTTGTCTGTATTTTCTGTCAACAGCGCTGCGTGTTCAAAGATCAGAGCACTTTCTGCATGATCCAGAAGCTCTGCATCGAAGACAGTAGGATACACGATATGACCAAGTCTTACAAGAATCTGGCCTCTATATAGATGCAGCCAATGCTTTTTATGGTCTTCCAGTCGTTCACGAATCGTTCTGGATGCTTTTCCTATGTACAGGCTGTTCTCATGAGAACCCCATAGTCTTGTAATGTAATATAATCCAGGTTGTTGTGATCCAAGCATGGACATGGCTAAATCCAAAGGTGCTGGCTCAGACCAAAGGATTCTGATAATCTTATCTTTAATTACTCTGAACCTCAGTATCTTTTTTCTTATTATAGCATAAGCAAGAAAAATATGATAAATTATTCTTTGAAGAATATGACATATTTGCTTCTGGAAGCGTACTATATAGAGCGCAGTATACGTTCCTCGCATAGAAATATAATGAACTCCGCAGGATAACCGGCGGAGTTATATTATATGAGCTGCTGCTCGTTGATAATTAGCTTAAACTGCAAGCCCAGCTTTTCAGCAGCCTTTCTGCACAAAATCATGCGCTGCATAAAGATTTCGAAATAATCCATAACAGAACTGTATTTTGTGTCAATAGACAGCTTCAGCTTGACAAGGGTTTTCTCCTCATTGATTTTCAGCGTAGATTTCTTGACCGAATAATTGACACGGTCATGGATGTCAAAGGTTGTGTAATCCTGATTTCGGACACGGCTGCGGCGCACATCGGCTTTATCTGCCAAAAACATGGCTGCAGCTACCGCATTTACGGGGACTCCAGTACCTTCGTCATGATTACCGATGGCAGTTACAATGGTAGCGACTTCGCCTGGGTCACAGCCCATGTCATTTAGAATGCTCCATGCCATAACGGCACCGGACTGAGAGTGATCTTTCCTGTTAACCAGGTTACCGATATCGTGTAGGTAGCCAGCTATTTTCGCCAATTCCACGGTTCTTGGATCATATCCCATAGTTTCAAGAATATAACCTGCGGTTTCTGCCACATGCATAACATGGGCAAAGCTGTGTTCGGTATAACCAAGGGCGCCGAGAGATTCATCTGCCCGGATAATATATGTTTTGATTGCTTCGCTCTTTGTAATTTCCTCATAGGTCAACATATCATAACCTCCTTTTACTTGCATTATAGCATGAAATTCTGCAAAGAAAAGTACATTTACGGAAGTTTTACAAAGATATCGGGTGCGCTTTACATCTGGCTTTAATATGCTGTTATCTTGGTTCATAATGGTTGAAAACGTGCACTTCACGGAGTGAAGTGCACGTTTGGTATTTAGCCCTCAGGAACAGGGACTTCTTTTTTAATCAGATTCATGGCCAAATCCATCAGTTCTTCCTGAGAGAAGAAACCGTCCACATTCACCAGATAATCGTTTTCCGGATCCGTCCATACAATTGAGGAACTGGAAGTCTCTACATTGGATAGATAAAAATCTGCGGGTATATCTCCTAACTGAATGGGAATCAGGGTTGCATCTTCCGGAATCAGATATAAAGCGCCGCTGCCATCATTGGGTGCAGCGAATACTCTTAGAAACCTTCCTGTTTCATTTTCTGCGTAAATAACGAGACAGGTATTCGGCATGACCATGTTCTGCCAAAGGGTATATCCTTCCGGAATCTTGGCAAAGTCGTAGGTTGTAATCGTGTTACTATTTGTGTCTGTTCCTGTGGATCTGTAAACATAGGCATCCGCTTCCTGTCCAAACAGCCATCCCATCACAGCAGCGCGCGCAGTAGGGGAGAGTGCCATCACAGAGCCGCCGGTTAAAAGGATAACCAGTGCAAAAGATGCTGCCATACGGAGCACACGCTTCAGCTGGGGATGGTTGTTCTTTTTGATTACAGAC
>JAZQAT010000087.1:0-17102 GCA_045545375.1 Acetatifactor sp.
TTTGACTGTCTGGGGGGCATATACATTAGGGGGGGGGCCCCAGTCCTTGGCGTTTCTGCTCGTCTGAATACCGGGAGAAGCGGATTTTTTGGGACGTGATTATGGCTAGTTGAGATTTGGGCGATATGGGGGATTTTGTGGTCTGGGGAGAAATTTTTTCACATGGTGGGAGCTAGTTGGCAAAGCGGAACGACGTCGGTGTGATGCTAACGTATTTTGAAAATAGGATAATTATGATAGTATGAAAAGCAGAAAAACACAATATTGGTTCATAAAAAATTAAGTTTATCTACAAAAGGATTTAAATATAATATGCTATTCTGAAGATAACAACACGATGCAACGGCATGGTAGATATAGATATAACGTCAATTAAAGAGGTATAGAATATGAAAATCGCAGTTTTGTCTGATCTACATGGTAATCATATTGCACTAGAAAAGTGCATGGAGGAAATTAAAAAACGAAATATCCAAAAAATTATTTTCCTGGGAGATTATATCGGGGAATTGGCTTATCCTCAGAAAATTATGAAGCTTCTACAGGAAATAATGAAAGAGTATGAATGTATTTGTTTGCGGGGCAATAAAGAGGACTATTGGCTAGATCGAAAGAAAAGCGGTCATTCTGGTTGGAAAGAGAAGGATTCTACTACTGGTATGCTACACTATGCATATAAAAATATGACAGAAGATGATCTTTTATTTTTTGAGACATTGAGAACATTGTGATTCCTGTATTATGATGAATGATGAGCAGATTGGGATTGGGTGACTATGTAGGAAATGGCTGGCAGGTTCGTCAGCCATTTTATCTAAAAGTAAAGATACTGTAGTTAGAATTCTTACATTTTCAAAGCTGTTTTCATCCGATGTTCGATGCATTGAATCCCTTTGTAAAAGCAAAATGCAATGATACAGAGGATAATGATACTAGTAATCACTAAGTTTAACTGGAATACCTGACTTCCATAGATGATCAAATAGCCCAAGCCGCGTCTTGCTGCCAGGAATTCACCGATGATGACTCCAACCAAAGCCAGGCCGATGTTTACTTTTGTGGTACTGATCATAGTGGGAATGGATCCCGGCAATATTACTTTTTTAAAAGCATCTTTTTTCTTGCCGCCCAGAGTATATATTAGTGTGATCTTTTCCGGATCCACCTGTTTAAAACCTGTATAGAAACTGATGATGGAACCGAAGATTGCTACAGAGATACCGGCAACGATGATTGTTGTGGTACCGGTTCCCAACCATACGATAAAGAGCGGTGCTAATGCAGATTTTGGCAGGCTGTTTAATATAACAAGGTAGGGCTCCAGAATCTCTGAGAGTCTGTTGGAATACCATAAAATAGTCGCTACCGCCAGACTGAGCAGGAACACCAGCAGGAAACTGAACACTGTTTCCCATAACGTAATACCGATGTGCAGGAAGATGGAACGATCTACGCAGAGAGAAAGAAAGCATTGGATCACTCTGCCGGGACTGGAGAAAAAGAAACTGTCGATCCATCCCAAATCGGCGCTGAGTTCCCACAAAAGCAGAAAACCGGAGAAGATTATCAGGCGCCAGAAGGTAACCAGATGATGGTGGCGGCGATGCATTTTTAGATAATTCTCTTGCATGGAAAGTTCCGGTTTAGTGGTTTTCATCAGTCAACACCTCCCATAGATAGCTGAAATAATCCTGAAATTCCGGCGCATGTCTTGCCGCCAGCGGAGAATCGTCCGGCAATGTCAGGTGGATAGGAACGGTTTCCTTTACAGTGGCAGGTCGTTTGGAAAGCACGATGATTCTGTCTGCAAGACTGACTGCTTCAGCCAGGTCATGGGTAATCAGAATGACGGTCTTGCCGGTCTTTCGAATCAGTTTACAGATGTCAGCAGATACCATGAGTCTGGTCTGGTAATCCAGAGCGCTGAACGGTTCATCGAGCAGTAGGAGCTCCGGCCCCATGGCAAGAGTGCGAATCAGGGCGGCGCGCTGCTTCATACCGCCGGAAAGTTCACTGGGACGGCTGTTCCGAAATCGGTCCAGGTCGTAGTCTATCAGCAGTTGATCCACATAATCCAGTTTCTCCCGGGTCAGTTGATGATTGATTTCCAACCCCAGAATCACATTTTTGTAGACTGTCCGCCATTCAAAAAGGTGATCATGCTGAAGCATATAGCCTACTTTGGGGTAGTGCAGGGAGCCGTCCGGATTGTTAAAGGCTATGGTGCCGGATTCCGGCTGGATCAAATCAGCGATGATGGATAGCAGCGTGGATTTACCGCATCCGCTGGGTCCTACAATTGCCACAAATTCACCCTCACTGACATCGAAAGAAACATTTTTCAGCGCAGGAGTTTCGCCTTGAAGCGTGTGATAAGAGTAGCTGATATTTTTTAATTCTAAAATATTCTTCTGCAAAGCTTGAATCCCTTCCTTTTCTGCCGCCGGGACCTTTGTAGGAAGCTTAAATCCTTAAGAAGGGTGCTTCCGGATGTAAGTCAAAGCAGCAAGAATTAATATTATATTATGTAATTTGCTGAAAAATGTGTAGTTAGAAGTGAATTTTCAGTCCCTCACTGTATTGCATTAAAGCGCAAATTATGTTATTATCTAATTCGATTTACCAGAAAATATTGAAAAGTCTTATTTAGGCTAAAGAAATGGAGATAACGTTTATGGCACAGTTATGGGGAGGACGATTCACTAAAGCCACAGATCAGATGGTTTATGATTTCAATGCGTCTATCCGGTTTGACCAGAAATTGTTTCGACAGGATATTCAGGGAAGTATTGCTCACGTAACAATGCTTGCAAAGCAGAAGATCCTGACAGAGGAAGAGAAAGAAGCCATCATTGACGGATTGAATGGAATCCTTCAGGATGTGGAGACAGGAAAGCTTGCTATTGATGAGACACAGGAAGATGTCCATAGCTTTGTAGAGGCTAACCTGATTGACAGAATCGGAGATGCCGGTAAGAAGCTGCATACCGGCAGAAGCCGTAACGACCAGGTGGCACTTGATATGAGGCTGTACACAAGAGAGCAGGTTCTTGTAATCGACGAACTGTTAAAGGATTTATTGACAGTGCTGCTTGATACAATGGAAGAGAATCTGGAAACTTATATGCCCGGGTTTACTCACTTGCAGAAAGCACAGCCTATCACATTGGCTCATCATTACGGTGCCTATTTTGAAATGTTTAAAAGAGACAGGCTGAGGCTGAAAGATATTTATGAGCGTATGAATTACTGTCCGCTGGGGGCCGGTGCTCTGGCAGGTACCACATATCCTTTAGACAGAGAGTACAGTGCTTCTCTGATGGGATTCTATGGTCCTACACTGAACAGCATTGATTCAGTGGCAGATCGTGATTACCTGATAGAGTTCCTTTCTGCACTGTCCACGATCATGATGCATTTGAGCCGCTTCAGTGAAGAGATTATTATCTGGAACTCCAATGAATATCAGTTTGTGGAGATTGATGATGCTTATTCTACCGGAAGCAGTATCATGCCGCAGAAAAAGAACCCTGATATCGCAGAACTGGTAAGAGGTAAGACAGGTCGTGTATACGGTGCTCTGATGTCTCTGCTGACTACGATGAAGGGCATTCCGCTGGCTTATAATAAAGATATGCAGGAAGATAAAGAAGTTGCATTTGATGCCATAGAGACAGTTCATAACTGTATCGTATTGTTTACCGGCATGATTCGTACCATGAAGTTCAGAAAGAACCGCATGGCAAAGAGTGCCATGAATGGTTTTACCAATGCAACAGATGCAGCTGATTATCTGGTAAACAAGGGCGTACCTTTCAGAGATGCACATGGTATCATAGGAAGACTGGTACTTTACTGCATTGAGAAGGATACTTCCATAGATGCACTTAGCCTTGATGAACTGAAATCAATCTGCGATAAGTTTGAGGAAGATATTTATGATGCAGTATCTTTGAAGACTTGTGTCGAGAAGCGATTGACAGTAGGCGCTCCCGGTCCTGAGGCCATGAAAGATGTAATCAGAATCAATCGTGAGTATCTGAGTAAGGATTGGAAGTAAACAGAAAGCGCTTGTGCTTAATGTTGAAAAAGTGTAATAAATGAAACAAAGGATAGATGGAGGAGAATATTATGAGTGAAAAATTGAAAGTTGGTATCCTTGGTGGTACCGGAATGGTAGGACAGAGATTTATCGCATTGCTTGAGAATCATCCCTGGTTTGAAGTGACCACAATAGCTGCAAGCCCTCGTTCCGCAGGTAAGACTTATGAAGAGGCAGTAGGTGATCGTTGGAAAATGACAACCCCTATGCCCGAAGCAGTAAAAAATATTGTAGTTATGAATGTCAATGAAGTAGAAGCAGTGGCTTCTAAAGTAGATTTTGTATTCAGTGCAGTTGACATGACTAAGGAAGAAATCAAGAAGATCGAGGAAGAGTATGCTAAGACGGAGACTCCTGTTGTATCTAACAACAGTGCGCACAGATGGACTCCCGACGTTCCTATGGTAGTACCTGAGATTAATCCCGACCATATGAAGGTTATCGACTTCCAGAAGAAACGTCTTGGTACCACAAGAGGTTTTGTGGCTGTAAAGCCTAACTGCTCTATTCAGAGTTATGCTCCTGTATTGACTGCATGGAAAGAGTTCGAGCCTTACGAGGTAGTAGCTACCACCTATCAGGCAATTTCCGGTGCCGGTAAGACCTTTAAAGATTGGCCTGAGATGGAAGGCAACATCATCCCTTACATCGGAGGTGAGGAAGAGAAGAGTGAGAAAGAGCCATTACGTATCTGGGGTGAGATTAAGGACGGCGTTATTGTTCCTGCAGCTGAGCCTAAGATTACCTGTCAGTGTATCCGTGTGCCGGTTCTGAATGGTCATACTGCAGCTGTATTTGTAAAATTCAGAAAGAACCCTACCAAGGAGCAGCTGATCGAGAAGCTTGTGAGCTTCAAGGGTGTGCCTCAGGAATTGGATCTTCCCAGTGCTCCTAAGCAGTTCATTCAGTATCTGGAGGAGGACAACAGACCTCAGGTTACACTGGATGTAGATTATGAGAACGGCATGGGCGTCAGCGTAGGACGTATCCGTGAGGATTCCGTATACGATTGGAAGTTTGTTGGACTGTCTCACAATACCGTTCGTGGTGCTGCAGGTGGTGCTGTTCTGTGTGCAGAGCTCTTAAAAGCTCAGGGATATATTACCCGTAAATAATGTCGAATCCAATGACAGAATAATAGAGAGAAAGAAGTTTTTCTTTCTCTCTTATTTAAATTGATTAAGGGTTTTAAGAAAGATTTGAAGGAAGTAATTTGTGGGAAAAAACTTATTTATAGCGGAAAAACCAAGCGTGGCAAAGGAATTTGCCAAGGCTCTTAAAATAAACAGCGGTTCCAGGGATGGTTACATAGAATCGGCTGACACTATTGTAACCTGGTGTGTCGGACACCTTGTTACAATGAGTTATCCGGAAGTTTATGATGAAAAGCTAAAACGTTGGAGCTTTGATACCATACCGTTTATCCCCAGGGAATTTAAATATGAAGTCATCGATAATGTTAGAAAACAGTTTACTATAGTGAGCGGGCTTTTAAACCGAGCGGATGTTTCCACTATTTATGTCTGTACTGACTCCGGACGAGAGGGAGAGTACATCTATCGTTTGGTAGAGCAGATGGCAGGTGTCAGCGGAAAACAGCGCAGGAGAGTATGGATTGATTCTCAGACAGAGGAAGAAATCCTGCGTGGCATCAGAGAGGCGAAGGATTTGTCTGAATACGATTCACTTAGTGATGCAGCCTATCTTCGTGCCAAAGAAGATTATTTGATGGGTATTAATTTTTCAAGAGTGCTGACTCTGAAATATGGCAGGTCTGTAAAGGATTATCTGCAGAGAGACAGGGCGGTGATTTCCGTTGGCCGCGTTATGACCTGCGTATTGGGGATGATAGTCAACAGAGAACGTGATATTCGTTCCTTTATTAAGACACCTTTTTATCGTGTACTTGGTAACTTTAAGCTGGGAGAAAAGGCTTTCAGCGGTGAATGGAAAGCTGTAGAGGGATCCCGATATTTTTTATCGCCAAAACTATATAAAGAAAATGGTTTTAAACAAAAGGAGGATGCTCAAACGTTGATTGACTATTTAAGTCAAGAGCCGGCAGAGCCTCCCGTTGTAGAAAGTATCGAGCGAAAGAAAGAAAATAAGAATCCGCCGCTTCTGTACAACCTGGCAGAACTTCAGAACGAGTGCTCCAAACTGTTTAAAGTCAGCCCGGATGAGACTCTTCGTATTGTGCAGGAATTGTACGAAAAGAAGATGGTAACCTATCCCAGAACAGATGCCCGAGTGCTTTCCGGCGCAGTAGCAAAGGAAATCTATAAAAATATTGCAGGATTAAAGAATTATGGTCCGGTCGGCAATTTTGCCCAAGATGTTTTAAATAAGGGCTCTTATAAAAACATTGCTAAGACAAGATATGTCAACGACAAGCAGATTACTGACCACTATGCCATTATTCCTACCGGCCAGGGTCTGAACAATCTGCCGTCCTTGCCGCCTGTGAGTGCAAAGGTGTATGAGGTCATTGCACGAAGATTTTTAAGTATCTTTTATCCGCCTGCTGTGTATCAGAAAATTGCACTTTGCATACGCATAAAGGAAGAGCGTTTCTTTGCTAATTTTAAGGTGTTATTAGAGGAAGGATATTTGCCGGTTACGGTGTATTCCTTTACCAGAAAAGGAAAAGCAGAGGGTGCGGCTGCACCCGGAAGCGTTGAAAATGAGGCTCAATCAAACGATGCAAAGGATGAAGAAGTAAAGTGTGACGAGGAACTTTTGAATCAATTAAAAGTGCTGAAAAAAGGTGCACAACTGATATTGGAAGGATATGAAATCAAGGAAGGCGAGACTTCACCGCCAAAGCGATACACTTCCGGAAGCATTATTCTCACCATGGAAAATGCGGGTCAGTTCATAGAAGACGAAGAACTGCGCGCCCAGATTAAGGGGAGTGGAATCGGTACCAGTGCAACCCGTGCGGAAATCCTGAAAAAACTTGTGAATATCGAATATCTTTCACTGAATCAGAAAACTCAGGTATTGACACCGACCCAGATGGGTGAGATGATTTATGATGTAGTGGATAATTCCATAAAGCCGCTTCTGAATCCGGCGCTTACAGCCAGCTGGGAGAAAGGTCTCACTCTGGTAGCACAGGGAGAGATTACTTCTGAAGAATACATGCACAAGCTGGATGATTTTGTGACCAGAAGGACTAATATTGTAAAGCAGCTCAATAATCAGGGCATGCTTTACGGACAATTCAGAGCGATAGAGGCGAATTATAAAAAGTAAACGGAGGCAAATAATGAGTATAAAGATTACAGAATTATATGATTTAAGTCAGACCATTGCAGCATCCCTTTTGGAAGGTGCAGAATATCCATGGGAAGTACTTCCTAAGATTCATGATTTCATCATTGAGTTGGGTAAGAGCCTGCCTAATAATATTTACGAAGAACGAGGCGAAAATATCTGGGTGGCTAAAAGTGCAAAAGTGGCTCCTACAGCATGTCTGAATGGTCCGCTGATCATTGATGAGGAAGCTGAAGTGCGTCACTGCGCCTTTGTGAGAGGCAATGCCATTGTAGGAAAGGGGGCAGTTGTAGGTAACTCCACAGAACTGAAGAACGTCATTCTCTTTAATAAAGTGCAGGTCCCTCACTACAATTATGTAGGTGACAGTATTCTGGGATACAAGGCACATATGGGTGCAGGTTCTATCACTTCCAATGTAAAGAGTGATAAAACTCTGGTAGTCATTAAAGGCGAAGGTGTAAATATCGAGACTGGTCTTAAGAAAGTTGGTGCTATGCTGGGAGACTGTGTAGAAGTAGGCTGCAACAGTGTTCTGAATCCCGGTACCGTAATCGGAAGAGACAGCAATGTGTATCCTACCAGCTGTGTACGCGGTGTCATTCCTGCTGACAGTATTTTTAAAGGCAAGGGAAATATCGTTCAAAAACAGCATTAATAAAGCGTATGAATAAATCCGGTAAAATTTTTGACAAAAAAATATCAAAAACTACTGGATTTTTTACCGCAAATATGAGAGAATGTATAAGATGATTATGCATTAATAATCTAAGAGAGATTCGAAAGGAGATTTCACATGATTTATTCAAAGGAAGTTGAAGAAATGTGTCCAGTGGCACAGGGTGTTAATCACGGTTGTGCTCCTATCCCAGAAGAAGCTAAATGGGTAAAAGTTAAAGAGGTTAAAGATATTTCCGGTCTTACTCATGGTGTGGGCTGGTGTGCTCCTCAGCAGGGTGCTTGTAAGCTGACCCTGAACGTTAAGGAAGGTATCATCCAGGAAGCTCTGGTTGAGACTATCGGATGTTCCGGTATGACTCACTCCGCAGCTATGGCTGCTGAGATTCTGCCCGGCAGAACTGTTATGGAAGCTCTGAACGCCGACCTTGTTTGTGATGCTATCAACACTGCTATGAGAGAACTGTTCCTGCAGATCGTTTACGGTCGTTCCCAGAGTGCTTTCTCTGAGGATGGTCTGCCTGTTGGTGCAGGTCTGGAAGACCTTGGTAAGGGCTTAAGAAGCCAGGTTGGTACTATGTATGGTACCCTGAAGAAAGGTCCTCGTTATCTGGAAATGGCTGAAGGTTATGTAACCGGTATCGCTCTGGATGCTGATGATCAGATCATCGGTTACCAGTTCGTAAGCCTTGGAAAGATGACTGACTTTATCAAGAAGGGTGATGATCCCAACACTGCATGGGAGAAGGCTAAGGGTCAGTACGGCCGCGTAGCTGATGCAGTTAAGATCATTGATCCGAGACATGAATAAGATAGGAGGACGTTGAAAATGGCATTATTTGAATCATATGAAAGAAGAATTGACAAAATCAATTCCGTTTTAAATAGCTACGGCATCGCTTCTATCGAAGAAGCTGAAAAGATTACAAAAGACGCAGGTCTTGACGTATACAACCAGATCAAAGGCATCCAGCCTATCTGTTTTGAGAATGCTTGCTGGGCATACATAGTAGGTGCAGCAGTTGCTATCAAGAAAGACTGCAGAAAAGCTGCTGACGCTGCAGCTGCTATCGGTGAAGGACTTCAGTCTTTCTGTATCCCCGGTTCTGTTGCAGATACCCGTAAAGTAGGTCTTGGACATGGTAACCTTGGTAAGATGCTTCTGGAAGAAGAGACTGAGTGTTTCTGCTTCCTGGCCGGACATGAGTCCTTTGCAGCAGCTGAAGGTGCTATCGGTATTGCTGAGAAAGCTAACAAGGTTCGTCAGAAACCTCTGCGTGTTATCCTGAACGGTCTTGGAAAAGATGCTGCTCAGATCATCGCTCGTATCAATGGTTTTACTTTTGTAGAGACTGAGTACGATCCTTACACCAATACTGTTAAAGAAGTATATCGTAAGGCTTATTCTGAAGGCCTTCGTTCAAAGGTTAATTGTTACGGTTCCAATGATGTTTGCGAAGGTGTTGCTATCATGCACAAGGAAGGTGTTGACGTTTCCATTACCGGTAACTCCACCAACCCTACCAGATTCCAGCATCCCGTTGCAGGTACCTACAAGAAAGAGTGTATCGAGCAGGGTAAGAAATACTTCTCCGTTGCTTCCGGCGGTGGTACCGGACGTACTTTGCATCCCGATAACATGGCAGCCGGTCCTGCTTCCTACGGTATGACTGATACCATGGGACGAATGCACTCCGATGCACAGTTCCCACCTTCTTCTTCCGTTCCTGCTCACGTTGAGATGATGGGTCTTATCGGTGCAGGTAACAACCCGATGGTTGGTATGACTGTTGCAGTTGCAGTTGCTATTGAAGAAGCTGCTGAGCAGGGTAAATTCTAAAAAAGTCTTAAAAAACCTTGATTTTTGGGGACAAACCAAGTCGTAGTAAGGCGTGGTTTGTCCTCGTTTTTTATGCCTACCTACCCCGCTACCTACCCGCTACCTACCCCAGCTTTTTGAGTGTAGGTAGGTAGAATCTTGAGAGCATAGCTGATATATGTCAATCAAAAATGAAAGGATGAAAAAGCTATGGCAAAGAAGAAAGCAGTGAGAAGAGAGAATGGTAGAGGAACGGTAGAAAAGACCAACAATAAGAAGAATCCATTTAAAGCGAAAGTTCCTGTGGGAACTAAGATAGATAAGAATGGAAAGACACAGGCAGTCTATAAAACACTTGGAACATTTCCTACCAGAGAGGAAGCAGAGAATGCTTTGGCTGATTTTTCGAGAACACCTTATGACATTACTAATTCAGTAAAGACATTTGCAGATTTATATGAAGCTTGGTCGAAATATTATTTCTCCACATTAAAAGGAGACAGTTCCATGCGTACAGTGACAAGTGCCTATGCATATTGTGGTGGGCTGTATGATATGCCGGTTCGTAAGATTGGTCCTGGGCATATCAGGGATGCCATGGAGCAGGGTTATGTGATTCCTACAACCGGAAAGGATAAGGGGCAGAAAAGATATGCTTCCATCAACACAAAAGAACGAATAAAGTCTATGTGCAATCTCATGTTTGATTATGCACTAGAGAGAAGAATTGTACTTACTAATCCGGCTAGGGCATTTAAGATTGGAAATCTACTGAATGAAATTCAGAAAAAGTCAAAAGGAAAGATACCATTTACGCAGGAGCAAGTAAATGAGCTTTGGAAATATGTGGATGATATACCTTGGGTAGATATGGTGCTGATTGCAATGTATACAGGCTTTCGTCCGCAGGAAGTAGCAATTTTGGAAACAAAGAACATTTTTTTGGACGAGAATAAGATTATCGGTGGTATAAAGACAGATAACGGTAGAGACAGGGTTGTACCTATTCATCCGGCTATTAAGCATTTGGTAGAAAAGAGATATATACAAGCTACGGAGCGTTATCATAGTGACAGGCTTTTTAATGATCCTAAAGGTCAGCAGAGTACCAAAATGACTTATGATATGTACAGGGGCAGATTTATGAACGTGATGAAAGAAATGGGATTTAAGGAGCTTACACCGCATTGTACAAGACATACATTTTCTACACAGGCAAAGCGTTGTGGAATGGATGCCGGAATTAGAAAACGAATTATGGGGCATAGTTTGGATAAGGATATAACCGAGTCAGTATATACACATCCTACATTTAGAGATTTTGTACACGAGATGAATAAATTGGATTTTTCAGTGATGGAGTATGTATAAGTGAATATGGCTTAGTGCGTTGGAGAGTAGTGAAATATCTACTCTCTCTTTTTTTACCTGAAAACTGTAAGCAGTGCAATTTACCAAGTGAACGAAAAGGAAAGGAGCGTGTCACTTATGAGTAAAAACGCACAAACAACAAACCGTGCTTTCATGCACAAAATCATTCCTTACCGATACTGTTATGAAGAGGCTGGAATGATTGAAACTGAAAACGGAGTCTTTACCAGAACCTATAAAGTTGTTCCACCCAAGGGAGCAGTCAAAGGTAGTTATCATTCCAAGATGACCAGAATGCAGATGGAGAATATTTTGCAGAAGCTGGCAGAGAACTTCCATTTTGAATTTACCATCCGAAACTGTCGCATGGACAAGGAGGAATATCTTTCTAAGGTAATGCTTCCGGAAAGTGAGAGTAAAGATGCTTACCATCATCTTAGAACGCTTTATAACAAAGTGCTTCAGGAAAATTGCGACATCGGGCATAACAACTTTACCAGAGAAGTATATCTGACCTTATCAGTGGAAACAGATACCCCGGAGATAGCTTTGGAGAAGTTTATGGGAGCGGAGCAATGGCTGTCAGAATTATTCCATTCTTTGTATGGCTTCTGCATTCAGCCTATGGCGATGGAAGAACGTCTGGAGCTTCTGTATGATATTTACCATCCGGAGCCGGGAGCAGCGAAGTTTGGATGTAAAGTAGATTATGATGGTAGTGGATTTTCTGTTAAGTCCATGCAGAGAATGAAGATGGACACCAAGGACACTATTGCACCGGAACGGTATGATTGCAAGGCAAGAGACTATTTGAGAGTTGGTAATTGTTATGTCAGAACTTTTTTTATTGGCAATATACCGGAATCTATGCCGGACAGTGTGCTGTTAGACCTGGCATCCATATCCTCCAATTCTATTCTGTCAGCTCATTATCAGGGCATGGACCAGGAGCTTGGTTTTCGGATAGCTGCAAAGATGGTCAGAGAGAATACGGAGGTTAAAAATATTCCCATCCGTGATACCGTCAGTGATCGTAAAAAGCATCGTGTCCAGATACAGGAAAGAAGTATTCGTGATGATGAGGATGAATATTTTTACCGTAATGCATTGAATGTTTTTAAGAATGCAAAAGCCAAGAAGCAACCGACCATACAGGCAGCATTTATCATAACACTTTTTGCCGAGAGTCTGGAAGAGCTGAACCGTGATTCTTCGCTGTTATATCTGTCGGCATCAAAATATGTATGTCAGATCCGTTGTCTGGATTTACAGCAGAATGAGGGCTTTCAATCCGTGCTTCCGCTGGGCAATCTGAAAGTGAATGTAAGTCGAATGTTCAGCGTTGAGCAGATGGCAGCTATGCAGCCTTTGAGTATTCAAAGCATTTTTGAGAAAGTGCGTACCTTTTATGGGTTAAACGCTATCAATGACAATTTTGTGTTCATGGACAGGACAAATTTTCCTACAGCTATGATTGCAGGTGTAACAGGCAGCGGAAAGACAACTTCCATAAAGAGAGAGGCTGTCAACACCTTACTTAGTACCAGAGATGATGTAGTGATACTTGCAAGGCATCCGGAGGAATATGTTTCCTTTACGGAAAATCTGCAGGGGAAGATGATTCATGACTTCTGCCCGGATATTTTTGAAAAGGACAGTAATTACAATCTGAACAATGATAAAAGCATTCTGCAGAAAATCTTTTTGGAAGCATATCTGACTTCTAAGATGGGATTTCATAGGCAGAGATTGGCAGAAGAGGTGTTGCAGGAAAAGTACCTGCAGGCTGAAAAAGAGGCGGGATTGCTTTGTGGTTGTAGATCCATGAATGAAGCGTTGCTTTATGCCAAAGAGCATCCGGTAGATATGCAGATGTTTGTAAAAAGTCTGGAGAATTTCCAGTTTGCTGCAGACCACCTGAATGGGAATCATAGACTAAACGTTATGGGATATGAAAAGGAAGATGAGCTTCTGGTAAATCTTGATTATCTTTGGAACCATGCGGTGCAGTGTAAAAAGAAGAACCGCACTGTATGGATATTTGTGGATTCCGTAGATGAGCTGATTTATTCCACAGCAGGAAGTGATTACCTGATCTATCTGTTGGAACGTGCAGAGATGTTGAAGGTTCCGGTTACGCTTGTGGTGCAGGATGCGGTGCATATCGTAACAAACCAGAAAACAGTTATTGAGTTTGATTATCTGCTGAATAAAATCCGCTATTTTAAACTGTTGTCACTTGGCCCGGTGGAGAGGAAGAAATTTATAGAGCGTTTAAATATCTCCCAGCAGTTGATTCCTTATTTTGTGGACAGAGGACCGGGAGAGGGGATTTTAGTTACACCATCAGCCAATATTGCCATTAATGACCGTTTTGAAGAAAAGGATAATGAATTTTATAAACTGTTTCACTGATGACAGGCGGCGGGAGTGATGTTCTCGCCGCTTTTTGGGAAGGAGGAAATCTATGAGTGGTAAGAAAAACAAGATGAATAAAATACCATTGCCGCTGTTTTATAAAAGCCCCGGTATGAAGTCCACCGGACTTCCGGTACAGGAAAATCCAGCTGAAAGAACATCTGCAGAAGAGGAGCAGGTGCAAGGCAAATCAAAGAAGGAAGAACGTCATCGCTTTCAGCCCGGAATAAATGTGGTACAGCCTGTGGGAAGTATTGGTGATGCATCCGTCCAGACCGTAAAGCATGAGATTGAAGGGGCAGATGAGAATTATCATGCAGGACTTCAGGAAGAAAGGAAATATGTACACCCGGCAATGGATGTGGCTGCAATTGTGGGGGCTAAAGAACTTTCCAAGGGGTTAAAAGCAGATTTGAACCAGCTGACCATTACCGGTATTCGAGTGGATGAAATGCTTCGGACAGGTACGCTTTCCATGGTAGACTTGGGCGATAAGAAGCTTCTGAAAGAACGTCTGGAAAACATAGAAGTGCTGACTGCTTTTCAGAGAAGACAGATTTGCAAATACCGGGAGTCTGTCTATGATTTTATCGTAGTAAGGGATGCTATTGAGAAGCGAAAAAGTGTGATAGAGCAGATGGAGGAGCCTTTAAGGGAACATTTGCAGTCTGCAGAATTCTTTGATTTAAGACAGCAAAAGACCAATGAACTTCTGAAAATATATTTTAAGACCGGTCAGAATGATGTACTTAAGAAGGTGAATCCTGCTGGCATGAGCGATAAGGATATTGGCAAATTGTTAAAGAGTAAGGATAGGAATGGATTTAGCGAAGTGGATTTGTCTGCAATCCGGCTGGCAAGGAGGCAGATGAAATATAGGGAGTCCAGGATCCATATCGGGAAGCTTCTGAATGTCAAAAGGCGAGTGGAGGTGTTGGGGGCGTATTCTTACCGTGTAGATGGCAATATCAGCGCAGGACTTACCCAGATGGCTTATACAGCGCAATTGGTTCATGCGGCTTATGCAGTGGGCAAATTCGGGCTTAAGGCAGGGTTTGTATCCGCTTCCTTTGCGGCGAAGTATACAGGGGTATCTTATCTTTTGCACAAGGGTAATCAGAAGCGTAAGGAAGTGACGGAGCAACTGAAAGTGAAAGCAGCAGAAGCAGTCAAAAGCAGTAAGCCCTATCAGGCGGTCCATGAAAAGGTAGAACATGTCAGAGAAAAAACAGCAGAGGTTAAAAAGAGTGTAAATCAGAAATTGGAAGAGAATTCTGCTGTACAGAAATACAAAGAGGTTCAGGCGAAAGCCAAAGAAAAGGCAAAGGAAGCCGGGAAAAAGGTAAACCGCACCAAAGCGGCTGCCAAGTCTGCAGGACGTAAGGTAAAGCAGGGAAAAGATGTTGCACTGACACCAGTTCGTCTTGTGGGAAAAGCGGTCAATGTTATCAGAGTATTCTTCAACAAAATACGCCTGGCACTGTTTGTGGGAGCCGGTATTGCCATTGCGGCATTTCTGATAATTGTTGTGCTGACAAATGCGATTCTCACCATATTCCAGACAGAATCCGAGGTAGCATTGTCTGCCATTCTTACAGAGGATGAACACTTTATTGCAAATATGACAAATACCCTGCAGAGTAAGGCAGATGGAAAGCGGTCAGAAGCTGAGTCTAAAGAGCATTAAGGATGTGATAGCGGATATGTGCTATAACCTATCCGGAAATCGTGGAAGGGAATATGAAGCTTCTCTACGGAACTATTTTAATCTGCAGAAGGACTTTACCGAGCAGATGAAACCGGAACCGGGCAAGGTAAAGTATCTTGTAAATGCAAAGAATCCCACCAATTTCATTACAGTAGATGAGCAGGGAATTACCACGCATTCCGTAGGTCGCAGACCGGAAAGAGGGGAAGATGGTGTGGTAAGAGATGTGATTTACGATTGCCGCCATGTAACCTATCCGGGGTATGATATGGAAAAGTTAAAGCAGCTTGCTTTGGAACTTCATAATCCCATTATTTTGTCAGAAGCAGATTTTAAGCTGGTTAAGGGATTATCCAAAACCAAGGAAGCGATTTTGGCTGAGGATTTTGTACAGCAGTATAAGGATTTTGTGGAAACAATGAAGCATAGAAAGCCGGATTTTACAAGAATTCCAAGAAGGAAGCCTATGTATATTAGGGAAAACTTGGCAGGTCTTACTAATCTGCCTATGGGTGTGGTAAATGCACTTGTACAGATGGAGATTCCGGAAGTGTATGTGGATGGCTGTGATGTGGCATATTCCAAGGAACTGCAGGATCGGATGGATGCTTTTCTGGAAGAAAGACTGTATCAGGGCATGACTGCAGAGGAAAAGGCAGAATTGAAGCAGACCTTTGTGGGCAAGGAAGAAAACCGGACTATGGACTATATGCTGCAGATTGAGAATGATGAGCGTCGTGTGCTTAAAAACGGTTCTGAACTATCACCGGAGCTTTTGAATGAAGTGCAGAAGGAAGCTGTAAAGCGGATGAAGGAGAAGGAAATCCGGGAGCAGACCATGAGTAAGGAAGTGGCGAAAGTGCTGAGAGAGCGGATGATGGATAGGAGAATGGAGCAGGAGGTGGAGAGGTAAAATGTTGTTGTAAAAAAGGTGTCTATTAACTTAGATATCTTTTTATAAAAAACTATTGAAATTAATTTTTAATTCACTTAGGCTTATTATAGGACATCCAAATAATATGATTTTTACTGCTTTACAGGAGGAAGTTTTGATGAAGAAAGTTTTAGATACTTATTCAAGTAAAAACGATATAAATATAAAACAGATTGTAGCCTATAAAGATAACATGCTTGAAATTGAAGCGTATAAAGATGGTTTTAAAAAAGACGATACAATGAATGTAATGAGCGTAACAAAATCTGTAACATCATTGTTAACAGGTATTGCTATTGACCAAGGTTTGATAAAAAGTGTAGACGACTTTGTGATGGACTATTATAAGGCAGCTTATACTCCTAAAAGGGGAGAGCAAAGTATATATGAAGTTACAATCAAACATTTGCTTACAATGACAACACCCTATAAGGGAAAGACCGAGCCATGGACAAAGGTATGCAGATGGGAGGATTGGACACTGACAACATTGGATGTTTTAGGTGGTCGCAAAGGTATCACTAATGAATTCAGATATCACACTCTCGGCATTCAAATCCTTTTGGGAATTATCAGAATTACAAGTGGCATGAATGTGCTTGATTTTGCGAACGAATATCTTTTTAAACCTTTAGGGATTGCACCAAGAGGTAATGCAGGCTGTGAGAGTAAAGAAGACCAGTTTGAGTATTTAATGAACAAAAAAGATCACGGAAAGGTTTGGTTTTTGGACCCAACAGGTATGCCGACTGCAGGTTGGGGATTATCTCTTTCTGCTTATGAAATGGCACAG
>JAZQAT010000088.1:0-2752 GCA_045545375.1 Acetatifactor sp.
ATCTTCTGATTCTGTCAAGGACGGGTACTATTATCTGCTATACAATATTAATTGTCATGCAATATTGATTTCTATGCAATCATATAGATTTCCCGCGGTGCCACCTTGCTTCACAGCATGAGCTGTGCTCTTATCAGGATACTATCATATCCCTGGCAACTAACGTGTGCCTTACGTCGCGAAATACTTAAGTAATACACTCTTTCCTCGCGCCCTCCGTGGTCCATTTAACAGTCTGCGTTCTGTCCGGTTCTCAGCATTCCGGTCTCTCTGTAAGTGCACGGTCTGTTTTTATCTCCACATCTACGGTTTTGCGTGTCACTATTTAGTTTTTATCATCATACACCTAATATATGCAGTTGTCAACACTTTTTTGCAGGAAAGTGATAACGTGCCGCAGTGCTTCATATGTGACTACTTTTGTATTATTCACAGTTGATAATCATCTATACCTATCGACTTGCCAAAGAACATCCCCGGCGGGATATGTAAGGCTCGGCTACTTTTTCTTCCGCTGCCTTACACACTCCGTCAGCAGGTATTCTACCTGCCCGTTAATGGACCGAAAATCCTCTTCTGCCCAGGATGCAATCTCATCCCAAAGGCTGGGCGAGAGCCGAAGAAGCATCTGCTTCTTGGCTTTTTCCTTCTCCTTAAGGGATTTTTCTTTCTTAAGGACTTCCTGCTCCAACTGATGGATGCGCTCCAGCCTTTCGTTCAGCTGCTTCTCTTTCAAATCCAAATCGTCCTGCATTGTAATCCCCTTTCGTTTCCGGATTTCTCACCTATATTTTAATAGATACTTCCACTGTTGACAATAGGCTGCGCATCTTTATTTCCGCAAAGCACTACAAGCAGATTGCTGACCATAGCAGCCTTTCTCTCTTCATCCAGCACCACGATCTCTTCTTCGCTCAGCTCGTCAATGGCCATCTTCACCATACTGACTGCGCCTTCCACAATTTTCTTGCGGGCTGCAATGATTGCAACGGCCTGCTGTCTCTGAAGCATGGCTGCTGCGATCTCCTCTGCATAAGAAAGGTGGGTAATACGCACCTCCAACACTTCCAGACCGGCATCTTCTACTCTGGACTGCAGTTCTTTCGTCATGCCCTCTGCAATTTCCTGGCTGCTTCCGCGGAGTGTCTTTTCCGCCTGTTCACCTTCCTCATCCATATCATCATACGGATACAGGCGGGCAATATTCCTGATGGTGGAGTCACACTGGGTAGAAAGATAAGTCTTGTAATTTTCCACCTGAAATACGGCTTTGGTAGGATCCTTTACTTTCCAGATTACTACTGCTCCAATAATGACGGGATTGCCCAGCACATCATTGACCTTCTGTCTTTCATTGTTGAGAGTCAGCACCTTGGTGGATATTTTCTTATTCATTACAGTAGCATTGACAGGTTCCTTATCACTCAATGTCAATCCGGTACCAATGCTGATATTGGTCTTTGCAGCAGGATTCACTGCTGTGCAAAAAGGATTCACATAATAAAATCCCGGTTTCTTAATCGTGCCATAATATCGGCCAAACAAAGTAAGCACCAGCGCTTCATTGGGATTCAGGACCTTGAAACCGGCGCACATAATGCACAATACTGTTATCATAAGGATGCTTGCCCCCAGAAGGATTCCACCCGGAAGATATGAGGAATGTGCCAAGAGGATACTGCTCCATATCATCACAGCAATATCCACTGTAAAACTAATCAGAAGCGCTGCCAATGCCGCCCCTCCGCCGGCTTTTGTAATCTCTTTTTCCTCAATGATCAATCCATGTTGCTTTTCTAAGCGATTCACTACTCTTCCCTCTTCCATCGTACACTCCATTCCGCTGTATTCACAGCTATCTGATATCATTTTGATATCATTATTATATATCATATTGATTATTCTGTCAATCTGTAACAGATATTTTATACGAACACAAAGAGACCGCCATGCAAAGCACAGCGGTCCAATCTTTTATTATCATTCGCATGTCATACAGGCTACGTATGAACTGTCATCACTATTTCACCAGGCGAACAGTCTCCCTTGCAATTGCCAGCTCTTCATTGGTAGGAATGAACATTACGGTAGTCGCGGAATCAGGAGTGGTGATTACGGTATCATCTCCGCGCTTATTGTTAGCTTCCTCATCCAGTTTGATTCCAAGATATCCCAGATATTCACATACCATGCTTCTTACAAGAGGTCCATTCTCACCTACACCGGCGGTAAAGCAGATCACATCAACACCATTCATAGCTGCAGCATAGGCACCGATATATTTAGCTACATGATAGCAGTAAGTCTTCATGGTGCGGACTGCATTCTCGTTCCCTGCAAAATATCCGTCTTCCAAATCACGGAAATCAGAGGACAGGTTGTCAGACAGACCTAAAACGCCGGACTTCTTGTTCAGGATATTCATGATCTCATCGATGCTCTTATTCTCTTTATGAGCAAGGAACTCGATGATAGCAGGATCGATATCACCGGAACGGGTACCCATGATCAGACCCTCCAAAGGAGTCAGACCCATGGAAGTGTCTACACACTTACCATTCTTAACAGCAGATACGCTGGCACCGTTAAGTCGGAGGCCAAGCGGTCTTAGGAAGACAAAAGCTCCTGACAACTCCTTGGCTCACAGAACGACATGGCTACGATCCGACTTGATCAGACCCTCCAAAGGAGTCAGACCCATGGAAGTGTCTACACACTTACCATTCTTAACAGCAGATACGCTGGCACCGTT
>JAZQAT010000089.1:0-53280 GCA_045545375.1 Acetatifactor sp.
GTTCAGGTCCGTGTGGTAGCAATACCATGAGGGTTCAAGTCCCTTTCTCTGCACTAGATGAAAGCTTTCAACTGAAGTTGAAGGCTTTTTGTTTTATGTATTTAAATTTTCTATAATCTTACAAATTTTTCTGTACAGTGATAGTAATCCCGGGTACAATAGGAATATGATGAGATGTAAAAACGTGCGGCAGTTGGGAAGAAAGACCGGTAAGCTGCCGGATGGTTTGGAAAGAGGTAAAAATGGCAATCAGAGATCAGGCATATATACGAAAAGATTGGTACAAGCTGGATTTGTCAGCGATCGTGTATCCTACGCTGCAGCGAAGAGATTTTTCGCCGGTATACAGGCTTTCCGTTCTTTTAAAAGAAGAAGTAGATCCTGACATTTTGCAAAAAGCAGTGGATATGACCATGCCCAGATTCCCTACGTATAAAGCGGCTATCCGTAAAGGGTTGTTCTGGCGGTATCTGGAGCCCAATAACAGGCCGGGGCCGTTTGTACAGCCGGATGTGAAGAATCCCTGTCAGCCTATGTATTTTAAGGCAAATAACAGATACCTGGTACGGTTTTATTATTATCGCAACAGGTTGTCTCTGGAAGCCCATCACAGCCTGGGAGATGGAACAGGCGGAATGTGCCTGCTGCAAACTGTGACATCAGTTTATTTGAAACTGAAAGGGCATCCCATAGAGTTTGACAGGGAGAAAGAAAAAGGGCTATTCGTGCTGGATATTGAGGAGCAGCCGGATCCGGAAGAGTTGGAAGATGCGTACATGAAGTATGCCAACGCCAAGGTCTGTCCGCCCAGACCGGGAGAGAAGACTTATCGGGTGAGAGGGACCAAGGAGATTTTTTATACTTTGAATATCATAGATGGGATCATGTCGTCATCGGAAGTCATGGCTGTGGCAAAAAGGTATAATGCCACGATTACAGAGTATCTGAATGCGGTGCTTCTGTATGCATTGTTGAAAAAGCAGGAGACGGATCGGCGCATCAGGCTGCGTCCGGTAAAGATTGCCATGCCGGTGAACTTGAGGAGATTTTTCCCATCGAAGACGCTTAGGAATTTTATTACCATGATTTATCCGGGTATAGACCCCAGGCTTGGAGAATATAGCTTTGAGGAAATCGTGACTCATGTGCATAATTATATGCGCTATTATATAAATGAAAAATTTCTGCGGGGAGATATTACTACCAATGCAGCTACTCAGCGCAATCCTTTTATTCGGGTGGTGCCGCTGTTTATTAAGGATTTCGTGGTGAAGCTTTTTTATACCCGGGTGCAGGATCATAATTCCTCGGCGGGGCTGACTAATATGGGGGCGCTAAAGGTGCCCCAATGCATGAAGCCCTATATCGAGCGGTTCGATATTTGTATGGGGCAGCCATTTTCATCCCGGACCAATTGCGCTATCATCAGCTTTGAGGATGTGTTGACTATTAACTTTGCCAGCAGTATCATTGAGGCTGATGTGGAGCGGTATTTCTTCCGCAAACTTGTTCGGGATGGTATTCATGTAAAAATAGAAAGTAATCGTGAGATGGAGTTGGAGGTGTAGAGTAATGTCTTATTGTGTGAATTGTGGTGTGGAGCTTGAGAAATCCTTAAAGAAATGTCCGCTTTGTAATACACCGGTGCTGAATCCCAGGGAGATTATGGGGGATCATGATAAGCCGTTTGGTGCGCCTTCTCCTTTTCCGGAGGAGAAAGGACAGGTGGAAGTGGTAAAACGTAAAGATGTGGCGATTCTTTTGACTACGGTGGTAGTAGCTACAGCAGTAGTCTGTGGATTGTTGAACCTGTTGGTATTTCCGGCAACACCATGGTCCCTGGCCATTATCGGCGGATGTGCTTTGCTGTGGGTGATTTTGATCCCAGTGGCGATTTATACCAACCAGGCAGTCTACACGTCTATCTTGCTGGACGGCCTGGCACTTGGAATTTATCTGTATCTTTTGACGTATATGACGCCGGGAAATGTCTGGTTCCGAAAGCTTGGCCTGCCTATTGTGGTATTGGTTACGGTGGTCATTGAACTTTTTGTGCTTTGCCTGCGGAAGCTGCCCAGATCTTTTTTGACCATGGCGCTGTATGCATTTTCGGCACTGGCTGTTCTGTGCATTGGGCTGGAAATCCTGATTGACCGATTCGTGAGGGAGGAAGTGATGCTGGGCTGGTCAGCGATTGTGCTGACAGTGTGCATCATTGTTGACATTACGATCATTACGCTGCTTTCCAGAAAGCAGCTGCGGAATGCGGTGAGGAGAAGATTGCATTTTTAGCGATTGAACGAGCGGGCTTTTTGTTTGAGACTGGAGGATGAATGAAAGAAACGAAGAAAAATCAAAACTTGCTGCAGATAATTAAACGAGTACACGGTATGGTAGATAATACGGATATTGAAAAGTGCAGGCAGTCTCAGGAGCATATTGGTGCGATTCTGAGTAATTCGAAAGAGCTTTCTTACCGGGAGGTAGATATTGATGGAATGTATGGAGAGTGGGTCAGTGTGAATCGCCCTCATATGAAGAAATATGTCATCTTGTATTGTCACGGCGGTGGATTTTCCACAGGAAGCAGCGTGTATGCAAGGACGTTGACCTCCAAATTGGCCATGTCTACCTCTATGGATGTGCTTAGCTTTGACTATGGGTTGGCTCCGGAGCATCCTTATCCGGCAGCCCTGGAGGATGCCGTAAAAGCCTGGAATTATCTGATGCTTTTAGGATACGGAGCCAGAGATGTGATTGTAGCGGGAGATTCTGCCGGAGGAAATCTGGCGCTTGTGCTGACTTTTTGGCTGAAAGAGCAAAAGCGTCTGCTTCCCGGGGGATTGGTGCTTTTGTCGCCTTGGACTGACTTAACTTCCTCAGGAAAGTCCCATGAGGTGAGAGCGGAAATGGATCCCGTACTGGATGAAGAATATTTGAACCGCATGATAAAGGCCTATGCGGAGGGACAGGAATTAAGAGATCCTTTTATTTCTCCGCTGTTCGGGGAGTTTGATGGATTTCCGTCTACTTATATCCAGGTGGGAGAAAATGAGATTCTGCTGAGCGATTCCACTCGCCTGCACAAGAAGATGGTGGAGGCTAATGTGCCTGTGAGACTGGAACGGTTTGAGGGAATGTGGCATGTATTTCAGATGTCGCCGTTTAAGATTGCTTATGATGCCATGGAGCGTATTGCAGAGTTCATTTTCGAAATTTGTCGATAAAGAAAAAAAGGAATTTCGGGATTTCCACAGAATATTGATAATAAGAGTGTTGGATTGGTTTCTTATGGCCGGTACGGGTACGGCTGTTTGGAGGTCGGTATGACAATTAGAGAAAGTCTGGAATTACGTGAGAAGGAGATATTGAGTCCCTATGCCATGTTCAGCGTGGACTCCAAGGGGCGTGTCAGACCTGAGAATCAGGATGATATCAGGCCTGTTTTTCAAAGGGACAGGGACAGAATCATCCATTGTAAAGCATTCCGAAGGCTGAAAGATAAGACGCAGGTGTTCCTTACGCCGGAAGGAGACCATTATCGGACGCGTCTGACCCATACGCTTGAGGTATCGCAGAATGCAAGAACAATAGCCAAAGCCCTGAGACTTAATGAAGAGCTGGTGGAAGCCATTGCCCTGGGACATGATCTTGGGCATACACCCTTCGGGCATGCAGGGGAGCGAGCGCTCAACCGGGTGTGTCCTTATGGGTTTGAACATAGCTCCCAGAGCGTGCGCACTGTAGATAAACTGGAGAAGAACGGCAATGGACTGAATTTGACTTACGAGGTGCGGGATGGTATTCTGAACCATCAGACGATCGGTAAGCCGCATACCCTGGAAGGGAAAGTAGTGCGGCTGTCGGATAAGATTGCTTATATCCATCACGATATGGATGATGCTGTGCGGGCAGGTATCTTAAAGGAAAGTGATGTGCCGAAGGACATCAGAGAGATTCTGGGGGATACGCCCAACAAGCGGCTGAGTTGTTTCATCCATGATGTTATCGTTACCAGCATGGACAGGAATGATATCCGGATGTCGGATACGGTTGGAGATGCCATGAAACGGCTGCGCCAGTTCATGTTCGACAGGGTATATCAGAATCCGGAGGCCAAGAGCGAGGAGGGCAAGGCGGAGATGCTGATGGAGACACTATATCAGCATTTCCTGAAGAATCTGGATGACCTTCCGGATGATCACCTGAAGCTTTTATCTGAAGGAGAGCCCAGGGAAAAGGTGGTTTGCGATTATGTGGGTGCCATGAGTGACAGGTTTGCCATTGCTACTTATGAAGAAATCTATATTCCCAAATCGTGGCCTTGTTAATGTAGGAATAGATAAGGAGTTGTTACTTAATGTTTTATCCGGAAGAGCTTGTGGAAGAAGTCAGAATGAAGAACGATATCGTGGATGTGATTTCCGGATATGTCAGGCTGCAGAAGAAAGGGAGCAACCATTGGGGGTTATGCCCTTTTCATAATGAGAAATCACCATCCTTTGCGGTGTCCGGGAACAAGCAGATGTACCACTGCTTTGGCTGCGGTGTCAGCGGGAATGTGTACACGTTCATCATGAGTTATGAAAATTATACATTTCCGGAGGCAGTGAAGATGCTGGCAGGCCGGGCGGGGGTAAATCTGCCGGAAGTGGAATACACGGAGGAGATGCGCCGCAAGGAGAATAAGCGTGCCAGACTTTTAGCGGTCAATAAGGAAGCTGCCAAGTTCTTTTATTATCAGCTGCGTACTCCGCGCGGAGAGATTGGTTTGCAGTATCTGAAGAAGAGGGAACTGACCGAAGAGACCATGAAGAAGTTCGGGCTGGGCTATGCCGGGAAGAACGGCACGGATCTGGTACAATATCTTAGACAGAAAGGATTTGAAGATGAACTGATCAAGGAAGCAGGGCTTGCCGGTTTCTCGGAGACGAGAGGACTTTCCAGCCAGTTCTGGAACAGGGTCATGTTCCCAATCCAGGATATTAACCACCGTGTCATCGGTTTCGGAGGAAGAGTCATGGGAGACGGTGAACCCAAGTATCTGAACTCTCCGGAGACACCTGTTTTTGATAAAAGGAGAAATTTGTACGGGATGAATTTTGCCCGTACTGCCCGCAGCGGGAATATTATCCTCTGCGAGGGTTATATGGATGTCATCGCCATGCAGCAGGCAGGCTTTACTCAGGCGGTAGCCAGTCTGGGCACCGCGTTTACTTCGGAGCAGGCAAGTCTTCTGCACCGCTATACCGAGAATGTGCTGTTGGCTTACGACAGTGACGGTGCCGGTGTGAAAGCGGCACTTCGGGGCATAGGTATTTTGAGGGAAGCGGGTTTGTCGGCCAAGGTCATCAACATGCAGCCGTACAAGGCTCCGGATGAATTTATGAAAAATCTGGGAAAAGATGCTTTCCAAGAGCGAATAGACCAGGCAGAGAACAGCTTTTTCTTCGAAATCAGAATATTGGAGAGAGGTTATGACTTGAAGGATCCCGAGTCCAAGACCAGGTTCTACCGGGAGATTGCCAAGAAGCTGTGCAGCTTTTCAGAAGAGGTGGAACGGGAGAATTATCTGCAGGCGGTGGCAGAGAAATATGCCGTCGGCGCAGACAATCTGCGGAAGCTTGTGATCGGATATGCTTCTCAGACAGGGCTTGTGCGGCCGATAGAGCGGCCGAAATCCGGGGTGCAGCAGAAGAACTCTCCTCAGGAGAGCAGGAAGAAGTCTCAGAGGCTTTTATTAACCTGGATGACGGACGAGCCCGGTGTCTATCAGAAAATCAAACGATATATCTCCCCGGAAGATTTTACCGAGGATTTATATAAACAGGTTGCTGTCAGGCTGTTTTCAGATCTGGACAAAGGCAACTACAATCCGGCGGGCATCATTAGTATGTTTACGGATGAAGAGGAGCAGAGGGAGGCTGCTTCCCTGTTCAATACCAATCTGCCGGCGCTGGAGACGAAGCAGGAGAAGGAAAAAGCATTCCGCGATATTCTGCTTGCGGTAAAGCGTAACAGCTATGAATATTATACATCAAAGCTGGGGACAGATGTGAATGCGCTGAAACAGGTAATTGAGGGCAAGAAAGCACTGGAAGAGCTTGCAAAAGCGCATATTTCACTGGATTAAGGTTAAAATGATACAATAGGAAGGATGGAACCACGAAAATGGATGAAAACACACAGGCAAAATTTGAACAGAAGGTAAAAGATCTTCTGGCTATGGCGAAAAAGAAGAAAAATGTGCTGGAATATCAGGAAATAAGCGATTTTTTCTCAGACATGCCCCTGGAGGAGGAACAGTTCGAGAGGATTCTGGATGCACTGGAGCAGAGTAATGTAGATGTGCTGCGTATCACCGAGGAGGATGATCTGGGGGATGAGCCTATTATCCTGTCTGAGGAAGATGATCTGGACGTTGAAAATCTGGATCTGAGCATCCCTGAGGGCATCAGTCTGGAAGACCCGGTTCGTATGTATCTGAAGGAAATCGGTAAGGTGCCCCTTCTGAGCGCTGAGGAAGAAATTGACCTGGCTAAGAGAATGGAGCTGGGTGACCATGATGCCAAGAAGAGGCTGGCTGAAGCCAACTTGCGTCTGGTAGTCAGCATTGCCAAGAGATATGTTGGACGCGGTATGCTTTTCCTGGATCTGATTCAGGAAGGTAACCTGGGTCTTATTAAAGCTGTAGAAAAATTTGATTATCGGAAAGGATATAAGTTCTCTACTTATGCTACCTGGTGGATCCGTCAGGCGATTACAAGAGCTATTGCAGATCAGGCCAGAACCATCCGTATTCCTGTGCATATGGTGGAGACTATTAACAAGCTGATTCGCGTCAGTCGTCAGCTGCTGCAGGAGTTGGGAAGAGAACCGTCTCCCGAAGAGATTGCTGACGAGATGAACATGCCGGTAGAGCGTGTGCGTGAAATTTTGAAAATCAGCCAGGAGCCTGTGTCTTTGGAGACTCCTATCGGTGAAGAGGAGGACAGCCATCTGGGTGATTTCATTCAGGATGACAATGTACCGGTACCTTCTGATGCTGCTGCATTTACCTTGTTAAAAGAGCAGCTGGTAGAGGTTCTGGGAACTTTGACAGAGAGAGAGCAGAAAGTGCTTCGTCTGCGTTTTGGTCTGGATGATGGACGTGCCCGTACCCTGGAGGAAGTTGGTAAGGAATTTAATGTTACCCGTGAGCGTATTCGTCAGATCGAGGCCAAGGCACTCAGAAAGCTTCGTCATCCCAGCCGCAGCCGTAAGCTGAAGGATTATCTGGATTAAGCGGGCGCGGGTGAAGCTATGAGCAGCGAAAAAAAAGCGGACAGCGGCAAGGTGATGAGAAAAGAAGTGGAGCTTTCTGCCAGGTTAAAAGCACTGGCTGACATGGTGACACCCGGTAACAGGGTCTGTGATGTGGGCTGTGACCACGGTTATCTGTCCATTTATCTGGTACAGAAGAAGATCAGTCCCCGTGTAATCGCCATGGATGTCCGGACAGGCCCTTTGTCAAGATGTACGGAGCATGTCATGCAATATGGGCTGGAGCAGTACATAGAGCAGAGGCTGTCGGACGGACTGGAAGCGCCTGCTCCCGGGGAGGCAGACACGGTTGTCTGTGCCGGAATGGGCGGCAGGCTGATGCAGGCCATCCTCACAAGGCAGCAGGAGACTGCAAAAAGCTTAAAGGAATTGATTCTGCAGCCGCAGTCGGAGGTCATGGCTTTCAGGGAATTCTTAAGAAGTCAGGGATATCGGACTGTGGAAGAGAATATGATTGAAGAGGAAGGAAAATTCTATCCCATGATGAAGGTGGTTCCGGGGGAGACGCCTATTCCTTGTGAGAATCCTCTTTATGACAGATTTGGGGAACTTCTGTTAAAAGAAGCGAATCCGGTGCTCCTGCGTTTCCTGGAATATCGCAAATGTGTGCTTATGACAATTCGGAAAAGTGCCTGCGGAGCAGAAGAGAGGGTACGAGATATCGATAGGGAACTTGCAGATATTGACAGTGCATTTGACATGTGTGAGTATAAGTAACTATGTATAGAAAGGTTGGAGAAATGTATGTTTACAGTAACGATAGACGGTAAAGAGAAACAGTACCCGCAGGGGACAACATATGAAGTCATAGCCAATGAGTATCAGGAGCAGTATGGCGGTATGATTGCTCTGGTGGCATCCAATGGTAAGATCAGAGAATTGTTTAAGAAAGCGAAGAAAGATTGTACTGTGACTTTTTTTACATTAAAAGATGATGTGGGCCACAAGACGTACGTGCGTGCGGCTACCATGATGTTCTTAAAGGCAGTGCAGGATCTTTTCGGAAGAGAGAACGCTCAGAAATGCCGGGTGGAATTTACTATAGGAAACGGCTATTATATCAGTGTTGGGGATGCAGCCTTGTCCACAGCTGAGAATGCCGACAGAATCTGCAAACGGATGAAAGAGCTTCAGGACAGCCGGATACCTTTTATGAAAAAGTCCTATCCTCTTGGTGATGCCATGGATCTGTTCAGAGAGCAGGGTATGGAAGACAAGGAGAAACTGTTTCGTTATCGACGCAGTTCATTTGTAAATATCTATGAACTGGACGGTTATTATGATTATTATTACGGGTATATGATGCCTAATACGGGTTATGTGAAATGGTTTGATGTGATAGATTACGAGGGCGGCTTCATGCTGCTTTTGCCTACCAAGAAAGAGCCTTGCAGTGTAGGGCCTTTTAAGGAGCAGAAGAAGCTGTTTGCCACATTAACGGAATCTGAGAAATGGGGCAGGGAAGTGGGTCTGGAGACTGTGGGTGACTTGAACAATCAGATCTGCAGCGGTTCTTTAAGTGATATGATTCTTGTGCAGGAGGCTCAACAGGAGCGTAAAATAGGAGAGATTGCCAAAGATATTGCGGCCAGGGGCGGCGTAAAGTTCGTTATGATCGCAGGACCTTCCTCTTCCGGCAAGACCACATTTTCCCATCGGTTGTCTATTCAGCTGCGTACATTAGGTCTGGTGCCTCATCCTATCGCGTTGGACGACTACTTTGTAAACAGAGAACTGACACCCAGGGATGAGAATGGTGACTATAATTTCGAGTGCCTGGAAGCCATTGATGTCAAACAGTTTAATGAGGATATGAGCAGGCTTCTTAGTGGCGAGACTGTGGAGCTTCCTACCTTTAACTTTAAGACAGGTAAGCGGGAATATAACGGAAAATTCAAGAAGCTGGGGCCGGAGGATATTCTTGTGATAGAGGGTATTCACGGACTGAACGAAAAGACTTCCTATTCTCTGCCCAACGAAAGCAAATATAAGATTTATATCAGTGCTCTTACTAATATTAATATCGATGAACACAATCGGATTCCTACCACGGACGGCAGATTGCTTCGCCGCATGGTCAGAGATGCCCGTACTCGCGGTACCGGTGCCAGAAGAACCATTGAAATGTGGCCTTCCGTGCGCAGAGGCGAAGAAGAGAACATCTTCCCTTTCCAGGAGAAAGCGGATGCTATGTTCAATTCTGTGCTGATTTATGAACTGGCGGTGCTGAAACAATACGCAGAGCCTTTGTTGTTTGGCATCACAAAGGATATGCCGGAGTATTATGAAGCTAAGCGATTACTCAAATTCCTGGAATATTTCCTGGGGGTGAGCAGTGAGCCGATTCCAAACAATTCTATTTGCAGAGAATTCGTGGGCGGTAGTTGTTTCCACGCGTAGTGTGTCACTTGTTTTGGACAGCGACGTTGACAGATTAAAAAGTCTGTGTTAGAATTTTGAAACGTAAGTAGAACAAATAATCGCGGCCGGCGGCGTAAGCTGCCGGGTGAGGAAAGTCCGGGCTTCACAGGGCAGGATGCCGGATAACGTCCGGTGGAGGTGACTCCAAGGCTAGTGCAACAGAAATATACCGCCAGATTTTCTTGAGGAAAGCTGGTAAGGGTGGAAAGGCAGCTTAAGAGACTACCGTCCGTCTGGTAACAGGCGGAGCCATGTAAACCCCATCCGAAGCAAGACCAAAACGAAGACGATAGGCTTGCCCGGCCTGTTTTCAGGTGGGTCGCTTGAAGCGTCTGGTAACAGACGTTCTAGATAGATGATTATTCACGACATAACCCGGCTTACGCTTCTGCTTACATTTAAAAACCCGGTAAAATGGCTGAAAGGCTTGATTTTACTGGGTTTTATTAATTGCAAATGGTGGAAATGTTATGACAAAAAACAGAATAGGTGCTGCTGCCGCTTGGATGATGGCAGTTATTTTACTGCCCGGCTGTACTTTCAGCAATGAGAACACAATAGTAAAAATTGAAGCTCGTCAAACTAAGGAACAGGAGGTTGAGAAAGAGCAAGATGAGAGCATCTCCGGGCAATCTCAGGAAGAGTTGATTTATTTGCCCAATGACACCTTTACTGTAGAAGAACCTGTAACTGAGAATCTGGCCGGACTTTTGCAGGAAAAAGCAGCAGGTGTCATGGTACAGATTAATACAGGAGAACTTATCGGAAGCGGAATTATTTGGAGTATGAATACCCAAAGTATGGTAATCGTCACCGCGGCCCATGTGATAGAAAATGCTCAGAAGCTGGAGATTACTTTGATTGACGGAACGATGCTTGAAAGCCGGAATAACCTCTGGAACTGGAGGACGGTATCAGACTGCGATTTGGGAATTATTACGATTCCTATGGAAGAGATTCCGGAAGAAGCATTATCTGAGTGCAGATATGTTTCTGTAGACAAAGAAGCGTATGACAATCTGCAGACGGAGGACATTATCCTGGTCATGGGCTCACGGGATAGCGTTGCCGGGAATGCCTACGCTGGGAAGCTGGTAGAATCCTGGATCTATATGGAAGATTATACCCAATACATGATGCTTGCCACCACCTATGCCCGGCCGGGCATGTCCGGGGGCGGCGTCTTCGATCAAAACGGACAATTTATAGGTATCCTATCCGGTGCAGACGAACAGGGAAATTTAGCGATTCTCCCCCTAAGCCTTATCTTGCGGGAAGTAGACTGAAAGTTAAAGTTCGCAGGTTGCGACTTTTCCACAGCGGGCACACTACAAATCCCGATTATAGTCAAACGTGAATAAAGACAAAAGCAAATACATTGGATATCTAGAGAAAAATCTGTTTGGATTGTCCAAAAGGAAGCTCTAACAGTATAAATGATGTTTTATTGAGCAGATAGAAACGGAAAAAGTAAAGAAATTATCTGTCTAAATCCTCAATGAAAAGAATTTAAGGCAGATAGAATCGAAAAAAGCGAAATATCTATATGCTGATTTTTCCCACGAAGAGGCTTTTGGGGCAGATAGAATCGGACAAAATGAAGCATTTATATGCCAGAATCCATCTAAAATAGGCATTACCGGCGTATAAAATTAAATAAAGTAAAGTTTTTATCTGCTGCAGCGATGGCTGAATGGTAACTATTAATAAAACTTTCACTATTAGAGATATTGACAATAAAGCCAGAATGGTGGAAAATAAGAAACGATGGCAGAGATGAAGAGCATCGATGCCGATGATAATTGTCTGTGAGGAAAAGCAGCAATATAGTCCCACGGCATCTAACGTATGGGATATGGAAAGGAAATGAAAAAATGACCAAGATTGATGTAGTATCTGGATTTCTTGGTGCAGGTAAGACAACCCTGATCAAGAAACTGTTAAAAGAAGCGCTGAACGGAACCAAAGTGGTTCTGATTGAAAATGAATTTGGTGAGATCGGTATTGACGGCGGATTTTTAAAAGAGTCCGGCATTGAAATCAAGGAAATGAATTCCGGTTGTATCTGCTGCTCACTGGTAGGAGATTTTGGAACCTCTTTAAAGGAGGTGCTGACCACTTATTCTCCTGAGAGAGTATTGATTGAGCCGTCAGGAGTAGGCAAGCTGTCTGATGTTTTAAAGGCAGTGGAAGATGTGGCACAGGATCTGGATGTTGAGGTCAACAGCGCGGTTGCTGTAGTAGATGCTTCCAAATGCAAGATGTATATGAAGAATTTTGGTGAATTCTTCATCAATCAAGTAGAGTATGCCGGTACAATTATTTTGACCCGTGCAGATAAGACTTCTCAGGAAAAGATGAATGCCTGTGTAGAAATGCTTCGTCAGCATAATGATAAGGCAACAATCATTACCACTCCTCTTGATCAGTTGGATGGCAAGACTGTTCTGGAGACGATTGAGGGGACTGACAAACTGGAAGATATGATGAAAGAGATGCTGGAGCATGTGCATGAGGAGCATGACGAGAACTGCACTTGCGGCTGTCATGATCATGAGCATCATCACGACCACGATGACCATGATCACGAGCATCATCATGACCACGATGACCATGATCATGAGCATCATCACGACCACGATCATGAACATCACCACAACCATGACCACGAGCATCATCATCACCATGATGAGAACTGCACTTGCGGCTGTCATGATCATGACCATCATCACCATGACCATCACGGCCATCATCATGCAGACGAAGTATTCACCAGCTGGGGTATGGAGACACCCAATACCTACACAGCAGATCGTATGGAAGAAATCCTCACAGCTCTTGACAGCGGAGAATATGGTGTCATCCTGCGTGCTAAGGGAATGGTACCTGCAGGAGACGGTACATGGGTATATTATGATTATGTACCTGAAGAGCATGATATCAGAGAAGGCAAGCCTGCAGTAACCGGTAAGATTTGCGTCATCGGTTCCAATCTGGCAGAAGAGAAGCTTGCAGAACTGTTTGGCAAATAAAGTGCAGATAAATAACTTGAGAAAGGCGGCGCGTATATGAGGCCCGTATATGTAATCAATGGTTTTCTGGAAAGTGGCAAGACAGAGTTCATTTCCTTTACACTGGCACAGCCATATTTTCAGATTAAAGGCAAGACACTGATCCTTCTGTGTGAGGAAGGTGAAGTGGAATATGACGAGGAGTTACTTCGAAAGAGCAGGTCAGTCATAGAGGTGATTGACAGCGAGGAGGAATTTACCCCCAGTCATCTGGTGGAACTTGAGAAGAAGCATAAGCCGGAGCGTATCATTATAGAGTACAACGGAATGTGGAATTATAAAAATATGAAGCTGCCCTGGTACTGGAAGATTGAGCAGCAGATTACTACGATTGACGGTTCTACTTTCCCTATGTATTATACTAACATGCGTTCCCTGCTGGCTGAGATGATCAGAAAATCCGAAATGATTATTTTCAACCGCTGTGATGGCATAACTGATTTGAATACTTATAAACGAAATATTAAAGCGGTAAACCCCAATGCCGATGTTATCTTTGAAGATGCTAATGGAGAAATCGATGAGATTCTGGAAGAGGATCTTCCGTATGATTTGAATCAAGAGCTCATCGAACTGGACAATAACGGATATGGAATCTGGTATCTGGACAGCATGGATCATCTGGAAAGATATATTGGGAAGAAAATCAGATTCACTGCGTTGGTGCTGAAGCCGGAAGAGATGAAAAAAGGATATTTTGTACCGGGAAGAATGGCTATGACCTGCTGTGCCGATGATATGGCATTTCTGGGCTATGCTTGCGAGTATGCAGGTGCTGAGAGCCTGAAGCAGAAGGAATGGGTCGAGGTGACGGCTACAGTGAGTAAGGAATATTGGGAAGATTATAAGGGAGAAGGTCCCGTTCTGCATGCAATCAGCGTAGAGAAGACCAAAGCTCCCAAAGAGGAAATCATCAGTTTTACCTGATAAAACAGGGCCGCTGTAAGTGTTACATGCGGCCTTTTTTCTATCAAATGTGCTGTCCATCTGCGGGAAATTTCAAAATTTTGTTAATGTGAAGGAGAAGAGTATGGAAATATTAGTTGGTGTATTGATACCGTTTATCGGAACCGGTGCAGGAGCTGCCTGTGTCTTTTTCCTGAAAAAGGAAATGGGGCCCAATATACAAAGGGTATTCCTGGGATTTGCAGCAGGCGTCATGGTGGCAGCGTCAGTATGGTCATTGCTCATTCCGGCTATGGATATGTGTGAGGCTATGGGAAAGCTTGCGTTTCTTCCTGCCCTTGTGGGCTTTCTCTTAGGGATAGGTTTCCTGCTGTTAATGGACAGTGTGATACCGCATCTTCATGTAGGAGATGAGAAGCCGGAGGGCATGCCCAGTAAGCTGAAGAGAAGCACTATGCTAATGCTGGCTGTGACACTTCACAACCTGCCGGAAGGTGCTGCCTGCGGTGCTATTTTTGCGGGAATTGTAACAGGAGAAGGTACCGTGACCATGGCCGGAGCAGTGGCCTTGTCTATCGGTATCGCCATTCAGAATTTCCCTGAGGGTGCCATTCTTTCCCTGCCTTTAAGAAGTGAAGGGAAGAGTAAATTGCAGGCATTTGGAATGGGAGCGCTTTCCGGAATTGTAGAACCGATCGGAGCGCTTATTGCTATTGGACTGGCGTCTGTTGTGACTCCGGTACTGCCATATCTTCTGGCGTTTGCGGCGGGCGCCATGATCTATGTTGTGGTGGAAGAATTGATCCCGGAGGCTAGTGAAGGCAGTCATTCCAACATTGGAACCATTGCGTTTGCGCTGGGATTTGCAGTTATGATGGTGTTGGACATTGCGCTTGCCTGACAGAGTATAGAATAAGGAGGTCAATATGGCGATATCATCGGAGAAAGAATTGCAGCAGCTAAGAAGCAGGCTGCATGATTTGGCGCGGAAATCTTTCGGACAGAATATGTTCACTTTTACAGGTTTCCTGGGATTGAGTGAACAGGACATCTTCTGGCAGGAGGAACCGCAGTTAAGATATGCAGGATGTCAATTGTGGGGCGGTGATGAACAGTGTGACAGGAAGATATTACGATTCGGTTCTGCGGAAGAATTTGGATATGAAGAGCCGTTTGCTGTTACATGTATCCATATTACTCCGCTTGTGGAGAAATTTGCAGATGATTTTTCTCACAGAGATTTTCTGGGAGCATTGATGAATCTGGGGATAGAGCGCAGCACGCTGGGAGACATCCGGGTAGGTCACAGGGAGGCATATTTGTTTTGCCTGGAAAGCATTGCCCCGTTTATCTGTGACAATTTGGATCAGGTAAAGCATACTCATGTGCGCTGCCAAATCGTGACGGAATTAAAGGAACTGCCCAGGGAGGAGCCTGAGACGGTGACGGTGCAGGTGGCTTCAGGGAGAATTGATGCAGTCATTGCAAAAGTATATAATAAATCAAGAAATGATGTATTGGAATTTTTCCGCACAGGTAAGGTATATGTGGGAGGAAGGCTCTGTGAAAATAATTCACGCATGTTGAAAGAACAGGAAATTATAAATGTACGTGGATTTGGAAAATTTGTGTATCTTGGGGTGAAAAATGAAACACGTAAGGGTAAGTTGAGCATTCAGGTGGCTGTTTATCGATAGAGCATCCGAGTGAGAGAAGGAGGCACAACTTATGTATCAGTATTCTATTATCCAGTGGCTGTTTTTCTTTTATTTTTATAGCTTTTTCGGCTGGTGCTTTGAGTCTGCCTATGTATCCATTGGTAAGAAGCGGTTTGTGAACAGAGGATTTATGCGTGGTCCGTTTCTTCCTCTTTACGGAACCGGTGGAATCATGATGCTTTTAGTATCAATGCCATTTCAGGACAATATCTTTATGGTATATGTGGCAGGCTGCCTTGGTGCCACTGTACTGGAATATGTAACAGGAGTAGTCATGGAATCTTTATTTAAAGTACGATACTGGGATTATTCCGACCAGAAATTAAATTTTCAGGGACATATTTGTTTGAGCTCTTCACTGGCATGGGGATTCTTGACAATCTTCATGACGGAAGTGTTACATAAGCAGGTAGAAAAGATCGTAGTTTTGATACCGAATAGTGTGCTGACTTTAATTACGCTGTTTCTCACCGGAGTTATATTTTCCGACTTTGCACTGTCCTTCAAGGCTGCTATGGATCTGCGCGATGTGCTGATTCGGATGGAGAAGGCTAAAGCAGAGCTTATGCGTCTGCAGAAGCGTCTTGATGTAGTGATCGCCGTGACTGAGGAAGAGCTGACGAACCGTAAAGAGGAGTTTTGGGAGGAACTGCTTCAGCGTAAGGAAGACATTTCTGATAATCTGGAGATGAAAGTCGAGGATATCAGGGCGAATATCGAGACTAAGATGGAGAATCTCCGAGACAAAATGTTGGAGCGTCCTTCCGATTATTCTGAAAAGATGAAAGCGGAAATGAAGGAGTTGTTTACGCGATATCGAAGATATGACGATGAAAGAAGAAGCTTGACAACCTTGAAGGATTTCTTCCAGAGAGATCTGATTCGTTCCAATCCCGATATGCGTTCCGTGAAGTTCGAAGAAGCGCTGGAAGAACTGAAAAAGAAAGCAATAAAACGCCGTTCACAAAAAGACAGCGAGAAAGAAGAATAAATGAAAAGGAGAGGATTGCGCTGTGGGCATTCTCTCCTGCTTTAAATATAGTATCTTAAAGAATTCTTAAAGGTTTCCCCGATTTATTTTTAATATACGTTTGGAGTACAATAGACCTAAGGAGGATGGTTATGTACAATATACTGATTTGTGACGATGAAAAGGACATTGTAAATGCACTGAAGATTTATCTGGCAGATGCAAATTACCGGCTGTTCGAGGCTTATACCGGGAAAGAAGCGCTGAAAGTAATCGACAGCCAGGATATCCACCTGGTGCTTATGGACATCATGATGCCGGTGATGGACGGCATCTCAGCCATGGTAAAAATCAGGGAAAAGAGCAATGTGCCTGTAATTTTGTTGACAGCCAAAAGTGAGGATACCGATAAGATTCTGGGGTTAAATGTAGGAGCAGACGATTATATTACCAAGCCCTTCAATCCGGTAGAGGTGGCTGCACGAGTAAGGAGTCAGCTGCGCAGGTATATGCAGCTGGGCGGTGGAAACATGAAACAGACGGTGCTTTCCATAGGCGGTATTGAATTGGATGACAAGGCGAAAGGCGTTACACTGGATGGGGAGCCGGTGGCGCTGACTCCTACGGAGTATGAGATTTTGAAGCTACTTATGGAGCACCCTGGACAGGTATTTGCACCCAAGGACATTTACCAGAGAATCTGGAATGACCTTCCCTACGGAAGTGAGAACACCGTAGCAGTACATATTCGTCATCTTCGGGAGAAACTGGAAATCAACCCTGCAGAACCACGTTATCTTAAGGTAGTCTGGGGGCAGGGCTACAAGATTGAGAAAGGGCCGAGAGAATGAGGAAGAAGCGATTAACGGAAAGGTTTGTGTTGAAAGTCTTTGCATATTTCATGACAGTGATTTTGTTCTTTGGTACTGTGGCGGGGATGGTTGGCATTACTGTCATGATGGATGAAGGATTTTATAACAAAAATCTGGATAAGCTTAAGACAGAGGCCATGGCAGATATTGCCATGCAAAAAGGGAAAGATATACTGTCCATGTTAAGTGCCGGAGAAGCGGAATCTGCAAACCTTTACTGTGAAGATACCAATCTGCAATATCAGCTGCTTGACCGGGATGATTTAATTCAGGATGAAAGTCATGGTGTCCGTGGCATCAGCTATGTTTATAGTATTTATGGAGAGGAAGATGCGCCCGTGGTACTTAAAATGATCACCAGTTCCGGCGTGATATCCAGTATGGTCTTTTCCAGGGAAAAAACGGCTGCTTTGAAAAACGGCTGGATACTGAGGCTGTATGTGAATAAGGAATTTCCATATGAGGACGAATTCAGCAAGATACTTTATGTATATGATTGGCTGTATGCTTATCGTTATGCCTTCATTGGCGTGACTGTTGCGATGGGAATCCTGTGTATTATCAGCTTTGTCTTCCAAATATGCAGTGCGGGAAGACGATATGGTGAAGATGGGGTACATGCAAGAGGGCTTGCAGCGATTCCTTTTGATTTGCTGAGTGTGGGTGCTGTTGTGGCAGCAATATTTATTTTGAAAGGCTTTTTTGATTACTTTTACCGGTATAGCCTTGAGACGATTCTGGCGTTGGTGCTTCTTGTGGTCGGTTTTGTGGCAGCTGTAGGTTATTGCATTATATGGGCGATTCAGGTAAAAGCCGGTATCTGGTGGAAGAATATGTTGATTTGCCGGATACTCAGAGGAATTGCTGCCGGCTGCCGTTTCTGTATCCGGGGAATTACAGCAGTCTTCAGGAATCTCCCGAACCTGGTGCAGGTGCTGATTGGGCTGGGAGGACTGTTCATTGCAGAGATGGTGATACTTGTGATACTGGGCATACTTTATTGGGATCTTACAGATGCCCTGTCTATCATTTGGTTCCTGGAAAAAATCATTCTGATTCCGGTGGTACTGTACTTTGCCCTTGTCAACAGTAAGTTGGCAGAAGGAGGCAGAAGGCTTGCCGACGGAGAGCTGGATTATCAGGTGGATACAGGAAAGATGTTCGGAAATCTGAAGGAGCAGGGAGAAAACCTCAATAGAATCGGTGAAGGCATGAACGTCGCGGTAGAGGAGCGCATGAAGAGCGAACGTCTGAAGACGGAGCTGATAACCAATGTATCCCATGATATCAAGACGCCGCTCACCTCTATTATCAATTATGCAGACCTGATTGTGGAAGAGCCAACTGAAAATGCAAGGATCACAGAATATGCAGAGGTGCTGAAGCGCCAGTCAGCACGGCTAAAGAAGCTGATAGAAGATCTGATGGAGGCGTCCAAAGCTTCCACCGGCAATATCGAAGTACATATGGTGCCCTGTGAAGTAGGTGTGCTTCTGACCCAGACCATGGGGGAATATGAGCAGCGGCTGGCAGAGTTGGGACTGGAGCTGGTAGCCAGACAGCCGGAACATCCGGTGCGGATCATGGCAGACGGCAAGCTTTTGTGGAGAGTATTTGATAATTTGCTGAATAATATCTGTAAGTATGCTATGGGAGGCACCAGAGTGTATCTGACAGTGGAAGAACGGGATGATAAGGTAGCTATTGCATTTAAGAATATTTCCAAGTACCCGCTGGACATTTCATCAGAAGAACTGAAAGAACGCTTCGTACGGGGAGATAAGTCACGCCATACGGAAGGAAATGGACTGGGATTGTCCATTACACAGAGCCTGACGCAGCTTCAGGGGGGAGAACTGGAGCTGACGGTGGACGGGGACTTCTTCAAGGTGGTGCTGATGTTTGATTCAAAAAGTTCTTGACATTTGACTGAAAAGGGAGTATTGTCTTAATCAAGAAACAGACAGTTTCCCAACTCAATATGTTTTGTAAACCTGTGAGAAAGAGAAGTAAGCTTAAGTGAGTATTACAGAGAGCTGCCGGCGGTGGGATGGCAGTATAGGAGCTTTTGCCGAATGGACTTTCGAGGCCGGCCCGAAAGAGCAGTAAAGTAAGTAGGCGTCGGCGGGATTCGGACCCGTTATCAAGCCGATGTGCATGATGGTGCATAGAATGAGAGGACATCAGTCAATTTGAGTGGTACCGCGATAATAATGGTTGAATTATTAGCGTCTCAAATGCGTTAAGCATTTGAGGCGTTTTTTTTTCGCGAATCGGCAGAGCCAAGTGCGTTTGAAGAGCAGAGGCCCGTTAGGGACTCTTGGCTGTCGATGACAAGTACCAACAATGTTCCCTCCTTACAGGCGCAAGACAAAACTAAATTTTGCAGGCCTAAAAGGCAGAAAAGGAGCGTATTATGAAGAAGAGATTTTTAGCAGTTGTATTGGTAGCAGTTTGTGCAGCAGGTATCTTTACCGGTTGCGGCAGTGAAAAAAAGAGTGGATATACGATTGGTATCTCCCAGTTTGCAGTGCATGGTTCTCTGGATAACTGCAGAGAAGGTTTCCTGGCAGGACTGGCGGAGGAAGGCATCGTAGAGGGAGAGAATCTGACCGTTGAGTATGTAAATGCCCAGGCAGATCCCGGTACAGCAGGTCTGACTGCTGATAATTTTGTCACCAAGAAGGTGGATCTGATCTGTGCCATCGCAACACCCAGTGCCATGACAGCATATAATGCGACCATGAATACAGACATTCCTGTGATTTATACGGCAGTATCTGATCCTGTGGAAGCAGGACTTGCAGGAGAGGATGGTATGCCGGTGGGCAACATTACCGGTACTTCTGATGCATTGGCAGTAGAAGAGCAGCTTAAGATGATTCGTCAAATCCTGCCGGATGCTGAGAAAATCGGTATTATTTATACTACAAGTGAAGCCAATTCCATCAGTACAGTAGCCAAGTATAAGGAACTTGCAGGTGCGTATGGCTTTGAAATTGTGGATACAGGCGTAACAGCTATTTCAGAGGTAGCTCTGGCAGCAGCAGACCTGGTAAGCAAGGTCGACTGCATTTCCAATCTGACAGACAACACCGTAGTAAGTGCTTTGCAGACAGTTCTGGAAGAGGCTAACAAGAAGAGTATTCCTGTATTTGGTTCCGAAGTAGAGCAGGTAAAAGCAGGATGTCTGGCTGCTATGGGTCTGGAATATTATGAACTGGGTATCCAGACTGGTAAGATGGCTGCCAAGGTTTTAAAGGGAGAGGCAAAAGCTTCCGAAATGGCATTTGAAGTGATCACTGAGCCTAGTCTGTATGTGAATACCGCAGCAGCTGAGAAAGTAAATGTTACATTGGCAGATGATTTCGTGGCAGGAGCTTATCAGAAATTTGATGAAATCGTAGTAGAATAAGTTCGCAGGCGGTTCGTCAGGGGCGAACCGCCGATAAAAAGCAGTTAAGGAGTTAGAATTATGGCATTATTATTGAGTGTCCTGGAGCAGGGAATGATTTACGGAATCCTGGCTTTAGGCGTTTACATTACTTACAAAATACTGGATTTTCCGGATCTTACGGTAGACGGAAGTTTCCCTTTCGGAGCCGCAATCACCGTTTTCATGATCAGTAAGCTGGGACTGCCGCCGGTACTCACACTTCCCGTTTCTTTCGTGGGAGGAGCGCTGATTGGCATATGTACAGGACTCATTCATGTAAAATTGAAGGTCAGAGATCTGCTGTCCGGCATTATTATGATGACAGGGCTGTACACCATCAATCTTTGGGTGGCAGGCTCCGGTTATGTGCCGATTTTCAATCAGAAGACCATATTTGATAATGATCTGGTGAATGCCGTGATTCCTTCTTTTCTGGCAAATTACAAAAGGGTTATCATAATTTTTGTCATTACCATGATTGCAAAATATCTCCTTGACTGGTATATGAGTACCAAATCAGGATTCCTGCTGCGTGCAGTTGGTGACAATGATACCATCGTTACCAGTCTGGGCGTGGATAAAGGGCTTGTCAAAATCGTGGGACTGTCTATAGCAAATGGTCTGGTGGCATTGAGCGGCTGCATCTATGCACAGCAGCAGAGAAGCTTTGAGATATCCATCGGTACAGGCGCTGTGGTCATCGGTCTGGCAAGCGTCATCATCGGCACCAGCCTCTTTAAAAAGATGACATTGTTACGTGTCACCAGCAGCGTCATTATCGGCTCCATTTTGTATAAGGGCTGTGTAGCACTGGCGATGTTCGCAGGTATCGATCCTAATGCCATCAAGCTTGTGACGAGTGTACTTTTCCTGATAATCCTGGTCATCAGTATGGACAGAAAGAAGGTGGACTAATGCTTCAGCTGGTAAATATCAATAAAAATTATAATCCAGGTTCTGTGAACGAGCTTTGCCTGTTCAAAGATTTTAATTTTACCGTAAAAGACGGCGAATTCGTATCAGTAGTAGGAAGTAACGGGTCCGGCAAGACATCCATGCTGAATATCATCTGCGGAAGCATACCGGTAGACAGCGGCAAAATCCTGATAAATGACAGAGACATTACCAAACAGAAGGATTTCATCCGACAGAAGCATATCGGCAGAGTTTATCAGGATCCCGCTAAGGGAACCTGTCCAAGCATGACGATCCTGGAGAATATGTCCATTGCGGATAATAAAGGAAAGCCTTACAATCTGGGCAGAGGCGTAAATAAAGCCCGAACAGAAAACTACAGAGAGATGCTTCGCCCTTTGAATCTGGGGCTGGAAGACAAGATGGGAGTTCAGGTGGGCTCTTTATCCGGCGGTCAGCGTCAGGCATTGGCACTTTTAATGGCTACCATGACACCCATCGATTTCCTGATTCTGGATGAGCATACGGCGGCACTGGATCCCAAGACAGCAGAGATCATCATGGAACTTACAGACCGTGTTGTCCGTGAAAAGAAGGTGACCACGATCATGGTTACACACAATCTGCGTTATGCGGTGGAGTACGGCAGCCGTCTGGTTATGATGCATGAAGGAAATGTGATCCTGCATAAGTACGGAGAAGAGAAAGCGGCAGTAAAGACGGAAGAAATCATGGGAATCTTTAATAAGATCAGCGTGGAATGCGGTAACTGATTAGAGAACAGCATAAAGAAAATGTTAAGATTGTTTGGGCGTTTCTAAAATAAAAATAAAATGTCTGGAACAATCTTTTCGTTTATGTTAAGATAAATATTATGTAAATTGTTATTATTGACAGAGGTGATTGCTTGAAATTGTGGAATCCAAAGTTAAAAAGTAAATTTGAAGAATCGCTGAAAGCGGTACTTCCGGTCATTGTCATTGTATTGCTTCTTAGCTTTACCATAGCGCCTATTACTCCCAGTATCCTTCTGTGTTTCCTCCTCGGAGCACTGATGGTCATGGTGGGTATGATGTTCTTTACACTTGGTGCTGAAGTGTCCATGACGCCCATGGGTGAAAAAGTGGGAGCAAAATTGACACAGACGAAAAATATCTGGATTATTACAGTGTTATCTTTCATACTGGGAGTTATCATAACGATATCAGAACCGGATTTGCAGGTGTTGGCTACACAGGTACCATCGGTTCCGAATATGACGCTGATTCTGGAAGTAGCAGTAGGTGTAGGTGTGTTCCTGGTAATAGCGCTTTTGCGTATGCTGTTCTCAATTGCGCTGCCACATTTATTGGTGTTCTTTTATTTGATTGTATTTACGCTGGTATTTTTTGTGCCGTCAGATTTCAGAGCCATTGCCTTTGATTCCGGTGGTGTAACCACAGGTCCCATGACGGTTCCGTTTATCATGGCTCTTGGTGTAGGTATTGCAGCTATCCGTACTGACCACCACGCTGCAGATGACAGCTTTGGTCTGGTAGCTCTTTGCTCCATCGGACCGATTCTGGCGGTACTGATTCTGGGCATGATTTATCAGCCGGCAGAAAGCAGCTACAGTGTCACCCGGATTCCCCAGATTGAGAATTCCGTGGATCTGTGGAAGCTTTTTTCTCATGAACTTCCGGCATATATGGAGGAAATTGCAATTTCACTTTTGCCGATCATCTTGTTTTTCGGGCTGTTTCAAGTGTTTGCGCTGCATCTGTCAGGCAGAGCACTGAGTAAGATCGTTGTCGGACTTGTGTATACATATATTGGATTAGTATTGTTCCTAACCGGTGCAAATGTAGGATTTATGCCCGCAGGTAATTATCTGGGAAGAGTGATGGCATCCAATGAATTCCGTATCCTGTTGGTACCCATAGGAGCCTTAATCGGATTTTTCATTGTAAAGGCAGAGCCGGCAGTATATGTGCTGAATCATCAGGTAGAAGAGATCACCGATGGTGCTATCTCGGCAAATGCTATGGGAGCCAGCCTTTCCATCGGTGTCGCAGCATCCGTGGCATTGGCGATGATCAGAGTATTGACGGGTATTCCTATTCTGTATTTCCTGATTCCCGGTTATGCCATTGCAATCGGTCTGTCCTTTTTTGTACCGAAGATATTCACTGCGATTGCATTTGACTCCGGTGGAGTTGCATCAGGTCCCATGACTGCTACATTTCTTCTGCCGCTTGCACAGGGAGCCTGTATCGCAGTGGGCGGAAATCTGGTAGCGGATGCTTTTGGTGTTGTAGCTATGGTAGCCATGACGCCGCTTATCACCATTCAGGTACTCGGTATGGTATATCAGCTGAAACAGCGCTATGGCAAGAAGAGCGAAGTGGAATATGCATTTGCTGCGCTTGACGAGGATGCTATCATTGAACTGTAGCTTTTATGAGTTTATAACGTATGTGCCGGACTGTGAGAGCAGCTGACGCAGGAATGAGGTATAAATGAGCGAATTGTATTTTATGGTAACGATTACCAACCGTAATCTGACGAAACGATTTGCCACGTTTTATCAGGAGATGGGCGTGGATATATCTACTATAACGGTAGGGCGGGGAACCGCCGCCAGCGAAATACTGGATTATTTCGGCCTGGAAGGAACCGAGAAATGTGTGCTTTTCCATGTGGTGACGAAAGAGAAATGGAAGCTTTTGAAGCAGGGGCTTCAGCGGAAAATGCAGATTGATGTGCCGGGAATCGGAATCGCCTTCGTGATACCGTTAAGCAGTATCGGAGGCAAGAAGGCGCTTAACTATTTGACCAGTGGGCAGGATTATATAAAAGGAGAGGAATCAACTTTGAAGGACACAAAATATGAATTGCTTGTAGTAATAGCCAATCAGGGGTATACGGAGCTGATTATGGATGCTGCGAGAGCAGTCCATGCAGCAGGCGGAACTGTGATCCATGCTAAGGGAACCGGTACAGATAAAGCTGAGAAGTTCCTGGGAGTGACACTGGTACCTGAGAAGGAGATGATATTCATCGTAGTGCGCAAAGATCAGAAGAATGATATCATGCGTGCCATTATGGATAATGCCGGGCTGGAGTCCAAAGCCAGATCCATCGTATTCTCACTGCCTGTTACAGATACTGCCGGAATGCGTCTGATGGAAGAGATTGAAGGCGACGAAGTTTAAGAAAATTTAATAAAAGAGTTGACAAGAGGAACAGAGTGTGATAATTTAACTATTGCGTCAACTACATATACAGTCGAAGTTTGTAGGAAAAAGCTTAAGCTTGCCGAAGGAGTAACACTCTCAGGCTTCTGCAGTGCGGATGAGGACTATGAACGGATGTGACTCTGGAGAATCCCGTTGAGTCGGGTGCCGAAGGTGCAAAATATGCGAAAGCATATCAATCTCTCAGGCAAAAGGACAGAGATAGAACCGAATGATTCTGCTTTACTTTTTGAGAGATTGTTTCCATGAATGGAGGCAGTCTTTTTTTGTCCCAAAAGTCAGAAAATCCAATGCGTGAAAGACGTGGCTGTCAGGTGAAAGGCGTAAATTGTTTATAGAGGAAAGGGATTAATAAAATGGAAGCGTTTAATGAACTGCTTGTCAAAATTGATGATTTCGTATGGGGTGTGCCCCTCATGGTGCTGATTATGGCAGGAGGACTGCTCCTGACAGCCAGACTGGGGCTGCTGCAGGTGCGCAGATTACCCCTGGCACTGAAATTCATGGTGAAGAATGAAGATGACGGTCACGGAGAAGTTACTTCCTTTGGTGCACTCTGTACCGCATTGTCAGCTACTATCGGTACCGGTAATATCGTAGGTGTGGCGACAGCTATCGCAGCCGGTGGTCCCGGTGCATTGTTCTGGATGGAGGTGGCTGCATTCTTTGGTATGGCTACCAAATATGCGGAAGGTCTCCTGGCTGTAAAATATCGTGTGGTAGATGAGAATAATCATGCGCTGGGTGGACCATTCTATTATATTGAGAAAGGTATGGGTAAGAACTGGATCTGGCTTGCTAAGGTTTTTGCATTCTTCGGAGTGTGCGTAGGTCTGTTTGGTATCGGAACCTTCTCTCAGGTAAATGGTATTTCCTCTGCAGTTAATAATTTCTTTGACCCGAATCAGTCATGGACAGTGACCATTCCCGGAATCGGAACTTACTCCTGGACTGTAGTAATCGCCTCTCTTATCTTGAGCTTGTGTGTAGCTTTGGTATTGATTGGTGGTATTAAGAGAATTGCAAATGTATCTCAGATCGTTGTTCCGTTTATGGCAATTATCTATGTTGTACTCAGTGTGATTCTGATTATCTATAACATTACTGAAGTTCCTGCTGCTATCGTTACCGTTGTAAAAGGTGCGTTCAATCCGAAAGCAGTGACCGGTGGTGTCGTAGGTACTATGATAATAGCAATGCAGAAAGGTGTTGCAAGAGGTATCTTCTCTAATGAGTCAGGTCTTGGTTCTGCACCGATTGCTGCTGCAGCAGCTCAGACCAAGGAGCCGGTTCGCCAGGGTCTGGTATCCATGACCGGTACTTTTATCGATACCATTATTATTTGTACGATGACCGGTCTGTCTATTGTTCTTACAGGTGCATGGCAGGTGGAAGGTCTGGAAGGTGTACAGATTACTACTTATGCATTTAACAATGGTCTGCCGATTCCTACAGTGGTATCCTCCTTCCTGTTGATGTTATGTCTTGTATTCTTTGCATTTACTACCATTCTTGGATGGGATTACTATTCTGAGCGTTGTCTGGAATATTTGACCGGTGGTAAAATGAAGGCAGTTAAGGTATATCGGTGGCTGTACATTTTAGCTGTATTTATCGGACCTTACATGACTGTTAAAGCTGTATGGACAATTGCTGATATCTTCAATGGTTTGATGGCCATCCCGAATATGATCGCACTCTTTGTATTAAGCGGAGTGGTTGCTAAGGAAACCAAAGACTTCTTTGACAGCAAGAAGCATCTGAATAAATAAACAACTTCTTTTTGATATGTGAAAATGAAATGATTCAATATTTCGCAATGTGGTTTTTAAAACTACATAGCGTGGTATTGAATCATTTATTTTGCGTCAAAGCCTTGTGTTTCACTCTGATATTTGGTATAATCACTCGTGTGGGCAGATGACCGTAATGAAGCAGAGGGAAATCAGCTGCCGGTACAGAAAGGAAGAAATTATGAACGATTATATTATCAGTTGCTGTTCTACGGCAGATTTAGCGGAAGAACATTTTGCGAAGAGGGAGATACGCTATATCTGTTTTCATTTTGAACTGGATGGAAAGCAGTATGCGGATGATTTGGGAAAGTCCATAGGATTCCATGATTTCTATCAGGCCATGGTAAACGGAGCAGATACCAAGACTTCACAGGTCAATGCAGAAGAGTACAAAGATTATTTTGCTTCTATTTTGAAAGAAGGCAAGGATATTCTCCATGTGTGCCTCTCAAGCGGTATTTCCGGCTCTATCAATTCTGCCATAATAGCCAAAGAGGAACTGGAAGAAGAATATCCTGACAGAAAAATTTACATCGTAGATTCTCTGGCAGCATCCTCAGGTTTTGGATTACTGATGGATAAAATGGCTGATTTAAGAGATCAAGGAATAGGTCTGGAAGAATTGTATCAGTGGACTAATGAGAATAAATTAAAGCTTCATCACTGGTTCTTTTCAACGGATCTTACTTTTTTCGTAAAAGGAGGCAGAATCTCTAAAACATCAGGCTGGGTAGGAACCATGTTGAATATCTGTCCCCTGTTAAATGTGAATAACGAGGGCAAGTTGATTCCCAGATATAAGATTCGCACCAAGAAGAAAGTCATCAAGGCAATCGTGGATAAAATGGAAGAGCATGCCCAAAACGGTCTTGATTACAATGGAAAGTGCTACATATCCCAGTCAGATTGTTTTGAAGATGCTAAAGAGGTGGCGGATTTGATTGAAGCCAGATTCCCGAAATTAAACGGAAAAGTTGAAATTAATGATATCGGAACCACCATTGGCAGCCATACAGGTCCCGGAACAGTGGCATTGTTTTACTGGGGCGATGAAAGAGGCGAATAAAATTTAATTAGAACTTGCATGTCCTGTTCCCTTTTGGTATTAACAATTATTTAAAATTAAGAAAAGAATGATTGCAACTGTCGCCCGGACATGGTAAAATGTCTGAAAAGGAAAATAACGGAGGGTACGACCATGACTGCTAAAGAATGTATCAAAGGGCGCAGAAGCATCCGAAAATTTACAGACCAGCCGGTTCCACATGAACTGCTTGCCGAAATCGTAGAGACTGCTTCCTATGCTCCCAGTTGGAAACACACTCAAATTGTCCGCTATATTGCGGTAGAGGGGGAGAACAAAGCAAAACTTGCCAAATGTACTTCCACTTTCCCAAATAACGGCGCGATCATGGAAAATGCGCCCATGGTGATTGCAGTTACCATTATTAAAGGCCGCAGTGGCTTTGAAAGAGACGGTTCTTATACTACGAAACGTGGTGACTCCTGGCAGATGTATGATGCAGGTGTTGCCAGCGAAGCTTTCTGTCTTGCAGCTTATGAACAGGGCCTTGGTACCGTTATTATGGGTATCTTTGATGAGGAAGAGGCTTCTGCAGTTCTTGAGATTCCGGAAGGAAGAGAACTGGTTGCTTTGATTCCTGTCGGTTATCCTGCTGAGGAGCCTGTTGCTCCCAGACGTAAGCCCGTGGAAGAATTATTATCCTATAAATAAAATATGAAGTCGAAGGGAGTTTTCTCTTCGACTTTTCTACGGCTAAATACTTGCTTTTCATTGCATAATAAACAAATTAAAGGTGCCTGCCTAAGGCGGAATGGAGGAAATATGAGACATTTAATGAATCCCCTGGATTTTACAACCGGAGAGTTGGACAAGCTCTTCGACCTTGCCAATGATATTGAGCAGAACCCTGCCAAGTATGCACATGCCTGTGAAGGGAAGATCCTGGCAACCTGCTTCTATGAGCCAAGTACGAGAACACGTTTGAGCTTTGAATCAGCTATGACACGCCTGGGCGGAAGAGTCATCGGCTTTTCAGATGCCGCTTCTTCTTCCGCAGCAAAAGGAGAGAGTGTATCTGATACAATTCGCATCATTTCATGTTATGCAGATATCTGTGCCATGCGCCACCCCAAGGAGGGTGCTCCAATGGTAGCTGCTGAGAAGTCAGGCATTCCTGTCATCAACGCAGGGGACGGCGGACATCAGCATCCCACACAGACGCTGACTGACCTTTTAACCATTCGCAGCCTGAAAGGAAGATTGGATAATTTTACTATCGGCTTGTGCGGGGACTTGAAATTCGGTCGAACCGTACATTCCCTGATCGATGCCCTGGTGAGATATGAAAATATCCGCTTCATCTTCATCTCTCCGGAAGAACTGCGTGTACCGGATTACATTACAGAAATGCTTCGTGCCAGGAAAATCCCTTACGAAGAGGTCATTCGCCTGGAGGATGTTATGCCCGGTCTGGACATGCTGTATATGACTCGTGTGCAGAAGGAACGTTTCTTCAACGAAGAAGACTATATTCGCTTGAAAGACTTCTATGTTCTGGATACTGCGAAAATGGCTCTTGCAAAAGAGGATATGCTGGTACTTCATCCCCTGCCCAGAGTAAATGAGATTTCAGTGGAAGTGGATCAGGATCCAAGAGCAGCTTATTTCAAACAGGCTCAGTACGGTGTCTATGTCCGCATGGCACTGATTTTGACGCTGCTTGGCATTCAGGTACAGTAGAGGCAATGCATCTTATAGTTTCAGAAAGTTTACAGTAGCCGCTTTTATGCGAGAAGAGAGAGGTAGATATGTTGAACGTAGGTAAAATAGAAGAAGGTTTTGTTCTGGACCACATCAAAGCCGGTAAAAGCTTATCCATTTATGAGCATCTGCAGCTGGACAAGTTGGACTGCACAGTTGCAATCATTAAGAATGCACGCAGTGAGAAAATGGGAAAAAAGGATATTTTGAAAGTAGAATGCGATATTGACAAACTGGATTTGGATGTGCTTGCTTTTATCGATCACAATATCACTGTCAATGTCATCAAAGATGGTGAAATTGTAGACAAGAAAGTGCTGGTACTGCCCAAACAGATTAAAAATGTGATCAAGTGTCACAATCCCAGATGTATCACATCTATCGAACAGGAGTTGCCTCACGTTTTCGTGTTGGCAGACGAAGAGAAGGGCGTGTACCGCTGCAAGTATTGTGAAGAGAAGTACCATGAAAGCGCGAAGAAGAAATAACTGCTTCCTGTCCGAGACTTATCCGGTATCTTATAAGTTAGTTTAGAAAAAAGCCCTGGTGATTCATTCCAGGGCTATGTTTCGTGTTGCTTCGCTGCTTACAGCATCAAGTTTTTTAATTTGCCTCTTCCATTTTACAGGGAAGTATGTTATACTTAGACACGTGTTAAGACAAGTTGTTAAGTGAGTTCTGCATGGGGGTATAGCTCAGCTGGGAGAGCGCTTGCATGGCATGCAAGAGGCCGTGGGTTCAAGTCCCATTATCTCCACTATCTAAAGACACCATTGAAATCCGCCCAAGGGTTGGACTCAATGGTGTCTTTTCTATAAAACCCAGAGTCAAAATTGGAGCTACCGAAGTAGCTCCATGCATTTTATAATATGACAGAAAAGTGCAGATGTGACCAAAACTCGCTATTCGCCTTTGCTGATGACTTCTAATATATCAATCAAGTCATATATGGTATTCAGTTGTACATCCCGTTCCAGAATGTTCCAAAGAAGGATACAGTACCTATATTTTACATCCGCAATTGTTTCCTGTACACGCTGGGCGGTAACCCCGTCTGTTGTGCAAACACCTTATGGAAATAACTCGAGGAAGAAAATCCGAGGCAGGCAGAGATCTCCGAGATAGAAAGATCGGTAGTCTCAAGCAGCTTCTTGCTTTCTGTTATTTTCTCGCGCTGAATATACTGGGTGATAGTCAGCCCTGTCTGGCTGATGAAATGTCTGCATAGATGTTCACTGCTGTGTCCCAGGCGTTCTGATATTTCCTTAACTGAAATCTTTTCGTATAGATGCGCGTGAATATCCTGGCAGATTTTGGTGGCTAAAACAGAATCGGTATCAGGTATTCTGTGTCGGGCAGTTTTCTGGGCAAATTCCATAAGCATCTGCTTGAACAGAATGTCAAAATCTGAATCGGTTTCAATCTCATTGGCGAGCCGATAATATTTTTCGGCCAGCGCGGTACTGTCTTTGAAGGGCACATTTCCCTCTTGGGCACTATTACAGGCCAGCGTAGTGGAAATGATCAAAAGACTTTGCAGATTATTGTTGATGCCTGCTCCAAAATCAGGAAGATGGTCCGTTGTAACAGAAAAATCTCTCAGACTGGATTCCAGGCGGTCGCACTGACCATATTTTATGCAGGACAGGATACAGCGGAAAAAGGGGTTATTGCCGGAAGGTGTAAGGGTGTGTAAAGCGGTCGGATGATCGGGTGCGCATGATGTGGATTGGAAGTGGGTATAGGGAATGAAAGAGATTTTCTTGACTTCGCCGTCATGCAGCAATGTGTAAAAGAGTTCCAGAGCATAACGGAAACGTTGATTGGTATATAAGGGGAGTAAGCGAAGCCATTTTGCCAGGTTATCCACTTCCGCCTGTGTCAGGTTTGACGCTTCTGAGATATCAATGATTTGTCTGGGAGTGCATTCAAAGGATGTGACCGGTCCCAAAAGAAGTATTTTTTCTTTATGGCGTATCATGCCCAAAAGCAGGTTCTGTGGAGTCAGCGTGGTGAAAGCAGTATGTTCAGGGGTGATTCCGGTACTCAGGAAGATATGGGCCAGATTAGACCGGAAGTCATTGTAAGCAAATTCAATGGAAAGGTTTTCATTGCAGATTGTAAGGGGAATCCCTGTTGCGCGATGAAACATTTCCAGTAAGACATGTATGGTCATATGCGTTCTCCTGTGTAAAAAGTATTTGTTTTATTATACCAAGATAGTGTGGTGGAGAGCAAGCTGAGGTTTAGATAATTTTTATATAAATTGAACAGTAACGAAATGCAATTGCGTTAAAGATTACCTTGTGGTATAGTATTTATAAAGAGAGGAAATTGTAAGGAGGGTCAAAGCTATGGGATATGTAGAGAGAAAACGTTGGTTGTTTTTAGGACTGCCGTTCACATTTACCAAATACATCATAAAGGAAGATTTGATTACCGTTGACAGCGGGCTGCTGAAAACAGTGGAGAATGACTGCTATATGTATAAGGTGCAGGATGTGGAGCTGACGGCTACTTTGATTGAGAAAATGTTCGGTCTGGGAACAGTGGTCTGTCATACGGGAGATACTACTCACCCGAAGCTGGTATTGCAGCACATCAAGCATGCAAGAGAGGTTAAGGAGTTTATCTTAAGGGAGTCAGAGGAAGCCAGGCTAAAGAGGCGTACTGTGAATATGCTGGATATCGGTTCGGATGCACTGGATGATGATGGGGAGCAGCTATAATCTCGCTTATGAGAAGAGGAAAAGTATGGAATTAAATATTTTTTAACAGCTCTACAGTATGGCAGATACCATTATTGTACAGTCGAAGGCAGTTTTTTGCGGGGAAGCAGCACACGCTCAAACAGAAGCCCTGCAGCAAACCAGAACGGGGCGTAATCCAGTCTGATATATCGTTTGATATTCCAGCGGGAGTGTTGATAATCCCAGGGACATAAGCCGTGTTTGCCCAAGAAAGTACCGGACAGGTATTCTACAGAGAAGATCAAGGACATATAAGATAAGCCTCTGAACCAGGTCGGTGCAGCGTGCAGCAGCCTGGCAATGGGTTTTAAAAGGGCAGCGCAGCCATAAATGGGGAACATCCACAGGGAGGTTGCACCTTTCAGGTTAAGCTCTCTGCGGCGCAGGGAGTCTAGAGCGGTAAAAGTGATTTCCATGCACCAGCCAATGGTGCCGCATTTTATAAAATTACGAAGGAAGGTCATGTGATGCCTTTCCGGTTGCTGGGGCGGATGTTTTTTGAGCAACCAATGAATTTGTTGATAGTAATCATTCTGCCATAGCATTTCTGCGAATGGAGCGGACTGAATTATAACTAGTATGTCCGTGTTGAAAATATTTATTCGAGAGAGAAATAGCATGAAATATCAGGAAGCGTTAGATTATTTAGAATCATTAAGTGCATATAATATCATGCCGGGACATGAAAATATTGGGAGATTGAGTGAATATCTGGGGAATCCTCAGGAAGGATTAAAGTTCGTGCATATTACTGGGATCAACGGTGATGGTTCTGCAATTGCTTATGTTTCTTCAATTTTAAAATGTGCAGGCTACAGGGTAGGGCAGTTTTCTTCTTCGTTTATCTTTGACTACCGGGAGAAGATTCAGGTAAATGAACGGCTGATTACTCAGAAAGCAATTTGTCAGGGAATAGAGTTGATTCAGGAGGCTTGCGAGAAGATTACAGCTCAGGGCTATCCTCATCCGACGTCTTTGGAAGTGGAGATGGCGCTGGCTTTCCGGTATTTTAAGGAAAAACAGTGCGGTATCGTAGTGCTGGAGACAGACAGCCTGTGGGATGATGTAGTACAAAATATTGGTATCAATATAATAAGATCTATCAGTATGGATCAGACGGCTGCCGGGGCGAAAGCAACCTCAATTCGTTATGGGCTTGAGCGGCAGCGATTTCGTATCGGCGAATATAAGAATCTTGAGATTGGCATGGCTGGAAAATTCCAGGTAGAGAATGCTGTGCTTGCGCTGGAGACGGTGAAGGTACTTACGCAGGAAGGATATCCGGTCAAAGAGGAAGCAGTCCGTCAGGGTCTTGCCAAAGCTAAATGGCAGGGAAGCTTCAACGTCATTGGCAAGAAACCGTTTTTTGTCGTAGATGGGGCTCATGATGAGGATTCGGCAAGGAAACTTGCAGATTCCATTGAATGTTATTTCCCCAACAAGAGAATTATCTATATCATGGGGGTATTGCATGATTCTGAGTATGAGAAGATGATTGCGCTGACGCATAAATATGCTGATCAGATCATAACAGTGACACCTCCCAGGAACTTAGGAGGGCTGGAGGCCTATGATCTGGCGGTAGAGGTGGCCAGAGTTCATCCGCAGGTGACTGCCGTGGACAGTCTGGAGGAAGCTTTGGAGATAAGCCGGCTTCTGGCCGGTAAAGAAGATGTGATACTGGCTTTTGGATCTTTATCTTATCTTGGAAAGCTGATAAAGCTTGTAAAGGGCAGCAAGTATTTTTGAGAAAAGTGAGCACATAGTCCGGTAAAGAGCCCGGTGAGCATACCGCCCAGAATGAGGAAGGGCAGATACACCAGCACGCCGGGTACCTGTGTGATCAGAAAGGCAATCAAAAGCTGCCCCAGGTTGTGTGCGATGCCGCCGATAATACTTGTCAGAAATAGGTAATGCCCGGCGAGCAGTTTATGGATCAGAGCCATGACAATCAGACTCCCTATACCGCCGGACAGACTGTAGACCAGACTGATAGCCTGCCCTGAGAAAAAGGCAGAGAGCAGGATTCTGACAATGAGTACCAGTGCAGTATCTTTGACAGAGTAATTGCGCAGCAGTATCAGTGTGATGATGTTAGCCAGTCCAAGTTTGATACCCGGAATGGGGACAAGAGGCGGTATCAGGCTTTCCAGGGTGAAGATGATCAGGGAAAGCGCAGTAAATAATGATAGTGTGGTCAGTTTTTTCAGTGTCATGAAGGTACCTCGGTTCTAAAGTAGGGGGAGGCTCAGAAATAGCGTGTCTCAGGGATGGTCAGTGGTCGAACTGCCCCTGATTTCTATCACAAGTCTATGGGGCAGGCAGGTAATGGGAGTCAGAGAATTGATGATAAAACCCTGATTTACGCAAATCTTGTCCGGGCAATCAGCCGCTATGATGCCGATAGCGCCCTGGCGGACTTCGATGGTATTGGTGCCGCCGTCTGTATCGGTCAGTGTGATGATATAAGGTTCTTGTACATGATTCAGGGGAATGCTTTGAATCAGTTTTCCGTTCTGATAAATATCGGCAATGAGGTCCTGCTCTAACAAAGATTTGCGGACGAGTGTGAAGATGGATATCAGGCTGATGCAGGTCAGGGCTATCAGGGAGATCGTTATGATCAAAGCTTTTTTGGCGGATGACTGTTTCATGTATGCTCCTTTTGTGCTGCATTTCAGCGGATGACGGGTTCAAAGGTTAGAGCCTCCGTCAAGGAAAGCGGTTATTAATTCCGGATAAATATAGATACAGTATATCAAAAGGTGTTCAAAAAATGAAGTCTTTTTTGCAAAAAGCAATAAGTGTGAAATCAAGAATGAAAGTAAGAATAAAAGTTATCCTGCCGGCGGCAGCAATGGCATTGTGTCTGTTTACTGCCTGCAGCAGTACGAAGCTACAGCAATATCAACGGGTGGATACTGCTATGGGAACTATTCTTCGGGAAACTGTCTATACCAATGGTGCGGAAGATATCACCGAAGAAATCAGGGATATCATCGTTTCGTTGGAGGAGAATGTGTTATCCTGGAGAAAAGAATCTTCCCGGGTCTATGAAATCAATGAAGGTGCAGGGCATGCAGAGGGCGTCTTGCTGACGGAAGAACTGGCAGAAATTCTTAAGAAAGTTGTTGCAGTTTCCCGGGAAAGTCAGGGGGCTCTGGATGTGACGATCGGGCAGACTGTCAGACTTTGGAGCATTGACGAATATGCGGCAGGCAGTGAGAAATCAGATTTTACCTTGCCTGATCAGGGAATATTGGAAGATACGCTGCAAAAATCCGGTTATGAGAAAATGATTTTGCAGGATGATAGGATTTATCTCCCTGAGGGAATGGAACTGGATCTTGGAGCAGTAGGAAAAGGGATTGCCTGTGATGAAATCCTAAACTTTTTGCGAAACCAGTCTCAGGTTCAGGGAGCGGTGATTTCCATTGGCGGCAGTATCCTGACCTATGGGGAGAAGCCTGATGGGAAATTGTGGAATGTGGGAATTGTAGACCCATTTGAACCATCTTCCTATCTTGGTTCCCTTACATTGGACGGTCAGTGGTGTGTTTCCACTTCCGGAGACTATGAACGATATGTGGAGGTGGATGGTGTCCGTTACCATCATATAATCGACCCTTCTAATGGGTATCCTGCCCATGCAGGGCTTCGAAGTGTTACCATTCTAAGTAAGGATGGTTGTTTGTCAGATGCTCTGTCCACTGCCTGCTTTGTTCTGGGGAAAGAGGAAGGACTTAAACTTCTGGAAAAATATGAGGCCTATGCAGTTATGGTGGAAGAGGACGGCAGCATTGTTTTGAGCCCGGGAGTGGAAACGTTTTTCAAGGTAACAGTTCAGACGAGTCCGTAAGCATGTGTATGGACTCGTCTGAACTGTTACCTTCAGGGAAAGTTAAAACAACCCCTGCCAATACTTGCCACAAGGAAGAAAATATAGTAAAATATTATAATATGTATTTAGCGAAGGAGATTATCAGGGTGGAGAGAGAAAAGTTAGGATCCCGTCTGGGATTCATATTGTTATCAGCAGGTTGTGCCATCGGAATCGGTAATGTATGGAGATTCCCGTACATAACTGGATTATATGGGGGCGGTATTTTTGTGCTATTATATTTATTCTTCCTGGTTGTCATGGGAGTTCCCGTTATGACCATGGAGTTTGCAGTAGGGCGGGCCAGCAGGAGAAGTATCATCAAGAGTTTTACAGCTTTGGAAAAGCCGGGCCGGAAATGGCATCTGCACGGCTATCTGGGTATGGCAGGCAACTATCTGTTAATGATGTTCTACACTACTGTGGCAGGCTGGATGCTTACTTATTTTTATCAGATGCTTACCGGGCAATTTACGGGAAAAAGTGCTGATGAAGTGGGTGGTATGTTCGTTGGTATGCTGGGCAATCCCGTTGTCATGACGGTGGCGATGATAATTGTTGTGGTAGCCGGGATTCTGGTATGTTCTCTTGGACTTCAGAGAGGAGTGGAGCGTATTACCAAATGGATGATGAGTGCTCTGCTTTTGATCATGATTGTTCTGGCTATTCACAGTATTACGATGGATGGCGGTTCGGCGGGACTTAAGTTCTATCTGGTGCCGGATATTGAACGAACATTGGAAGTAGGACTTTTGGATACTATCGTGGCAGCTATGAACCAGGCTTTCTTTACCTTAAGTCTTGGTATCGGTGCTATGGCTATTTTTGGAAGTTACATAGATAAAGGACGAACCTTGCTTGGAGAGTCCATTAATATTGCGGTTTTAGATACTTTTGTGGCTGTGGTGTCCGGTTTGATCATTTTTCCGGCCTGCTTTTCTTTCGGAATCAGTCCGGATCAGGGACCAAGTCTGATTTTTATTACACTGCCCAACGTATTCAATGCAATGACAGGCGGAAGAGTGTGGGGGACGCTGTTCTTTATCTTTATGGCTTTTGCAGCATTCTCAACGGTGCTGGCTGTGTTTGAAAATATTATCTCTTGTGGGATGGATTTATTTGGCTGGAACAGAAAGAAGTCCTGTATTGTTAATTTTGTACTATTGCTTGTGTTGTCCATGCCCTGTGTGCTGGGATATAACGTGTGGAGTGCTTTTGCACCGTTAGGAGCAGGCACTACGATTCTGGATTTGGAGGATTTCTTGGTAAGTAACCTGATTTTGCCTTTCGGTTCTCTGTGGTATCTGCTTTTCTGTGTGACGAAGAAGGGCTGGGGATTTGAAAATTATCTGGCTGAGGCCAATGAAGGAAAAGGTGTAAAGATACCGAGATGGATTTACTTTTATGTGAAGTGGATTCTGCCGGTGATTCTGGTGGCTTTGATGCTTCAGGGAATCCGGAGCAAATTCTTTAGCTAGGAGTTTGTGAAAGAAGGTAGTTTTAAGCCTGCTGATGAAAAGCTGCAAGGGGAGAGGATATTATGGAGCAGAATAATTATTTATATGTAAATGAAGAAACCATCGCACAGATTAATGAGAAGATGCCTCCGGAGGAGGAACTTCAGGATCTTGCAGAGTTTTTTAAGGTGTTTGGCGATACCACCAGACTTAAAGTACTGAATGTTCTGTTATGTTCGGAGATGTGTGTGCTGGATATCGCGGGGATTCTGGGAATGTCCCAATCAGCTATTTCGCATCAGCTGAGAATTCTGAAACAGATGGGGCTTGTGAAGAACCGCAGGGACGGGAAAACCATTTTTTATTCCCTGGCAGATTCTCATATCGTAACCATTCTCAGTCAGGGACTGGATCATATCGAGGAATAAAAACAGTTGGCTATTAATCAGACTGTTATAAAAATAGACATAAAGGAGCTAAGGAAACATGGATTTGTTACAGCTGAGAGACATATTGGATGATATTGACGGACAGATTGTAGAACTATATGAAAAGAGGATGGATATCTGCAAACAAGTGGCAGAATATAAGATTCAAAGTGGCAAAAAGGTCTTTGATAAGCAGCGCGAGATGGAGAAGTTAAGCAAGGTGAAATCTCTGACCCACAATGATTTCAACAGTCGCGGAATAGAGGAATTGTTTGAGCAGATTATGTCTATGAGCCGCAAGCTGCAGTACCAGACTATGGCTGAACACGGAAGCATTGGAAAGCTTCCTTTTATTGGTGTGGATGAACTGGATAAAGTGAAAGCAAGAGTGGTATTTCAAGGAGCAGAAGGCGCTTATTCTCAGGCTGCTATGATGCAGTACTTCGGAGATAGTATTAACAGTTTTCATGTTAATACATTCCGCGAGGCTATGAGTGCCATTGACGAGGGAAGTGCCGATTTTGCGGTACTTCCCATCGAAAACTCTACTGCCGGTATAGTCAGCGAGATTTATGACCTGCTGGTTGAATTTGAAAATTATATCGTGGGAGAACAGATCATTAAGGTAGAACATTGTCTGCTTGGTGTTCCCGGCTGTTCCATAGAGGATATTAAGACGGTTTATTCTCATCCGCAGTCTTTGATGCAGAGTTCCAAGTATCTTTTGAATCATGACTGGAAGCAGATCAGTATGCAGAACAATGCTTTTGCTGCGCGGAAGGTGGCAGAGGATGGAGATAAGAGCCAGGCGGCTATTGCCGGTGAACTGGCAGGTCAGATTTATGGACTTGATGTACTTGAGAAGGGCGTGAACCAGGAAAAGAATAACTCTACAAGATTCATTATTGTAACCAACCAGAAAATTTTCCGCAAAGATGCTAAGAAGATCAGCATTTGCTTTGAGGTACCCCACAGAAGCGGTTCTCTGTATCATATGCTGTCCCACTTTATTTATAATAATCTGAACATGTGTAAGATCGAGAGCCGTCCAATCGAGGACAGGACATGGGAATATCGTTTCTTCGTGGATTTCGAAGGAAATCTGGCAGAAAGTGCCGTGAAGAATGCGCTGAGAGGACTGAGAGATGAAGCACGGAATATGAAGATTCTGGGAAATTATTAAGGAAGAAGGAACAGACAAATGAGGGAACAGGAATTAATCGTATACAGGGAATTTGAAGATGGTGAACTGCTGTATGATATGGCTTGGCTGATGGATCATTATGATGATGAATATTATAATGTGGAGGATATGGCAGGACTTTTCTATGAATGTATCCATAAATTGATCGACCTGGCAGGCAATTATGGATTCTACGGGAATCTGTGGCACTGTTATCTGGCAAATCTTCTTGTAAATAATGAAAACAGCTATTCCTGTGGTTGTGAGATCAGAGGAGCAATTGACGGTACCATCAATGCAGCGGCACTTCATGATATCGTGATTTTCAAGGAGTTCTATGACTTTGATTTTACATCTATGATGGCCACTTTATCTGTGCCGGAATTTTCTCTGGTACAGGATTATGTCAGCAGCAGGCAGGAAAGTAAGGTATATAATAAGAGAATCTGCAAGCGAATCTGTGAGCTGGCGGAGAAGTTCTGTAATGATCATACCCCGGAGGAGATGAAAGATACACTGACCCAGTTCTACAAGGAGTATGGTGTAGGAAAATTCGGTCTGCATAAGTCATTCCGTATCTCCAGGGACGAGGACGGTGTTCATATTGACCCGATTCTTAACATTGCTCATGTACATTTGGACGATTTGGTGGGGTACGAGATTCCTAAGAAGAAGCTGACAGACAATACCCAGGCGTTTGTGGAAGGCAAAAAAGCGAACAACTGCCTGTTATTCGGTGATGCGGGAACCGGTAAATCCTCTTGTATCAAAGCCATTGCCAACGAATATTACGACAAAGGGCTGCGTATTATTGAGGTATATAAGCACCAGTTCCAGGATCTCAACGATGTGATCAGTCAGATCAAGAATCGTAATTATAAGTTCATTATTTACATGGATGATTTGAGCTTTGAAGAATTTGAAATTGAGTATAAGTATCTGAAAGCAGTTATTGAAGGTGGTCTGGAGAGAAAGCCGGAGAATGTACTGATTTATGCAACTTCCAATCGTCGTCATTTGATTCGTGAGAATTACAGTGACAAGGAAGAAATCAGAGAGGATATGCATACCAGTGATACCGTACAAGAGAAGCTGTCACTGGTAGCAAGATTCGGTGTGACTATTTATTTCGGTTCACCGGATAAGAAGCAATTCCAGAATATCGTAAAAGTACTGGCTGAGAGATATGGCGTGGAGATGCCGGAAGAAGAGCTGCTTCTGGAAGCCAATAAATGGGAACTTCAGCACGGAGGTCTTTCCGGACGTACTGCCCAGCAGTTTATTGACTATTTACTAGGAAAATAGTTCACACGTAAGCTTAAGCAGGAAAATGTCGTAGGCGCCTTTTCGAATGGCGCGGGTGTGAACGGAAAAGGGGTACATAAGCAGGTATGAAAACATTTGCAGCAATTGATGTGGGAAGTTTTGAACTTACTATGAAGATTTACCAATTTTCCGGAAAGAATAAGATGCGGGAAATTGACCGTATCGGTCGGCATCTGGCCTTAGGAACAGATACCTATTCAGACGGTAAAATCGGCCCGGAGAAAATGGATGAATTGTGCCGGACGCTTCGGGAATTTGCTGAAATCATGAAGGCTTATAAGGTAGACGATTATAGAGCATATGGAACCAGTGCTATCCGGGAGACGGAGAACACTACCATTATATTGGATCAGATTGCCCAGAGAACCGGAATTAAGGTAGAAGTCCTGAGCAATTCGGAACAGCGTTTTCTGGACTATAAGTCCATTGCATCCAAAGGGGAATCTTTTCGTAAAATTATTGAGGAGAGAACTGCAATCGTAGATATCGGGGGTGGCAGCATTCAGATTTCCCTGTTTGATAACGATGCTTTGATTGCTACACAGAATATGCGGCTGGGCGTACTCAGAGTACAGGACCGTATCAACCATCTGAATGCCAAGCCATCACAGAGGATGAGCCTGGTAGATGAAATGGCATCAGCCCAGTTGACAACCTTTAAGAAAATGTATTTAAAGGATTATACCATTAAGAATATTATTATTGTGGACGACTATCTTTCTCCTCTGGCGGTAAAAAAGGCCGGTAAAGATGGCGCCAGAGCTGTTGCAGACATCCTCGAATATGAAAATCTCTTGGAGCAGCTGCATGTTACATCACAAATGCAGGCGGCAACACTTCTGGATATTTCGGAGGAAAAAGTTCCTCTTGTGTACATCAGTGCTATTGTCATGCGGAGAATTGCGCTTTTGTTTGGAGCAGAGAAAATCTGGGCGCCCGGTGTGACCCTATGTGACGGTATCGCGTATGAATATGCGGAGCAGAATAAACTGCTTGCCGGAGAACATGATTTTGAAAAAGATATCATTGCCTGTGCCATGAATATCAGCAAACGTTATATGGGAAGCAGAAAGCGGGCGGAGACACTGGAAAAGATTGCATTGACTATCTTTGACAGCATGAAGAAAGTGCACGGTCTTGGCAAAAGAGAAAGGTTGTATCTGAGACTGGCAGCCCTTTTACATGATTGTGGTAAATATATCACCATGGTAAATCTGGGAGAGGCTTCTTACAACATTATTATGGCTACGGAAATCATTGGGCTTTCCCATAGGGAGAGAGAAATTGTAGCCAACGTGGTCAGATTCAATCACAGCCCTTTTCTGTATTATGGACAGATGGGTAGTGATACCGTCAATATTGATAGAGGGGCTTATCTGATCATTGCCAAATTGACAGCTATTATGCGTGTGGCTAACAGCCTGGATCGCAGTCACAAGCAAAAGTTAAAAGGAGTAAAGGCACAGCTGAAAGAGAATCAATTGGTGCTGACCGTTGATACTCAGGAAGATATTACGCTGGAAAAAGGATTTTTTGAGGCTCGAGTAGGATTTTTTCAGGAAGTATATAGTATTCAGCCTGTGCTGAAGCAGAAGAAGCAGTTCTAGGAGGACACAATGAGCGAGAAAGAAAGAGATTTCCGGGATCCCGGATTATATACCAACAGAGAATTAAGTTGGGTTCTGTTCGACAACAGGGTCTTAAGTGAGGCAAGAGATAAGAATATTCCGTTGTTTGAAAGGTTGAAGTTCTTAAGCATCACAGCTTCCAACCTGGATGAATTTTTCATGATCAGGGTGGCATCCTTAAAAGACATGGTGCATGCAGGATATGGAAAAAAAGACATTGCCGGCATGACGGCTTCACAGCAGTTGGAGGCTCTGAATGCAGCTATTCATAAACTGGTAGACCTGCAGTATTCTACATATAATCGCTCTCTGCTTCCTCTTCTGGAGCAAAACGGTCTCCATGTCATCTGCAACCATGAGAGTCTGACACAGGAGGAGGCTGCTTTCATTGACCGATATTTTACGGAGAATGTTTATCCGGTACTGACACCCATGGCAGTAGATTCCTCCAGACCTTTTCCTTTGATTCGCAATAAATCCCTGAATATCGGGGCTTTGGTGAGAAAGAAAGAAACAGGGGGAGAGCTGGAATTTGCTACCGTACAGGTGCCAAGTGTGCTTTCAAGAATTGTGGAATTTCCGGCTGCGGGCAGTACGCGGAAAGTTATTTTGCTGGAAGAGATGATTGAAAGGAACATGGATAAATTGTTCCTGAATTACGATATTGTCTGTGCACATCCTTTCCGGATCATGAGAAATGCGGATCTGACCATAGATGAGGACGAAGCGGCCGATTTGTTGAAAGAGATTGAGAAGCAGCTGAAGAAACGTCAATGGGGCGAGGCCATCCGACTGGAAGTAGAAGATGGCATGGATAAGCGTCTTCTGAAGTTCATTAAGAAAGAACTGAACATGGAGGAAGAGGACATCTACTATATCGACGGCCCTCTGGATCTGACGTTCCTGATGAAGATGTGCGGCCTGGAAGGATTTAGTCATTTAAAGACACCGAAATACGAACCTAAGCAGGTGCCGGAGCTTCCTGCAGGCTGCGATATCTTCGAGCAGATCCGAAAAGGAGATATCCTTCTGCATCATCCGTACCAGTCCTTTACTCCTGTGGTGGATTTTATCCGTCAGGCTTCCAAGGATCCTCAGGTCCTTGCTATAAAGCAGACACTGTACCGTGTCAGCGGGAATTCTCCCATCATTGCAGCGCTGGCACAGGCTGCGGAGAACGGCAAACAGGTCTCTGTACTGGTAGAACTTAAGGCACGTTTTGACGAGGAAAATAATATCGTATGGGCAAGAAAGCTGGAGAAGGCCGGATGTCACGTTATCTACGGTCTGGTGGGACTAAAGACTCACAGTAAGATTACTCTTGTGGTGCGCCGCGAGGAGGACGGCATCCGCAGATATGTCCATTTGGGAACCGGTAACTACAACGATGCCACGGCTAAAATGTATACCGATATGGGTATGCTGACCTGTTCCGAGAGTATAGGCGAAGATGCCACAGCAGTCTTTAATATGCTGTCCGGTTATTCCGAGCCCCTTATGTGGAATAAGCTGTCATTGGCACCACTTTGGCTGAAAAATAAGTTCCTGTACCTGATCGGCAGAGAGAAAAAGTATGCTCTGGAAGGCAAGACGGCCAGAATCATCGCAAAGATGAATTCTTTATGCGACCCGGATATCATTGCTGCTTTGTATGAAGCCAGTGCTGCGGGCGTTAAGATTGATCTGATTGTCAGAGGAATCTGCTGTCTGAGAGTGGGAATCCCCGGTGTCAGCGAAAATATCTCGGTACGCTCCATTGTAGGTAATTTCCTGGAGCACAGCCGTATCTTTTACTTTGAAAACGGAGAAAACTATGAAATTTATTGCGGCAGTGCCGACTGGATGCCCAGAAATCTGGAGCGCCGCGTTGAGATCCTTTTCCCGGTGGAGAAGCAGGAGCTGAAGGAGGAATTGCTCCATATCCTGCAGAATCAGCTTAGAGATACAGTGAAAGCGCATATTCTGAAGCCGGATGGTAATTATGAGAAAGTAGATAAAAGGGGAAAGGAAATTTTTAATTCTCAGGATGCTTTCTGTGTGGAGGCTGCAAAGAAGATAGAGGCTGTTTCGGAACCGACTGTGGCTGACAGACGGGTGTTTATTCCGGAGATGCATCACGAGTAGAAAAGCGTTTTCAGGAGATTGTAGTATGAAAATAATACTTGCATCTGCGTCACCAAGGCGCAGAGAACTTCTCCATCAGATTGGCTGGAATTTTGAGATATGTGTCAGTCAGGTGGAGGAACAAATAACGAAAACAATTCCGTGGGAAGTGGTGGAAGAGTTGTCCTGCCGGAAGGCAGAGGATGTATTTCGGCGAGTGTTGGAAACCCGGAAAGTGGAAGCTGCATCGTCTGTTGTGGAAGGGGGAACTACGGCAGCTGAGGCGGAGAATTCGATTCTTGTCATAGGCGCTGACACTATTGTAGCATGTGATGGCAGGATACTTGGAAAACCAACAGACAGGGAAGATGCAGTTGCAATGCTTAAGCTGTTGCAAGGGCGTTCCCACCATGTATATACAGGGGTGACACTTTGCATGCGCCGTACAGATGGAAATATCGTAAAAAATACTTTCCATGAGGCTGCGGAGGTCACATTTTATCCCATGACAGAAGAGGAGATTCAGTGGTATGTGGACTCCGGAGAGCCTATGGACAAGGCCGGCAGTTACGGCATCCAGGGACTCTGCGCCCGTTACATCAGCCAAATTACCGGAGATTACAACAATGTGGTAGGCCTTCCTGTGGGTAGGCTGTACCAGGAAGTACGTAAATTAGGAGGTATTCATGAAGAAAGCAGTCATATTTGACCTTGACGGAACCTTGTCAGATTCCCTGGCAAGCATAAAATATTGTGCAGATCTGGCAGTGGAGCCTTTGGGAATGGGGCCCTTTACCTCACAGCAGTATAAATATTTTGTGGGAGATGGTGCTGCCAATCTGATCAAACGTTGTCTGGCAGCAGGAGGGGATGCAGAACTTACCCATTTTGACGAAGCTTTTGCCAGATATCGTGAGATATTTAAGGAAAACTGTATGTATGAGGTGAAACCGTATGATGGCATCAGAGAGCTTCTGGCAGAATTAAAGAACAGAGGGCTTAAGATTGCGGTGCTTTCCAATAAGCCCCATGCCGAGACCATCAATGTCATTGAGACTTTGTTTGGAAAGGGGTATTTTGACATTATTCAGGGACAGAAACCGGATGTGCCCATCAAACCCAGTCCTGAAGGCGTATTCCGCATTCTGGAGCAGCTTCAGATGACATCGGAGGAGATTCTGTATCTTGGAGATACCTGTACGGATATGCAGACAGGAAAAAGTGCCGGAGCCTTTACTCTAGGAGCACTGTGGGGCTTCCGTGACAGACAGGAGCTGGAGGAGAACCATGCAGATGCTATCGTAGCTCATCCGCTGGAGCTTCTGCAGTATGTGGAAGATTAATTATTGGCATTTTGCACAAAATTTACAAATTGTGGAAAAAAGTGCCATACTCTATTGACGAGAGAGCATATTCTGACTATTATGGTTACAGAATACAAAGTTTGCACAGGAATAAGATTCCTGTCGAACGGTGAAAAAGGAGGATAGATGTATGCATGAATTTGATGATGCAGTACTGGAGTGCTTTTTAGAGAACCAGTTACAGCTTTTCCCTGAACGAGTGGCGGAGAACCTGGAAGCTGCTGAAAGTTTCCTGGAAGAATGCATGGCAGTAGTTGTCGATTCTGCGGATGAAGTAGTTGAGTTCTTCGAAGAAGAAGGACTTGATATCGAAGATCCTGATGAGATTCTTGACGCTGCTGAAGTGTTCGACATTGGCGATGGCAGATATCTGATTGTAGAAGGTTAATAGAGAGACATAGGCTGCGGCTTCAATGGAGGCTGCAGCTTTTTTGATGATATAGGAAATATTTCTAAGGGAAAGCTTGCAGCCCCATTTTCGGCTATTTACCGATAAAGTACTTTTCAATTACTTCAACCAATCCGTCCTGATTATTATCCTTCTCAGTGACAATATCAGCCGCTTCTTTTACAGCCGGATCAGCATTAGTCATGGCAATTCCGGTACCGGCCGCCTCCAACATTGAGATATCATTTTCGGCGTCCCCAACCGCAAAAGTATGGTTATAAGGTATATGCAGGTATTCTGCCACATAAAGCAAAGCGCGGCCCTTGCCGGCAGCTGCGGGCAGGATTTCCAGATACTGGTCACTGGAGAAGATAATCTGCACCCTGTTGCCCAGATGAGGCATGATATGATCGCGAAAATGTTCCAGCACGGAGCGGTCAGTGAGATGAATGCACTGCAGCTTAAAAGAACCCTGTTCCAGACTGTCCGCAATGTTATCTACACACTTTAAGGGAAGATGAGTCCGTCTTGTATAGAAGCGCAGTTCATCGTTTAGTTCATGGCAGACAATTTCCGTATCGGTATAAGCATGGATATGCAGATGTTGTTTTTCTGCCTCGCCGATAATAAATCGGATGTCTTCCATATCCAGGCGGTGCACCAGAATATCAGATGCAGTATCGCAGTCATAAATAAGTGCCCCGTTATTGGAGATGATCAGAGTATTGGGATAATCAATGCCCTGAAGCTTTCGCACCTCCAGAATACTGGGAAGAGGGCGTCCGGAACTTAATATCAAATGATGTCCCATGGCAGTCATACGGTCAAGTGCTGCTTTTGTGCCGGGGGTAATTTCACTTTTATCGTTTAACAGTGTGCCGTCCATATCAGTGAACAGCAGATTGCACTGTGTCTTTTTAAGATCAGTCAGAACATCCTCCGGTACCGCCAGTTTGCCGTATCCTACACCCAAATCCAATCCGGGTTTATTGGATCCGTGAAAATCAGAACCGCCACTTATCAGCAGATGATGCTTTTCGGCCAACTTACGGATCAGCCGCTCTTCAGCAGTATTGTAGGTAGAATAAATAGCCTCAATCCCAATCAATCCGGCGTCTTTGCATTCCTTCACCAGCTGCTCCAGATTGGCATCGCTCAAATGATACAGAATCGGATGAGCCAATATAGGAATCCCACCCGCCTCCAGAATCAATGTAATTACCTGAAACGGCGTTACTTTTTCTCTCGGCACAAAGCATGGCGCATGATCACCGATATATCGGTCAAAAGCCTCCTGCATACTCTTCGTGTACCTATGGTCCAAAAGATACCGTGCATAATGGGCCCTTGTAATCACACAGTCCGGAAACGCCTCCACCAGCTTCTCATAAGTAATATCGATTCCGGCCTCCCGCAGCAGCCCGCACATCTTCCTGTTCCTTGCAACCCTGCCATCTGCGAATTCCTTCACTTTCTCCAAAAACGCTTCACTATGGTAGTCAATATACAACCCCACAATATGAATGTCCTTCCCATGATACTCAGTTGAAAACTCAATCCCCGGAATCACTTCAGGCACATTAATGCCTTTACTTTTAAGCTCCTCAGCGTATTCCAGAATCTCATCAAGTCCATCCACCGTATCATGATCCGTCAAAGCAAACGCCGCCAGCCCTTTTTTAACGGCATAATCCACCAAGTCTCTCACGGAATAAGTTCCATCCGAACAATTTGAATGCACATGCAAATCCACCATCTTCATTCACTCACTCCTTCCGCCATTCCCTCATGGTGTCCCAGCCCGTCAACCCCTAACATAGTCGATTAATCCTCGTCATCCACCTTATTAGCGGTAAATACAGTACGTTTTCTTGCCATTTCATCGCTTGCAAGATACTCGTCATAAGTAGTAATTTTATCGATCATGCTGCCATTGGGCAGAATCTCCATAATACGGTTAGCCGTAGTCTGCACGAACTGATGGTCATGGCAGGAGAACAGTGCAACCCCCGGGAACTTGATCAGTCCGTTGTTCAGAGCTGTAATAGACTCCATATCCAGATGGTTGGTAGGTTCATCGAAAATCAGACAGTTAGCACCGCTGATCATCATCTTGGACAGAAGGCAGCGCACCTTCTCACCACCGGACAGAACCTTTACTTTCTTCACACCGTCTTCACCGGCAAAGAGCATACGTCCCAGGAAACCACGTACATAAGTCACATCCTTAATAGGAGAGTAGCCTGTCAGCCAGTCTACGATCGTCAGATCATTGTCAAATTCCTCAGTATTATCCTTAGGGAAATAAGCCTGTGAAGTTGTTACGCCCCATTTATAGGATCCCTCATCCGGCTCCATTTCACCGGCCAGAATCTGGAACAGCGTAGTCTTAGCCAACTCATTGCTTCCTACAAAAGCAACTTTATCCTCGTGATTTAAGATAAAGCTGATATCGTCCAGCACCTTTTCACCATTGATGGTCTTGGACAGATGCTCTACGCAAAGTACTTCGTTGCCGATTTCACGGTCAGGACGAAAGTCGATATAAGGATATTTTCTGCTGGAAGGTTTGATTTCATCCAACTCGATTTTTTCCAGAGCACGCTTTCTGGAAGTAGCCTGCTTGGATTTGGAAGCGTTCGCAGAGAAACGGGAGATGAACTCCTGCAGTTCCTTAATCTTTTCTTCCTTCTTCTTATTGGCTTCCTTCATCTGTTTGATCAGCAGCTGGCTGGACTCGTACCAGAAATCGTAGTTACCTGCATACAGCTGAATCTTACCGTAGTCGATATCGGCAGTATGGGTGCAGACCTTATTCAGGAAATAACGGTCGTGAGAGACAACGATAACGGTATTTTCAAAGTTAATCAAAAACTCCTCAAGCCATGCAATGGCATCCAGATCCAGATGGTTGGTAGGCTCGTCCAAAAGCAGGATATCGGGATTGCCGAACAGAGCTTTGGCAAGCAGAACCTTAACTTTTACGTTACCATCCAGGTCCTTCATAAGAGAGTAGTGGTAGTCGGTATCGATACCAAGACCGTTTAACAACATTGCTGCATTGGACTCAGCCTCCCAACCATCCATCTCGGCGAACTCAGCTTCCAATTCGCTGGCGCGGATACCGTCTTCATCGGTGAAATCTTCCTTTGCGTAGATAGCATCCTTTTCTTTCATGATTTCATACAGACGCTCGTTACCCATGATAACGGTGTCCATTACAGGATACTCATCATATTTGAAATGGTCCTGCTCCAGAACAGAAAGACGCTGGCCGGGAGTGATGACTACATCGCCCTTGGTGGTCTCCAGCTTGCCGGAGAGAATCTTTAAAAATGTGGACTTACCGGCACCGTTGGCACCGATCAGACCGTAGCAGTTACCTTCTGTGAATTTGATATTTACGTCCTCGAACAAAGCTTTCTTGCCGATTCGTAAAGTGACATTATTTGCACTGATCATTGTTACATAAACCTTTCTTTCAAATCTTTTTATAAGCGGTCCTTTCAGGAAAAAGAAGCCGCATTGACTGTTACTTTGGGCAAAAAAGCCCACTGTTACCTAGTGTAAGGGAAAAGAGTGGATTTGGCAAGAGGTTTGTTGGGAAAATTCGGATGAATTTGCTGCGAATTTTATATTACAATATAAAATCAATGAAAAACAGAATATAAAACTTGACAAATTACCCGAAAACGGGTACAATATAAAAAACGGTATAAAATTGGGAATGAGAGTAGAAATCACAATAGAAATGCGAGCATAAGAAAGGGGATTGGCATATGACAGAAAATATGGGAGAAAGAATCAAGCGGCGTAAAGAAGAACTTGGAATGACGACTTCTGCTTTGGCAAAGCTGTCAGGTGTACCTGTAGGAACTATTAATAAAATTATGACAGGGGAAACGAAATCTCCGAGATATGATACATTGGCAGCCCTTGAGAAAGTGCTTTTCCCGGAGGAACAAAGAGGTGTTTCCTACAATTATAATGAGAGAGCTGCCAAGCCAATCGGCTGTGAGAGAGAGGGTAATCTTTCCTATACAGCATCAAGACGGGACGAAAAAGAGATTGTAACCAAGAAACAGGGCGAGTACACACTGGCTGATTATTACGCCTTACCGGAAGATGTAAGAGCTGAGTTGATAGACGGTGAGCTTATTTATATGGAAGCCCCCGATTTTGCACATCAATTTATAATATCTGAACTCTCTTTTTTATTAACAAGCTATATCCGGCAAAAGCAAGGGACTTGCCTCGTACTTACTTCACCATTGGATGTTCAGCTTGATTGTGATGACCGCACTATGGTACAGCCGGACATTCTGGTATCCTGTCAGAGAGAAAGAAGAAATACCCGCGGAATATACGGAGCACCGGATATGGTGATTGAGGTGACATCGCCATCCACTAAGAAGAGAGACTATTCGAAAAAGATGGTAAAATATCTGGAAGCAGGGGTGAGGGAGTACTGGATTGTGGATTTGCAGAAACGAGTGATAATTACTTACTTCTTTGAAGAAGATATGATACCGCATGTATATACATTTGAAAGTGAGATTCCGGTGCGTATCTATCAAGGAGAATGCAAGATTGACTTTAAAGGGATTGCGGAGAGGATGAATGACTCTTACTAGGTGTTACTGATAAGCAGGTAAACGAATTGACTAAGGAGTAAAGGACTTGAAAAAATGAATACAATAGTGATAGTGTTGATATGTTGTGTGGTTGGACTGGCAGTATTATACCTTCTAATGATTATGCCGAGAATGACACACAAGGCAGATGATGCACCCTTTCGCAAGGTACTGTATGCACACCGGGGACTCCATGACAATGATTCCCGGGCACCGGAGAATTCTATTGCAGCTTTTAAGAAGGCCGTGGAGGGCGGTTACGGAATCGAATTGGATGTACAGCTGTCAAAGGATAAAATCCCTGTAGTGTTTCACGATTATACCTTAAAAAGGGTCTGTAGTGTCGAGGGAAAAGTTTGCGAGTATACCTTTGCAGAATTGCAGGAGTTTAAACTTTGCCAATCGGAAGAGAAGATTCCTCGCTTTGAGGATGTGCTTGCTCTGGTTGACGGAAAAGTTCCGTTGATTATTGAATTTAAAATAGAAGCTGTAGATACTTCTGTTTGTACCTTAGCTGATCAGATGCTCCGCAAATACAAGGGATCTTATTGTATAGAGTCTTTCAACCCTTTGGCATTAGTCTGGTATCGCAGGAACCATCCGCAGATTATGAGAGGACAGCTTTCAGACACTTTTTTTTCCAGAGGAGAACTAAAAGGAGCCTTATATATGATACTGGAGAATATGCTTCTGAATTTCCTGACCAAACCGGACTTTATAGCGTATAACCATAAAGAAGAGAAAAAGCTTTCCAGACGTTTGTGCCGCAGCCTGTACCGTAATACGGCGGTGGCTTGGACTATCAGGAGTGAAGAAGAATTGATATCGGCCCGCAGGAATTTTGATATGTTTATTTTTGATAGCTTTCTTCCAAAAGGTGGAAGTCAGGCATAGCGTGATGCCAGGGTCAAAAGGTCCAACTGTCGTTCATGCTTGCATGATAAGACAGTTGACCTTGGGACCCGCCAAACATGAGGAAGTAGCGATTTACGCAGTAAATCAGCGGATTCCGAATGTTTACAGGATTGCGGGAGTTGCGAAGCAACGGAGCAATCCGTAGGCATCAGTTGGGGATAAAAGACCTTTTGTCCCCAACATCATAGCGTGAATTTTTGCCTGAAATGTAATTGCTTTCATGAAAAAGTACAACACAAAAGGGAGAAAATATCAAAGCGTTTTTGGTAAAATTCAACGAAATTTTAATGCATGACAAAAAATTATCAAAATCTGCTTGATATTCTTTCCGTCAGTTGCTACAATAAGAATATGAATGCAGTGCAGTCTCTTCGCCCAAGCGGAGGGATAGCATTCTTTTGTGTGGGTGGATTTGAAGTACATATTGTGTATTTTGGGTCAGGGTTAATCAACACATAACATTTTGTCATTAAAATTTATAAGGAGACAAAAAGCATGAGAAAATGGGTTTACAAATTTAAAGAAGGAAACGCAGACATGAGAAATCTGCTTGGTGGTAAAGGTGCCAACCTTGCAGAAATGACCAACCTGGGTCTTCCTATTCCTCAGGGTTTCACTGTAACCACTGAAGCTTGTACCGATTACTACAATAACGGCAAGCAGATTTCTGAGGAAATCCAGCAGCAGATTTTCGAGAACCTGGCTGATCTGGAAGCACTGATGGACAAGAAATTCGGTGATACCGAAGATCCCCTGCTTGTATCTGTTCGTTCCGGTGCAAGAGCATCTATGCCTGGTATGATGGATACCATTCTGAACCTGGGTCTGAACGATGTTGCTGTAGAAGGCTTCGCTAAGAAGACAGGCAATCCCAGATTTGCATATGATTCCTATCGTCGTTTCATCCAGATGTATTCTGACGTAGTTATGGAAGTTCCTAAGTCCTTTTTTGAGAAGATTATCGATGAGATGAAAGAAGAGAAGGGCGTTCACTATGATACAGAGCTGACCGCTGAAGATCTGAAGGTTCTGGCTGAGAAGTTCAAAGCTGTTTACAAAGAGGCTATGAACGGCGAAGAGTTCCCTCAGGATCCCAGAGAGCAGTTGATGGGTGCTGTTAAGGCAGTATTCCGTTCTTGGGACAACCCTCGTGCTATCGTTTACAGACGTATGAACGATATCCCTGGTGACTGGGGTACCGCTGTAAACGTACAGTGCATGGTATTCGGTAATAAGGGTGAGACATCCGGAACAGGTGTTGCATTTACCCGTAACCCTTCTACCGGTGAAAAGGGTATCTATGGTGAGTACCTGATCAACGCACAGGGTGAAGACGTAGTTGCAGGTGTTCGTACACCTCAGCCTATCACTCAGCTGGAGAAAGACCTTCCTGATTGCTACAAGCAGTTCATGGAACTGGCTAACAAGCTTGAGAATCACTATCGTGATATGCAGGATATGGAGTTCACTATTGAAGAAGGTAAGTTATACTTCCTGCAGACCAGAAATGGTAAGAGAACCGCTCCTGCAGCTATCAATATCGCTTGTGATCTGGTAGATGAAGGCATGATCACTCCTGAAGAAGCAGTATGCCGTATCGAAGCTAAATCTCTGGATCAGTTACTGCATCCTACATTTGATGCAGCAGCTCTGAAGGCCGGTGAAGTTATCGGTTCTGCTCTTCCTGCATCTCCCGGCGCAGCAGCTGGTAAAGTATACTTCACCGCTGAAGAAGCTAAGGCAGCTGGTAAGGGTGGCCGTGGCGAAAGAGTTAT
>JAZQAT010000090.1:0-23224 GCA_045545375.1 Acetatifactor sp.
TCCTATACAATATTTTAAGCATTATTTCATCAGCTTCTGAAGGGTAGTTACCAGTTCATCTACAGTATCTTCTTTTCCATCCAGAATATCTCTGGTTATTATATACCCCAAGAGGGTATATTACAAGGACTATTTTGGAGCTACACGGAAAGGCTCCGGTCGAAACCGGAGCCTTTCCGCGATTTTCTTATGAGGGGGGAGATAGTGAGTTCATCAACTATCTGAAATATACTATACTGTGAAAATGTGTCTAAAGTGTGTCCATTCTATAAGGGTTTTATAAAATAAAGATAAAAATTTTAACGAAATAAGGGATTACAATAAGCCCTTATAGCACCGGTAAGCAGTGGTGCTTCGAGCCGGCATCTAACAATAATTCTGCATGATAAATTGCAGGGACTCGGTACCGCGGTAGGAGTTGATGGATAGTTGGTACGTTACGGATACCGAATAATTACAGTATGTACTGTACAATGCTGCGGCTGAACCGGGACCGTATTTTTGATCCAGGAAAGCAGCAAAATTGTCGATATTGCCGAAGAATACAAGGTCGGCTTCTGTCCCCTCCGGGGTGCGGACTTTGTAGCGGGCAAAGTTTTGTTTTGCGCCCATTTTCCAGCCTCGGATGAAGCGGAGATCCTTCTGGGCAAAAAGGGGCTTAGGATTGCCTACGCCAAAGGGCTCCAGTAAATTCAAATCTTCCGCCAGTTCTCCGGTAGCGTAGGATATTGGCATGGGAACATCAATGTGGACCCTGGGTACCAGATCATCTTCCGTTAAGGTACAGATTTCATTTAATTCCCGCCTGAAAGCTTCCACATCCTCTTCCAAAGAATCGCAGCGTTTTGCCAGAGACATACCGGCTGCCAGCTTGTGACCGCCGAATTTGCTGAAGCAATGCTTTACTGCAGTCATGTTTTCATACATGTGATAAGTCTCAATGCTTCTGCCTGAGCCTTTCACCCCTTCCTCCCCTTTCGTCAGTACAAAAACAGGCTTATAATAGCTTTCTCTGATTTTACCTGCAATGATACCTGCCAAGCTTTCATGCACCTCAGGAAGATAGACTACCATTACCCGGTCTTCCTGCATCTGATGACTTTCAATATATTGTATAGCCTGCTCCACACCCTTCTGTGTCAGGTTTTTACGACTGTCATTCAAAGCCTTCAGCTCTGAAGCAGCACTCATAGCCTCCTGCTTTGTCTTGCTTTCCAGCAGTTCCAGTGCCCTCAGGGCAGTATCCAGACGACCTGTGGCATTGAGGCAGGGACCGATGACAAAACCCAGATGATATGCGGAAAGCTTGGACGAATCAATCCCATTGACTTCAATCAGTGCCCGCAGTCCCAGATTCTGTGTTACTTTCAAACGTTTCAGACCTTCTTTTACGAGGATACGGTTCTCGTCTTTCAATTCCATCACATCACAAACGGTAGCAATTGCCGCAAACTGAAGCAATTCTTCCATTGCATCCGTAAGCAGCTTACTTCCGGTTCGTTCTGCCAATGCCTGAATCAGCTTATACGCTACTACCGCTCCGCAGATATTTTTATAAGGATACTGACAAGCCTGCTGCTTGGGATCCACAATGGCATCTGCCTGAGGCAATAGTTCTTTTTTTTCACCATTTTCCATTGTAAAGGGTACTTCGTGGTGGTCTGTCACTACTACTGTCATGCCATATTCTCCGGCAAGTGCAATCTGTGATACTGCAGCAATTCCGTTGTCACAGGTGACAATCATCCGGATACCGTCCTGCCTGGCAGTCTCGATCAAATGCTCATTCAAGCCATAACCATCATGAATCCTGTGAGGAATCGCAGTGTCGGCACAGCCTCCTAATAGCTGTAAGCCTCTGGTCAGTATGTAGGAAGAGCAAATGCCATCCACATCATAATCTCCGATAACACGGATAGGTGCTTTCTCCTGTATCTTTTGAAGTATCAAGTCTACTGCCTTTTCCATATGGTATAAAAGCCATGGACTGTGGCAATCTTCCAGGGTACCTTGTAAAAAGCTCCTGACCTGTGCCTCTTCCGTAATATCCCTGTTTCTGATAATCCTGGCAAGTACGGGGGAGATTCCAAACTTTTGGGCCCAGGCATTAAAATCTGCTTTTTTGGCACTGACCAGCCATTTTTCCATAGTGATAATTACTCCTTCTTTATATCTCCATCAATTAGTTGACAGTTATTTCTCCTGAGATAGAACCCACAGTCATCGTATATGTATCCCCTGAGATAATATCAGGGCTGCTGATAATCACAACAGCAAAAGAAAGCTCGGGTGTGTGTGTAAGTACAGTGTTTCCCTTACTATCAGTCAGCTTGATTTGAGTACCTGCTGACTGATTTCCGACGCCGACGGCAATTATTCCCTGTTTGGCATCACTAAAAGTCTGAGCCATGCCTGAAGCACCTGTTCCGATAAAGGTACCTCCTGCAATAACGGCACTTACATCATAATCCAGAGTTGCAGTATCCCCCTGCATCGGACCGCATACAGTTATATAACCATCAGTAATCTCCAGAGTTCCATTGGAATCAATGCCATCACCATAAGCAGTCACATTAATTGTGCCGCCTGAAATTACAATACTTCCCGAAGACGAACCGCTGCCTGCGCCTCCAAACATCTCGTTGCCGCGGCGCCCACCAAATCCACTTTGATCTGTACCACCTGCAGCATTCAGGCCATCGTCGCTTGCTGTCAGGACAATGTCGCCCCCTTGTATCTCGATGCTGAGGCCTTCCAAACCTTCATAGCTTTCCGTAATATTTATCTTACCGGCTGTAATTGTCAATGTTTCATCAGCGTGGAAGGCATCATCGCCGGATGTAATCTCATAAGTTCCGCCATTTATCGTCACAGATGCATTAGAATGTACAGAATCATCTGCCGAGTCAATCGTGAAATCACCTCCATTTATGACCAGATCGCCGACCGCCTTAATTCCCTTGATGCTTGTACTATCTTCATCTTCATCGGTTACCGTATTCGTTAATCCGCCATAAGAACCGCCTCTGCTGCCACCACGGCCTTTTCCTCCACCCATAAAGTTTCCCCAGGAATCTGAAGTCTGTTTCTCGGCATTCTCACTCCCGCCGCCGGAAGTAATATGGAAGCTGCCATCTTCAATCTGTATATATGCAGCGGCGCTCATACCATCTCCCTCGGAAGTGATGTCAAACGTACCGTTTTGAATATAGACAAACCCCAACGCTGCATCATCTGTATTTTCAGCATGGATACCATCCTTACCGGAAGTAATGGCAAAAACAGCATTTGCAATACTGACATCATCTTTACCTGCCAGGGCATGGGAAGCAGAACTGATATCATAGGTTCCGCTGGTGATCGTCAGGGAGTCCTTAGAAACGATACCATGTCCTGCCGCTGAGGTAATTGTCAGCGTCCCTGAACCATTCAGTGTCAAATCCTCTTTTGAAAAAATGACTGCATCGATATTATTCTCGTCTATTGCAGTAAAACTGCCTCCGTTGGAAAGCGTATTCTCAGAGTCCTCTGCCATAGTGATAAACACTTTATCCGACTGCAGAATATAAATAGGCGCAGATGTTTCACTGTGAATGGAAACTCCATCCAGAACTAACTGTGTCTTATCCTTTTTATCCGAATTGACGATAATCATCCCATCATTCAGAGTACCTGAAAGAATGTAAGTCCCCTCATCCATGATGGTAACTGTGCTGCCGGAAATCCGGACTGTATCCGAACTGCATGCAGCCGAATCGCCATTTAATAATATGATGGCACTTTCACTTTCAGCATAACCCACTTCAAAGTCTCTGTCTGAAAACATTTCTGAATTATTCTCCACAGCGCCCGTGCTTGATATATCCACTGATTCACTATTATTACTACTTTCCGGTTCTGAGTCCGTGGAGACAGAATCCTGTCCGCACGCGCTCAATAATAAGGACATCAGCAACAAAGCCCCAATCTGAATATGTTTTTTTTTCATTCAACCTGACCTCCTCTTTACAGCTCTGCAACGGTTGTCTCTTGCTTGGAAACAGTGATTTCCAGATTTCCGTTTCTGCAGCGAAGTTTATCAATCATTTCTTTTTCTTTTACCGCTTCTTTTAATGTCAAGTTATATGTAAGCCGGAACATACTTCCCATGTTGGTCGTTTTCACGCGAACCAGTTCAAAAGAAGTGGCATACTCCTCCAGAATACCGTCAAATACATCCGAATAATCCAAATCTTCGGGAATTGTGATGTTCAGTGTCTTATAAATAGCAGCGTTTCTTTTCGTGCCAAAATCCAGCCGATTGTAAACTATGTTGAGCAGACACATAATAATAGTGAACAGCAGTGCAAAACTCAAGTAGCCCATACCTGCAATCAAGCCCGCACCCATAGCCAAAAACAGCATGGTAATTTCTTTCGCGGTACCGGGTGCAGAGCGAAAGCGCACAAGGCTGAATGCCCCGGCAACTGCCACACCCGCTCCAACATTGCCATTGACCATCATGATGACAACGCAGACAACTGCAGGCAGCAGCGCTAACGTCACAACAAAGCTCTTGGTATAATGGGAACGGTACATAAAACTAAACGCCAGAATAAGGCCGATCAACAGGGAACAGCCGATACATAAAAAAAAGTCAGTTACGCTGATGACACTTGTCATATCCGTGTCAAACAGCCCGCGAAAAATATTAGACATATAATAAGTCTCCTTTTGTATTTTGATAAATCATTGTCTGATAAGCAGTGCCGTATTTTGAAAAAGAGGTTTTGTAAATATGTTCCCGGGACAGCACATGGGTCATCCACAAAGGAATCCCTCCTGAGCACTTGATTTCCATCAATACCATCCCGTCTTCCAATAAGGAAGTTCCCCACACATCCGATTCCAGCGACAATTCTTCCCGGCGGCAGAGAATATGATCGTCAAAGGTCACGCGAAAATCACTTCCGTCTTTTGCATAGAATGCCTCCCTTTCATAGGAAAGGAATACTACAGGATGCAAAGTCTCATAATAAGACAGAAAATAATCGATTTCATCCGAAATCTGCGTTTCCTGCCTGCAATGCGCTACACCTGTCACCCACTCCATTGCCTCCTCTTCTGTCATTGATACACGACGCTTATACACTACGGAATCATACTTCTTTTTCAATTCCACGAAAACAGTACTCCCCGGACTGGCTTTGCTATAACTCCGCATTCTCAGTTTTTCTTTGTAGGCCGGTCTGTCAATTGAGTGACGAACCAGCCGGTAATTGTCAGTATCAAAATAGATATTACGGATTGTGGTGCGTCCATATTTGTCCAAAGCCATATAGGGCTCCATTGCTTCAACTATCTTTGCTTTCTGCTCCGCTGTGAGCAGATATTTCAATTCATATCTTTTGAAAACAGCTTGATAAGCCATAGCAGTTACCTCCTCATAGGTGAAAGTATATAAGACAAACCCTAACTGGACTTAAAAATACTTTCATTTTATTTCTATTTATTATTTGTGAGATATGATATACTGGTAAAAAACAGAAAGCAGGTGTACTATGAGATTATTACTGGCAGAAGACGAACACTCTTTATCAAGGGCTCTTGTTAAAATATTAGAGAAGAATAATTACACAGCAGAAGCTGTCTACAATGGGGAAGATGCTCTCGCTTACCTTGAAACCGGCGAATATGATGCTGCCATTCTGGATATTATGATGCCTAAAATGGACGGAATCACAGTACTCCAAAAACTGAGAGCGCAAGGCAATTTCATTCCTGTTTTAATATTGACAGCAAAATCAGAAATTGATGAAAAGGTATTGGGATTGGATAGCGGAGCCAATGATTACCTGACAAAACCATTTGATACCAGGGAACTTCTCGCAAGGATCCGTGCTATGACCAGAAACCAAAATACCGTAGCTTCCAAGCTGACCTTTGGAAACATCACACTGGATCTGGCAACCTTCGAGCTTTCCTCTCCCTACGGCAGCTTCCGATTGGCAAATAAGGAATTCCAGATGATGGAGATTTTCATGTCCAATCCGCAAAATCTCTTCTCAACGGAAAGACTCATGGAGAAAATATGGGGCTATGATTCTGAGGCAGGAATCAATGTAGTTTGGGTATATATCTCTTATCTGCGCAAAAAGCTCAGTGCCCTTCATGCCAATATCCAAATCAAAGCAGCGCGCAATGCAGGATACTCACTGGAGGAAAACTCATGATAAAAAAACTACAAATAAAATTTATCCTGCTTTCAATGACTGCTCTATTCCTCGTACTTACCATCATCATTGCCGGTATTAATATTGTAAACTATAACGGAGTCGCTGAGGATGCAGATGATGTTCTTGCAATCTTATCGGAAAATAAAGGCTCCTTCCCTTCCATAAAGAATAGAGGAAAAAAGAGTAATGAGCTGCTGCCGGATATGTCCCCTGAGATCCCGTATGAGTCCAGGTACTTTTCTGTTTCGCTGAACAGTGACTCTTATACTGTGAATCAGGCAGAGACAAGCCGTATTATTTCCGTTGATACTTCGAAAGCCATCAAGTATGCCCAAACTGTCATAAGTAAAAATCGCGATCACGGATTTGTTGATGATTTCCGCTATATGGTTCAGCGGGAAGATAGTGTCACACGAGTTATATTTCTGGATTGCGGAAGAAAACTTGATTCCTTCAGAGATTTTCTTCTTGCAAGTGTGGGAATTTCCATTGCCGGTTACATTTTGGTGTTTACTATTATCATTTTTTTCTCCAACAAAATTGTACGTCCGATTTCCGAAAGCTACGAAAAGCAGAAACGCTTTATTACAGATGCAGGTCATGAAATAAAAACACCATTAACCATTATTAATGCGGATGCAGACGTTCTGGAAATGGAATTCGGCAAAAATGAATGGTTGGAAGATATACAGAAACAGGCCAAAAGGCTGACTTCATTGACAAATGATCTTGTTTATCTGGCCCGGATGGAGGAATCATCTGATTCCATGCAAATGATCGAATTTTCTTTTTCAGATTTAGTAAGTGAAACGGCCTTATCTTTTCAGGCATTGGCTCAGACGCAAGGGAAAACTTTTTTGTGTCATATCCAACCAATGTTGTCCCTAACAGGCAATGAAAAAGCAATCCGACAATTAATCAGCATCCTGTTAGATAATGCGCTGAAATATTCTCCTGACAATGGCACTGTTTCTCTGGCACTGGAAAAACAGAATAAAATGCTGGTATTATCTGTAACGAATACGACTGAATATCCTATCCCCGGGGAAAGCCTGCCCTTATTATTTGATCGCTTTTATCGGATAGATCCATCCCGTAACTCCCAAACGGGAGGATACGGAATTGGCCTGTCTGTAGCAAAAGCAATCGTGGCAGCACATAATGGAAAGATTCAGGCAAAGGCAGGTGAGGAGCCTTCTCTACAAATAAATGCCTCTTTTCCAATATGAATAAAAAAGAATCCTGAGAAACATCTCCGGATTCTTTTTTGTCACTTATTTTTATTAATCTGCATCAGACCGTTTTTAGTTGCTTGCCTTAGGCGGGAACTTTGTTCTCAGCACATACCATACTGCACCTGTGAGGCACACAGAGGAATAAGCACCTGCCACGATACCTACCATCAAAGGCAGTGCAAAGTCACGGATACTGGTTACACCCAGAATATACAGAGCAGCTACCATGATGAAAGTCGTAAGTGATGTAAAGATACTTCTGGACAATGTCTGAGTGATGCTCTTATTCACCACATCCTTTAAGGTATCTTTCTTGGTCATCGTATTCATGTTCTCCCTTACACGGTCGAAGATAACGATGGTTGCATTGATGGAATAACCTACTATGGTCAGCATACACGCAATAAAGGTGTTACCCACAGATACTCTTGCCACTGCATAGAAAGCAAGTACAACCAATACATCATGAAGAAGTGCCACTACGCTGCTGACACCAAAACGGATATCGCTGAAACGTACGCGAATATAAATCAGCATACATACAATAGCTACGATAACCGCAATAATCGTATCTCTTGTCATCTCGTCACTGATAGTGGAACTGATGGTCTCGGAAGTAATCTTGTCTTCTTTTACCCCAAAGGTCTCTGTAAACATCTCATTCAGTGCTTCTCTCTGCTCTACATCAAGTGTAGAAGTCTTGAAGATTACTTCATTGGAATCCTGAACAGTCTGAATCTGAACTGCACTTCCGATAATCTCCTCAACCAGAGGAACGATTTCGCTGTTAACCTCTTCCAGGGTCTTATTGCTGTTAAAGGTTACCGTGGTAGCGGTACCTCCCTTGAATTCCAGGCTGAAGTTCAGCGCATCACCGGTGGTCACTTTATTCACACCCATTACGATAAATCCTGCAGCAATGACTGCAATGGAGATACCAAAGAAGATTCCCTTTTTGGAGAGGAAATCAATGGTCTTATGCTCTTTCGCCACACCATACCACTTCTTGTCTCTGATACCCAGCGCATAGAAAGCCTGCATAATCAGCTTGGTGATGACAAGTGCAGTGAACATGGACAATACGATACCAAGAGCCAGTGTCTGTGCAAAGCCCTTCACACTTCCGGGAGCCAGTAAAAGAAGCACGCCTGCCGCAATCAGGGTGGTGATATTACCGTCAACGATAGCAGACAGTGCCTTATCAAAACCAACCTTCATAGCAGTCTTTACAGACATTCCGGCTGCAATTTCTTCTCTGATACGTGCAAAGATGATAACATTGGCATCTACTGCCATACCGATGGACAGGATGATACCTGCGATACCGGACAACGTCAGGGTCATGTCAAAACCATTCAAAAGAAGCACGATCAGTGCTACATACAAGCTCAAGCCAATTGTAGATGCCACACCTGCGATATAATATACTGCTATCATGAAAATAACTACAATTACAAAACCGATAGCACCTGCCTTCAAGCTGGTATCGATGGCTTCTACACCAAGCTGTGCACCTACTACTTTAGAGTGCAGCTCTTCCAGTTCCAGCTTCAGACCACCGATACGGATGGTAGATGCCAGATTTTCAGCAGCTTCATATGACTCCATAGGACTGATTGAAGCAGTTCCGTCTGTCAGTACTGCATTTACAGAAAGTACACTGACAAAACTGCCATCATAGTAGATACCAAGTGTCTCATCGTTGTCATAAGCTTTTCTGGTAGCTTCGGCAAATTTTTCTTTTCCTTCGTCTGTCATGGTCAAATGTACCATGAACTCTGAATTGCCAAGCTGATCCTGCTGACTTCCTGCCTGAGCGTCCTTGATATCAGTACCCACAAGAACTATGGAACCGTCTGCTTCCAGTTCTTCAATAGTCTTGTTCAAAGCATACTCATAATACCCGTTTGCATTCAACTGCATGCTGTAGTTAGCATTACCGTCAGCATCCGTCTCGGCAATGAAATACAATGAACCGGGCTTTCCCAGTTCCTGCAGGATGGCGTTTGCATCTGATACGCCGGGGATTTCAATATTAATTCTGTCTGCACCTTCCTGATATACAATTGCTTCAGTGCTGTAATTGTATACACGCTTCTGCAGCTTGGCCACCGTATCACTCATATCGGTAGCACTGGGCTCTTCATCTCCCACTACCTGATATGTAATACTGACACCGCCTGCCAGGTCAAGACCCAGCTTGATGTCGGAAGCACTTCCCGAACCATCAGCATTTACACCCCAGATATCGATATAACCGACTCCGAGCAGTGCGATCACCATGACAAGCAGGATTACAATTGCCTTACTTTTCTTCATGTCTCTTCTCTCCATTCTTTCCTTGTGTTTCTATCGTTATGCCTCATCCTCAGCCTGTGCGGCCTTCAGCATGATTGCACATTCGATTCTCTTCCTCTGCAATTCACAGCCGATGTCGTATGCATCATTGATATTGCCATGGAAATTGTAAGAATTGGCAGCACATCCGCCGCTGCAGTAGAACTTGGCAAAGCACTTCTTGCACTTGTCCTTGGCATAGACATTACAGCATTTGAATTCGTCTCTGATGTCCTCTCTTACGATTCCATCATCCACATTGCCCATGAGGAACTTTTCATTTCCCACAAACTGATGGCAGGGATACAAATCTCCCCAGGGTGTTACTGCCAGATACTCTGTACCGGAACCACAGCCGGAAAGTCTCTTTGCCACACAAGGACCGCCCTGCAGATCGATCATGAAATGGAAGAAGTTGAAAGGTCTTCCCTCTCTGCGACGCTTGATCATCTCTACCGCCAGCTTATCATATTCCTCTTTCAGCCCGGGAATATCTGCCTCCTGAATCGCATAAGAATCGGTAGGCTGCGCTACTACCGGCTCCACGGAAATCTGTTCAAAGCCAAGATCTGCGAGATGCAGCACGTCCTCTGCAAAGTCCAGGTTATTATGCGTAAACGTACCTCTCACATAATAATTCGTCTGATTCCTGCTCTCAGCCACCTTCCGGAACTTAGGTACGATCAAGTCATAGCTGCCCTGACCGCCGCGGAACGGACGCATCTTATCATGCACTTCCTTACGTCCGTCAATGCTCAAAACGATATTCGCCATTTCCTTATTGGCAAATTCCAGAATGTCATCATTTAACAGCACACCATTGGTGGTCAGTGTGAAACGAAATTTCTTATTATGAGGTTCCTCCAGGCTTCTGCCGTAAGCTACCAGGTCTTTAACCACCTGCCAGTTCATCAGCGGCTCTCCGCCAAAGAAATCCACTTCCAGGTTGACGCGGTTGCCGGAATTGGCTACCAGAAAATCCAGCGCCTTCTTTCCCACTTCAAAGCTCATCAATGCTCTTCTGCCGTGATATTCGCCTTCTTCCGCAAAACAATACTGACAAGCCAGATTGCAGTCGTGAGCAATGTGCAGACACAATGCCTTAACTACCGTCTGCCTTTTCTTAAAATCAAATACATAATTCTCATAAATATCAGGAGCAAATAGCTGCCCTTCTTTTTCAAGAGCCAGTACCTCATCCACAGCTTCCACGATCTGTTCATCCGGATAAGGGATATTTGCCAGATTTAATACTGCTGCCTTGATGGTATCAGGATCCTTGATGCCTTCGTTTACCAGGGGTTCCACCAGTGGAATCATATCATATACGATTTCATCCACCACATGAATGGAACCGCTGTTCACATCCATTACGATATTGAACCCGTTATTTTTATACTGATGTATCACAGGTATATTTCCTTTCTAGTTCTCTTTTTGCGAACAAACGCATTTCCTCTACAACAAAGATTAAGCAGCGACAGGAATCGCTGCTTACGTTAGTCTCGGACTTCTTATTCCTTATTTCAGCTTCTCACAGCTCTGGTTACCAACGGTACAGGAAGTCTTACATGCTGACTGGCAGGAAGTCTGGCATTCACCGCATCCGCCCTTCTTCATGGACTCTTTTAAATCTCTTGTTGTTAATGTCTTAATGTGTTTCATTTTATAGCCTCCTTATGCTTTTAAAAGTCAATAGACTAATAAACTCTCTGTAGTATACCATAAAATCATAATTTGTAAAAGGGTTTTTTTGAAATTTGTTTAATTCATCCAGACTATATTAGCTTAGCATGCCGCCGAGAGTTCCTCCGGCGGCGCAGAGTACAAACGTCGTGAGGATGGAATTGGGGGCGCTTCCCGGGGTGCTATTCAGGATTAGGGAAAGGACAGTCAGAATTGCAAAATAGGCTATCCCTTCCAGAAATCCCCAGAGGAATTTGCGGGTCTTCAACTTCTTGCCGGTGAGGAAGCCGGCGAGGAAGGTGGCTAGAACGTAGATGGCGATGATGGCGATTGAGACGATTTTTTCGGTGAGCCCCAGTTTGTAGAGGAGCAGGGCTAAGAAGAGTAATAAAAGGCCTGTAACAAGGAACGAAGCAAGCAGGCATTTTAGTAAGGTAAGGATTGGGAAGGTTTCTTCTGTGGAGGGGGTTCTTGTAGGTCTTTGCATATGTTTCTCCTTTTAAGGATAGTTGTACAACTATTAACTTTTTATAAAAAATATATGCGAAGGGCTCTAAAAACTTGACAAATACCGGTGAGGTATTGTATATTCTATTACAACTGTAAACTTGAACTGGCTTGGGTGTCAGTTCACACTGAAAAAGGAGTGATTTTTTTTGGTTGACCCGAGTGTCATACAACTTATTGTTCTGGTAATTCTTGTAATTCTGTCCGCATTTTTTTCGTCGGCAGAGACGGCTCTTAGCACCGTGAATCGTGTCCGTATGCGAACGCTTGAAGAAGAAGGCGACAAGCGCGCTGCCAAAGTCAACAAAATTCTGGGTAATTACAGTAAGATGCTCAGTACGATTCTGATTGGCAATAATATCGTGAATTTGTCTGCTTCTGCGCTTGCTACCACACTTGCTATGCGGATTAATCTGGCTGTTGGAATCGCAACCGGTATCTTGACGGTAGTTGTTCTGCTCTGCGGTGAAATTGTTCCCAAGACCTGGGCTATGTTCTGCAGCGAAAAGCTTTCTCTGTTATACAGCGGAATCATTTATGGACTCATGCATCTGCTGACGCCTGTTATCATTGTAGTTAACTTTTTATCCAACCTCATCCTGAAATTGATGCACATTGACCCCAATCAAAGGCCTTCTGCTATGACGGAATCCGATTTGAAGACTTATGTGGATGTCAGCCATGAGGATGGAGTCATCGAAACAGAAGAAAGAGAAATGATTTACAATGTGTTTGATTTCTCCGATGCTCTGGCGAAGGATATTATGATTCCCCGTATCAATATGACCACTGTGAATATAGATGCATCTTATGATACCGTTTTGAGCGTATTCAGAGAATCCATGTACACCCGTCTCCCTGTCTATCAGGAGGAAAAAGATAATATCATCGGTCTGATCAACATCAAGGATTTTATCCTGAATGCAGACCCTGATAACTTCTCCGTGGGGCAGATTCTGCGTGACGCTCACTATACATATGAGTTCAAAAAGAGCGCAGACCTGATGTTGGAAATGCGTGAGAAAACTACCAATGTGGCCTTTGTCCTGAATGAATACGGTGCTACTGTCGGTATGATCACTTTGGAAGACCTTCTGGAAGAAATCGTCGGTGAGATTCGTGATGAATATGATGAAGACGAGGAAGAATTGATTCAGGAAGTTGGTGAGCGTTGCTATCTTGTGGAAGGCAGCATGAAACTGGACGATATTAATAATGCCTTGAATACGGAACTTCGTTCTGAAGATTATGACTCTATCGGCGGTATTATTATCGAATGTCTGGATCGTCTGCCGGAAGATAATGAAGAAGTGACTCTTGAGAACGGTATTACCCTGAAAGTACAGGGAATTGACCAGAACCGTATCTGTAAGGTATTGATGACACTGCCTGAACCTCCTGTGGAGGATGAAGATCCCGATTCCAGGAAATCTGAACATATATCTGACGAAAGTGCAGAAGAAAATGGCGAACCCGCTTAAGGGTTCGCCATTTTTATTTCTTTTTACCCGCTAAACCATATCCGGAAAAGTAACGGTAATCTCCGTTCCCTCTCCGCTCTCACTCTTTAGTTCAATGGAAGCATTATGCTTGACAAGGATATGTTTGACAATAGCAAGACCCAGACCGGTGCCTCCGGTAGATTTGGAACGACTTTTGTCCACTCTGTAGAAGCGTTCGAAAATCCTATCCTGATGTTCTTTCGGAATACCGATACCTGTGTCCCTGACCACGAGAACCGTGTTCCTTTGCCTTGGATAAACCTCAACGGTCACCGAACCATTCTCGTTGTTGTATCGAATGGCATTGTCGCAGAGATTATATAAAAGCTCTTCTATCATCTGCTTATTCCCTGTAATATAGCTTTCCATTCCTTTCAGATCAATGGTAACATGATGCTTCTCTGCATTCATATAAAGCATATCTACGCAAGTTTCTGCCAGCTGATACAGATTCAGACGCTCAAAATGAGGCGCTTCCTCCGTACCATCCAGTTCAGACAAACGGATAATATCGTTGATCAGTGTCAGCAATCGGTTAGCACTCTTGTGTATTCCTCTGGCAAAGCGAACTGTATCCGTTTCAGAAGCCATACCGCTTTCAATCAGCTCCGCATATCCTGAAATGGAAGTCAAAGGGGTCTTTAGTTCATGGGATACGTTGGCAGTAAATTCCTGCCTTATTTTAGCATTTTTTATAATATCCTGATGCTGCTTTTGAATCGTATCGATCAAAGGAGACAATTCCTCATATTCCGGGGAATCGTTTTTATCTTCCAGATTCACCGCAAGGCGCTCTATGGGTGTAACCAGCTTGGCGGTCAGATAATGTGCAAGTGCCATGCTTACCACAATCAGCATACAGGTTACCAGAGCCAGACTGGGCAGTGCACTGACGACAATGCTGAAAAGACTTTCAGATTCCTTGGCAACCCTCAGTACGCTTCCATCATTCAGCTGTACCGCATAATAAAAGGTGCTTCTGTTCAAAGTATTGGATTTTCTGACTGCCTGTCCCTCTCCATCAGCAAAAGCCGCCTCGATTTCCGGCTGTTCACTGCTATCTTCCACTTGACCGTAAGTCTCATTGCTGTCATAAATAATTTGACCATCAATACTGAATAAGGTAACCTCCAACCCTTCTTTATGTACAATTGTACCCGATTCCTGAAGGTCACCTGCAATATCATACTGCCTGATGAACGCCACATATGTCTTTAAATCTTCTGTGACCTGTCTGCAGAACAAATCATAATACACCAGCGTAAGCAAAAGTACAGTAGCTAAAATCCCCACCACTGCAATCATGATCAAACTGGAATTAATCTTTTTCTTCATTCGTCAGCTCCCCATCACATATCCTACATTACGAACCGTTTTAATTAAGGCTCCCTCTTCTTTCAGCTTCTGGCGGAGCGTTTTGATATGCATATCCAGCGTTCTGGATTCGCCTTCAAAATCAATGCCCCACACGCGATCCAGGATGACCTGTCTGGTGGTAACAATTCCTGCATTTACCATCAGCAGTTTTAAAAGTTCATATTCCTTATAAGTCAGTTCCACCTGCTCATCATTGACATATACCGCATGCTTCTCCCTGTCTAAAAGAACCTTACCCAGCTTCAGAATTTTCTCCTTATCCTCCGGCTTGGCGCTTCTTCTGAGCATGGCTTTTACTCTGGAGATCAGTTCCATGACACCGAAAGGCTTGGTCATGTAATCATCGGCACCGATATCCAGTCCCTTTACTTTATCTATCTCTGTAGTCTTGGCTGTAACCATGATAACAGGTACGGTCACTGTATCCTTGCGTGTCCTGAGCTTTCTGACAATATTCAGCCCATCTTCATCCGGGAGCATAACATCCAGCAGAATCAGGTCCGGAATCTCTTTCTCCAGACCTGCATAAAAATCTCCTGCACACTCAAAGCCCTGAACCTGATACCCCACATTGGTCAGGGCAAACTCTTCAATCTCCTGAATGTTCCTATCGTCCTCTACAACGTATATCAGAGCCATATACTCACCCTTTCTTGCTTTCCTTAAGTTCCTGTTTTCCTCAAGGAAGCTGATAACGCTCCCTGTAGGCCATCACCTTGCCCTGGAACTCCACATTGCTCTCCTGCTTCATTTCGCCCAGGTATGCATGAGTCTCATACTCATCCTCACTTACCTGAAGCAGACACACTGCAATGTTGGAACAATGGTCAGATACCCGCTCCAGATTCGTAGTGATATCAGACAGGATAAATCCCAGTTCAATTGTACACTTTCCCTTACGAAGCCTCTTAACGTGACGCTGCTTGATTTCCATGTTCAGCTCATCAATAACCTCTTCTAACGGCTCTACCTGCTTGGAAAGCTCCAGATCTTCCTCTGAGAAACTCAGCATGGTAATCTTTAAAATATCATGAATAGCACGTCCCAGTGTCTCAAGTTCAGTCTGTGCCTTGTCAGAGAATTTCAGTTTCTTGGAATGCATCTCTTCTGCTGCATTCCTAATGGTCAATGCATGATCGGAAATTCTCTCAAAATCACCAATACAGTGAAGGATTTCCGATAAGGTATGGCTGTCCTTTTCTGACAGATTCTTAGAGCTAAGCTTCACAAGATAAGTACCCAGTTCATCTTCAAACCGATCCACTTCTTTCTCCAGCTGTGAAACTCTGTCAGCCTTTTCTTTATTATATTTTCCGATCAGTTCCAATGACAGATTCATAGCTTCCTCTGCAAGTTCAGCCATAGTAATAGCTACATTACGGCTCTGTTCCACTGCATAGGAAGGAATCTCCAGGAAGCGGGCATCCAGCAGATTCAAAGCAGTAGATGTACCAAGCAGTTCCTCGGGCTTGTCCTCTTCCTCCTTTACAGTCAGGCATGCCAGCTTAACCAGGAGATTCGAGAAAGGTAACAGACAAATCGTTGCAGCTACATTAAATACACTGTGAACAGTTGCTATTCCTTTCTGATCGGCAGCTATTTCCATAAATCCAAAAGGATAAACGGCATTGACAGCATAAAATACTACCATAAACAGTATAGTACCAATAATGTTAAAATACAAGTGTACCAGTGCAGCTCTTTTTGCATTTTTTGTTGCGCCTATGCCGGAAATCATAGCGGTTACGCAGGTACCGATATTCTGTCCCATGATAATAGGAATGGCAGCGCTGTATGAGATTGCACCTGTCACACAAAGTGCCTGCAAAATACCGATAGATGCCGAAGAAGACTGGATGACAGCAGTCAGGACAAGACCGGCCAGCATACCTAAGATGGGATTGGAGAACCGGGTCAGGATACTGGTAAATTCCGGCACATCAGCAAGTGGCTTTACAGCATTACTCATGGTATCCATACCAAACATCAAAATGGCAAATCCAATTAAAATCGTAGCTACATTCTTCAATTTGTCCTTATTAGAAAACATGATAATAGCCACACCTATAATTGCCAGTACCGGCGAAAAAGATGTGGGCTTTAACAATTTCATGAAAAAGGAACCGCTCTCAATTCCGGACAAACTTAAGATCCAGGAAGTAGCAGTCGTACCGATATTAGCACCCATGATGATGCCCACTGCCTGCTGCAGCTTCATGATACCGGAGTTAACAAAACCGACTACCATAACAGTTGTAGCCGAAGAAGACTGAATGACAGCAGTTACACCGGCTCCCACCAGAACTGCCTTAAGCGGATTATTGGTCAGCTTTTCCAGAATACTTTCAAGACGTCCTCCGGATGCCTTGGCCAGACCGTCTCCCAGCAGATTCATCCCGTATAAGAACAATGCCAGGCCACCTACCATCGTTAACACATCAAAGAAATCCATAACTTTTCCTCTCTTTTTTCCTCATAACAAAGTAATTTTCACGCATACACCCACATCATACCTTACCTTTGTAAAAACTAAAAGCATCTTTATGTAAAATCTATGTAAAGTCAAGCAGGCAAACACTACCCTCAATTCACGAATTCCTTTTCATTCAAAGGTAGTATATTCACTTTATGGAAAAAAATACATTATTAAAGCAGACGAACATCTTCAATGTCTCCCGTTTTCTGAAAGATGGCCCACTGTGCGATATTTACACCATGGTCTCCTATCTTCTCCAAATACTTTGCCATCATCAAAAAATCCACTACTTTATCTGCATCGGGATTCTGTGTGCGGATATCCTGAATCAGCTGATTCTTCACCTGATTGAAATAGTCATCGATGACATCATCCTGATTAATTACTTCCTCTGCGGCTTTCGTATCCTCATTGACAAAAGCCTCTACTGCTGCACGAAGCATTTTGCCTGTTTCATTCATCATTCCCGCCAGTATAGGTGCCTTCTCCTTCAGAAGGAAATCCTCTTCCATACGTAAGAAAAGCTCGGCCAAATCTGTTACGTGATCTCCGATTCTTTCAATATCAGTGACTACCTTAAGTGCAGCGGAGACAATCCTCAGATCCCGTGCCACCGGCTGCTGCCTGGTAAGAAGTGTAAGGCACTTCGCCTCTATGCTTCTCTGCATATCCACCATATGGCGGTCATTGTCCAGAAGCTGCGTAAATATCTCCCTATCATTATGCTTTACCGCTGCAAGAAGTTTATAATAACTGTTTTCTGCTCTCTCGCTCATCTCAGCAACTTTTGTCTTAAGCAATTCCAGTTCCTGTTCAAATAAAATTCTGGGTGCCATATTCGCTCTCCTTTATATCCATCAACCGAATCGACCGGTAATATAATCTTCCGTCTTCTTATTCTGGGGTCTTGAGAAAATCTCCTGCGTAGAATTGAATTCTACCACTTCCCCTACCAGGAAGAAGGCTGTATCATCTGACACACGGGCTGCCTGCTGCATATTATGAGTCACAATTGCAACCGTATATTTCTCTTTCAGGCTCTCCATCAATTCCTCTATTTTTAGTGTTGAAATCGGATCCAGTGCCGATGTAGGCTCGTCCATCAAAAGCACTTCCGGTTCCACAGCCAACGCCCTGGCAATGCACAGTCGCTGCTGCTGTCCGCCGGAAAGTCCCAGGGCTGACTTCTTCAATCTATCCTTAACTTCGTCAAAAATGGCGGCCCCTCTCAGGGCATTTTCTACGATTTCGTCCAGCTTACTCCTATTTTTAATGCCGTGAATCCTGGGACCGTAAGCTATGTTATCGTAAATACTCATGGGAAACGGGTTGGGCTGTTGGAATACCATGCCCACCTTTTTGCGAAGCAGAGTAGTATCTACTCTTTTGTCATAGATATCTTCTCCGTCAAGCAATACCTGACCTTCGATTCTGGCACATTCCACCAGGTCATTCATTCGATTCAGACATTTTAAAAAAGTGGATTTGCCACAACCGCTGGGACCGATAAAGGCTGTGATCGCATGGTCTCTGATGTCCATATTTATATTTTTCAATGCGTGATTATCACCATAGTGAAGATTCAGATTCCTCACCGATATCTTACTGTTTTCCATTCTCTTACTTCCTTTCCGGGTTGCTTTATCATTTCACCGGTTTCAATTTGTCTGCCGCTATCTTGGTCAGCAGATTGATTACCAGTACGATTACAATCAATACACAGGCAATACCAAACGCAGTATCATATTTTCCTTTCTGCATCTGCAGATATAGTTCAATTGTCAGGGTTCCTCCCGGATCCAGCGCTTTTTGACCGAGAATCTTAATATTCTCAGTAAGGCTGTCTGCGAATTTAGGCAGAAGATATCCGCTGCCTGCCGTAAAGAGCAGTGCAGCCGATTCTCCCACGATTCTTCCGATTGCCAGAATGATGCCCGTTACAATACCTGACATGGAAGAGGGAAGCAGGATCGTACGGATCATGTACCATTTCGTGGCTCCCATTCCCAGAGCACCTGACCGGTAGGAATCCGGCACAGTACGGAGTGCCTCCTGGGTATTGCGGGTGATAAGAGGCAATACCATCAGGGTCAATGTAAATGCACCTGTTAAAATAGAATATCCCAACTTTAGGGTATTTCCGAAAAAGATCATTCCGAACAGACCAAATATAATGGAAGGAATACCGGAAAGTGTTTCCGTAGTAAATTCAATGATAGATACCAGTTTTCCCGGCTTGGCATATTCATTTAAATAAATTGCAGCACCCACTCCTATAGGTGTAGCAATCAACAGAGTGATAATAATAATATAAAGTGTATTCAAAAGATTGCCTGCGATACCCACTGTCTGCTTGATGGCACTGGTAACCGTCGTTAAAAATGTCCGGTTCACCGTTCCGATTCCTCTTACAAAGACATAGCAGATGATTCCCACAAGAATCAGCACTGCAATCAGAGCAGATATGTAAATTGCAAGCCTTAACAAGAAATCACTCACCCGAAACTTTTTATTCATCTTTGACCCCTTTCAGAATCTTGTTTAGAATAATATTGATTGCCATGATAAATGCAAACAGTACCAGCCCGATAGTGAACAGCACCTGACGATGTGTTCCCTGGGCATACCCCATTTCGCTGACAATGGCCGTGGTCAGGAAACGTACAGAATTGAAAGGCAATGGTGCATTAACGCCGCCCCCGGATACTAATGTGATAGCCATGGCTTCTCCAATGGCTCTTCCCACTCCCAGTACAACTGCTGTCACAATGCCGGATTTGGCTGCCGGTAAAATAGTCTTAAAAATCGTCTGAATATGGGAAGCCCCCAGCGCAAGAGAAGCAGCCTTTATGTGGGATGGTACTGCTTTGATGGCAGTCTCACTGATATTGATTACAGTAGGCAAAATCATGATTGCCAATACAATGACCGCAGATAATAGGTTAGCTCCACCGGTAAATTGATGCGTCCCTGAACCCTTAAACACAGCCAGTTCCAGCTTATACATCAGCGGACTTAACAGATAGATTCCCAGAAGCCCGTACACAACAGAAGGAATCCCTGCCAGAAGCTCCACTGCCGGTTTTACTATGGCTGCCAGTTTCTTTGGCGCCACTTCCGCCAGAAATACCGCCGTCAGAATGCCAATGGGTACTCCAATCAGGATAGCCAGGGTGGTACCGATAATAGAAGTCAGGATAACCCAGAGAATACCAAAACTTGGTTCTGTTGTTTTAGCAGCCGGACTCCACTGCGTACTGAACAAAATCTCTTTCAGTCCCACTTTGAAAATAGCAGGAGTACCGCTTACGATCATATATATGGTAATGGACGCTACCGCCAGGATAGCGAAGGTGGCACAAATAGTGAAGATTATCTGTGCCACAGTTTCCACCACCGCTTTGTTCTTTCGATTGCCTATCACAGAAGCGTGTGTTTCATTTTTCATCGCCTTATTCCTTATTAGTCAATGGTGATCAGACCAAGAGTTGCTGCTACAGACTGTCCTTCCTCACCCAGCACAAACTCGAACCATGCTTTTACAAGTTCGCTTTGTGCTTCGATTTCTCCGTTGGTAGCCATTACGAAAGGTCTGCTCAGGAAGTAGTTACCTGCCTTGATGTTCTCAGCAGTAGCTTCTACACCTTCCAGTGCAACAGTAATGACAGAGTCATCTACAGCATCCAGGGAAGCATATCCGATTGCTCCGGGCGTAGATGCTACTTTTGCGATGACTGCACCGGTGCTGTCAAGCTCGTTTGCATATGTGCATGCGTCTTTTACACCAACCAGTTCCTCAAAAGCATCTCTGGTACCGGAACCTGCTTCACGGCCTACAACTACGATAGGGGTATCAGAACCGCCCAGATCTTTCCAGTTAGTCACTTTACCGGTATAGATATCTGCTAACTGCTCTTTGGTCAGGTCTTTTACAGTGTTGGAAGCATCCACACATACTGCAATACCATCGATCGCTACGACATTTTCTACTGCACCGTTCTGCTTCTCTTCGTCTTTCAGATTTCTGGATGAGTTACCGATATCAGCAGTTTGATTCAGTACTGCTTCTATTCCTGCAGAGGAACCAACGAATTCAGCACTTACGGTGACACCGGGATTCTTTTCCATAAATGTCTCAGCCAGAGCGTTTGCCAGCTTTTCCATGGAAGTAGAACCGATCATGGTGATGGAACCGGTCAGTTCAGTATCGCTATCTGCTGCAGAGCTTTCTGTTTCAGAACTTCCTGCTGCAGAATTTTCTACTACGGTGTCTTTTACTGTGGAGCTTTCCACGGAGCTCTCTGCGCTGCTCTGTGTGTTATTGCTGTTTCCGCATCCTGTCATACATCCTACTGTCAGTGCACATGCACCAATCAATGCCAATACCTTAGTTAATCTGTTTTTCATAATTTAATCTCCTCTTTCTTTTCTTCAATGTTTAATCATCTTCTTTACGTAAAATATCGTACCATGAAAAGAAAGATGAAAATATCACTTTTGCGTAATTTGTTTGTAAGTTTTAAGTAAAGTAGTTACAATCTGTTCACATTTTCTTCATTTTTTCATATGATAAATAAAAAGACAGGAGCATACTTATGGCACTGATAGTCCTAGATGCCGGGCATGGAGGCGCCAACCCGGGTGCAGTCTATAATGGCCGCCAGGAGAAAGATGATGCCCTTGCCCTGACAATGGCCATCGGCTCTATTTTGGAAAATAACGGCGTAGACGTATATTATACCCGCACAGCCGATGTATACGAGTCCCCCTATGAAAAAGCTCAGGAAGGCAACCGGGTCGATGCGGATTATTTCGTCTCTATCCACCGTAATTCCAGCCCTTATCCCAATCAATACACCGGGATTGAATCTCTTGTTTACAATTTATATGGGGAAGCGGCCAGAATGGCCTATAATATCAATGCAGAACTGGAGCAGATAGGCTTTGTGAATCAGGGAGTGAAAGAACGGCCGAACCTTGTGGTATTAAACAGTACGCAGATGCCTGCAGTGCTGGTAGAAGTGGGTTTTATTAACAACGATGAGGATAATCTGTTGTTTGACGAGCGCTTTTACGACATAGCCCGGGCTATTGCAGACGGAATTCTGATTACTCTCCAGACCATAGAATATTATTAACAAAATTACACAATTTGTTCAAAATCTCTTTATACTGTGGTCACAATTATCCTGTAAGATAAAATCATAGAAACAAGCAAACTCCTTTTTTATATAAACTTTTTCTTTTCATAACAGCCAGCAGGCCGCATAACCTGCTGGCCCTCCTTTTCTTTATTGAAAAAGCATCACCGGCGCAGGAACTTGTCCTTACCGGGTGATGCTTTTTATTTTAAATTTCCTGTGCCGGTTCTTATTTTAAACCAATTCTGTTAAAAGTTGCAAGTGCTTTGGTCAAATCTAAGAAACATTCTGAAATAACTGTTGGATTTAAGCTTTCTACCTCGTCAGTGACGCGACTTAATTTTTGTTAGCCTATATTCATCCGCCACATCCCTGAATAACATTATAAAATGATTCGGTATGGCGGTCTTTATATACGAGAACCGTAGGCGGTCTTTCCTATAAAGAAAAAAGAGCAGCCTTCGCTACTCTCAAAACTGTTTATACCTTCAAAACCGAACATTGAACTCTTAAATCTTACAAGACTCTGTAACCTATCTGTGAAATTTACTTCACTTTCCAGCCATCAGGATAAGCCCTCGACCGATTAGTAAATATCAGCTGAACACATTACTGTGCTTACACCTTATTCCTATCTACCTTGTCGTCTTCAAGGGGTCTTACTGACTATGTCATGGGATATCTCATCTTGAGGGGGGCTTCACGCTTAGATGCCTTCAGCGTTTATCCCGGCCAAACTTGGCTACCC
>JAZQAT010000091.1:0-2611 GCA_045545375.1 Acetatifactor sp.
TTTACAGCTTCGCCATTGAAATACATGGACAGGCGATTCTTTGGATTTTCATCGTTCAGGAAGCGGTGGAATACCAAAGAGATGTGCTTTCTGGTCAGCTCGATTTTCTCATCAAAAGCTTTCTGTACCTTGGACGCACCCTGCTTCAGACGATCAAATTCTTCCCAGATAACAACGGTACCCGATTCCTTCAGCTTTAAATATAAATAGCCTGGCAGCTCTTCAATTTCACTTTCCGGGAAGAATTGCAGAGACCAGTTCTCCTGGCGAATAATATAGTCCAAGTCCCAGCACGCAGCACAAGTAACACCGTCTTTCTTGCTGATGACAGTAACTTTTCTGCACTGTGACATTGATGCCATTTTCAGTCCCAAGCCAAATCTGCCCAGATCATCTTTTCTGCGGGTATCAGTAGAACTCTGGCTGCCATAGCGCATGGCATTCTCCAGTTCCTCAGGAGTCATACCCCAACCATCATCTTCGATACACAGCCACTGAGGATCTTTGGAAGAAAAGCAGACCCTAACCTCTGTTGCAGCCGCACTGATGCTATTGTCAATGATATCGGCAACAGCTGCCTCAAAGGAATATCCAATGGATCTGGTCGATTCCACAAGGATAGGCGCATATGGCATGACAATTCTTTCTTCCACAATATTCACCTCATAGTTCTATATATCAGATTAGCTTGGATGCTTGCCACAGTTTCTTGCTTTATGAGTTTTCTTCGGTAAATTTCTCAAGCAATGCACAAGCAATGTGATAAGCCAGTCGTACAGGTACGGCATTGCCAATTTGCTTGTATGCCAGAGTCCGTGAAGGCTTTCCTGTTACAGACTCGAAATAGTAGTTGTCAGGGAATGTTTGGATTCTGGCTGCTTCGCGTGGGGTTAGTGAACGGTTCTGTCTGACATCAGGATGGATATAGTAGTGACCGTCACGGCAGATATGGGCAACAACTGTCTGGGCACAAGTCAGGTTACCTGCGACAACTTTAAATCTGTCCAGGAAACACTTCGTGTTGTTGTGTGTACGCAGCTCTTCGGGAAGGTCAGTATATGCAACCCTGGTTTTCTGCTTGTTCCAGGTTTCTACAACGATTTTATAGATCTTCAGATCCTGTTCGGTATGGGGTCTGGCTTGATGGAACGTAACGGGTTCTGTATCATAATCTTTAATTCCGGCTGCGGTTAAATATTTACCAGTATATGGATTTGTAGCAACAGGCTTAATTGTTCCACCGCCAGCTTGAATGGGGGGAAGATCACAAAACAACTCGCCTACTTTATGTACGCTGGTTACTTTGGTAATTTCTGGATAGAAGTCTTTTTGCCCCTTACCCAATTTGCCGATCAGGATTATTCTTTTTCGGTTCTGCAGGACACCATAGTCTGATGCATTCAAAGGGCGAAATTCAGTGCTGTAGCCATACTCCTCAAAAAGTTTCTGCATATTATCAAAATGAAGAGAGCCATCTTCATCCTTAGCTGACAGCAGTCCAAGGACATTCTCAAACACAAAATACTTGGGTGTGTATTTTTTCAGAAATTCTGCGTAGTGCTTGTACAGATAATTACGCTTGTCACCCACCATTTTAGTTTCAGAGCGGGATCTTCCAGCCAGTGAATATGCCTGACAGGGAGGACCGCCAATAATGAGATCGAGCTTTTTTCCGTTCAGAAGCTTGTCTACATCCTCAAAAATCTGGGGAAGAGTATCGCTTGAAATCTCGTAATTGAGAACTGTACCCAAGACACTTTCTGGAATCTCCTTGTAAAACTCATCACGGGTCATGAGCCCATTAAGATAGCGATTGTATATATCAAGTTTATTTTCTTTCTTTAGCCAATGATAGGCAGCACGGGTTCGCAATGTGAAACATGCGGCTTTATCCATTTCCACATGAGCTACCGGTTCGTAACCGGCACGGGTAAATCCTTCAGACAGTCCGCCTGCACCCGCAAACAGGTCCAAATATTTTGGCATCGCTTCCACCTCAAAAGTAATGATAGCTGTACAATTACCGTTGTACAGAATTTGGGTCCAATAATCTGGGCCATAGAAGATTAATCAGGTATAATCTCCATAACATCCTCAACCTGACAATTGAGTGCAGTACAAATCTTCACCAAGACTTCTGTTGTAACATGTCCATTCTTCCCCATCTTGGTAATGGTAGCCGGACTGACGCCCGCCATGGAGCTGAGATCCTTCTTCTTAATATCTTTATCAATGAGGAGTTTCCAGAGTTTCTTGTAACTGACTGCCATATGTATTCCCTCCGGTATAACAAATAAAAGCTCTGCGTTCGGCAGAGCTTTGTCATTTCTATGTTTGCTGCCGATATGTAACAGCGCTCGACAGCGTTGTATAATATTATAGCAGCCAACGATAACAAGATCAAGAAATAATTTATAGATCCACACGATTTTTGCTGGAAAATATAGAATGCGCATTTTGTTGCAGAATACGCATTCTGGGAGAAATGCGCATTCTGAGAAAAATGTATTTTGTAAGCCGGTAGATTTACGCAAAATCAAACCGCCGGGAATGAACAAGATGTAAACTTTCATTAGAACGAGAAAATAGTTCTTGAGAACAAGTGGACTAT
>JAZQAT010000092.1:0-7771 GCA_045545375.1 Acetatifactor sp.
TTGCCATGCCTCCTTTATATAAAGCGATGCCTTCCAAGGGAAAAGAAGAGTATCTGTACGACGATAAAGCACTGGAAAAATATCGAAAGACACATAAAGGTCCCTTTACCCTGCAGCGTTACAAAGGTCTGGGTGAAATGGATGCCGAACAGCTTTGGGAGACCACTCTGGATCCCGAAAAACGTCTGTTAAAGCTGGTTGAGATCGAAGATGCAAGAATGGCTTCCGAAATCACAGAACTTCTCATGGGAACAGAAGTCCCGCCTCGCAAAGAATTTATTTACCAACACGCAACAGACGCAGAGTTGGACGTATGATCCACAAAACAAAGATCGGCTATGGACAGATATGTTACGATGATCAGATCTTTGGAAAGGCATGGTTATTAAAATGAATGAAGAAAGAATTATAAAAACAGAATATTCCGAGGTCATGCAGAAGTCCTTTATCGACTATGCTATGAGTGTTATTATCGCCCGTGCCCTTCCGGATGCCAGAGACGGTCTAAAGCCCGTTCAGCGTCGTACGCTTTATGATATGCATGAGCTGGGAATTAAATATGACAAGCCCTATCGTAAGAGTGCCCGTATCGTGGGTGATACCATGGGTAAATATCACCCTCATGGAGACAGTTCCATTTATGATGCTCTGGTTGTCATGACACAGGATTTCAAAAAGGGCATGCCTTTAATAGATGGCCACGGTAACTTTGGCAATATTGAAGGCGATGGGGCTGCTGCCATGCGATACACAGAGGCAAGACTGCATAAAATCACCCAGGAAGCATTTCTTGCAGACCTGGATAAAGATGTGGTAGACTTTATGCCCAACTTTGATGAGACTGAGAAAGAGCCTACCGTTCTTCCGGTGAAGATTCCCAATCTTTTGATCAATGGTTCGGAAGGTATTGCCGTTGGTATGGCTACCAGTATCCCTCCCCATAATCTTGGTGAGGTCATCGATGCCACCAAAGCATATATGTTAAATGAAAATATAACAACAAGAGAATTGATGCGCTATGTGAAAGGACCTGATTTTCCTACAGGAGGTATCGTCACCAACGAGGACGATCTTTTAAATATCTATGAAACCGGTGTAGGCAAAATCAAGGTACGCGGTAAGGTATCTTATGAAAAAGGTAAGGGCGGTAAGACCAATCTTGTGATCACAGAGATTCCTTATACCATGATCGGTGCCAATATTTCCAAGTTCCTGATGGATGTGGCTGCTTTATCTGAGACGAAGATGACCCAGGATATCGTAGACATTTCAAATCAGTCCTCCAAAGAAGGTATCCGTATCGTTATCGAGCTTCGCAAAGACTGTGATGTCGAGAATTTTACCAACCTTTTGTATAAAAAGACACGATTGGAAGATACTTTTGGTGTAAACATGCTGGCTATCTCAGAAGGACGTCCGGAAACTATGGGATTGAAAGCCATTCTGAAAGCCAATGTAGACTTCCAATACCAGGTTGCGACCAGAAAATATACAAATCTGCTGGCACGGGAAATGGAAAAGAAAGAGATTCAGGAAGGTCTGATCAAGGCTTGCAACGTGATCGACCTGATTATCGAGATTCTGCGTGGTTCAAAGGATCGCCAGATGGCAAAACTGTGCCTGGTAGAAGGTAAAACTGACGGTATCAAATTCAAATCCCGTGAGTCCAAAATCATGGCCCAGCAGCTTGCTTTTACAGAAAAACAGGCCAATGCTATTCTGGAAATGCGTTTATACAAATTGATCGGTTTGGAAATTGAAGCATTGATCAATGAACACGAGGATACCATGGCTAATATCTATCGTTATGAAGATATTCTGGAGCGAAGGGATTCTATGGCCCAGGTTATCATCAATGAACTGGAAGCCATTAAGAAGGAATACCGCCGTCCCCGCAGAACACAGATTACCAACGCGGCAGAAGCAGTATACAAGGAAAAAGAAGTGGAGGAGACAGATATCTGCTTCCTTATGGATCGCTTCGGTTATGCTAAGACAATTGACCAGAATACCTATGAGCGTAACAAGGAAGCTGCCGATGCCGATTTCAAATATGTTTTAAAATGCAGAAATACAGGACGTATCTGCCTGTTTACCAACACCGGACAGCTTCACACCATAAAAGTCATGGATCTTCCTCTGGGAAAGCTGCGTGATAAAGGCATACCCATTGACAATGTCAGCAATTTCAGTTCTGAAAAAGAAGAAATTATCTATATCACCGGTCAGACCGAGATGAATCTCTGTCGCCTGATATTCGTCACTGCCCAGGGTATGGCCAAAGTTGTAGACGGCGGTGAATTCGATGTGGCGAAACGAACGGTAGCTGCTACCAAACTCGGCGAAGGTGACTACCTTGTAAATGTCATGGCTCTTCGAGATCAACACCAGATTGTCCTCCAGACCCACGAAGGCTTTCTGTTGAAATTTGCCCTGGAGGAGATTCCTGAGAAAAAGAAGGCTGCCATAGGTGTTCGTGCCATGAAGCTTTCCCCCAAAGACTACATTGAGGCCGTTCACTATCTGACTCCTGCCGACACTGAAAAACTTGTGGACTACAAAGAAAAGCAATATAATATAGCCAGCTTAAAACTCAACAAGCGCGACGCAAAGGGTACCAAACCCCGCGTTTAAGAGACAGGCTGAAATCAGAAAGGAAATTCTATGAGAGTAATAGCCGGAACCGCCAGAAGCCTTCCACTACGTACCCCGGAAGGTCGGGACACGCGGCCAACAACAGATCGTATCAAGGAAACATTATTTAATATGCTTCAGATTCACATCCCTGACTGTGTCTTCGTAGACATTTTCAGCGGAAGCGGCGGCATTGGCATCGAGGCTTTAAGCCGCGGCGCCAGAAAAGCTTACTTTATTGAGAATGCTCCTAAAGCACTTTCCTGCATTCAGGACAATCTGGCATTTACAAAATTCACAGAACGTGCTATTGTATTAAAACAGGATGCATGCGCAGGCTTAACAGGAATCTATGAAAAAGAAGTTAATATCATTTTCATGGATCCGCCTTATGACCAGGAGCATGAAAGAAGAGTTTTGGAAATGCTGCATGGCATGAAATATGTTACGGAGGATACATTGATTATCGTGGAAGCCTCCCTTGAAACGGATTTTTCTTACCTGCCGCAGCTGGGCTTTACAATGGTACGTGAGAAAAAATATAAAACCAATAAGCATGTATTCATACAAAAAGGGTAGAATCGAGGGAAAATTATGAAAAGAGCTGTATATCCGGGCAGTTTTGATCCTGTTACTTTCGGACATCTTGATGTCATCAGACGCGCTGCCGATATTTTTGATGTACTGATTGTCAGTGTACTGAATAATAAAGAGAAGTCACCATTGTTTTCTGTTGAAGAACGTGTTAAGATATTAGAAGAAGCTACAAAAGATATCCCCAATGTGCAGATTGACAGTTTCAGCGGACTTTTAATAGACTATGCACGTGAGAAGAATCTGCATGTGGCTGTAAGGGGCTTGAGGGCTATTACTGACTTTGAGTATGAGCTGCAGATAGCCCAGACAAACCGTAAGCTTTCCAATGGGAATTTGGATACCATGTTCCTAACCACGAGTCTGGAGTACGCTTATCTTAGTTCCTCCAGTGTGAAGGAAATTGCAAGCTTTGGAGGGGATGTTTCCCAGTGTGTACCGGATTTTGTAGCAGATAAGATTTATCAGAAATACGGTATCGTTAAGTAAAATATGACATATAAATGAGACCCGGGGACGAATCTAATAGAAGAGGAGATGGCGATATGAGCAGTAAGATTGAACAGTTAATCGATGAAATCGAAGAGTACATAGACGGCTGTAAGCCACAGTTCATGTCAAGTACCAATATTATTGTTAATAAAGAGGAAATCGAAGAACTCTTAAGAGAACTTCGAATGAAGACTCCCGAAGAAATCAAGCGCTATCAGAAAATTATCAGTAATAAAGAGGCTATCCTGAACGATGCCCGCACAAAGGCAGAGAACATGATAAGTGAAGCTACTGCGCAAACAACAGAGCTTGTCAGTGAGCATGAAATCATGCAGCAGGCATATGAACAGGCCAATGCTGTGGTCAGTGACGCAACTGCGCAGGCTCAGGCTATCCTGGACAATGCTACCATGGAGGCCAATGCCTTGAAAGCAGCTGCGGTGCAGTATATGGACGATATGCTGGCACACCTGGAGAATGTGATTATTTCAGCAAGCCAGTCTGCTTCGACCCATTATGATAACCTGATCGGCTCCTTGAATCAGTATCACGAAATTATTCTGTCCAACAGAAATGAACTTCATCCGGAGGATTCGGAAGCGATTGATGAAGGAGTGACGCAAGAGGATTCTTCTGCTGATTTGGATGTACTTTAAGCACAGAAATCAGTAATTTGTGTAGTGTATCATGTTTGATACCTGAAGGACAGATGTTACAGGCTGCCGGATTAGACCGGTTTTTAAACTGGTCTAATATGGCTGCCTTATTTCTTATCGGGAAATTACAAGCTATAAAAGGAAGCTATACGGGAAAAAGCATTGCCAGATTGCATAATATATGACAGTGATTCCGGAAAGGATAAGTTTATGCTTTATATAGTTGTTGATATCCAGACCGCTGTGCCTGACAGTACTGTATGTCTGAGCGATGCATGAAAGACCACCAAAGGGCAGTACCAGAAGTGACCATAATGGCATACTATCTTGCAGAAGACCAAGTCCACCTGTGATTTCCAGAATTGGAGCCAGCATCAGCGACACTTTTTTTACACAGATGGCAGCTGATGGCGAAACGCAAGAGATAAGCAAGCCTGAAAATACTTCCGGAATCAGCTGGAACAGATTGAACAGAATCATATATCCTCCTAACATCAGGATGTTCTGTACAGAGGAGGTAATGGCATCATCTATCTGAGAAAGCAAAGTCAGAGCAGTACGAGGTTTCTGATGAGATTCCACTTGTTGATCAGAATCTTCTTCCATATCCCGAAACAAGGTATACCGTAATATCAGACCATACACAAAAGGAAGACCATACATTCCGACAAGATACGGCGCTAAAAGCTCTCTTCTCAGCAGTGGAAGCACAAAGCCCGTAAAGTATACAGGGCCTATGTTATTACAGAATGCAAGTAAATATTCAGCTTCTCTTTTGGTAATCAATTTTCGGTCGAGAAGATCTCCGGTTACCCTGGCGCCCATTGGAAAGCCACACAGAAAACCCATAATCATTGCATAGGTAACATTTTTCCTGACCTGAAAGATGGGATGTAAAATGGGATGCAGGAGGGACACAAAGTTTTCCGTCAATCTCAGCCTGACCATGATTCCGGACAGAATCATAAAGGGCAAAAGTGTAGGAATCATTTTACTAAACCACAGATTCAGACCGTTTAATGCAAAATAGAGGCTTTTCTGGGAATTGGTCAGTATCAGTACAGTCATCATGAGAAAGAATACAGTATAAATGATCTGACGTAGTTTATATGGTAAAGGTTTTTCTGTCATATTGTGCTCCCTGTGTTGATCATAACGTTGCAGCCAAAGTCTTTGGAACAACTGCAACTCCATAACAATATATGAGGAAATGAATAAAATTATGGTACGTCTGGACAAATTTTTATGTGATTGCAATATCGGAACCAGAAGCCAGGTAAAAGATTTCATTCGCCTGGGTCAGATAACTGTCAATGGGCAGGTAGTAAAAAAAGCTGATAGCAAAGTTGATGAGAATAAAGATTCGGTAACCTTTCGCGGTGAAGTATGCGGATACCGAAGATTTGCCTATTATATGCTTCATAAGCCTGCAGGTGTGGTTTCTGCAACTGTGGATAACACTGCTGATACCGTTATATCTCTTTTGAAAAATGTAAAAGACAAAGAGCTTTTCCCGGTTGGCAGGCTGGATAAGGATACAACGGGGCTGTTGCTCATTACCAATGACGGCGAGTTGGCACACAGACTGCTTTCTCCTAAAAAGCATGTAGATAAGTCTTATCTTACCCAAATTGCAAAACCGTTGGATGAAGAAGCAATTAGAAAGCTTACGGAAGGTATAGACATCGGAGATGAGGAGCAGACGCTTCCGGCAAAAGTGCAGATTCTTGATGAATCTTCTATTATTTTGACCATACATGAGGGACGTTTTCATCAGGTCAAGCGTATGCTGAAAGCAGTGGATAATGAAGTGCTTTCCCTGAAACGAATTTCCTTTGGGCCGTTAACACTTCCTGATGAACTACAGCCGGGAGAGTTTCGTGAACTGACACCCAAAGAGGTGACAGCTCTTCAAAATAAATTATAACAGGAGTATCTTACATGGCACACGAAATGTTAAAGGATATCAAGGCCGTGATCTTCGACTTGGATGGTTCTCTTGTAGATTCCATGTGGATGTGGAGAGACATCGATATTGAATATCTTGGAAGATTCGGCATACCTCTTCCGGAAAATCTGCAGCATGAAATCGAAGGCATGAGTTTTTCTGAAACGGCAGTTTATTTTAAGGAACATTTTCCCATACCGGATCCCATTGAACAGATGAAAGAAGATTGGAACCGCATGGCCTGGGATAAGTATCTGCATGAAGTTCCTCTGAAGGAAGGCGTTGCAGATTTTTTGACGTGCTGCATGGACAGAGGAATTTTGCTAGGTATTGCTACCAGTAATTCCAGGCAGCTGGTAGAAAATATAGCTGATGTACATGGTTTTCATAATATTTTTCAATGCATCATGACGGGCTGCGACGTTGCCCATGGGAAGCCTTTTCCGGATATTTACCTGGCAGTGGCAGAGCAACTTGGAGTGAAGCCCCAAAATTGTCTTGTTTTTGAAGATATCGTCCCCGGTATTCAGGCCGGAAAGAGTGCCGGAATGCGTGTATGTGCTGTAGATGACGCGTATTCCCTAGATGACAGAGCTGCCAAGGAGGCACTTGCAGATTATTATATTATGGATTTCAGAGGATTATGGAATGAATAATGGATTTTTACCTGTATCAAAACAGGAGATGGAAGAACGTGGGATAAATCAGCTGGATTTTGTATATGTAATAGGGGATGCCTATGTGGATCATCCTTCTTTTGGACACGCCATAATCAGCAGAGTATTGGAAGCCCATGGCTACAGTGTGGGGATCATCTCACAGCCGGATTGGAAAGATGATTCCAGCATTACTATTCTGGGAAAGCCAAGACTTGGCTTCCTCGTATCTTCAGGTAATATGGACAGCTGTGTCAATCATTATTCCGTCTCCAAAAAAAGGCGTGCAGCCGATGCCTACACTCCGGGCGGCGAAATGGGAAAGCGCCCTGACCATGCCACTGTTGTCTATGGTAATCTGATTCGCCGCACCTATCGTGATGTCCCAATCATCATCGGCGGCATTGAAGCCAGCCTTCGCAGATTAGCTCATTATGATTACTGGAGCGACAGTTTTAAACGATCCATTCTGCTTGACAGCCAGGCTGATTTGATTTCTTACGGAATGGGAGAAAAGTCAATTGTAGAGATTGCAGATGCGCTTAATAACGGCATTGCAGTTAAGGATATCACATTCATTCCCGGCACGGTCTACAAAACGAAAAATGTTGAGGGTATCTACGATGCTGTCATTTTACCTTCTTATGAGGAGATGAAATCGGACAAGAGTCAGTATGCCAAAAGTTTTTCCATTCAGTACCAGAATACAGATTGCTGTACCGGTAAGTCATTGGTAGAGTCATATCCTAATCAGATATATGTGATTCAGAATCCGCCCCAGCCGCCGGTAA
>JAZQAT010000093.1:0-3710 GCA_045545375.1 Acetatifactor sp.
AGTAAAAGCCGCATTGGATATTGCACTATGTGGTACAGTGTCCGATGCGGCATTATAATGTATATGATCAATAAGATGTTCGAATCATGATAGTAAGGAAAAGAGGGATCGCGTGACAGTAGAAAAGAAAGCAAAAAAACCGTTGGGAAAGCGGGTTGCGTTAATATTGAAGAGAGATTGGATCCTTTATGTGATGCTGATCTTTCCGCTTGGTTATATTTTAGTGAATAATTATTTCCCCATGTACGGTATCGTAATGGCCTTTAAAGAATTAAATATAAAGAAAGGAATCATGGGCAGCCCCTGGGTTGGGTTTGACCACTTTGAACGATTCTTATCCACCAGGTATCTTTGGCCGATGATCAGAAATACCCTGGGGCTGAGTCTGTATAGTCTGGTGGTGGGATTTTCCATTCCCATTTTCTTTGCCCTGATGCTGAATTATTTAACCAACCGCAGGCTGAAGAAGACCATCCAGATGATATCCTATGCTCCCCACTTCTTATCCGGAGTTATTATCTGCAGTATTATCACCCTGTTCTGCAGGACGGATGGTATCATTAATGCCTTTCTTGCGCCCTTGGGCTGGGAACCGCAGAACCTGCTGAGCCTGGAGAATCTGTTTAACGACATTTATGTATGGTCCGGCGTATGGCAGGGAACGGGCTGGGGAGCCATCATCTACCTTTCCGCTCTGGCCGGTGTGGATCCGTCCCTTCATGAGGCGGCCATTATTGACGGTGCGTCCAAGATCCAGCGTATACGTTATGTGGATCTGCCCTCCATCAAGCCCACCATCGCCATGCTGCTGATCCTGCGAATGGGAGGTATCATGTCCGTTGGATTTGAAAAGGTTTGGCTGCTGCAGAATCCGTTGAATTATAATAAATCCGTTATCATTTCCACCTATACCTATGAATATGGTCTGGTGAACGGGCAATTATCTTTTGGTACAGCGGTCGGTCTGATGAACAATGTGATCAATATCACATTGCTTGTCCTTGCCAACTGGTTCAGCAGGAAAGTGCTGGAAACCAGTCTGTTCTAAGCGGGGAAAGGAGATGAGAATATGAGACGATTGTTACATTCCGATAAAGTATTTGATGCGGTAAATGTCACTGTGATGGTGATATTGCTGGTAATTTTTGCCTGGCCCTTATGGTTTGTAATTATTGCATCTGTCAGTGATCAGAATGCGGTAACCGCAGGTCAGGTGTTGCTTTGGCCCAAGGGGTTTCAACTGGAAGGGTATGAGAAGATACTGAATTTCGACATGCTTTGGACCGGATTTGCCAATTCAACTTTTTACACAGTAGTAGGTACCACCCTCAATATGTTCATGAGTATCTGTCTGGCCTACCCTTTGTCCGATAAGAATCTGATTGGAAAGAAATGGGTCACCATTTATTGTATGATCACCATGTATTTCGGCGGCGGTCTGATCCCTCATTACTTATTGTACAGGAATATGGGGATTATTGACACCAGATGGGCCATGATCTTCCCTTCCATGCTGTCCATATACAATGCTCTGATCATACGTTCCTACTTCCAGAACAGTATACCGGGGGAATTACGGGAGGCGGCCACCATCGACGGAGCCAATGCAGCCCAGTATCTGATGCGTGTGGTACTGCCCCTGTCCAAACCCGTGTTTGCGGTGGTAGGTCTGTATTATCTGGTAGGTAACTGGAACAATTATTCCAGTGCACTCTATTACATATATAATGACAAGTTGGTTCCCATTCAGACGGTACTGCGCAGATTGCTGATCGGCGGTAAGCTGATTGCTGAAGTTACCGGTCAGGACGCGGAAGAATTAATGCGCGAAATGGAAAGAGCAAGGAAGATGGAGTATGGTATTATTATCGTGGCGGCCCTGCCCGTATTGGCCATCTACCCGTTTGTTCAGAAATATTTTGTGAAAGGTACCATGATCGGTGCCATCAAAGGTTAATAATGATTGAGATGTAGGTGCAGAGCAGAATTTTGGGAATTCTGCTCTCAGACTGTAGACAAAGTCCGGCACATGCGTGCCGGATTTTTCTGTCACATCAGCGGTAAAAAGTCAGTGTTTTCAAGACTTTTTACGACTTTTTTGGTATAATAAATATATCAAAAAGAGGCGGTGGCAACTATATATGATGACTCAAAATGCAGATAAAAAGAGAGAACAGATGCAAATGTTTTGCATGGATGACATGGTTCCCCAGGATCATCTTTTGCGGATCATTGATAAAGCGATCAATTGGAACTTCATCTATGATCTTGTGGTTGATAAATACAGTTCTGACAACGGACGTCCAAGCATGGATCCTGTTATGTTAATCAAGTTGCCATTCATCCAATACTTGTATGGCATACGAAGCATGCGTCAGACGGTAAAGGAAATCGAAGTAAATGTCGCCTACAGGTGGTTCCTTGGTCTGGATATGATGGACAAAGTTCCGCACTTTTCAACTTTTGGTAAAAACTACACTCGTCGTTTCAAGGACACTGACCTTTTTGAACAGATTTTTACACACATACTTCAGGAATGTTATAAATTTAAACTGATAGATCCCAGCGAAGTTTTTGTGGACGCAACTCATGTAAAAGCCAGGGCGAATAATAAAAAAATGCAGAAACGCATCGCTCATGAAGAAGCATTGTTTTTCGAAGATTTACTGAAGAAAGAAATCAATGAGGACCGTGAGGCACACGGGAAACGTCCATTAAAAGAAAAGGACGACGATAATAATAACACCCCATCCGGAGGGAGCGGAGACAAGGAAGATAAAACAATTAAATCAAGCACATCTGATCCAGAAAGCGGTTGGTTCCGAAAAGGGGAACATAAAAATGTCTTTGCCTATGCAGTACAGACAGCCTGTGATAAAAATGGCTGGATTCTCGGTTATAGTGTTCACCCTGGGAATCAACATGACAGCAGAACTTTTAAGACTCTGTATGACAAGATAAAGGGTATGGGAATAGAAACCCTGATCATGGATGCCGGATATAAAACTCCCGGCATAGCCAAACTTTTGATCGATGATGGGATCAAGCCACTTATGCCATACAAGTGTCCCATGACCAAGGACGGGTTCTTCAAAAAGTATGAGTATGTTTATGATGAGTATTACGACTGTTATCTTTGCCCGAACAACAAAGTGCTATCCTACAGCACGACGAATCGTGAGGGGTATCGCGAATACAAGAACTGCGGCATGGTCTGTGCGGAATGCCCTTATCTATTGCAATGTACGCAAAGTAAAGATCATGTCAAAGTTGTAACCCGTCACATATGGGAGCCCTACATGGAGATATGTGAAGATATCCGTCATACACTGGGAATGAAAGAGTTATATTCCCAGCGAAAAGAAACCATAGAACGAATTTTTGGAAGTGCTAAAGAGAATCATGGATTTCGTTATACGCAACTGTTTGGAAAAGCCCGGATGGAAATGAAAGTTGGGCTTACATTTGCCTGCATGAATCTAAAAAAACTGGCAAAGATGAAAGAAAAATGGAGAGCTAAAGAGGAAAGAACAGCTGGAAGTTTTTTGATTTTGAATACATTTCAGTTAATCAAAGAAAAATGGCTCTGGTGGGTGTGCACCAGAGCCGCTTTGTCTACAGTCTGAGGGCAGTTACAAACAGAAATGTTTGTAACTGCCCTTTTGGCATCCGAAACGGAATAATCAGCTTAGCCGGTATATTGGTTGGGG
>JAZQAT010000094.1:0-1930 GCA_045545375.1 Acetatifactor sp.
AGATTTGTGATTTTCTGACTATTGATGCTTCTGACGAACCAGAACAGTTTCGCAGACACGGTCTGCAATCAGTGCTTGGTCACGCTCTGCATAATATGGCAGCAGGGGTTGCAGCATTTCATACAGCTCTCCTCGTGTGAACTTAGGGATATCCAACTGCTTACCGTACAAATTCTGCATAGTTTTAATCTGCCGGTTGAAAGTCGTGTTGAACGGTCTTGCCTGCGCACTGGAAATCAGGGATTGGGGAACGATGTCCATGGGAGAATACATCACATTGGATAAAAAGCCTGCGCCCTGGTCGAAAATCGGGCAGTAATCAAAGTTATCTCCTTTATAGATCACCGCAATATTGTTCAGATGACGGTCATCGTTCAGAACCAGGCCGTCAATTTCGAAGAGTAAAGTCAGATACTGGGGAAAGTCATGCAGCCCAGTAATGTCTTCAGTGGCCTCTGCCAGATAGATCATCCGTCTCTTATCGCTAGGTAAACGGCCCAGAACTTCCGCAACGGAACCGCCCAAGTGCTGCTTGAACAGATGACTCAATGTAACGATGGACTCACCTAGCTTCAGGAAATTCTCACTGCTGCAGCCTGTACGCTCCCGTCCATGAACCAGCAACCTTTCCATATTGTATCTGACGAAACAGAACGGTGTTTCCCTTTCGATATTGCTAAATTCTAAAAGCATGGAAGAAAAGGTTTCGGCCAGCGCCTCATAACCAAACTGATCCAGTTTGTACCACTGTCCGTTGTCCAGCCATTTTTCTTGGTTCCCCTTGGATGAGGTCTCCGCAATTTTCTGATTAGATACCAGCTTTACCGACATGTCATTACCTCCAGATGAATCCATTGTTCATCCTCTGCCATACGCCCCTTTGTCCTGTAGATGATGTCCAAAGGTTCGTATTTCTCTACGTCAATCGTTTCCAGGTATTCCCGCAAACCGGCACGGGATCTGGGAATGCAGCGTTCTTCCAGGAATGCCTGAAATTCCTCCCAAGTGGGAGCCGGGTTGTTACCAAAAGCCGTGCGCAGAAAATTATTCGTATAATTTTCAAAGCATAATGTCTTGTTCGTGTAATCTGCCGCAATTTTAGAACAGAGGATCTGATCATCATAGTAAGAAAGCAGATATATTCTATGCCCCTCACTTCTGCCGGAGCTGATAAACTCATCCAGTGAGAGCTTTTTGGAAATCGTTATGGCGTTTCCGTCAAAAGTTAGTTCAATCTGTCTATCGCTGTCCGTAATCCCCATTTCCTTAATCCATGCGGAGGGCAGAGACACCTTATATGTACTGGAGTTTTTACTCGCAGTTCCCCCCGGTGTTTGAATAATGACATTGCCAATTCGTTTTTCCATAGTCTCACCTCTTGATAATATTATACGCTATTCGTTACGAATAATCAAGAAAAATCAAAAGGCGTTCTACACGCCATAAGATAATGCTCAGGATTATTGCTCCGCGTTGGGTGACGTATCGGACTCAAAATGTGTTTCTTCTACCATTACCGCATTGCTATTCGTACCCTGTCCAGATGGTAGGCGATTTCAATTCGGGCACTATAAGATTTTATGTTTCACCGAATCGGTGAAACCAGCTTTCTGAATGAAACACTCAATGGGATTCTCGTATGAATAGATGATCTGACTCGAAATCAAATCTACCATACACAGATAAACCTCGATTGAAAAATTAATTTCCAGCACCGATCAGCCACGGGCAGAGGTTAGTCTTGCAAACAATGGCGCAGAGCTTACTCATACAAACCTTGCTGGTCATGGTTAGTTATAAGAAACTCTGGAAGCTTCTCATTGATAAAGATATCAAGAAGAAAGATCTCAGTATCAAGGCTGGTGTCAGCCCCGCTACCATTACTAAAATGGGAAAAGGCGGACATGTCACTACAGAAGTATTATTAAAA
>JAZQAT010000095.1:0-9631 GCA_045545375.1 Acetatifactor sp.
TCATCTCCGTAAGTATTGTGAATCGCCTTCGCATAATACTCACCCAAGCCCATAAGCTGGCTGCCTGTCACATAAGCTCCTGCATTCATGAAAAAGGGAGACTTACGACCACTCTTTAAAGTAAACTCGCCAAACTTAAGCACCTGACAATCTACCATGAATTCTATAAATTCCTGTTTGTATGCTTCCATTCTATTTTCTCCCTTTTTCCTATGCTCTTAAACTCAGTGCCTGAGCAATATCTTCTCTCATATCCAGTACGGCTGCACGAGCTGCATCTGCAAATCCTGCCTCGCCGAACTGTGCGTATTTCTCCTGCTGATATGCTGCAATGATACCTCTGGAAGAGTTAACAATTGCACCCAGCCCGTCTTCGTTAAAGAAATGTACCAGATCTGCTCCCTTACCGCCCTGTGCACCATAACCCGGTACCAGGATGTAAGACTTAGGCATTACTTTACGCAGCACTTTACCCATTTCAGGATAAGTAGCACCTACTACTGCACCGATGTAGCTGTAATCGTCACCCATGCAGTCTGCGCCCCACTCAGCAACCTTCTCACCAACGATTTCGTAGAGAGGTTTCCCGTCAATCAGACGATCCTGGAATTCTCCGCTGCTGGGATTGGAAGTTTTCACCAGAAGGAAGAGGCCCTTCTTCTCTTCCTTACATACTTTAATGAAAGGATTCACGCCATCGGAACCCAGGTACGGATTCACAGTTGCAAAATCTTCATCAAATCCGTAATAGGACTTGCTCCCCACCTGTACTTTGCCAAGGTGTCCAACTGCATAAGCTTCAGAGGTGGAACCGATATCACCACGCTTGATATCACCGATGACTACCAGATCCTTCTCCTTACAATAATCTACTGTTTTCTTAAATGCGATCATTCCGGGAATACCGAACTGCTCATACATGGCAATCTGAGGTTTTACGGCAGGAACCAGATCATAAATGGCATCTACCAGGCCCTTGTTGTACTGCCAGATGGCCTCTGCAGCACCTTCCAGAGTCTCTCCGAACTCTTTAAATACAGCTTCCTTGATCTGGGAGGGAATGAATTTCATCATGGGATCCAGACCAACTACGATAGGTGCATTGGTTTCTTTTATCTTGCTGACCAGCTTATTTATCATTGCAGTATCTCCTAACGTTTTTTATTTATTATAAACCATGATATGAGGCTTGGTCAACTGTGAATTTCCGGTCGACTGCTGCTTTTGACGTGATCATCCAAAAGCGATTTCATATGTCCAATATTTTAGCTAGTTTAAATAAAACACACTATAACAAGATTAATTTATTGGATATCTGAATTATAATTTTCATTTTATAAAAATTGTGTATGATTAGGTTTAGAAACAGTAAATTATGGATACATACATAAATGTAATATGCATGACCACATGACAGAATTTCAGAGGAATGTAAAGATGGTTAATGAAAACGCAAAGAGGTGCGGGACGAATTTCGGGAGCAGAATGAGAGAACTTCGTGATGAGAAGGGGCTGTATCAGAAAGAATTAGCTGCTGTTCTTAAAGTATCCACCGGTACTGTTTGCAATTATGAGAAAAATACACATTTTCCGGATGCCGATACTTTAGTCAGATTGGCTGACTTCTTTGATGTATCCATTGATTATCTGATGTGCAGAACAGATTTGCGTTCTAATCTGAATAAGTTCAACAAGGAAATTTGTCCGGGGTATTCCGTAGCCAAGCTGGTAAATATGATTGTCTCACTCGAACCGCAGCAGCAGGACGAAGTGAGACAATACACAGAGTATGTGAAGATTATGAAGAAAAAATCACCTCGTACTTAAGAAGTCATGTTCTCTTTGTGCTTTGGTGTCATCCGGATAATTCTGCAGGTAAGTCTCCATCAGAACATTCGCTTTCCGGAAATCTCCAAGATATTCATAGGCTACAATTTCATTATAGGCTAAGGTCTGTTGAATGTTGTTGTTTGCAGCATTCATACCTGCCTGAAATGCAGACAGGGCTTTTTCGTAATCTCCTTTAGCAATCTCGCACAATCCCAACTGGTTATATATTTCTGCATTCGAAGTATCTTTCGCAAGATAGGAATTGTATACACTCGAAGCATAGTTGTAGTCACCTGTAGCTTCATAGGCACGCCCAAGGTACAGATAAGCATCTGCACTTCCTCCGTCTCTGGCTTCCTCCAAAGCCACATAGGCCTGCTGATATTCTTTCAGATAATAGTACATCCTGCCCTTATCATAAGCCGTCATCTTACTATTTTCCTGTCCAAGAGCGTCTTGCAGATATTTCTTTCCCTCTTCTGCCTGACCGTAATAATTCAGTACCTCAAATATCTGTATCAACCTATCGTAATTTTCCGGTTCCATAGCTGCAACTTTATCAAAATCCGCTTTTGCTTCTTCCGTCTTTCCTAATCCAAGCCGAACATTTCCACGCAGGAAGTAAGCATCCGCCTCCTCCGGCTTCATGGTAAGAATGGCATCATAAGTAGCTTCTGCTTCATTGAGGCGATTTTCTTTCGTGTATGCGGATGCAAGGTAATAATTGAGATCATAATCCATGGCTTCTACCAGCCCTTTGCTCAAGCGCAGTGCTTCTTCGAAGCAGGCAGACGCCTGGGCATAATCTGTCATTCCCATGTATGCGATTCCCATTCCGCGATAAATCAGACGCTCATTTTCTCCGCTTTTTTTAGCTGTCTCAAAGCTTTCCAGCGCAGACTGATAATCAAGTGACTTAATTGCAGACATTCCGGCAGTGATATTATCATTGGAAGCGCCACATGCGCTCAGTGTTATCATGATAGCCGCAGCCATAAATGGCAGAATACATTTCTTCGACATAAAAGTTCCCTGTTCCTTTACATACATCGTTTTTCTAGTTTTCATTCATCTTTGCCAACTTCGCCGCCTGGTCGGCTGCAATGCAGGCATCGAGAATTTCCTGAATATCCCCGTTCATAATCTTATCCAGCTTATACAACGTCAGGCCGATACGATGGTCGGTAACACGCCCCTGAGGGAAGTTATAAGTCCTGATCTTCTCAGAGCGGTCGCCTGTACCGATCTGGCTGCGGCGAAGCTCTGCCTCTGCATCATGACGCTGCTGCTGTTCGATATCATACAGCTTTGCTTTCAACAAAGCAAAAGCCTTCGCTTTGTTCTGAATCTGAGACTTCTCAGTCTGGCTGTACACTACGATACCGGTAGGGTAATGTGTCAGACGAACTGCAGAGTCAGTAGTATTAACGCACTGTCCACCGTTTCCGGAAGCACGCATTACATCGATTCTGATATCCTTATCATCAATTACAATGTCGATATCCTCATCTACCTCAGGCATTACTGCGACACTGATGGTAGAGGTGTGGATACGACCGCCGCTCTCGGTAGCAGGTACACGCTGTACACGGTGTACACCGCTCTCGTACTTCATCTTGGAATAAGCGCCCTGACCGGTAATCATAAACTGCACTTCTTTCATACCACCGATACCGATCTCATCCGCATTCATCGTTTCCACTCTCCAGCGCTGTGACTCTGCATAATGCACATACATACGGAAAATCTCAGCTGCAAACAGAGCTGCCTCATCTCCGCCTGCTCCGGCACGAATTTCCACGATAACGTTCTTATCATCATTGGGGTCTTTGGGCAAAAGCAGAATCTTCAGTTCCTGTTCCAACTCTTCCACGCGCTTTCTGCTGTCGGAAAGTGTCTCTTTTATCATATCACGCATTTCTTCATCAGATTCCTCATCCAGCATCATAAGAGAATCCTCGATATCCTGCTTACATTTCTTATATTCAGTATAGGCTTCTACAATGGGAGTCAAATCGCTCTGTTCCTTCATCAGCTTACGGAATCTTTCCTGATTCTCGGTAACTGTGGGTTCATGCAGCTCTCCCATGATTTCTTCAAAACGGATCAGCAGATCCTCCAACTTATCAAACATATTTCCCTCCGATTAACCTAAATAAGTACCATATACGACACGGTCCAGTCCTGCATAGTCCTGCACCACATTTATCTCCTGAAAACCGACTTCCTCCATCATACGGCTGACGTCAGCTGCCTGATCATACCCGATTTCAAAGAACAACATACCGCCCCTCTGTAAGAAGCTGCGGCACTCTTTGATGATCTTATCATAAAAATAAAGTCCATCTGCTTTGCCGTCCAGCGCCCCAAAAGGCTCATGTTCCTTTACTTCCGGCATCAATGTATCAATTACCTCTGTGCGGATGTAAGGCGGATTGGATACAATAATATCGAACTTGCCTTCTACCTGTTCAAACAAATCACTATGAATAAGTGATACATCCTGTCCCCGGCTTTCTCCCAGAATCTGCTCCGCATTCTCTCTGGCCACTTTCAGAGCATCTTCCGAACTATCTGCTCCCACTCCATTACAATCGTTAGAATATTGAAGCAAACTGATCAGAATACACCCGGAACCGGTACACATATCCAGTACCCTCATTCCGTCATGAAGCTCTTTTAACACCTCTTCTACCAGAATCTCGGTGTCCTGCCTGGGAATCAATACTTTATCACTGACTTTAAAGGTAAGTCCCATAAAATCCTGCGTACCCGTCAAATGCTGCAGAGGAATGTGTTCAGAGCGCTTTTCTATCCACTGCAAATACTCCTTCTTCTGATAGTTATCCACATCTCTGTCACCATGAACCAACAAATCATTACGATTGGTGTGACAGACATGCTCCAACAGAAGTCTGGCATCCAGGTCAGCTTCCTCTATGCCCGCTTTTGCTAATATCCGTCTTCCTTCTTCATAACATTCCCGGTACTTCATACGTCCTCTTCCCGGCTGCTTTCTTCCGGTTCATAACCGAAGTTTTCCTTCAGATAGGCTTTCCAGTCAAATACAGCCTCTACTGCTGCGATTGCCACTTCCACCATACTCTCGTCAGGCTCCTTGGTGGTCATGCGCTGAATGGCCATTCCGGGAGCAGATAAAAGGCCTATTAAGACATTATCACTACGTCCTGCCAGACGAATCAACTCATAGGAAATGCCGGCTACAAGAGGCATCATTAATATTCGCAGGATTACTTTCTGTACCGGATTTTCCACCACGATAAAGAAAGAAAGGATAATACTTACAATCAGTACAAAGAAAATAAAACTGGTTCCGCATCTTTTGTGAAGTCTGGAACTGCGCATTACATTCTTTACCGTAAGAGGCTTCCCTCTTTCAATACAGTTGATACATTTATGCTCGGCACCGTGATACTGATACAATCTCCTGATATCCTTCATGAGGCTGATACCACCCACATATAAAATAAAAATCAGGATACGGATCAGACCTTCAATGATCAACATCAATGATCTGTTTCGAATAAATCCATCCAACAGAGATGAAACATAATAAGGCAATACAATAAAGATTCCCACCGCCAGTGCTATCGCAATGATCATTACGATGGTATTCATCAGCTTATCTGCGGTTTCCGGGGAAATCTTACTTTCCTTAACGGATACTTCCTCTTCTTCCTCATAAAAAGAAGCTGAATAATTCAAGCATCTGGTTCCCAGTATCAGAGAATCTACAAAATTAAAAATACCTCTGATAAAAGGAAGTTCTTTTACCTGATTGCCATGCAGAAGTCCCTGGTAATTCTCCAGTTCCACCTCGATTTCACCGTCTGGCTTACGTACTGCGACTGCATAGTTCTCGTTATTTTTCATCATGATGCCTTCCAGAACAGCCTGTCCGCCGATTCCGGAATAACATTGTTTCTTTTTTCTCGCCATGCCTTTACCTCCGTAAGAAGAGAAAAGGTTGAGATACTTGCTACCTCAACCTTTAAAATCGTCTTATTTAACACCGTACTTCTTATTGAACTTATCAATACGTCCGTCAGTTCTGGCAGTCTTCTGCTGACCGGTGTAGAATGAATGGCATTTGGAACAAACTTCAACGTGGATTTCCTTCTTGGTAGATCCAGTTACGAATGTGTTGCCACAGTTGCAGGTTACGGTAGCCTGGTAATAAGCGGGATGGATTCCTTCTCTCATTTCTTTCACCTCTCTATATTCATATCACTTAATAGTTCTTCGTTCTCATCCTCACTGCTTATGGAACCACAAACAGCGTTGTTATTGTAACATAATGAAAGAAAAGATGCAAGTAGTATTTGATGTTTTTTGTATTTTTTTGCTTGCAGTCCTTTCACAGTCACGTTATACTTGTAGATAAGAAAAGTTTACACGGGAGGGACGACTATGTTCTACGATAATAAAATCTGGATAGGCGATGCCGATGGGGAGAAAATCTGCATTCTGCCTAAAATGGCCAACCGCCACGGCCTGATTGCCGGAGCTACCGGAACCGGCAAGACCATTACCCTGAAAGTAATGGCAGAATCCTTCAGTGATGCGGGTGTACCGGTATTCCTGGCTGACGTGAAAGGCGATCTGTCCGGAATGTGCAGACCCGGTGCTGACAGTGAAGATATGCAGAAACGCATCAAACGTTTCGGACTGGATCAGTGCGGATTTGATTACCACTCTTATCCTTCCGTTTTTTGGGATATTTATGGGGAAATGGGAATTCCTCTTCGCACCACTATATCTGAGATGGGTCCCATTCTGCTTTCCAAGCTGATGGATTTAAATGCGACACAGTCCGATATCCTGACGGTGGTGTTCAAAATTGCCGATGATAATAATCTTTTACTCATCGACACCAAAGATTTAAAAGCCATGTTACAGTATGTCAGTGAAAACAGCAAGGAACTCACTTTGGAGTACGGTAATATTTCCAAGCAGAGTATCGCTGCTATCCTGCGTCATGTAGTAGCCCTTGAGACGGAAGGCGGCGAGCAGTTCTTTGCTGAACCGGCTTTAAATATCGCAGATTGGTTTGCAACCGGCGCCGGCGGCAAAGGCAACATCAACATTCTGGACTGCAGACAGCTTGCGAGCAACGGTACCCTTTACTCTGCCTTTCTTTTATGGATGCTTTCTGAGTTGTTTGAAACGCTGCCTGAAGTAGGTGACTGTGACAGACCGAGAATGATTTTCTTCTTTGATGAAGCACACCTGCTCTTTGACGGGATTTCCAAGGCTCTGGAAGATAAAATCGAGCAAATCGTCAAGCTGATTCGTTCAAAGGGCGTGGGCATTTATTTTATCACCCAGACTCCCAGAGACATCCCTGATGGTGTCTTAAGTCAGTTGGGCAATAAGATTCAGCATGCCTTGAGAGCATACACCCCTTCCGATGAAAAAGCGGTAAAGGCTGCTGCCAACGCCTTCCGTACCAATCCTGCTTTTGATACAAAGGAGGTACTCACCGCCCTGGGTACCGGTGAGGCCTTGATTTCGGTTCTGGATGAAGACGGCATACCGGGAATTGTACAGAAATGTAAGGTTCTTCCCCCTCAAAGTCTCATGGGGCCTATTATCGATGAAGAGAAGAAAAAGGAAGTGCTGATGAGCAACCTCTATCTGCGTTATCAGAACATGGTGGACAGAGATTCCGCTTACGAGTTTCTGGTAAGAAAGCGCAAACAGGATGACCGGGAGGCTGAAGCGGAACGAATCACACAGGAAGAAGAGCGTGAAGCACAGAAGCGTAAGAAAACAATCACTTCCGGCATCAGCAGCGTTGCGAATACGGCTGCCGGTACCATCGGCCGTGAGCTGGGCAACAATATCGGTAAATCTATCGGCGGCAGCTTTGGCAAAAAGCTGGGCGGCAATATCGGTGCCTCTTTGGGCCGCAGTCTTTTGGGCACTTTCCTGAAATTAAAATAGACTGTTTCTCTTAAGCAAAAATAGTCCCCTGTAAACTGTACACATCACAAATCGTGTCACACTTTGCAGGGGATTCTTTTTCCTATCACTCTCACACTCTACATATTTTCTTACAGCACAATCGTAAATTCATTTTCAGCATTTTTCTCCAGGTGAACCTTTACCGTAGTCTTGCATGCAATTACCAATATACTTACGTCTCAGTCTTTGATAAACTCTGATAATATTTTAAAATATCTTTCTCTGAATTTCTTCAACTATATTATGCAATTTGCAAACTATATTACGATATTACTGAAAGAAGATAAAACGAAGCCGACTCTGCATCCTTCCAGCAAAGCCGACTTCATTTTATTCAGATATTCCCAATCACGTTTAAATGACTGTCAGGATTCCCACAGATTTCAGCAGCAAAATCACCAGCAGCACCGGGGCAATGAATTTGATCATCACAATATAAAGCTTCTTTCTGCTAAATTTACAGCCGGATTTCTCTGCTTCATCAATGATCACCTGCGGCTTCAGAATCCATCCTACCAATACACAGGTAGCAATTGCCACGATAGGCATCAGGCAGTTGTTGCTGATGTAGTCCATAACATCCAGTATCTGTGCTATTGCTCCGTTGGGAAGCTTCAGTTCAAAATACCACTTATTATAACCAAGGCAGACTACAATACCTCCCACCAGTGCAACTCCCGTTTCCAATGCAGCAGCTTTCAATCTGGATATATGGAACTTGTCCATAAGACTGGCTACGACTGCTTCCATAACGGATACCGCACTTGTCAGTGCTGCAAACAGTACCATAGCGAAGAACAGACATCCGATCAGATTTCCTACCTTTCCCATCACAGCAAATACTTTAGGCAGGGATACGAACATCAGGCTGGGACCGGAAGCTTCCATACCTTCTTTCCCCATAAATACATACACTGCGGGGATAATCATAACGCCGGCCAGGAAGGCAACTACAGTATCAAAAATTTCAATCTGATTGATGGACTTTACCAGATTCGCATCATCTTTTACATAAGATCCGTAAGCAATCATGATTCCCATAGCTACACTCAGGCTGAAGAACAGCTGTCCCATGGCATCCATGAGCACTGAGAAGAATCCCTTTACTGTCAATCCCTCGAAGCTTGGAATCACATAAATTCCAAATCCCTCCAGACCTGTTCTGGTCACACCGCTCTCATCCGTGTAATTGATGGTCAGAGAGAAAATGGCAATACCAACTACAAGCAAAAGCAAAACAGGCATGATGACTTTAGAAGAGGATTCGATTCCTTTATTTACCCCTCTGAAAATAATAAAGGCTACTATGAAAAGGAATACCACCATCGTCAGAACAGGCTCCATTTCTGCACTAATAAAGTTTCCAAAGTAGCCATCCTCTGCCGCCTGTATACCTTCTCCGGTCAAAAATGCGATAAGATACTTTACAACCCATCCACCGATTACCGAATAATAGGGCATAATGATCACAGGTACCAGACTGGCCAGAACTCCTAAAAAGCCCCACTTATCTTTCAGTTTACTATAGGCAGTCAACGGACTCTGTTTGGTCTTTCTTCCGATTGCCACCTCTGTAGTCAGCAAGGTAAAACCAAATGTCAATGCCAGCACAAGATAAATTACCAGAAACAGTCCGCCTCCGTCCTTTGCTGCAAGATACGGGAATCGCCATATATTTCCCAAGCCCACCGCACTTCCTGCGGCTGCCAATACGAATCCTATGGATCCTGAAAATGAATTTCTGCTCTTTTCGTTCTTCATACTTCCACTTATGGGGTTCAACACCCAATCCCTTCTAAAATATTATTTAATT
>JAZQAT010000096.1:0-6798 GCA_045545375.1 Acetatifactor sp.
TCGAACCCGCGACCCCCTCCTTGGCAAGGAGGTGCTCCACCGCTGAGCCACTCGCGCATACTGTATATATTGTGCCGAAGCATTTATCTTTCGGACAAGTAATAATATACTATATGTGGACTGAAATGTCAATAGTGGAATTTTACTTCTTTTATGTAATTATTTTATAAAATTCAGACAATTCAAAAGCTTCTTGTATTATCAGGCTTGTTTTGCTATACTCAAAAGCGTGTAAACTTTAGAAAAATAGAGAAACGAGGACCCATGCTATGAAAAAGACATTAAATTACAATCATACCATATATGCCAGTTTCATCGGCTACATAGTACAGGCGGTCATCAATAATTTTGTACCGCTTTTGTTTTTGACATTCCAGAGTACTTACGGAATCTCCCTGGATAAGATTACCATGCTGGTAACTTTCAACTTCGGAATTCAGCTTCTGGTGGATCTTGTCAGCGTAAAATTTGTTGACAGAATCGGTTATAAGACATCTATTCTGATCGCTCATATCTTTGCGGCGATTGGTCTTGCGGGTTTGACCATACTGCCGGAAATCATGCCGGATCCCTTTGTTGGGCTGTTGCTGTCTGTGGCTATCTATGCAATCGGCGGTGGATTACTTGAGGTTCTGGTAAGTCCCATTGTGGAAGCGTGTCCTACAAAGAGGAAGGAAGCTGCCATGAGTCTTCTTCATTCTTTCTATTGCTGGGGCCATGTTGGCGTGGTATTGTTATCTACTGCATATTTTACCGTATTTGGAATTGAGAACTGGAAGTATCTGGCGCTTATCTGGGCGCTGATACCGCTTTTGAATGCGGTTTACTACAGTCGGGTTCCGTTTGCCAGCCTTATGGATGAGGGCGAAAAAGGCATGACACTGAAAGAACTGGTTCGTACCGGACTTTTCTGGATCATGATGCTTCTCATGGTCTGTGCAGGTGCCTGTGAACAAGGCATCAGCCAGTGGGCATCTGCTTTCGCAGAATTGGGGCTGGGCGTCAGCAAAACTGTGGGAGACCTGGCAGGACCGCTGTTGTTTGCCATGCTCATGGGTTCTTCCAGAGCAATCTATGGAAAATACAGTGAGAAGATTAAACTTGAGAAGTTTATGGCAATCTGTGGAGTCCTGTGTCTTGGCAGTTATCTGTTAGCATCCTTAAGTAAGTCGCCTGTATTGGGGCTTATGGGATGTGCTTTGTGTGGACTTTCTGTGGGCATCCTTTGGCCCGGTACCTTCAGTATGGCAGCAGCAGGCATCAGAGGCGGCGGAACGGCTATGTTTGCACTGCTTGCATTGGCAGGAGATCTGGGCTGCTCCGGTGGCCCAACTTTTGTGGGACTGGTATCGGAAACCTGTGGAGAGAATTTAAAAAAGGGAATTCTGGCTGGCGCCATATTCCCTGTACTTTTGCTGATTGGGCTGTTTCTTAATAAGAAGAACAAAGCTTCTTTCGAAGCCAACCGGTAAATTTCTTTTCAATCAGATACCAACTGATATAAGCCAACAGGAGGACAAGAGCGGTACCGATGGCAGCGCCGATGACGGACTCCACACGCAAACTGGAGAAGTCGAACACTTTGCGGTCTAAGACCATAATAGGGTAATAATGAATCAAATACAGCGAGAAACTGATATCACCCAGGCGAATGCTCCAGGAGGGCATTTTCAGGAAAAGTCCTATTACAAAGAAGCATAATACCAACAGCATGGCGGAAAGTCCCCAGTAAAGCAAACGGCGATATCCCAGAATATTGATGTTTGCAGTGGAATGTATCAATCTCACCAATAGCAGCAGGACCGATATCAGGAGAATGCAGCCTTTGAATTTGGGGGAAGGGGCAGGATGTTTTAACAGGAAAGTATAAATTCCTTTTGCTGCATAATAACAAATAATTCCAAGGGCAAATTCCAGCATCACCGGATTCCCGTAGAATAACAGCGGCGCAGACAACGGCATTGTCGGTAAACTTCCACCCGTCCAGGTATTTCCGCCGGACACGTAAGCTCCGATAGCAACGCATGCAAACAGGAAGAGACTGCAGATGATTCCACGGTATTTATGGCTGATATGGAAAGCAATCCAAAACAGCAGGTAAAAGAACATTTCGCAGTTCACGGTCCAGCCGATACGCATAAGTGGCTGCAGTACGCCGCCTCCCATATCAAAAGGGATGAACAGCAGGCTTTTGATGAGAGCGGGGAGAGAAGCTTTTGATTGTTCGAACATGGATGGGAAAAGCAGGAGCAGTCCAAAGGTACCAATTGTCATCAGGTAATAAAACGGCACAATTCTAAGCAGTCTTTTTCGGAAAAAATATTTTGTACTGTTGTGTGTAGTGTACATAATCATAAATCCGCTGATGCAGAAAAAAATGTCCACGCCAAAGGCACCACAGGCCAGAAACCTGATATGTTCCAGGACTACCATCACTGCGGCGATTCCGCGCAGTGTCTGTATCCCGTCAAAGCGCATCTGATAAAAATCTTCTTTCATGAATAATACCTCAATCAAAATACTGCGATCAATATTTACTGAAACAAGCATACCATTTTTTTACCTGATTGAAAAGGCGCTGAATAAATTTTTTGCCTTGCAATACCGCTCATAACATAATACAATAGAGGTAAACGACCAATTGATTGCCCGGAAAGGAATTTATTACCATTTTTATGAAACTGCGAATAGATTAAAGTAGGAAATATTGTGGATCGATTTAAAATGTAATGAAAGGGGTAGGTATATGAAATTAGTATTTGTAGGTGCAGCTCATGAAGTGACAGGCAGTTGTCATTATCTGGAAGTAAACGGAAAGCATATTTTGGTGGACTACGGCATGGAGCAGGGGGTGAACACCTTTGAAAATGCCCCCATTCCGGTGGAGGAGCCGCTGATCGATTATGTTTTGCTGACACATGCCCATGTGGACCATTCCGGTATGCTCCCGCTTCTGTATGCAAAGGGATTCAGAGGCCGGGTATTTACCACGGAAGCATCCGCTGATCTGTGCGGCATCATGCTGCGTGACTGTGCTCATATTCAGATGATGGAAGCGGAGTGGAAGAACCGTAAAGCCAAGAGAAGTGCCAGTGTAGCTCCGGAAGAACCGCTTTATAATATGGAGGATGCGGAGGGAATCATCAAGCGCATTGTTCCCTGCAGCTACGGTGAGATAATAGAAGTATGTGATGGTGTGAAGATTCGCTTTACTGATATCGGCCATCTGCTGGGCTCAGCCAGTATCGAAGTATGGCTGACGGAGAATGGTACGACCAGAAAAATCGTATTTTCCGGTGATATCGGCAATAAGAACCAGCCGCTTTTAAGAGATCCCAGCTTTACAAAGCAGGCTGATTATGTAGTCATGGAATCCACATACGGAGACAGATATCATCCGGAAAGCAAGGGCGATTACGTGGCGGAGCTTGCCGGTATCCTGCAGGAGACCTTTGATAAAGGCGGTAACGTAATTATTCCTTCCTTTGCCGTAGGCAGAACTCAGGAACTTTTATATTTCCTGCGAAAGATTAAAGTGGGTAAGCTGGTGAAAGGACATGAAGATTTCCCGGTCTATGTGGACAGTCCCATGGCGGTGCAAGCCACCAGCATTTTCCAGGAAAATCGCATGGAATGTTTCGATGAGGAAGCCATGGAACTGGTAAAGGCCAATATTAATCCTATTGCATTTGCCGGCTTGAAGCTTTCTATTACCAGTGATGAATCGAAACAGATTAACTTTAATGAGACGCCCAAGGTGATTATTTCAGCATCTGGAATGTGCGAAGCAGGACGTATCAGACATCATTTGAAGCACAATCTTTGGAGACCGGAGTGCACTGTTCTGTTCGTAGGCTATCAGTCGGTAGGAACTCTGGGAAGAGCCATTATAGAGGGGGCGGAAGAGGTGAAGCTGTTCGGTGAACCGATTCAGGTCAGGGCTCAGATCAAGCAGCTCACCGGTTTGAGCGGCCACGCAGATAAGAATGGTCTGATCGAGTGGATCAGCGGATTTGAGGAAAAGCCCAGGAAAGTTTTCGTGGTGCATGGAGAGGATAGTGTGTGTACCGCTTTTGCTGAATGTCTGAAAGTGGAATACAAGCTGCCGGCTTATGCTCCATACAGCGGTACACAGTTCAATCTGCTCAGCGGTAAGCTGGAATATGAAGCAGAACCGATTGTCTTAAAAAAGAAAGCTAAGCCGGCTTCCGGTGCCTTTGCGAGACTTTTGGCCGCCGGTCAGCGCCTGCTTGCCATTATTCAGAGAAGCGATGGACTGGCAAATAAAGACATGGCCAAATTTACCGACCAGATCAATGCAATCTGCGATAAGATGGAAAAATAAGAAAGGAAAATACAATAATGAGTTTGGCTGATCATATTTTTATTGATATGTGTAAAGACATTTTGGAAAATGGTACCAGTACGGAAGGAGAGAAGGTAAGACCCCACTGGCCGGATGGTACTTCTGCATACACCATCAAGAAATTCGGAGTAGTGAACCGCTATGATCTATCAAAGGAATTCCCGATCATGACGCTGCGAAGGACTGCGTTGAAGTCTGCTACAGATGAGATGCTGTGGATCTGGCAGCAGAAGTCTAATAATGTAAATGACCTGCACAGCCATATCTGGGATGAATGGGCAGACGCAGACGGTTCTATCGGTAAGGCTTACGGATACCAATTAGGGATAAAGCATCAGTATAAAGAAGGAATGATGGATCAGGTGGACAGAGTGATTTATGATTTGAAGAATAATCCTTTCAGCCGCCGCATCATGACTAATATCTATGTACATCAGGATCTTCACGAGATGAATCTGTATCCTTGCGCTTACAGTATGACCTTTAATGTGACGCAGAAGAAGGGCGATGACAAGCTGACCCTGAATGCTGTTTTGAATCAGCGTTCTCAGGATGTGTTGGCGGCAAATAACTGGAATGTGGTACAGTATGCAGTTTTGGTCCATATGCTGGCTCAGGTGTGTGATATGAAAGTGGGAGAGCTGGTTCACGTAATTGCTGATGCCCATATTTATGACAGACATGTACCTTTTATTCAGGAATTGATCAGCAGAGAGCCGAAGCCTGCACCTACGTTCTGGCTGAATCCGGATATTCATGATTTTTATCAGTTTACGAGAAATGATGTAAAGGTGGAGAATTACCAAACAGGAGAACAGATTCCGGATATTCCCATTGCAATATAGGAGGAGAAAACAACATGAATTTAATTGTAGCAGTAGACAATAATTGGGCAATTGGCAACAAGAACGAGCTGCTTGTCCGTATTCCCAATGACCACAAGCATTTCAGAGAAGAGACCACCGGCAAAGTGGTGGTATTGGGGCGCAAGACATTGGAGACTTTTCCACAGGGATTGCCATTAAAGAACCGCACCAATATCATATTAAGCAGAGACCCGAAATACCAGGTAAAGGATGCTGTCATTGTTCATTCCATTGAGGAGCTTCTGGAAGAACTGAAGAAGTATAATGAGGAAGATATCTATATTATCGGAGGGGAGAGCATCTATCGTCAGATGCTGCCTTACTGCAAAGTGGCTCATGTGACCAAGATTGACCGCGAGTACGAAGCAGATACTTACTTCCCGAATCTGGATCAGGACGAGAACTGGCACATTACTGCAGACAGCGATGAGCAGACTTATTTTGATATTGCATATCAGTTCTTAAAATACGAGAGAAAATGATTTTTTAAAAATATCAAAAGCCGATTGGGTATGAGGCGGCCTTTAGCGACACCCCATGAATTATAAGAAACCCCTTGACATTTCCCCACAGAAGTAACATAATAAGGGAAAACATAAATTTTTATCCAAGAAAGAGGGAAATACCAATGGAAAAGAAAAATATTGATTGGGGCAATCTGGGTTTTGGATACGTTCAGACTGACAAGAGATATGTATCCAATTTTAAGGACGGCGCATGGGATGACGGTATCCTGACAGAGGATGCCAATGTAGTGTTGAATGAGTGCGCAGGCGTCCTGCAGTATGCGCAGACCATATTCGAGGGACTGAAGGCATATACCACTGAGGACGGACATATCGTTACTTTCCGCCCGGATCTGAATGCAGAGAGAATGATGAATTCTGCTGCAAGACTGGAGATGCCGGTATTCCCTAAGGATCGCTTTATAGATGCTGTTAATAAAGTAGTAGCTGCCAATGCTGCTTATGTACCTCCTTACGGAAGCGGAGCAACCTTGTATCTGCGTCCTTACATGTTCGGTTCCAACCCTGTTATCGGTGTGAAGCCTGCTACCGAGTATCAGTTCCGTATCTTCTGTACTCCTGTAGGTCCTTACTTCAAGGGTGGTGTAAAGCCTCTGACCATCCGTGTCAGCGATTTCGACCGTGCAGCACCAAACGGTACAGGTCATATCAAGGCCGGTCTGAACTATGCGATGAGCCTGCATAACATCGTGGACGCCCACAACAACGGCTTCGATGAGAATATGTATCTTGACCCGGCCACCAGAACGAAGGTGGAGGAAACCGGCGGCGCCAACTTCCTGTTCGTCACCAAGGGCGGAAAGGTTGTCACCCCGAAATCAAGCAGTATTCTTCCCTCCATCACCAGACGTTCCCTGATGTACGTCGCCGAGCATTATCTCGGTCTTGAGGTCGAGGAACGGGAAGTATTCTTCGACGAGGTAAAGGACTTTGCGGAATGCGGTCTCTGCGGCACCGCAGCGGTTATCTCCCCTGTCGGCAAGATTGTCAACAAGGGCGAGGAAAGCTGCTTCCCGAGCGGTATGGAGGAAATGGGTCC
>JAZQAT010000097.1:0-10634 GCA_045545375.1 Acetatifactor sp.
CCTGTATACAGCCTTATATGTGATTTCTGTTCGTCAGACCAGAGATTTGCCATCCGGCTTCCTTCAGATTTGTCGTCACCAACAACACCCTTGCCTTAGGCTATGTCCTTCCCACTACCGGGCGGATTTGGGACTTTCACCTATTAGAAACGTGCGCCGCCAGGCGCACAAGCAAATAGAGCCGGGAGCATGAACTCCCGGCTCTATTTCAGTAAAAATTCTCTAGTCTTTCTTTTTACTGTGGACAACTACTGCTATTACCCCAATAACAGCTATTATAATGAGCACAATCCATATTCCGGCATTGAAGTCATCGCCTGTAGGCGGTGCATCCAGCCGTGACGGTGTGTCAGGATCATCCGGTGTATCAGGATCATCGGGCGTATCCGGATTGTCTGGTGTATCAGGGTCATCGGGCGTATCAGGATTGTCCGGTGTATCAGGATCCTGATAATCATTTTCGAAAATGATACCAGCCTGAGGCATATCAGTCTCATCGAATATGACAATCGCAGCATGAAGTACACCGGTAAGACTGTCTGTAACGTCAATTCTCACCCGGAATACACTGTCATCATATGATATATTGTCAATGACTTTACCTCCATTTACCTCTTTTACAAGGTAATACCAACTTCCGACTTTATCATAGGAATACTCAGTAAACTGAAAGATTCCGTCCGCACTATTCTTAACAGTTTCGAGCTTATTGCCGGTAGTCCATGAAGCATCGGATTCGTAAAGTTCAAAACTGAAATCCCCCGCACTGAGCGTCTTATCATGAAGTATCTTAGTACCAAAAATCTGTGCCTTAGCAGGACTCGGTATATATTCATTGATAAATTCAATTTCGCTTACAGCAGAAGCACCAATCTCAGTCATGGTCTGAGTCGCTGTAAGATTCCCCTCACCATTATCCGTCACGGTAATTTTAACAAGAAATTTCGACTGATCAAACTGTATACCATGTGCTACGGATGCAGGCACTTCAGACACTACATAGTAATATTCTCCGATTTCAGTAAAGGTAAGAGGATCAAAAGCAAAGTGTCCGTCAGAGAAGTTCCCGGCTTCCCAGTTCCTTGCATCAGCAGGGATACTGCCGTCTTCTTCAGCTTCAGAAAGCCTGAAGGTAAATTCATCATTTACAAGCACTCTGCCGTTGAGAACCTTCTTTCCCCAAATGGTGTGTGTAACATCAGCAGCTTTATAATTGTTGCTAAAGATTATGTCCTCTCCTACCGCATTAAGCACATCGTAGGATGCTTTAAGCTGTCCACTATTATCAGTAACAGTTACAACAACTTCATAAACTGTCTTATCGGTCGTTATTCCTTTACCATCGGCGGATGTTTCCAACACATTAAAGTTATAGATTCCTACTTTGTTAAAGTAGAGGGAACCATTAAACATTACATTTCCATTTTCATCGTTGTTTCCCGTCAGCTTAGCGCCTGAAGTCAGGCCGTTTTCTGTCAGAATTTCAAACGCAGAACCATCTGCTTTTCTGATTTCAAAGCTAAACTCATCTGCTTTCAAGGCTCTTCCATCAAGTGTTTTTTCTACATCTATATCAAGTGTTGCCGGCTCCGGATCATATTTGTTGGTGAACCTTGTTACTATCATGTCACCACCTGATACGGTATCACTTATATCATTGCAGGATACATCAGCACTATAGGTACCACCGGGATTACCAACAACAGTAATATCAATCTTTGCAGTGCGGTCAGTATAGGTTACACCGGCGGCACCTTCGTTAATTTCTTTGAGGTAATAGGTATATGTCCCCTGGCTGTCAAAAGCAAGTGCCAATCTCGCTTCTCCTACAGCATCAGTAATTGCAATAGCATCGCCTCCGCTGACATTGCCAGCGCTAACCGGGTTCTGACAAGCTGCATCGTTATAAAGTCTGAATTTGTATCCGGCAAGGGATGCGTCAGGGCTTTGGGACGGATTCTCAAGGGCTTTCTCAATGTCAATTACTACGATAGCCGGAACAGTGTTGTAATAAGTATTGTTAAAGTCAATCGATGATACGATCCAATTGCCGTTAGCGTCCTTGGTAAAGTTCTTGTCAGCATGTTCAGAATGCACATTTACAATTTCGAGCACACCATCCATATCCTCATCACCTACTATAACCGAAAAAGTGTGGTAGGTTCTGTCATAAAGAATATGCTCCATTTTGTATTCATCTGCCGGTATCTCTTCGATTACCTGATAAGAATAAGTACCAGGCTTGTCAAAGATCTGTTCTGACATATCCAAACTGAACGAGGTATCTGCATCTCCTGCACTCACGGTATCACTTGCAACGTCCACCCACTGGTTGTTAACCGTATCATATTTCTGGAGCGTCATTTTGAAGTTGTAGCCTGGCTTCCAAGCCGAATTACCTTCTACGTCCTTCACATACTTTGTACCGCTCACTATGATAGCAGCAGGTGCCGCTGCGGGAGTATATGTATTTACAACTTCTACTGTCGCTACTGCATTTTTATCAATCTCTACAGTGTTTTGGTCTTTAGCATTATTCCCATAATATGTAGGCTTAAATCCACTTCCACTATAGTCGCGCTCAACCACAGAAGCAACTGTTTCTTCCGGCAGGTCGAATATTTCAAGCTGATATCTATGTCCCAGTGTCACCGCAAATTTACCGTTGGCATCAGTTGTAATGGAGTTGATTGAACCATCAGTAGACTCAGCTTTGAAAGTCCTGTTCGCCAGTACAGCATCATTTAATGTCAAAGTAACATCCATGGTAAATTTCTTATCAGCAGGAATCGTATAATCTGCTCCAAGGTCATGCTCAATGTACTTACTTATCACAAGGTCACCGTTGCCTCTGGTGGTGTTCACAAAGTTCACATCACTAAGCTTGCCGTCTGACAACGTGACTACGGCCTGAGTCTTGGCGGGATCATTGTTTACGGAAGCAACTACATACTCCTCAAGAGGTACTTCCGTCACGGTATATGTTTTTCCGGCAGTCATGCCTGTGATATACATGATCTCACCACTCTTGAGAGAAACATGTGCAACGCCGTTTGCAAAGGTAACCGTTGTATCTGTTGCCGTACCGTCTGCTGCAATCTTCCTTGCGCCGTAAGCCATATTTTCGGAAGTATCAGAAGTAATCTTAAATTCAAACGCAGTATTGTTGTCTTCCTCATTGCTATCCAATGTCTTGCTGAGTTTGAGACCTGTAGCAGGTGCTATCGCAAGACGCCCGTTATTACCCAAAGTAGCTCCAACTACAAATCTGTGATTTATTTCATTAACATTGTGATTATGAACATCTACGAAAGGCTCATTTACAATATCCAAAGTTTCTGTCCGGTTAGTAGTCTTATTAACTGTAAAATTGTCCAGATTTACATGAACATTTCCGGCAGAAATATACCATGTCCCGTCACCCTTCGGCAATGCTGATTTCAGAGACTCTTCTGACAATTGTTTGTAAACAGTTGTCTTCTTTAACGATCCGTTCTTACTATAAACAGTAAAGGAACGATAGTATGTTCCGGCAGCATCAGGTGCTGCAGATCCTGAATACTTCGTGCCTGACTTATCGGTATATACCGTAGCATTTTCCTGATAATAATACTTCTCATTCTGGTGGGACGGTCTGAAATATGAATAAGTATTTACTTTGTCGTATCCGGTTGTATTATCCACTTCATACTGGTTAGTATAAAATAATACCTTGCCGTCAGAATCCGTATTTTCTTTCACATAATCGGCATCCACTACGTCAGGATTAAGCACAGTGAGCTCGTTGATTCTCGAATCCAGCGCAACCTCATATACCAAACGGATAGGATGCTCGGCACCGGTTACTTCCAGCTTCTCAATATCATTGTTCGTATCCAGTGTTACATCATAGCTTACAACAGGTACAAGCGCTGCAGGAATAGCCAGAATCACGGATTCTTCACCTGTAGCTATGTTATATCTTATCTGCACTGTAGCATACATCATATCTGATGCTGCAACACCATGGGATTCATCCACTGCCCCCAGATAGCCGTAGCTCTTTATAATGAAAGCAGGTCTTGTATCATCGGTCAGTGTGGAATCCAAAGGATCCGGCATGGTAGTGATTCCCTCATGCCAGAAGCCCAGATATTCACCGGCAGCATTGGCATACCAACCGATATAGTTGGAGAATTCCCCGGTGGTCTCATTATAGGAAAGCTGCCCATTGGCATATGCAAGACCTATCAGTGTTCTCGCCTCATCAATGGTTGCAAGACCCAGGCGCTGCTGAACAGCCCACACCATCTCATCACCCAGAGCGGTGGGGTTATCATAAGTACCCAGTTTGCCTCCTCCATCGACGAAATTAGCGGCAAGCTCCGCTCCTGAGAACAACTGATTGTCAATCAGGATACCCTTGATATCGGTAACACTCATATATTTACCTATTTTATCCACAAAGGAAATATATCCGCTGACATCCTCGTTTCCTTCTACCAGTGTAGGATAATATTTAGACTGCATATTAATTTCTTTTACAATGGAGTCAAAAGCATCTGCAAGCTGGCTTGCATCCTTGGCTTCAAAGTGTTTGTCCACATAATACTTGCTTTCTGTGCTTGCAGGAAATGCAGCACCGTTAATCGTGGTTCTCTTAACATCATAGCTTTTGTCTACTTTATCAGAGTTCCACTGATCCTTGCAGTTTTGAACTGTTATCTGAACAGTGTTACTCTTTAAAAGAGTATCCCAATAACCGTTAATTGTTCTATTGGTAGCAGCATCTTTTGTCTGCTCTGAGGTAGCGTTGGGATTCTTCCGGACTCCTTCCATCGCCTTGTCATTGTTCTTAGGATCCATGACGTCAAGACTGATATCTGTTCCCAGGCTCAATGTATAGAAGATAGGTTCAGTATCTGCGTAATGAAGATCGACCATCTCTTTTGCATAGGAAGCGGTAAGCTGAGTCACAAAATCAGTCTCAGCAGGGTTTCTAAAGGATACCGTATTGTTACCCATGCCTGCTGTTTCTTTTTTCGTATAGTTGGCGGTAGCGGCGGTAGGCTCACCGTCTGACATCAGCATAAAAATAGGCACTCTTGTTTCACAGGCCTGCCACGGTGCAGTAGCAGGTATCGTAGTATCAGCTGCAAGAAGCTGATTCATGGCATCCAGAATACCCAACTGCATGTAGGTTCCTGCCACAAGGCTGACAAAATGACTTCCTGTAACCGCTTTATCAGCAGAGTTCTTCACGCCATTGGTGACAGTTACAGATTCCAGCTGTCCATCACTCTCAAGAGTAGTCTGCAGATAAGGATACTCCTCGTTGGTGCCCGGCGTATAGCGGTCCAGAGGAAGCAGAATATTACTACATGTTGGCTTGGAAGCAAGGTAATCACCTCCGCCAAAATAGACTACCACACCTACCCTGTTGTTAATATTGAGCTTCTGCAGTTTTTCAATGGTACTGTTGACACTTTTCAGCATCGTCTGCACGATGGTCGGATGTTTATATCCATTATTTGTATACATGGAACTTGAAAGATCCAGAATCAACATGGTATCCGTCGGTGCGTTGGACATGCCTGTCACCGATGTATTAGATGCAATAGCAGACAGGGCAACCAGAAAGCTGTCGTTAGTTCCGTTCATGGCAATGCCTGTACCGCTGAATGCGTCATCGTCTGTAAAGACTGATTTATCCGTCCATACAGCACCTGCATTTTCCGTAGACAGTATATCCTTTCCGAAGAATTCTTTCCACCCATCCATAGTAGAGGGGTCTGATACTCTTGTATCAGTGTTTAATGCAGCCATTGCAGTCATATTCACATTTTGCAGCATAGATACAACCATTACAACGGCTAACAGCAAGCCTATAAACCTTTTCGTCGGTAATTTTCCGAATAACATAATTGCTCCTCCTTTTTTAATATTGTAGAGGTGAGACTTTTAACCCTCAGCATTCCGAAATATAATCGATTTCAATGCTCTTGATATTATACTATAGTTTTTGACGACAAATCAATAGAAATATAATATTTTAGCTTTTTTATTAGACATATATAATACTGTTCACACCCTATCAAATCAGCTGAGCGCTCAGTCCGCCATATTCAACCCTTCAAACACTTCAAAGACACTATCCGAAGAAGGGAACTTGAACTGAACCACCCTGATCCAACCTTTGGTACCGTCCTCTGCTTCCAACAGAACCCATTCTCTCATGTCCGATGCCACGCACTGTACTTCCTGAGGACTCATGATCATTGCCGTGCTGCTCTCTGATCGTTCCTCATATACAGTAATTTCCTGAAGCAGGACAAGCGGACAGTCCTCGCGTTCACGCCACTCACTTTCATCTAAATAGTAATACACTTCGTCCTCTCTCCTGACGATCTCACTTCCATCCCAGTAATAATATCCCCATGCCCATTGGGTCTGAATCATATCTCCCCGGAAACTGCAATGTATCACTCTATCTTCATCAATTGTTACATCCCGCAAATCTCCCGGTATACTTCCCGCCGGAATCACACTCTCCCCATCATAACGATAAAATGCCGTCAACGGATCTCCGCTGGGACCATCATCATAGATTGCCAGAAGAATCGTCTCACTGTCAGGAGAAAATGCCATCAATTCCAAATCTGCTATGCTGCAATAGCTTTCATAATAAGCCTGATTCACTCTGACCCGATAATGTTCATCCAAATGTACGTGGTCCGGATATGTTGTGTTATACCCGTCTCCTGCATGATTGCTGAATCCTTCCAGGTAAAGTACTTCCTTTTCCCCATCTCCGTCCAGGTCAAGACGCCCTGCCGTGGTATTCTCCTGAGAGACTTCCATACATAGCAGTCCCCCATTTAAAATCCACTCTTCCGGATTATCAGGCAGCCGGGTAATGGGCTGCATGCCATCCGGGTAAAAATAGTCCTTGAGCTTCAACTCCAGTCCACTTCCTCCCACTTCTGCCATAAATACGTCAAAAGCATACTGACTTCTTCCATCATACTTCCGATACAGATAGCAATCTTCCTCATCACCGGCTGCATTCAGGAGAATCTGCGTAGACGAACTGCGAAGCAGTTTATTCAGCTCTTCTTCTACCAGGAGCACTTGATTTACAGTCTCCTCATTGTTCTCACCGTTGCCCGGAGCAAAATACTCTGCCTGATTTTCTTTCACAAGCTGTATTTCTCCCTCCGGTGAAAACTGCCAGATTTGATATCGGAAATCACCGACACCCTGATACATGGCATTGTTATAAAGCAGGATACTGTTCTGTTTCTCATATTTCACCACTGCCAGATTACCATTTCCTGCATGCACACCGGAAAAAGAATATTCCTTCAGTGTCTTATCCTGTTTCGCTCCATCCTGCGCCTCTTCACTTCCCTCCAGAATCTTCACTACTATCTCAGCTCCACTCCAGAGCTTTTCCCAAAGCACTTCTTCCGTTATCTCCCCTGTCTTCGGATCAAGCTCTGTCCAATACAGGACATCGAAAACAATCCGTTCTTTTACCTTATCCTCTGTCAGGTCAACTTCATACTCTGACAGCCGAAAACTGCCATCATCATTTTGCGTGACACCCTCTCCAAGCTTCAGTCCCTCTTCCGTTCTCTGTCCATCCGCTGCCTTTTCACTCTCCTGCAACACTTCCCCGCCGTCCGGTTTCTGTACCACAGTTCCTGCCGTACAGGCTGACAAAAGCAATGCACAAAGCACTACCAAGACCGTCGTCCACATCATTTGCTTCTTATAAGCTGCAATCGCTATAATTCTCTTCTTAATCTCCTTCTTCCCATTTATCATTCCGGTCGCGCAGTATAGTAACTGACTACTCTTAGTCCTTGCCGTCATCATTTCAATCAAGGTTCGTCCATATGCCTGCCTGTGTTCCTCGCCAAGTCTGATTAAAGTTCCCTCATCACATGCCAGCTCGCTATCCTCAGTAGAAAACACTGCTGCTGCCCACACCAGCGGATGAAACCAATATAAGACCAGACAAAGACTCCTAACAAAGGTCCAGATATGATCCCCATGCCTGTAATGCGTCACCTCATGCAGTAAAATATGTCTCTTTCTCTCTTCTGATACAATTCCCTCTTCATTCATGTAAATGGCCGGTGTGAAAAAGCCGCACAGACAGGGCGACTCCAGATGGGCCGCCAGGTAAACCATCAGCCTGCCCTCCTGTCCAATCAGCCGTCTGTCAACTGCAAGCTTGCTGCGAAACCGAACATTACACACAATAAGACATCCTGCTATTATCACTACTCCTACTATGTAAATTATCAAAAGTACTTTATAAATATGATTTCCGGACAATTCCGCTTTGCCGCCGACAATATCTGTAGACTGAGACCTCAATTCGGACTGCGTCTCGCCGGACAGCACGATTTCAGACTTAAGCGTTCCGGATTCCACCATTCCAGACCCCACTGTTTCGGTCTGTAAACCGTTTTCTACAGACATATCCGTTCCATTCTGTCCGCCTCTTTCACTTTCTGTCCCATTTGTCAACTGTCCATCGGCCTGCACACTACCCGTGACCGGCTTACCCCCTAATGAGTCCCCCGGCACCGTATCGCTCTCCTTTTGTCCCGCCTGCCATTTACCATAGGCAGCTTCACCCGCATACTCGATGACATTCATAACACTCAATGAACTGGTAAAGAACTGCGCCGGCACTAACAGCCTGATTACCACCAGCAGCCAAAGACCATACTGCAGTCGCCTGCTGATTTTCCCCCAGCAAAGCTTTCGGAATAAAAGTAACACAAGAATCAAAATAGAAGATGTAATCAAAATCTCTGCCATAAGCTACCTCGCTTTCCGGAGAATTTCATAGAGCTCTTCAATCTCCTCATCACTCAGTGCATTCTTTTTCACTAACGTACTCATCATCATACTGACCGATCCCTGATAAACACGCTTCAGCAGACTCTCCGTCTCTGCCAGTGCCGCATCCTCCCGCCTTACACAGGGGTAATAATGCCTGGCTTTTCCACCTTCTTCGTAAAAAATGATTCCCTTGTCCACCATACGCCCAAGCAGCGTATTTACCGTACTTTTGCTCCAGCCCGGTTCTACTTCCAATGCATGATAAAGCTGCACAATGGTCCTGGGACTTTCCTCCCATAATTTCTCCATGATATACCATTCACTCTGCTGCAGAATAATACTTTCCTTCCCCATATTGCTTACTCCTTTCGTATTACTTCTGTCAACCTTAGCATATCATATCGTATTACAACTGTCAACCATCAATCTTCCCTCAATCGCAGGAACTTGCGGACGAAAAAATCCAGCATTTCTGCTGGATTCTTACTGCTGGTGGCCGGACTTGAAGCATATCGGGTCGCCGGAAATACTGATAAATAGGAGCTTTCTGCGATCCCTAAAGTATATTTCTGCCACCAGGGCAATTTCATCCTGGCACCTGTAACCACTTCCGGAATATTTGCTTCAGTAACCATCTCATCAGACTGCTGCCTTCTACTACTTTGGAATTTCGTCAACCGGAACGGTCGCGAAAAAAGACAGCCTCGTAAGAAGCTGCCTCCTATCATAATTTTAATTATCTATTGACTGCAGGGACCTATAAGCCAAGCCTATTTCATCCATAATGAAAATCCGCTCCTATTTAAATCATATCCTTTGTATCCTCTATAACATATGACTCACCCACAAACTGTTTTAAATACGTCTCGATGTCTGTCCATTCTATCGAACGTTTCCCCTTGAATCTCACGTCATGAATAAACAGGAAATTATGCTTCCATCTTCATCCTCCGCTAATTCCTCTTTGGAATTCTTAACTGCAATTTCTCCAAAACACAATTGATTTCAAAATCATTTTTTAGTGATATAAGTTAGTTGTTCAGTACTTGAATCTGTTGAATGATATTTTCTGTATCCCCCTTGTGTATACCGATACAATAATCTTCTCCATCAATTTGGACAATATAATCTCCGTAAAAGCCTCTGAAATCTATGCAGCCCTTTTCGTCCGTAATCAGTTCCATCTCTGTATGCCACTCTTTCTCAAACAGCTCTTTTAATGCCAAAGCCGCTTTTTTAGGGGATAAATCATGATGAAAAAGACCACCACGAACCATATTCTCAGTGCTGACTCCATTAGGATTAATATATGCCATTCCTTCCAAATGTCTCATTCGGAAAATATTTTCTTGCCAGTTTGTAAGCCCAAATAGGGGTATCCTTTTTCTCACACAATACAGAACACATATCTTCCCAACGCCACTCATCGATAGGAGATTCCAAAACAAACAAAGAGCATTCTCTTCATCGCATTTATCTCTACATTACCGTATATAGTGTCGGTAATGACAGCCCCTTTTTCAATTCTTTTTATTAGATATGCAAATTCCTCCGGCAATGAGTAAAAAAGCTGCAAAATATTGTATTTTAAATATGTCTTCGCCCAAAATCAATGCACCAAATACACAGGCAAACATAGGTTCCGCAAATTTAACCTGAATTATTCATGAGGCTCTAATTTTCTCATGATAATCCGTTTCCTTATTTTTAAACCGGCAAGCAATGTCAGCGAGCAAAGACTTTTCCTAAAAAAGGGTATAATATCCCCTTAGAAGTAAAAATTTCGCTTCTTT
>JAZQAT010000098.1:0-4861 GCA_045545375.1 Acetatifactor sp.
CGTCTTGTCAGGAGGGTTCGCTGAGACTTTTTTCTTTCTGTATGATAATGACAGTATACAGAGCAAGTCCCGGACATGCAAGCAGATCATTACAGGGTCATTTCGACAAGTCAAGAACATTATCTGGATACAGGGGATTTAAGGACTTATTGGGCGAATACAAGCTCCAACAGTTTGGTGGGAAAGCTGATTCGTGAAGCAAGTCCGGAGATAAAGATAATTATGGAAGATTTGCTAGGTGGAAAGAATCTTCAGACACAGATTGACGAACAGATTGTATACAATCAGTTAGACGACAACGAGAATGCCATTTGGAGTCTGCTTTTGGCAAGTGGTTATTTAAAAGTGGACAGCTTTCGGATAGACTCTAGAAAAGGCAATCCGGATTATGAATTATCCATAACCAATCTCGAAGTGCGTTTCATGTTTGAGAATATGATCCGGCAATGGTTTAAGAATTTTACCCCCGCCTATAACAATTTTATTAAAGCATTGTTGTCGGGGGATACAAAAGCAATGAACAATTATATGAACCGTGTAGCCTTGCAGACGTTTAGTTATTTTGATGTGGGAAAAGAACCTTCGCTCAGCGAACCGGAACGGTTCTATCACGGTTTTGTACTTGGATTAATTGTGGAGCTGGAAGACAGGTATGCAATTATCTCTAACAGGGAGAGTGGTTTTGGCAGGTATGATGTAATATTAGAACCATATCAAAAAAATGATTATGCCTATATCCTGGAATTTAAGATTCATGATCCGGAAGATGAGAAGACGCTTCAGGATACTGTGTCGGCGGCACTTGCTCAAATTGAGGAGAAACAGTATGAAGCAGCGCTTTTGGCAAAAGGGATCCTGGTGGAACGAATTCGGAAGTATGGATTTGCATTTGAAGGGAAAAAGGTATTGATAGGGGAGTGAGTTGCTTTGTTTATCTGCCGGGGTCTTCTGGTATTGCATAGGTAAATGTGAAAAAGGAGCTGGTGTCAGCTCCTTTTTATGGTGGTGCGCCCGGCGGGCGCACGTTCTAACGGATGAAAGTTCCGAATCCGCCCGGCAGTGGGAAGGATATAGCTGAACATCAAGGGCGTTGCCGTGAGGTAGGGTCTGAAGGAAGATGCAAAAGATATGGGATAAGTGGTGTGGAAGGGGGACTAATCATCCCCCTATCCGATCACTGACTACCATCAATCGCGGAAGGTAATCAACTTTGAAGGTTCCACTTCCAAAACTGTGGAGATATTGAACAGGAGCTCCAGTGAAATGGGGCGCAGAATATTTGGAGCCTCGATAGCGCCAATATGTTGACGACTGACACCCACTTTTTCAGCAAGCTGTTCCTGAGTAAGTCCAAGATGTTTGCGATAATATGCAACGTTATATCCAAGCTCGATATATTTGCGACGATTATCAAAAGAAAGGGTCCTCTTGTCAGATTTGTTTAACTCAATTTCCATTATTTTCCACCTCCGCATTAATATTGTATGAAATTTTATGTTGGTATTAAACTATGCATAAAATAACAATTGATAGATAAAAAGCGACAAACATTAATTGGCCGGAAAATAGATCAATATAGTGGGGATATCAATAATTATAAGTCCGTTTTATTGTACATTATTTCCATATAATAGAAAATGTAACAGCACTTTAGTTTTCATGAAATAGTAACAGTTCAGACACGCTATTAGCAAAGACACATCTAAACTGTTACAGAAAACCAGGAAAGAGGTAAACCGGAATATACCGGAAAGGAGACATTATGAGATTATATTTAAAAAAGACAGGATTCGTTGTAGTGATGACAGTGATTATAGTTATAATATCCGTGCTTTGCATAGGCATAACCGCTATCAGTAAAAGCGAGATCACAAAGCAGGAGCAGGAAAATTACTATAGAGAACAGGAAAAAGAATACGTGAAAGAACTGCGTGTATATCTGGAAAATATAGGCTACCCCAACAGCGGAGTAACTATGACCAGAACAACAGAAAGCGACGGAACAGTAATTTATTCAGTTACTATCCACCACAGCCGAATCGGCCGCCTGGCATTGAATGAGCGCGAGGAATTGCTAGCCCAACTGGCGTCAATACCATCCCCAAGAGACAATGCAGGTATTTGCCATAAATTTCTTAAAACGAATTATTAAGAAACACATGACATTTCATCCAAATGTGGTTATAATGTAGCTTGTCGGAAGGAAATCAAGCGCGCCGCAGGCGCATTTGATTTCACCCGACAAGCTAACGACAGACCGAAGGTCTGGAGTATGCGGCCGAGAGGCCGCCTTGTCGGAAGGAAATCAAGCGCGCCGCAGGCGCATTTGATTTCACCCGACAAGCTAACGAGAAAATCCGGTTGCGAAGCAACCAAGGCCGTGCCCGGCACGGCCGACAGAGCGCGTAGCGCGTGATTTTCGAGTTTTCGCGACTCCCCAGCCGCACCCCATTTGCGCAGCAAATGAGCTGACGATAGTCAGCTGGTCGAAACATTAGTTTCGACCGGTGCGGCGTCCCCTTGGCGAATGTGACACTTGCTGTTTACTTGACTTACGTCCTAAGCCCTAACAGCTCCTCGTCACATCAGCCCTTGCCGTAAATTAGAAGGAGACCCAATAAATGGCACTAATACCCAAACCCCAGGAAATCTACAGACACTTTAAAGGAAACCTATACCAAATAGTAACAATAGCTGAGCACTCTGAAACCGGAGAACCCCTGGTAATTTACCAGGCACTCTATGGTGACTACCGTATCTATGCCCGTCCGCTCGCCATGTTCCTTTCCAAAGTGGATCGCACAAAATACCCTGACAGCAATCAGGAATACCGTTTCGAGCGCCAAGATACTGACCAGTTGACACGCAGCGCCAATCATTCGGTCCGGGAATACACACCAATTCAGGAGCGCACACCACTCCGGCAAGGCACCGCAGAGCAGAAACATATCGTGCCGCAGCAGAGCATATCCGGGCAGCAGAGTACGATTGATACTCAAGTTTTGACTATGCCCGTGCAGCCTACCACCTCCGAAATAGAAGCCAGCGAGGAACTCACCCTGGATCCCATGGTACTGGAATTCCTTGACGCCGATTCCTATGAGCAGCGTCTGAACATTCTGGCAGGTCTCCACCACCGCATAACCAATGAAATGATTACCACAATGGCCATCGCCTGTGATATTGAGGTGGAGGACGGTGACGTGGAGCAGCGTTACGATGCACTCAGAACCTGTCTGCTGACATTGGAAAAGTATGAATGCAATCGCCTGAGATGACAGATAATCTCCGGCATTTTAAGAGAGCAGAATAGAAAGAGAGATCAAAAAGTAGATGAAATATAACCATATCGTGCCGGGAATATTTCTGGAGCGGCCTAACCGTTTCATAGCCTACGTGGAGATTGCGGGCAGGAAAGAGACGGTACATGTGAAAAATACGGGCAGATGCAGGGAGTTATTACAGCCTGGGGCTTTGGTATACCTGGAAAAGAGTGATAATCCTGCCCGTAAGACACAATATGACCTTGTGGCAGTGCAGAAAGGTAATTTACTTATCAATATGGATTCTCAGGCACCGAACAAAGTGGTTGAGGAATGGCTGCGTGCAGGAGAACTGTTTTCTGATGTAGTTACTGTTCGGCCAGAGACTACATATGGTAATTCCAGATTTGACTTTTATGTGGAGACATCTACAGAGCGCATTTTTATAGAAGTAAAAGGTGTCACGCTGGAAGAAAATGGTGTGGTCAGGTTCCCGGATGCGCCCTCCGAGCGGGCGGTAAAGCATGTTGAGGAACTGGTACAGGCCTACAGAGACGGTTATCAGGTGTACGTATTGTTCGTGATACAGATGGAGGAGGCAAAATTTTTCACACCCAATAAAGACACCCATCCGGCTTTTGCCCAGGCATTGGAAGAGGCGGCCAAGCAAGGGGTTAGAGTATTGGCATACAGCTGCAGCGTGACACCTGACAGCCTGCAAATAAAGAGTCCGGTACTTGTAAAGCTTGGAGAAAAGAAAAGCTTTGGAATTAATTTGCCTCCTCTTAAGAGAAATTTAAGGATTGGTGAACTAAAGGAGGTTCCCAATCCCCTTTTGGCGTGGTATGATAATAACAGGCGTATCCTTCCCTGGAGGGAAGACCCCAAACCCTATCGCGTGTGGGTGTCAGAAATCATGTTACAACAGACCAGAGTGGAAGCTGTAAAACCTTATTTTGAACGCTTTATGAAGAGTCTGCCTGACATTGAAGCTTTGGCAGCTGCTGAAGAAGAAGTTCTTTTAAAGCTTTGGGAGGGACTGGGATACTACAATCGTGTACGTAATCTTCAGAAAGCCGCCATTCAAATTATGGAAGACTACGATGGCCATATGCCGGATACTTATGAGGAACTCCTAAAGCTGAAAGGAATCGGCAGTTACACTGCAGGAGCCATTGCCTCCATTGCTTTTAAACGTCCGGTACCGGCAGTGGACGGTAATGTACTGCGGGTGATCTCCAGAATCAGAGCAGATGAGCGGCTGATCACTGACGCTAAGGTTAAATCTGCAGTAGAAGAAGATTTAAAACTGGTAATGCCCATAGACAGACCGGGAGATTTTAATCAGGCCATGATGGAAATCGGCGCCTGCGTGTGCATTCCAAATGGAGAACCACATTGCAGAGAATGTCCGCTGCAGGAAATCTGTAAAGCTCATGCAGAAGGCTGTGAGCTGCAATATCCTAAGAAGGCTGCCAAGAAGCAGCGCCGGATAGAGGAAAAGACGATTCTGGTCATTCGTGATGAGAATAAGGCCGCTTTGAAAAAGCGGGGAGATAAGGGGCTTCTGGCAGGAATGTATGAGTTCCCGTCTATGG
>JAZQAT010000099.1:0-37566 GCA_045545375.1 Acetatifactor sp.
TGCACTTGTTCCGTAAAATTTTATCTTCATCTTTAATTCCTCCTAACAGTTTTATTATATTCAGGCAGATGGTCTTAATAAATTCTGACTTCAAAGATTCTTGCATCTGTAGTTCCATTTGTGGCTGTAACACAAATCTGAATTTCATCAGCAGTAACCTTCTGCGGCAGGTTCAAAAGAATATGTCTCTGATAGTTGTCTGTCATCTGCTGTTCCCAGACTTTGCTGCCGTTATTTAAAGCAGTTACAGTGTAATCTTTTACTAGTTCTTCCGGTGCTCCCGGTGTAACCTTGGCCATGGTACCTTTTGACAAAGAGATACAATGCTCTTTTGTCAGATTCGGATCAAAGGTGATGCAGATCTGATGGATTTCTTCTGATTTATCCAGCTTCAAAGTAATAGTTTCACCGTTTTCAGAAATTCCGTCGGAACACCACAGGTTGGTTGCAGTTCCTTCATTTCTGTTGAAACCGTTGATGACTTTTTCAGGTTCAGCACCGTTTTTAAAGGAAGTTGCAGTAACGTCGGCAGTACGTGCTTTATCAGAAATGTCCTCGTTCTTACATCCGATGATGTAGCAGTCATCTTTTATAAGTGTCTGGCGCAGCTCCTTAATATGTGATTCACCTACCTGCACAGGAGAACAGCTGTATTTTGCAGCAAGTGCGGCTGCTGTTCCTGCTGCTTGTCCTCCGATAGAGCAGGTGCCCATGACCCTTGTGGACCCCATGGCTACTTTAGAAGCACCGATGATTCTTCCTACCATCATCAGGTTATGTACTGTGTTGGAGCAGTAGCAGCCGTAAGGGATACCATACAGACCTTCAAAGTTTCTGACGGTGGAAGGTACCTTACCTTTGGCCCACAAGCCTGCTGCCGTATGTTCATCCATGGGCCAGCCGCCATAAGCTACGTCCTGCTCGGAAGTACGGTTTTCACGGATATCCTGCTCAGTGAGGGTATAGGTGCCCTCCAGGCGCCTGCTTTCCCGGATACCGGGCTGGTTACCTACCCAGATCAGCTCGTAATTCTCTGCACCGTGGTTTCCGCGGTTTTTGATATGATCCCAGATTCCATAGACACATTTGTAAAGCTCGTAGCGGATATCCTCAGCCTGTTTGATGATATCGTCCCAGTCACCCCCAAGCTCAATCCACCAGTAGCCGGACTGGGGATCATATTCTTCTAACAGCATACCTTTGCAGTCCTCAGGCTTTCTGTCAGGACCAAGGATAACGACTTTATCATCTGACAGACCCACTACCATGTCGCCGTGATGACGATATTGGAGATCCTCCTCATCAAATGTATATGCCCATTCGGGTTTGGCGAATTTCACAGGATGACCGGTATCTCTGGCACAGAACATAATGGTATTTCCCATGGTTTCCCCATTGGCTTCGCTACGGGCGCTTTCTTCCTGATAAGTCTTCTTGTCCTCACAGCCGATACGATATTCAGCGCCTGCAAAGTATCCAAGGCTGCCGTTGCCGGTTGCATCGATATAGACATTGGCTTTCATTCGAAAATGGTTTTCTGTAGTGCTCTGATAGCATTCAATCCACTGAATTTCACTGTCAGTGGAAGAAACCTTGTACATGACTGTGTTCAGGTAAGAGTCGAGATTGGCGGTTTCTTTTACCGTTGACCAGAGGACACCATCCCAGATGGAAAAGTTGTGATTTCCGTTCAGATAGCGGTTGTGAAGCTGCAGTTCCAGCAGGATGCCGGTTTCTGCTGCATTGGCTTTGGAGCCGTGGCAGGAAGCGCCCTTTACATGCATTCTGATTTCAGAACTTGCGTTGCCGCCGTACACACTGCGTTCCTGAATGATAGCTGTTCTGGCGCCATTCCTGGCAGAAGCAATAGCTGCGCACACACCGCTCAAGCCGCCGCCTACCACGATGACATCGTATTCTTTTATCTGCGATTGTACTTCTTTGCAGTTTGGTATTTCATGTATATATTCTTTCATATGCAACTCCCTTCGAGTTGGTGGCAGTTCAACCAGTGCCATGGCGGAACTGATCGTTGACATTTTCTCAACACTATATTATAGTGAAAATAACTTCTTTTTCAGTTAAAATTAGAAGGGAAATCTATGGAATTGTGCAAAAGGAGAGTTTATGGAAATTTCAATCGAGGATATAACAAATTATATTGATTTTTTGATGCGGGACCAGCACCTGAATATTGCATTGCATGGAGACATCGTAAATCACGATGCGCTTGTAAAGTACAATATTCATCCAAGCCCATATTGCTGGTATATTAAAGTAGATTGCCATGGATGGAGCACCTGTATGCTAAAACAGCAGACGGTGATGAAAAAATGTAAAGATGGAGAATTCTTCGGTGTTTGTTATGCCGGTGTAGGAGAGTTTGATTACCCTGTTATGTGTCAGGGAGAGGTCCTTGGATATATCTCAGTCAGCGGCTACAAAAATATAGAAGGAGACATAGCAGTTTCCAAGCTGCAGCATTATGCACAGAAAAACAATCTGAATTTTGATATGCTGGAAAAAAAGCGGCAGCAAATGTTAAAGGAAGAGCAGCCGGAAAAGAAACAATTAGATATCTTATTGCATCCCCTCGTATTCATGCTGGAAGCTTTTTGCGGTGAATATCAAAAGGAGAAAGGACCGGAAGCGGAATTTTTAAAGTATGAGGTCTTTAAATACGTCATCAACAATTATACAAAAAAGGTGACTATGCAGGAACTGTGTAAAGAATTCCACTACAGTGTATCTTCCTTGAGTCATATGTTTAAAAAGCAATGTGGAATGAGTCTTAACGCTTACATAGAACATTTGCGTATGGATAAAGCGAAATTGCTCCTGGAGAATTCTGATTTATCCATAACAGATATTTCTTATATGCTGGGATTTTGTAATCCAAATTATTTTTCGGCAGTGTTCCGCAGAAAATATCAGATGTCACCGAAGGATTACAGAAAATTGTCCAATATAAAGGAATGAACGTGCGCTCACGAATAATAGCCCGCCAAGGATATTTATCCATGTCGGACTATTATCGGATTATCTGTTGGAACTATAGAACCGCTTTATGCGTGTTATTTTACAGGAGTACCATCACAGTCCTTGCATCTGTCAAATCCCGGATTGAAAGCATAGAAGTTCCTGCTGTCCAGTCTGTCCTGAACGATTCGCAAACCTTCGCCGAATCTCTGGAAATGAACGATCTCACGCTGGCGCAGGAATTTGATCGGTTCGCATACGTCAGGGTCATCAATGAGACGAAGGATGTTATCATAGGTGGAGCGGGCTTTCTGTTCTGCAGCCATATCTTCCACAAGATCAGTAATTACATCGCCTTTTACCTGGAATTCGCAGGCATTGAATGGAACACCGCCTGCTGCCTGTGGCCAGACACCTACAGTATGGTCGATATAATATGGTGCAAATCCGCTTGCCTCGATTTCTTCCATGGAAAGATTTCTGGTCAGCTGGTGTACGATGGTGGCTACCATTTCCAGGTGGGCCAGTTCTTCCGTACCGATGTCAGTAAGCAGTCCTGCAACCTCGCGGTAAGGAGTAGCATAACGCTGTGACAGATAGCGCATACTGGCTCCCATCTCTCCGTCGGGACCGCCGTATTGTGAGATGATGACTTGAGCCAGTTTGGCATTGGGCTCCTTAATATTTACAGGGAATTGCAGTCTTTTTTCATAACTCCACATATCTTAACATTCTCCTTCCCACGGAAGCGGAGCCATGCCCCATCTCCATTCTTCGTCGCTTTCCGCATAGTCTTTGGTGAGCGGGAAAAATCTTTCAGAAAATTCTTTTACCATCTGATTTTTAATCCTGTTGTAATGATTGAAATATTCCATGGCTGACCTGTCGAAGGGATGAGTGTCCAGGTAGAGCATCAGATCCACCAGTACGAAGTCGACGATGCCGATATCATGAAGCATTTGTTCTTTCTGACTCATCAGACACATCTCCTTCCTGTGAAAGGTTTATCCAGTTCCGGAAAAATGGTACCGGCATGGTACGCTTCATCCAGGTTATCATAGATTTTCTCGAAATGCTGCCAGGGAACATAAGCCATGGCCAGGGGATATTTATCAAAGTGTTTGTCAAAACGATAATCCTGCATATGATTTCCTTTCATAATTTATGAAATTGGTTAATATTATGGTATGTAAGAAGTCGGAAAGTGTGCTACAATTAGTTGATACAGCCAAGTCCATACCACAATTAAGAAAAGGGATGCAAGTTTGATACATTTTTCCTGCAAACTGGTATGGAAAGATAATTGGAGGGAGAGATTGCAATGCTGAAGATATTGGTGGCAGAGGACGAAGAACCCATTTCCAGACTGATACGGATCAATCTGACAAGAGCAGGGTATCATGTAATCTGCGCTTTTGATGGAGAGACCGCAGCTGATTTGATGGAAAGTGAACATTTTGACCTGGCATTGTTAGATATCATGTTACCCGGTATCAACGGTTATGAATTGATGGAATATGCCCAGGACTTAAAGCTGCCCGTCATATTTTTGACAGCTTTGGGAAGCACGGAGCATAAAGTAAAAGGACTGCGGATGGGCGCTGATGATTATCTTGCCAAGCCTTTTGAAATTGTGGAGCTGTTAGCACGGGTGGAAGCTGTGCTACGCAGATATAATAAAACAGAAACAACGATAGAGATTTTTGATGTAGTGATTGACACTGCTTCCAGAATCGTTACGCAGAACGGGCAGCAGGTACCGCTTACGATAAAGGAATTTGATTTATTACTTTTATTTGTGCGCAACCGCAATATTGCCCTTTATCGTGATACCATCTATGAGAGTGTATGGGAAGGGGAATATGCAGAGCAGAGCCGTACTGTGGATCTGCATGTACAGCGTCTTAAGAAAAAGCTGCATTGGGAGGAACATATTGTGGCGGTTTACAAAGTAGGATACCGTCTGGAAGGATAGCATGAATGAGATTTGCCGATAAACTTTTTTTTGCCATGACATCACTTATGACGATGATATTTACCATATTTGGAATCTGGATCATGACATCTTTCTTTCAGGAACTTCTGGATAGGGAACTGGAACAGGGAAGTGTGGAAAGCCAGATGTTTCAGTATGTCTTTGAAATGGCTTACAAGGGCGTACCGGAAGAATATGGAGGAGAGTATGCGCTTCACCGGGCTGCGGAGTCCGCTATAGGAAATCTGGCCGGAGATGGCAACAGCTATTATGTTTTTGCGGAGAATAACGAGCCTGTCTATGGAACTTTTACTGCTTCCCAGGCAGCTATTCAGGAGGGATTGATTGGTATTCAGAAGCAGCTGAATGAAGAAAAGGGCTATGGAAGTCATGTGGTGGTGCAGGGAAAAGCTTATTATTTATTGTCGTCCTGCAGAAGTGTGAATGGTGGGAAGGTCTTATATCTGGCGGTCTGTAAGGATATCTCCTCTATTTATCAGTATCGTGAGGTTCTGATGAAACAGTATCGTTTTGTACTGGCATTGCTTCTGGTAACCGGTACTGCGTTGATCTTTTTATTGTCCAGGTATATTACAAGACCCATCGCTAGCTTGAACCGTACGGCAAAACAGATTGCAGAAGGGAATTTGACTAAGAGGAATCACAATAATTCTCAAGATGAGATAGGAGAGCTTTCGCGCAATTTCAATCAAATGGCAGACGCGCTGGTAGAGAAGATGAAAGAAAAAGAGCAGGAAGCCAGGCAGCAGGAGGATTTTACGGCTGCCTTTGCCCATGAATTAAAGACTCCGCTGACTTCTATCATTGGTTATGCTGATATGCTTGGAACTATTCAGATGTCGGAAGCAGAGAAGAGCGAGGCCGCTTACTATATTTTCACTCAGGGAAAGAGACTGGAGAGCCTGTCACATAAGCTTCTGGAACTGGTCAGTCTGGATAAAGTGCCGCTTGCAAAAAGGTCAATCAGTACCAGGGATCTGGAGGAGAACATTCGCAATACTATGCGTCCTGTTTTTAAGCAAAAGCAGATCAATGGAAAGGTGATCCTGGAAAAAGGCAAAATCTATGGGGATAAGGATCTTCTTCTGTCGCTGATCTATAATCTGCTGGACAATGCATCTAAAGCGGTAGAACCGGGAGGATTCATTCTGTTAAAAGGAACAAAGAGGAATGACGGATATGAATTCAAGGTAGTGGATAACGGCCGCGGGATACCCAGGGAAGAAATTGCAAGGATAACGGAAGCTTTTTATATGGTGGACAAGTCCAGGTCCCGAAAAGAAGGCGGTGCAGGTATCGGTATGGCACTTTGTAAAAAAATCGTGCAGTGTCACGGTGGAAAACTGCAGATAGATTCTAAGTTGGGAGAAGGTACTGTGATAAAGATTACAATACCGGAAAAGGGGGAAGCGTGAAAAGGAAAAAAATATATATCTTAAGCTTTGCGGTACTGGCATGCATGGTGATTGGCGCTTTCTATGTGCCGGGCATTGTGTTGGGATTACAAGATGCAAGTTTATTGCAGGAATATGAATTCAGGGCTCGGAATGGCATTGATTATGAAACAGTAGACCTGAAATATCTTACAAACAGGACAGAGCGTCTGGATGCTTTTGCCAAAGGCATCGGGGAAGGCAGGCAATATTATATTGTTTCTTCAGAGGCGCAGGAGGCAGATAAAGAAGAGGTTCTTGTCTATACCTTTGAAAATGAACTTTCATATCTTTTGCAGAAAGTCGGCATACTGTGGAACTATAAGGAGTTATATGACAGCAGAAATCTGACGGACTGGGATTATTATTTGATCTACAGCAGCGATACGGAGAATGGTGTAGTGATTCCGTGCTGGTATTTGGAACTTACTCTTTATGGACAAAAGGTACGTGCTTTGATCGATGCCATGGATTTTACGATTTATTATATGGAATGTTACAATAATGGAATAAGGGATAATTATTTGGCGAACCGCAAAACTGAAGGAAGTGAATGGTATGATTTAAGTTATGATTTTCTGTCGCTGAAAAGCTATTACGGTGGCTATACCTGGGGAATGGAATGGACTGAAGCCATGGGCTGGGATGAGGAATGGGCAAAAACCATGGGAATCGATATCGATGGAGCGAAAGTGATTTCTGAAAAAGAGAATGAAGTAATCCGGGAAGAGGTTATTTTATCACAATATTCCATTTTAGGAAACAGCAGTGAAATCATCAGCGATCTGCCATTTGATAATGGGACGCTGACACTGGATGCAGGATTTTTGACTGAACAGGATGGAATGTACGGAATTGGTATCGGGATAAAAGAAATATTGGATTTGCTGCCGGAAGAGAGACGGGGAACAAGACATCATTTTTATGGATAATCAGGAGAGCAGGGAGTAAATAATTGATAGAAAGGATTAGCAGGAATGGCGACAGGTGAAAACAGAGGGAAGAACACACAGTATGCCAAACATCGTGAACAAAAGGGGGGAAAAAGTTATTCAGACAAACGAAAAAGATATCTTATCGGAAATTTTATTAAGTTGGAGATAGTGATCATCATAGTTTTGGCAGCATTTTTCCTAGGACGCAAGACGGGGCTGGATTCTGCTGCCAGAGAGGCAGTGGCAAACGGATCACAGAAAAGTAGTGAAGTGCAGGGAAGTAATGTAGTACAGAGCAGCAATCAGCAGTATGGAGCGGGGCAGGGAGGCGCTTCTGTAGGACAAATTGATGTATTGGATAGTTACTCGTTGGCTGGTAGTACATCAAATAGTGGGAAAGACGGCGGTGATAAAAAGAAACTCACGGAGGAGGAACGTCTTGAGAAGCTGAAAGAGCTGTGGGACGAGCATCCGGAATTGATTCTAGTGAATAAAGAGCATAAGCTGCCGGATGATTATGAGGTAGAATTAAAGACGCTGCCGGACGGTACCAACCGGGCATCTGTGGATGTCTATGATGCGCTTGTTACTATGCTGAAAGCAGGCAGAAAAGAGGGCCTAAGCTTTGAAATCTGTTCTTCTTATCGTTCCGTGGAACGGCAGGAGGAACTTTTGGATGAAGACATTGATGAATTGCGGAGGAAAGGTTATACTTACCTGGACGCTTATGAGGAGGCAACGAAGGATACTATGCCGCCCGGATACAGCGAGCATGCTACTGGACTTGCTTTCGATATCGTGGCTTTGGATTATCAGATGTTGGATTCTCGCCAAAAGAATACTGATGAGAACAAGTGGCTGAGAGAACACTGCGCTGAGTATGGATTTATCCTGCGCTATCCGGATGATAAGGAAGAGATTACGGGTATCACCTATGAATCATGGCACTTCCGCTATGTAGGTCCGGAAGCTGCAGAATATATTATGGAAAATGATATCACACTGGAAGAATATCTGGAGGAATATTTGGCAGGGACTCTGGATATATATTGATAACAGTGTACAAAAGCATTCGTTTATCGGATGCTTTTTATTTGGAGTGAGTCTGTTTTATGGATACATTGGCAGGTTATCTGCGAAAGATTGACGATATGATTTGGGGGCCCTGGCTCTTGGGTTTGTTGTTGGGGACGGGAATCTTACTGATGATCAGAATGAAATTCATGCCGATTCGCAGATTGGGCTATGCACTCAGGTGTGCTTTCGGATTAGAAGAGGATGGCAGTCAGGCTGCAAAAAGTACGAAGGAGGGAGCAATCTCTCCTTTTTCGTCATTGATGACGGAATTGGCCGCTACGATTGGAACAGGTAATATCGTGGGAGTTGCTACAGCCATGGTACTGGGCGGACCGGGAGCACTGGTATGGATGATACTTTCTTCCTTTATCGGACTGGCACTGAAATTCGTGGAAAGTACGTTGTCCGTTACATACCGTATCAGGAACGAAGCAGAGGAGTATTGCGGCGGACCCATGTATACGTTGGAAAGAGGTTTTCCACTGAAACGAATGGGGCATTTACTGGCGGTTGCTTTTGCTGTATTTGCTGTTTTGGCGTCTTTCGGTATGGGGAATATGACCCAGGCCAATTCTATTGCATCTGCACTGGAAAGCACGTTTGGGGTGGAACCTTCTCTTACAGGATTGCTTGTCACCATTGCTACTATATTGGTAGTACTGGGCGGTATCGGCTCCATATCCAAAGTGACTTGTATCATGGTTCCGGTGATGGCTGTTTTTTATCTGTTGGGAGCCATAACGGTGATTATCATCCATTGGAGAAATCTGCCTTCAGGAATCGTGACCATATTCAAGATGGCATTTTCTCCAAAGGCAGTGGCAGGAGGCGTAGGTGGTCATTTGGTGGCTTCGGTGCAGCAGGCATTGCGCTGGGGAGTGTCAAGAGGCGTCTTTTCCAATGAAGCGGGGCTGGGGGCAGCAGGTATCAGTGCTGCTGCGGCACATACCGATGACCCTGTCAGACAGGGGTATATCAGTATGACAGGAGTCTTTCTGGACACGGTAGTCATCTGCAGTGTGACAGGTCTGGCACTGGTTGCTTCCGGCGTTCTGGGACTGGAAGACGGTAAGGGGAATCTACTGACGGGGACTGATTTGACAATTGCAGCCTTTGCCACCACTTTTGGGGATATGGGGGCTTATCTGGTGACGGTGGGGATTGTACTGTTTGCGTTTGCCACGATTATCGGGTGGGCTTATCAGGGAGAAAAGGCGTTTGAATTTTTGGTGAAAAAACAGAAATACTGTATTGTGTACCGGTTTGTGTATGGGTTCATGTGCTTTATCGGGGCGGTGTGTGCATTGGATGTGGTATGGGATTTCTCAGATATCTGCAATGGGCTGATGGCGGTACCAAACCTCATCTGCGTCCTGGTGATGGGAGGGGGAGTGTGCAGGGATGTGATTGCGAAGGACTTGAAGACGAAGGCGCGATTGGAGGGGGAGGCGCAAAATTGGAAATAAATCTTAATTAATATTTCTTTTTTGGGATGATTACGGTATAATAGACCATATTAACAGGAAAATGAAATAGATAGGAGCATAAAATGAGCAAAACCATTGATAATTTTCTTAGATATGTAAAAATAGATACTTGTTCCGATGAGGAATCCGTTTCCATGCCCAGCACCATGAAGCAGCATAACCTGGCTTCTGTGCTGGTAGAAGAACTGAATGCCATGGGAGCCGGGGATATCACATATGATAAGGAGCATTGTTATATATATGCCTCCATTCCGGCTTCTGAGGGCTGTGAACAGTCTCCGGTACTCGGATTCATTGCCCATATGGACACGTCTCCGGCTGTCAGTGGCACTGATGTAAAGCCCAGAATAGTGGAGCAGTATAATGGCGGGGACATTGTACTAAATGAAAAAGAAAACATCGTCCTCAAGGTGGAGGATTTTCCGGAAATCAAAAAATATATGGGACAGGACCTGATTGTAACGGACGGTACAACTTTGCTTGGCGCAGATGATAAAGGCGGTATTGCAGAAATTATGGCGATGGCAGAGTATTTTCTCACTCATCCCAAGGAGAAGCATGGGAAGATCAGAATCGGTTTTACTCCCGATGAAGAGATAGGTCGCGGCGCAGATTATTTTGATGTGAAGCTGTTTGGAGCAGATTTTGCTTACACAGTGGATGGTGGTGCGTTAGGTGAACTGGAATATGAGAACTTTAATGCAGCCGGTGCCAAGCTGCATGTATATGGCAGAAATGTACATCCCGGTTCTGCTAAGGGAAAGATGAAGAATGCTATTTTAATCGCGCAGGAATTCCAGAATCAGCTGCCCGTATTCCAGAATCCTATGTATACAGAACAGTATGAAGGGTTCTTCCATTTAGACAGCATAAATGGTTCTGTAGAAGAAGTCCGTGCCGATTATATTATCAGAGACCATGATAAAACGTTATTTGAGCAGAAGAAAGAGATGTTCTTAAATGCAGCAGCTTTCTTGAATCTGAAATATGGTGAAGGTACCATTGAAGTAGATCTGAGGGATTCTTACTATAATATGAAAGAAGTAATTGTACCTCATATGCATCTGATTAACAATGCTGCAGAGGCTATGAAGGAACTTGGTATTGAGCCGAAAGTAACACCAATCAGAGGTGGTACAGATGGTGCAAGATTGTCCTTTATGGGGCTTCCTTGTCCCAATCTGTGTGCCGGCGGTGAGAATTTTCATGGTAAATATGAATATGCCTGTGTTCAGTCTATGGAGAAGATAACAGAACTTTTGATTAAAATTGCACAGAAATATGCTTAATAAGAATAGGAGCAAAAGAAAAATGAATTCAGATAAATTACAGGAAAATATACCGCAGGAAGAAACTGACAGACAGTTTTACTATATGGAAAAAGCTGCGGAACATGTGAGAAAACTGGGTGAGGAGCTGGGCAGGAAGCCGACTTGCTGTGTAACCACATTCGGTTGTCAAATGAATGCCAGAGATTCCGAGAAACTTGTGGGAATTCTGGAGAAAGCAGGTTATGAGGTCATAGAAAACGAAAATGCAGATTTTGTAATTTTCAATACCTGTACAGTCCGTGATAATGCCAATCAGCGTGTCTATGGCAGGCTGGGTGTGCTGAACGGTTATAAAAGAAAAAATCCTCATATGAAGATTGCACTTTGCGGCTGCATGATGCAGGAGCCTTCTGTAATTGAGAAAATTAAGGAAAGCTATCGTTTTGTGGATCTGATTTTCGGAACTCATAACATTTTTAAATTTGCAGAACTTTTGAATGCGACGTTTGAAAATAAAGGAATGGTAATAGATATCTGGCAGGATACAGATAAGATTGTGGAAGATTTGCCGGTAGAGAGAAAATATTCTTTCAAGTCAGGTATTAATATTATGTTCGGCTGTAACAATTTCTGCAGCTATTGTATCGTTCCTTATGTGCGCGGTCGTGAAAGAAGCCGCAAGCCTAAGGATATTATAAGAGAAATTGAACAGCAGGTGGCTGACGGTGTTGTGGAAGTGATGCTGCTTGGTCAGAATGTCAATTCCTACGGAAAAAATCTGGAGGAACCCATGACATTTGCTCAGCTTCTTAAGGAAGTGGAGAAAATTGAAGGTCTTCAAAGAATCCGCTTTATGACCTCTCATCCCAAGGACCTTTCTGATGAACTGATTGAGGTGATGAAGAATTCAAAGAAAATCTGTAAACATCTGCATTTGCCTCTGCAGTCAGGTTCTACCAGGATTCTGAAGGCTATGAATCGTGTCTATACAAGAGAACAGTATCTGGAACTTGCACAGAAGATACGAAGGGAGATTCCGGACATTGCCCTTACTACAGATATCATTGTGGGCTTTCCCGGGGAGAAAGCTGAAGATGTGGATGCTACCATCGATATGGTGCGTCAGGTAAAGTATGATAATGCTTTTACTTTTATTTACTCCAAGCGAACCGGCACTCCTGCAGCTGCCATGGAGAATCAGGTGCCTGAGGAAGAGGTAAAGAAAGGATTTGACAGACTGTTAATGGTGGTACAGGAAACAGCAAGAGAGCAGGTGTCAAAATATCAGGGACAGATTATGGATGTGCTGGTGGAAGAAATTAACGAACACGATGCTTCCCTGCTTACAGGCAGATTGTCCAATAATACACTGGTGCATTTTCCGGGAGATACGTCCCTGATTGGCAAGATTGTTAATGTATCGCTGGATGAATGCCATGGATTCTATTATGTAGGACATATGGTGGATTGATTTATCGGATGCCTGGATATCCGGACATCTGTGTATGGAAAAAGATGAGATTCTTCGTCTTAAGCAGATTACCGGGAAAATAAGATACGGAAAGTAATTGACAACTTACACGAGTTAGTGTATACTAACTTTGAAATGAAAACGATTCTCATTTTAGTTAATTAAAAGTAATATGATGACACTATGAATAATAGCATAAAGAAAGTAGGAGAAAATATGGTACAGGATTTGAATGATCAGGTGAAACGAAATGCTGAATCAGCAAATTATCATAGAACCCGGATGCAAAGAGAAATAGTCCTTCAGAAACTTAAAGAACGCGGATGTAGGATCACAAAACAGAGACAAATGCTCTTAGATGTAATTCTACAGCAAGAATGTGCGAGCTGTAAGGAAATCTATTATAAAGCGATCGTACTTGATGCAGGAATTGGTTCTGCTACGGTTTACAGAATGGTAAATTTACTTGAGGAAATTGGTGCAATCAGCAGAAAAAATATGTACAGGATATCCTGCTGCATGGACTGCTCCAAAGAGAATGCCTGTGTGATTGAGCTTGATGATAATTCGGTCTGCCAGCTGTCGGCGCAGAACTGGTACAAAGTCATTACAGAAGGCTTGAAATCATGTGGTTATGTAGACGGACAAAAGGTTACCAGTGTCACGGTGGAACCTTGCGCAAATGAGTGCTGTTGAGTTTAGTGGTGCCAAAGTGCACATTTTTTCTTAACATATTTTTTATAATCCCCTTGAAAATCCTCCCAATTTGTACTAATATAACCTTTGCGATAAAAATACGAGAGGACAAGAAAATGGACAAATTGAAACCTAAGCTTTTTTCGGTCATGAAGACCTACACCCGCGAGCAGTTTATTAAGGATGTTATAGCCGGTATTATTGTAGCAATCATTGCATTACCGCTTTCCATCGCCCTTGCACTGGCATCCGGCGTAACTCCTGAAAAAGGTATCTACACAGCCATTGTAGCAGGATTTGTGATTTCCTTCCTGGGGGGCAGCCGGGTACAGATTGCCGGACCTACTGCAGCATTTGCAACTATTGTGGCAGGCATTGTAGCCCAAAACGGAATGGAAGGACTGGTTCTGGCTACGCTGATAGCAGGTATCATCCTGATTCTTATGGGCGTGCTTCGTCTGGGCAACCTGATAAAATTCATTCCTTATACGATTACCACCGGCTTTACTTCCGGAATTGCAGTAACCATTTTTGTGGGGCAGATTAAGGATTTCCTGGGACTGACTGTAGTGAGCGAGGAGCCTTTGATTGAAACCATGGAGAAACTGGGAGCAGTCATTACATTCATCGATACAATCAACTGGCAGGCAGTTATTGTGGGTGTGGTATGTATGATTATCTTGATTGGCTGGCCGTATCTGCCCGGCTTTTTTAAGAAGATTCCACCCTCATTGATTGCAGTATTGGTGGGAATCGGTATGGTAAGCGGACTGGGCATGAAGGTAAATACCATCGGAGATTTATATGAAATTTCCAATAAACTGCCACAGTTTAGTTTCCCTAAGTTTAATTTTGAACTTGTACAGACAGTACTTCCTGATGCAGTAACCATTGCTGTTCTGGCTGCAATTGAATCACTGCTTTCTTGTGTAGTAGCAGACGGCATGATAGGCAGTAAGCACCGTTCTAATATGGAACTTGTAGCACAGGGTGCCGGTAATATGGCTTCTGCACTTTTTGGCGGTATTCCTGCCACTGGTGCTATTGCCAGAACTGCTGCCAATATCAAGAATGGTGGACGTACCCCCATTGCCGGTATGGTACATGCAGTGACATTACTTCTGATTCTGGTTGTATTGATGCCTTATGCAGCTCTGATTCCCATGCCTACCATTGCAGCTATTCTGTTTATGGTGGCTTACAATATGTCTGAGTGGCGTAAATTTGTTTACCTGTGCAAGACATCTCCTAAGAGTGATATCATTGTGCTGGTAACTACTTTTGTATTAACTGTTGTATTTGATTTGGTTGTAGCTATTGAAGTTGGAATCGTTCTGGCTGCCATCCTGTTCATGAAGCGTATGAGTGATGTGACGGAAGTCGAAGGCTGGAAGTACATAGATGAAGATGATGATGCAGCGCAGGATCCTGATGCATTGTCCTTACGTGAAGTACCGGCTCGTACTTTTGTATATGAAGTAAGTGGCCCTTTGTTCTTTGGCGCTGCAGATAAGATTCTGAAAATTACGGTAAGCGAAGGACAGAAGTGTCTGGTGCTGCGTATGAGAAGTGTAAGTGCTATCGATGCAACCGCTATGCACAATCTGGAACAGCTGCATCGAGATTGTGAGAAAAAAGGTGTACAGTTGATTCTCTCCCATGTCAATGAGCAGCCTATGAATGTTATGAAGAAAGCCGGTTTTGTAGAAAAGATTGGTGAGGAGAATATTTGTACTCATATTGATGAAGCACTTGCAAGGGCTGAACAATATTAAGAGGTGCGGTTTTGCAAATGGCGCGTCTGAACTGTTACCCTTTGTTTTTCCTATACAGTTCGGAATGAGAGTTTTTTGTTTTACAACAGAACATTTTTATGTTATGATATATGCGGATGCGTTTTTTACGCGTCCGCTTTTCATGTATATCGGTCCTGCAGAGCAGATGGGGCTGCAACCGGCGGATTTAACAGTTAAAATATACACAAAAGAACAGGAGCGTATGAACGTGGCAGAATTAACTCCGATGATGCAGAAATATATGGAGACTAAACAGGAATATCCGGACTGTATTTTATTTTACAGACTGGGGGATTTTTATGAAATGTTCTTTGATGATGCGCTTACGGCATCAAGGGAGCTGGAGATTACCCTGACCGGTAAAAGCTGTGGTCTGGATGAGAGGGCACCTATGTGTGGTGTTCCTTACCATGCGGTGGAAGGATATTTGACCAAACTGGTCAACAGAGGCTATAAAGTAGCAATCTGTGAACAGGTAGAGGATCCGAAGCTGGCTAAGGGACTGGTAAAACGTGAAGTAGTGCGTATCGTAACTCCCGGTACCAACTTGAACATGCAGTCTCTTGAGGAGTCCAAGAATAATTTCCTGATGTGTGTTACCTATACACCTACCAAGATCGGGTTGTCAATTGCAGATGTAACTACCGGAGACTTTTATCTGACAGAGGTGGAAGATACGAAGAAACTGATGGATGAACTGATGAAGTATGAACCTTCTGAAATCATCTGTAATGATGCTTTCCTGGTGAGCGGTATGGATATAGGAGACTTGCGGGGCAGGCTGCATATCAGCGTGAATGCCCTGGAAGCCCATGTTTTCGATGACGAGGGCTGTAAGAAATGTCTGATGAAGCATTTTAAGGTGAATACACTGATAGGGCTGGGTATTGAGGATTTTCCTACAGGATTGATTGCAGCCGGTGCCATGCTGCAGTATCTTTATGAGACCCAGAAGACGGCACTGGAGCATTTTACCCATATTTATCCATATATTACCAATAAGTATATGCTGCTTGACAGCTCCACCAGACGCAATCTTGAGTTAACCGAGACGCTGAGAGAAAAGCAAAAGCGTGGTTCTTTACTTTGGGTACTGGATAAGACCAAGACTGCAATGGGTGCCAGAACTCTTCGCAGCTGGCTGGAACAGCCGTTGATCGAAAAAGGACATATGGAGAAACGTCTGGATGCTATTGAGGAATTGAATAAGGACTCTGTATCCAGAGATGAAATCAGGGAGTATCTGAATCCTGTCTATGATTTAGAGCGCTTGTTAAGTAAGGTGACTTACAAGACTGCCAATCCCAGGGACCTGATCGCATTTCGCAATTCTCTGGAAATGATGCCTCATATTAAGGCTGTGCTGAAGGAGTTTCAAAAAGAAGCATTGACTGAGATCGGAGAGGAGATAGATGGCCTGGAGGATATCTATCAACTGATCGACAGGGCTGTTGAGGAGGATCCGCCTATAACCATCCGTGAGGGCGGTATCATTAAAAGTGGATTCGATGAGGATATCGATACTCTTCGCAGCGCCAAGACAGACGGTAAACAGTGGCTTGCTAAGCTGGAGGAAGAGGACAGAGAACGCACCGGTATCAAAAATCTGAAAATAAAATACAACAAAGTATTCGGTTACTATTTTGAGGTGACCAATTCTTTTAAAAATATGGTACCGGAGGACTATGTGCGCAAGCAGACCCTGGCCAATGCAGAGCGTTATACCACACCGAAACTAAAGGAATTGGAAGATATGATTCTGAACGCGGAGGACAAGTTAAACACTCTGGAATATGACTTATTCTGTAAAATCAGGGACTCAATCGCCTTAGAAATCGAGCGTATTCAGAAGACTGCTAAGGCTGTGGCAAGACTGGATGTCTTTGCTTCTCTTTCGCTGGTGTCGGAGAGGAACCGTTATGTGCGGCCTAAGCTAAACGAGAAGGGTATCATCGATATCAAGGAAGGCAGACATCCTGTTGTAGAGCAGGTGATTGATAACGATCTGTTTATTGCCAATGATACATTTTTGGATAATGGAAAGCATTGTATTTCTGTTATTACAGGTCCTAATATGGCAGGTAAATCCACTTACATGCGCCAGTCTGCATTGATTGTTCTGATGGCACAGATCGGATGTTTTGTGCCGGCCAAAAGTGCTAATATTGGTATTGTAGACCGTATTTTCACACGCGTCGGTGCATCTGATGACTTGGCAAGCGGTCAATCTACTTTTATGGTAGAGATGAATGAGGTGGCAAATATTCTGAGGAATGCAACTTCCAACAGCCTGCTGATTCTGGATGAAATCGGCCGTGGTACCTCTACCTTTGATGGCTTGAGCATTGCCTGGGCTGTGATTGAACATATCAGTAATCGTAAGCTGCTTGGTGCCAAGACGTTATTTGCCACCCACTACCATGAACTGACGGAACTGGAAGGCAAGATGAATAATGTGAATAATTACTGTATCGCAGTAAAAGAATGCGGTGATGATATTGTATTCCTGCGCAAGATTGTCAGAGGCGGTGCGGATAAGAGTTATGGTATTCAGGTGGCTAAGCTGGCCGGTGTACCGGACATGGTCATTGATCGTGCAAAAGAAATCGTGGAACAGCTCAGTGACAATGATATTACCGAAAAAGTACAAAGCATTCAGGTAGAATTGAAGGGAGAAAGCAAGGGCAAGAAGCAGCCTAAGTATGACGAGGTGGATCTGGCTCAGATGTCTTTGTTTGACACTGTAAAGGATGAAGATGTGTTGAAAGAACTGGAAGAAATCAACATTTCCATCATGACGCCGCTGGATGCAATGAATACTTTATACCGGCTGCAGAATAAATTAAAGAACCGTTATAAAGCCGGGGAATAAAGCTTGTAACAGGGAGTAGAGATTAAGAGACAAAAGGAGCAATTATGGCGCAGATACATGTACTGGATTCAGAGACAATTGATAAAATTGCAGCCGGAGAAGTGGTAGAGAGGCCTTCCAGTGTTGTGAAAGAGCTGGTAGAGAACGCCATTGATGCAGGAGCTACAGCCATTACCGTAGAAGCCAAAGATGGTGGAATCGAATTTCTGAGAATCGCCGACAATGGAAGCGGCATGGAGCCTGCACAGATAAGAACGGCATTCTTGCGGCATGCTACCAGTAAAATTGAGACGGCAGATGATTTGATGAGGATTTCCAGTCTGGGATTTCGCGGTGAGGCCCTTTCCAGTATTGCGGCTGTGTCAAAAGTAGAAGTCATTACCAAGACAGCAGACTCACTGACGGGTGTAAGATATATATTGGAAGGCGCTGTGGAAAAATCCTTTGAAGAAATCGGTGCGCCGCAAGGGACCACATTTATCATGCGCAATCTGTTCTTCAATACTCCGGTAAGGAGAAAATTCCTGAAGCAGCCGGCTACGGAAGGCGGATACATTGCAGATCTGATGGAGCATATGGCACTTTCCAGGCCGGATATTTCTTTTAAGTTTCAACTGAACAATCAGCTCAGATTCCATACCTCAGGAAACGGAGATTTAAAAGAAGTAATTTACAGGATATATGGCAGGGATGTGGCATCTCAGCTGGTCCCCATACAGTACGAGGAAAATGGAGTCCGGATAGAAGGATATCTTGGTAAGCCCGCACTGATTCGCTCCAATCGAAACTTTGAAATTTATTATATTAATGGAAGATTTATCAAAAGTCAGCTTATGGCAAGGGCTATTGAAGAAGGATATAAAGAATACCTGATGCAGCATAAATTCCCTTTCTGCGTGCTTCATATTACAATGGATCACACAAGAGTAGATGTAAATGTGCATCCTACTAAAATGGATGTACGTTTTTCAGAAGGTCCTGTTTTCTGTAATCTTTTAGCCAAAGCAGTGAGAGAAGCGCTGAGAAGCAGGGAGATGATTCCGGAGGCTTCACTTAACAGCCACAAAAAGGCGATAACCAATGAAAGGACTGAACCATCAGCCCGGGAAAAAACACCGGAACCCTTTGAAAAGGTCAGGACCGGTCAATACCGAGTGATGGAAGAGAGCAGGTATCAGGCTGACAAGCCGAAGATGCAGGAAATGATCCGCAATCCTGTGTGGAGCAGGGTACTGGGAGAGAAAAAGACGCAGTCAGCTGATAAAAGTGCTGTTTTAGAAAAGGTGAAAGAAGTCGTTGACGAAGTGAAAGCAAATGAAGCAGCAAAGCAGGTAATCTCCGAGAAGCTGACTCCGCAGGAGGATATAGGGAATGATGAGGTTTTCTTTTTAGAGGCTGCTCCTTTGCCGGAAGAAAATATAAAGCCTGTTGAGAATCAAAAGGTAATTGTTGAGGTACACACTGTCAGTGCAACAGAACAACTGAACCTATTTGAGGAAAAACTGCTTACAGTGGAGAATCGTTCCCGATATCAGATTATAGGACAGGTATTTAATACCTATTGGCTGGTACAGTTTGAAGATAAACTGTTCATTATTGACCAACACGCCGCTCATGAGAAAGTAAAGTATGAACGCCTTATGAAGCAATATCATGAGAAGCAGGTACTTTCCCAGGGACTTATGCCTCCGGTTATCATCAGCCTTACCGGGCAGGAAGAAACCGTGTTAAAGGAGCATGGGGATACGTTTGCGGCATTAGGATTTGAAATAGAAGCTTTTGGCGGCAGTGAATACGCAATCCGCAGTGTACCTGTTGATTTGTATGGCTGCGGTGAAAAGGAGCTTTTCCTGACGGTGTTGGATGAACTTTCAGAGGGAGGTATCAGAGGCAACATTAAGGCAGTAGAGGAGAAAATCGCATCAATGTCCTGTAAAGCTGCAGTGAAGGGAAATAATCGCTTGAGTCGGGCGGAAGCAGAAGCATTGATAGATGAATTGCTGACGTTGGAGAACCCTTACAATTGCCCTCATGGAAGACCTACCATTATCTCGATGACACAGACGGAGCTTGAAAAGAAGTTTAAGAGGATTGTTTCATAAATTGACTAAAATGGTCAAAGATGACTATTGCAGTCAATTTCGGTTTGGCGGAATACTTTTAATAGAGAAACGCGGAAAGGAATCGGCGGAATGGAAAAGAAACCACTGGTAGTATTGACAGGACCTACTGCTGTAGGTAAAACAAAATTATCCATAGAGTTGGCGAAAGCTATTAACGGGGAAATCATTTCTGCAGATTCCATGCAGGTATATAAGTATATGGATATCGGTTCCGCTAAAATTACACAAAAGGAGATGCAGGGGATTCCGCACCATTTGATCGATGTGTTGGATCCTAAAGATGATTTTAACGTGGTAATATTTAAGCAGAAATGTGCGGAGTGCATGGAAGGCATCTATGAAAGAGGACATATTCCCATTCTCACAGGTGGTACCGGCTTTTATATCCAAGCGGTGTTAAGAGATATCGATTTTACAGAAAATGAGGAAAATACTGAATACAGAGCTTCTTTGGAAAAATTGGCAGAAGAGAAGGGGGCAGAAGTGCTTCATGAGATGCTCAGGTCGGTTGATCCTGAATCTGCAGAGGCTATTCATGCCAATAATATTAAAAGAACCATTCGTGCATTAGAATATTATCATCTGACCGGAGAAAAAATTTCAACGCATAATGAGCAGGAAAAAGAAAAACAGAGTGCATATTGTTCCTGTTACTTTGTGCTGACAGATGAACGGGAACGTCTTTATGAAAGAATTGACCAACGCGTGGATGAAATGTTGAAAGCTGGTCTTATAGAAGAAGTAAGGGCATTGCGCGATAGAGGCTGTCATAAGGGGCAGGTTTCCATGCAAGGCCTCGGATATAAAGAAATATTGAGTTTCCTTGAGGGAGAAATAACTTTAGAGGAAGCTGTTTATCTGATCAAACGTGATACCAGACATTTTGCCAAGAGACAGCTTACCTGGTTTCGCCGTGAAAAAGATGTAATTTGGATTGACAAAAAGGAATTTCTGTACGATGATAAGAAAATAATGTCTTATATGAAAGACAGACTTGCGAAAGAAGGAATTCTGAAAGAATTATAGAATCTTGGCAAAGATAACAGGAAGGTACAAAAAGAATGGAAGAAATACGAAACATGTATGCCAAAATGGGCATCAGTAATGCAGTATTTGAATATGGTGAGGACATTGTTGAGAATCTGAAAGAGCGATTTGCAGAAATCGACCGGAACGCTGAATATAATCAGTTAAAGGTCTTAAAAGCCATGCAGGACCATCAGGTAAGTGAAGCATGTCTGCTTGGAACCACGGGATATGGATATAATGATCTTGGAAGAGATACTCTGGAGCAGGTCTATGCATCGGTATTTCACACGGAAGATGCCCTTGTCAGACCACAGATTACCTGCGGAACACATGCTCTGGCGCTGGCGCTTATGAGCAATTTACGCCCGGGCGATGAATTGCTTTCCCCGGTAGGAAAGCCTTATGATACTTTGGAAGAAGTAATAGGCATCCGTCCTTCCAGGGGTTCCCTGGCAGAATATGGCATCACTTACAGGCAGGTGGATCTTAATGAAGATGGAAGTTTTGACTGGGAAGGCATTGCCGGAGCGGTAAATGAGCGTACCCGTCTCGTGACTATCCAACGTTCCAAAGGGTATCAGACAAGGCCGACACTATCTGTAAAGAGAATCGGTGAACTGATTGCTTTTATCAAAAATCAGAAACCGGATGTAATATGCATGGTAGACAATTGTTACGGTGAGTTTGTGGAATTGATTGAGCCTTCTGACGTAGGAGCAGATATGGTAGTGGGCTCACTGATTAAGAATCCGGGAGGTGGCCTTGCCCCTATTGGCGGCTATATTGCAGGTAAAAAGGAATGTGTGGAAAATGCTGCGTATCGTTTGACTTCTCCGGGTCTTGGAAAGGAGGTAGGAGCTTCTCTTGGTATTCTGCCACAATTTTATCAGGGATTGTTCCTTTCACCAACTGTTACAGCAGGAGCTTTAAAAGGAGCAATATTTGCAGCTAATGTCTATGAAAATCTGAATTTTGCAGTAATACCGAACGGTACGGAGAGCAGACATGATATCATTCAGGCGGTAACCTTCGGAACACCGGAGGGAGTCATTGCGTTCTGTGAAGGTATTCAGGCTGCTGCGCCTGTGGACAGTCATGTAACACCGGAGCCCTGGGATATGCCCGGATATGATTCCAAAGTAATTATGGCGGCGGGTGCTTTTGTCTCCGGTTCCTCTATTGAACTATCGGCAGATGGCCCTATCAAACCGCCCTATGCTGTTTATTTCCAGGGAGGATTGACCTGGCAGCACGCCAGATTCGGAATCCTGAAATCGCTGCAGACGCTTTTGGACAAAAAGGTGCTCACAGAAGCTGATGTCGAAAAAGCGAAAGAAAAATTAAGAAAAAGCGCGAAATAAAATCCATGAATTTTATGTACAGATTTTGGGAATTGTGTTACTATATAAGCGTGTTTATCAAACTGAGTTGCATTTGCTGTCATATTCGGGTTGATGTCAGCGAAGTGTAGGAGCCGAAAAAGCGTTATTGTCGATATCGCAGACGTACGGCCGGGTGGATAGACAATACTTAAGAAAGTTGAGGAAGTACATTGAAAAGAGTAAATTGGACGCTGGTTGTTCTGGTGCTGATAGGGTTTGTGATTGGCAGATTCATTGGAACTTATTTTGACGGAAGCTTCCTGAATTATGGCCAGACTTTTGGTTTGAGTTCACCGATTGAACTGAATCTGGGCTTCATTATTCTTACCTTTGGGTTGAAATTCCAGATTACCATTGCAAGCGTACTGGGAGTGATCATATCTCTCCTGATTTATAAATTTATAAGATAAGAAAACACATATATGCAGGGTCAGAGAAGGTTTCGGATAGGAGCGCATATATGAAGAGAGAAAAGGAAACAATCGTACCCAATAAGCCATATGAGAAATTTTTGGCATATGGGCCGGAGCATCTGACGGAAAGTGAATTGCTGGCAATCATCTTAAGAACAGGGACAAAGGAAGCCAGTGCCGTAGAGTTGGCAGAGCAGGTTCTAAAACTTGCGAAAGCACCCAGGGAAGGCTTACTGGGTCTCTATGATATAACACTTGAAGGACTGATGCAGATCAGAGGAATCGGCGAGGTTAAGGCAGTCAAGCTGAAATGTCTCACAGAGTTGTCAATGAGGATCAGCAGGGCAACAGCCAAAGAAGGAATCAATTTTAATGATTCTGTTACCGTAGCGGATTATTTTATGGAACAGCTGCGGCACAAGGATACGGAATATGTTATTTTGGTATCTCTGGATAATAAAGGTCAGATGCTGAAAGAGTCTTTGTTATCCCATGGCAGTGTCAGGATGTCATTGATTTCTCCCAGAGAAATATTTCTGGAAGCCCTGCAGCAGAAAGCAGTAAATATCTTATTGGTTCATAATCATCCCAGTGGGGATCCTACCCCCAGTAACAGTGATCTGGAAATGACCAGAAATGTGAAAGAAGTAGGAGAGATGATGGGTATCGAGCTGCTTGACCATATTATTATCGGAGATAACAGATACACCAGTTTTAAAGAACTAGCTTTACTATAGAAAGGAGCTGTCATTTTGGCTATTAACGCATTCGGTATCGACTTAGGTACCAACAATATTAAAATCTATAACAGAAATGAAGATAGCATCATGGTGGAGAAGAACATGATTGCTATCGAGAATAAGAACACACTTTTTGCGTATGGTAATTCCGCTTTTGAAATGTATGAGAAGGCACCGGGAAATATTCATATTTCCTATCCTTTATCAAACGGTGTCATTGCGGATATCAAGAACATGGAAACATTAATTAAATATTTTATCACTGACCTTCAGAAAGGAAATGTGAAACCGGCGGATTATTATATTGCAGTACCTACAGATGTCACGGAAGTAGAGAAACGTGCCTTTTATGATCTGATCAGGGATGCCAATGTGAAAGCTAAAAAGATTATGGTTGTAGAGAAGGCAGTAGCTGACGGACTGGGCATGGACATTGATGTTAAAAATTCCCAGGGTGTGTTGGTAGTCAATGTGGGGTATGAGACTACAGAAATTTCCATTCTTTCACTGGGTGGAATCGTTTTGAGCCGTTTGATCAAGGTTGGCGGATCTAAATTTGATGAAGCTATCAGAGCTGCTGTGCGCAGAGAATTCAGCCTGATTATCGGAGGTAAGACCGCTGAATATGTTAAGATTGCACTGAATGAACTTGAAACAGAGAGCAAAGGTGCTGTAGTTTACGGCAGGGATATCGTAACCGGTCTTCCTGTGGAGAGAGAGATTCCTACAAAACTGGTAGATGAATCGTTAGAAGAACACTTTAATACTATTGTGGATAATGTAAAGGTGATTTTGGAAAGAACGCCCCCTGAGCTGGCAGCGGATATCTATCGCCATGGAATCTATCTTACAGGAGGAGCTTCCCAGGTGGGACATTTGGCGGAACGTCTTTTAGTAGGAACCGGACTGAAAGTAAATGTGTCTGAGAATCCTATTGCCAGTGTGGCTATCGGACTTTCCAAGATCATAAAAGAAGATAACTATAAAACTGTCGCTTATGCAATCGAAGGGATGAGTAAATGAGCCCGATCGTAAAAAGAAAAGGGGAGAGATTTACATTACCCGGTAAATACCTCCTTTTTGTATTAACAATCGTTTGTTGTTTCATGATGCTTCTGACATTTGGAACAGATCTCTTTAATCGGCCTTTAAATACAGCAGTCGGTTACGTGGTAGTTCCTTTTCAACAGGGAATCAGCAGGGCGGGAGAATGGCTTTCCAATCGTTCTGAAGAACTGGTTGAGATCAGAAGCCTCCTGGAAGAGAATGCCAGTCTGAAGGAACAGGTAGCAGAGCTTACTGAGCAAAATACGATCCTGCAGCAGGAAAAATATGAATTAAATAATTTAAGAAAATTATTTGAACTGGATGATCAGTACAGTGATTATGAGAAAGTAGGAGCCAGGATCATCAGTAGGGATTCCGGTAACTGGTATTCTAATTTTACAATTGACAAAGGTTATGATGATGGCCTGAGCGTGGATATGAATGTCATTGCCGGCGGCGGACTGGTAGGAAAGATTTCTTCTGTCGGTCCTAATTGGGCGAAGGTAACTTCCGTTATTTCCGACGGTTCCAATGTCAGCGGAGCTGTCCTTGCCACCGGTGACAAGCTAATGGTATCAGGGGATCTGAAACTGATGGCGGATGGCGTCATCAGCTTCAGCCAGTTGTTGGACAGTGAAGAAAAAGTGGCTGAGGGTGATAAGGTAGTGACCTCAAATATTAGTGATAAATATTTGCCCAATATTCTGATTGGGTATATCCATACACTGAGTCAGGATGCCAATAATTTGACAAAATCCGGATACATAACTCCAGCAGTGGATTTCGAGCATTTGGATGAAGTCCTGGTCATTACACAGCTGAAGCAGCAGATTAATGAAGATGAGGCATTGGAATGAGAAGAAAAATCGTAGTGACTATTATCATACTGGTTTGCTTTATCCTTCAGTGTACTGTGTTTCGAAGTCTTGCATTTGGAGGAATTATTCCAAATCTGATGATTATCCTGACTTCCTCTTTTGGTTTTATGAGGGGAGACAGGGAGGGGCTGATCATTGGGTTCTTCTGTGGGCTGCTCTGTGATATTTTTTATGGAGATATTCTGGGATTTTATGCACTTATGTGTATGTATATAGGGTTTGTAAACGGAAAGTTTTCCAGAATCTTTTATCCCGAAGATATCAAGCTGCCGATAGCGCTGATCGTAGTCAGTGACCTGACGTACGGAATCGTTTGCTATATACTGCAGTTTTTGCTTCGCGGTAAGTTTGATTTCCCATATTATTTTACGAGGGTCATTCTGCCGGAAGCAGTATATACCATTATGGTAACTATTATTTTGTATCCTTTGATACTGAAAATCAATGAGAGGCTGGAAGTGAAAGAGAGAAGGAGCGAACAGAAATTTGTTTGATGAACTGAGAGAACGTATTCTGAATATTTTGACCAGCAGAATTACTGTCTTAACGGTGATTTTCCTGATTCTGGGCGGCATCCTGATTTATCGCTGCTTTGACCTGCAAATTGTCAATGGTCAGCAGTATCTGGATGAGTTTGTCTTAAAGACCGAAAAGACGAGAACGATTTCCAGCACCAGAGGCAGAATTTTAGACCGAAACGGAGTAGTGCTTGCGGATAATGAATTGGCTTATTCGGTAAAGATAGAGGATGTCTATGAATCCGGAATGGGTACAGCTGCGAAAAATAAAAAGCTGAATGAAAATATCTATAAGCTAATTAAGATGATTGAAAAGAATGGGGACAGCGTAATTGCCGACTTTAACGTGGTGATTGACGAGAACGGTGAATTTGCGTTTAATGTAGAAGGAACCAAAATGCTTCGTTTCCTTGCGGATATCTATGGCAAGGTATATATAGATGATCTTGAGGATGATGAACGCAATGCTACTGCAGATGATGTCATCGAATATTTGGGTGGAACGGGTTCAGGCTGCTTTCGGATCGGTGATTATGAAACAGAAGGTGACAGTAGCAGTCAATTTGTTGTAGGAAAAGGCTATACAAAAGAAGAACTTCTTAAAATGGTCACTATTCGATATAATATGAAGTTGACATCTTTCCGTAAATATGTGGGAACTACAGTAGCCAAAGATGTCTGTGAAGAGACTGTGGCCGTTGTTATGGAGAATATGGATCAGCTGGAAGGTGTGACTATAGAAGAGGATACTGCAAGAAGATATCACGAAAGCGAATATTTTGCTCAGCTTTTGGGATATACGGGTAAGATTTCATCCGATGAATTAACGGAGCTTAATGCCAAGGAAGAAGAAAACGGCGGCGATTCCCAGCGTTATACGGTGACTGATGTCGTTGGAAAGAGTGGTATCGAAGCATACATGGAAAGTACTCTGCAGGGTACCAAAGGCACCGAAAAGCTTGTGGTGGACAACCTTGGTAAAACACTTATGGTAAAAGAACGGACAGAACCGGAAGCAGGTGACGATGTCTGGCTGACCATTGATTCCAAGCTGCAAATTGCAGCCTATCAGATTCTGGAGCAGGGAATTGCAGGTATTCTGTCGGATAAGATTATCAATACAAAGGAATATAATGCTTCGGAAGGCTCCAGTAATAAAGATATTAAGATACCTATTTATGATGTATATTTTGCAATCATTAACAATAGTGTGGTAGATGTCAGCCATTTTGATGATAAGGATGCCGGCGAGAAAGAAAAAGAAGTTTATGCCAAATACCAGAGCTATCGTGACAGTGTTTACGAAAAGCTGCGGACAGAGCTTTTAGAGAACCAAACGCCGTACAATAAACTGTCTAAAGAGTACCAGGTATACCAGAGCAACATTATGTCCCTGCTTTATTCCAATGGAGTGGTGGATTCCAATAAGGTGGATAAAGAGGACAATACCTATCTTGCATGGACGAAGGAAGAGGTCATCAGCCTGAGTGAATATCTTAACTATTGTATCGGCAAAAGCTGGGTTGATGTCAGCAAACTGAAGCTGGAAGAAAAGTATATTGATTCCGATGCTACCTTCGAACAGATAGTGGATTATATCATTAAGATGATAGACGGGAATCAGGAGTTCCAGAAAAAGCTTTACAAATATATGTTGTTAAATGATGTGATTAATGGCAAGGATATTTGTATGCTGATTTGTGAACAGAATGCAGCAGAATACCCTGCGGAAGAAGAAGAGAAGCTTTATAATGGCACTATGTCGGCTTATCAATTCATGATGAACCGGATTAACAACCTTCAGATCACGCCTGCACAACTGGCACTGGATCCCTGTAACGGAGCAGTTGTTATTACAGATGTCAATACCGGAGATGTTCTGGCGATGGTAACTTATCCGGGATATGACAATAATAAATTGGCCAATACCATTGACGCAAAATATTGGGCAAAGCTGATGTCGGACAAATCAAGTCCCAGCCTGAATTATGCCACCCAGTATAAGGCAGCACCCGGTTCTACCTTCAAAATGGTATCTGCCACTGCCGGATTATGCGAAGGTGTTATCAGCCTTACTTCCCAAACCAATTGTACCGGCGTATTCAATACCATAGAAAACGGTCCGAAATGTTGGAAAACATGGGGTCATGGCAACCTGGATGTGACAGGTGCCATTCAGAACTCCTGTAATGTTTTCTTTTATGATTTGGGTTATAGACTGTCTTCAGTTAATGGTGAATATAGTGTTCAGACCGGTCTTGATACCCTGGCAAAATATGCGGATCTGTTTGGCCTGACTGAAAAATCCGGAGTTGAAGTGGAAGAGTATAGTCCTGATGTTTCGGACATCGACCCGGTACGTACTGCTATCGGCCAGGGCAGCGGCAGTTATAGCACAGTAGGAATTGCCAGATATGTGACTACTGTTGCTAACAGAGGCACTTGTTATAATTTGACACTCTTAGACAAAGTGACCCAATCGGATGGTTCCGTCCTGATAGATTATGAACCTGATATCAGAAATACGGTAGACATGCCTGCAGAGTATTGGAGTGCCATACAGCTTGGCATGCGTAAGGTAGTTCAGGGTAAATCCTACTTCAACGATCTGGCGGTAAACGTAGCAGGTAAGACAGGTACAGCGGAACAGATCAAATCCAGATCCAACCATGCATTATTTGTAGGCTATGCGCCCTATGAAGAGCCTGAAATTGCTTTTGCAGTGCGCATCCCTTTTGGATATTCATCTGATTACGCGGCTCAGGTTGCAAGAGAGATCATTAAATACTATTATGGTCTGGCTGCGGAGGAGGATATTCTGACTGGTACAGCCGATATGGATAATGAAGGTGTGACAATCAATGAATTTTAAAATAAAGAACTGAAAGGAGAGGCTGCTTGTGAAGGAAGCTGTGGTAATAAAAAGCTATCATAATGGAATTACCATGATGCTCAAAGATGACGTGCCCTTTCATGTGATTTTGGATGAACTTGCCTCTAAATTATCCGGAGCCAGAAATTTCTTCGGAGAGGCTAAAGTGGCATTGTCCTTTGAAGGCAGAAGCCTTACCAAAGAAGAGGAGATAAAGATTCTAGATACAATTCATGAGAACAGCGATATTGAAATCATTTGTATCGTTGGAAAGGATGAGGAAACAGACAAACTTTATCTCAGAGCTATCAGACAGTCCAGAAAGCGCCTTATCGGAAGCTCTGACGGACAGTTCTATAAGGGAAGCCTGAAGAATCGTGAGGTACTTGAGACAGAGACCAGTATCGTTATCCTCGGGGATGTATATCCGGGCTGTAAGGTAATCTCACGAGGAAACATCATAGTTCTTGGTGGACTCTACGGCGAGGCGTATGCCGGAGCAACCGGAGAGGAAGGCCATACAGTAGTAGCGCTTGAAATGGAGCCGGAAAAATTAAAAATCGGCGATTTCAAATATAAATCTGCCGCAAGGCAGAAAAAATGGGGCATGCGTCCCAAGGTACAGCCGAAAATTGCATATGTGAAAAACGAAAGAATCGTGTTCGATGCTCTTACGAAAGATTTGTTTTCAGGCTTCAGGTAGTCTGAAAGCAGGACGATAGATTACTGATACAACCGTAAAACGGTGGAAATGGAGGATTGGGAATGAGTAATTCCGAAGTAATTGTCGTCACATCAGGAAAAGGCGGTGTGGGTAAGACCACCACAACCGCAAACGTAGGAACAGGTCTTGCCAAACTCGGAAAGAAAGTGTGTCTGATCGATACCGACATCGGACTGCGCAATCTGGATGTAGTAATGGGGCTGGAGAACAGAATTGTCTATAATCTGGTTGATGTGGTGGAAGGAAGCTGCCGTGTGAAACAGGCACTGATCCGCGATAAAAGAAATCCCGGGTTATATCTGATGCCTTCCGCCCAGACAAGAGATAAATCAGCGGTATCACCGGGGCAGATGGTCAAAGTAATAGAGCATCTGAGAGAACAGTTCGATTATGTGTTGTTAGATTGCCCGGCTGGAATCGAACAGGGATTCCAAAATGCTATAGCCGGTGCGGACAGAGCGCTTGTGGTGACGACACCGGAGGTGTCTGCCATCAGAGATGCCGACCGTATCATCGGTCTTCTTGAAGCCAACGGCTTCAAACAGATGGATCTGATTATCAATCGCCTGAGAATGGATATGGTAAGAAAAGGGGACATGATGTCTGCCGCTGATGTGGTGGATATTCTTGCAGTACCGCTTCTTGGAATCGTTCCGGATGATGAGAATGTGGTAATTGCCACCAATCAGGGAGAACCGTTAGTTGGGAATGACTGTCCGGCAGGAAAGGCTTATGCCAATATTGTTCGCAGGATACAGGGGGAAGAAGTTCCTTTCCCCAATCTGGATAAGAGTATTTCTTTCTGGACCAGAGTAACCGGTATATTCCACAAGGCATAGGAGGGCAGACATGAGACATTTCTTTCGCAGAAAAAGCTCTCGAGAGACGGCCAGGGACAGATTGAAGATATTATTGATATCAGATAGAGTTAACTGTTCACCTGAAATGATAGAGCTGATCAAGACGGATATTGCTAAAGTGATATCCAAATACATGAAGATAGATGCCGCAAATATGGAAATCCAGATCAATGCAAAGGGAAAGGGTGCACGAGGAATCAAGAATCCCACGTTGTATGCCAATATTCCGATTCTGGATCTGCATAAATAATGCATGCTATATCAGTGCATTACCTACATAAGCAAATCTTTTAACCGGGCACTCTGTGGCATGAAAGAAAGGAAACTATGTTAAAAAACTATAGATTACGTGATTTTGATTTCAAGTTAATATTGATGATAATCGCTCTTTCCGTCATAGGGTGCCTTGCTATTGGAAGTGCAGAATCCTCACTTCAAAGCAAGCAGGTCGTGGGAGGAGTAGCCGGAGTCCTGATTATGCTGTTTCTGGCATTTTTTGATTATTCATGGATATTGAAGTTATACTGGCTTATGTATGCAGCCAATTTGATATTATTGCTATGGGTAATTGTTGCAGGAGATGAGGGTGGTGGTGCCCAAAGATGGTTGGAAATCGGAAGTTTTCGCTTTCAACCGTCAGAAACTGCAAAAATTATATTGATTTTATTCTTCGCACAGTTTATTATGTTACATAGGGAGCATATTAATACATTCAAGATTGTTGCTGCATGTATCTTGCTTGTATTGATTCCCTGGGTAATGATTGCCAAGCAGCCGGATTTATCTACCAGTATTGTGGTTCTGGTAATCTTCTGTGTGGTTATGTACGCAGGAGGTATCAGTTATAAACTGGTGTTCAGTGTACTGGCAGTGGCTGTACCGACAGTTATGATAGTGGCTTATCTCGCTATTTCGCCTGAACCTAATTTCGTGAATGAGAAGCTTATGAGAGGATATCAGTCTACGCGAATCATGGCATTCTTCTATCCGGATGAATATGCCAATGAAGAGGCGTATCAGCAGCTGAATTCTGTCATGGCCATTGGTTCCGGACAGTTGGATGGGAAAGGGTATAAGAATAACGAGATTACTTCTGTCAAGAACGGTAACTTTATTTCCGAACCCCAGACAGATTTTATCTTTGCAGTTATCGGAGAAGAATTCGGATTTAAAGGGAGCGTGGCTGTAATTGTACTGCTCTTTGGAATTGCACTGGAATGCGCATCCGTAGCAAGAAAGGCGAAAGATACTGCGGGTACGATAATTGCGTCAGGAATGGGAGGCCTTGTGGCTTTTCAAGGATTTATCAATATAGGTGTCACTACATTCCTGATTCCAAATACAGGGCTGCCGTTACCATTTGTCAGTTATGGACTGACGTCCCTGTGGAGTCTGTGCATTGGTATGGGATTTGTACTGAATGTAAGACTGCAGGCCAAAAGATAAAGGGAATTATAAATTTCAGATAGAGAGGGTATTATTATGAACATTGCACTGATTGCACACGATGCTAAGAAGAAACTGATGCAGAACTTCTGCATTGCATACAGAGGAATTCTGAGTAAGAATGATCTGTTTGCTACTGGGACTACCGGACGGCTGATCGAAGAAGTGACCAACCTGAATATTCATAAATATCTGGCAGGTCACTTGGGTGGTGTACAGCAGATCGGCGCACAGATTGAGCATAATCAGATTGACCTGGTGATTTTCCTCAGAGATCCTCTTACCACCAAGTCACATGAGCCGGATGTGAACAATGTGGTAAAGCTTTGCGATATGTACAATATCCCTTTGGCCACCAATCTGGCAAGTGCGGAACTGTTGATCAAGTCCTTAGACAGAGGAGACCTTGAGTGGCGTGAAATGTACAGATAGAAAAGGTATTAAAAGATATGGGAGCAGACGATGCATGATATCTGTGCTTGGAATGGTTCTGGCTTTATCATCCTTAACCGGCTGTGGTAATACTGCTTATGATATTCCATACGAAGCAGATTCCCGGATATCCAGCTATAATGTTATCTTCCGCGAGAAACCGGGCATAGCTGATAGCTTTGCTTCTGATTTGTGTGTAGTTACAGGAGATGTAACAGATGACGAAGCTGTTGATATGTCACAGGCGGGTGCAGCAGTCCTGGTTGACGTAAACAATAGTGAAGCTTTATATGCTAAGAATGCGCACAGTAGGTTGTATCCTGCAAGTCTGACTAAAATTATGACGGCACTTGTGGCGCTGAAGTATGGAACTACGGATCAGGTGCTGACAGCTACATCCGCAGTCAATATTACGGAGTCGGGAGCTCAATTATGCGGCTTGAAAGTAGGGGATACTATGACTCTGAATCAGGCTCTTCATGTGCTTTTGATTAATTCAGCCAATGATGCAGCAATGCTGATTGCCGATAATGTAGGGGGAAGCGTGGAAGCATTCGTCCAGATGATGAATGATGAGGCGAAAGCTTTGGGAGCTACCAATACTAATTTTGTCAACCCTCATGGGCTGACAGATGAGAATCATTATACTACAGCTTATGATCTGTATCTGATATTCAATGAAGCGATTCAGTATGATTTTATTCAGGAAATCATTCATATGACAGAGTATCAGACTACCTATTATGATAAGAATGGTGGGGAGAAGAAACTGAGCGTCAAGAGTACCAATCGTTTTTTCCGGGGCGATTTTACTGCACCGGATCAGGTTACGGTTATTGGAGGAAAAACGGGAACTACCAATGCTGCAGGACATTGTCTTATGCTTTTATCCCGTGATGTGAGCGCGGCACCATATATCTCTATCATCTTGAGATCAACGTCCAGTGACGTGCTGTATGGTGAAATGATAGATTTATTAGACGAAATCCACAAATAATGGTTGTTTTTTGGCGGTATATATACTATAATAGTAACAGACAGGCAGGAAATGTGACCTGCCGAATAATTACATATCAATTTTACAGCAGGAGGGTTACCCATGGTTCAATTAATTGTAGGCAATAAAGGAAAAGGAAAGACCAAACAGTTATTGGATAAAGTAAACAGTGAGATTAAGACTGTAGAAGGAAATATTGCATATCTGGACAAGAGTACCAAGCATATGTTCGAACTGAATAATAAAGTACGTTTGATTAATGTGGCTGATTATATGGTAGAGAATAGTGATGAGTTTGTTGGATTCATCAGTGGTATTCTTTCGCAGGATCACGATCTTCAGCAGATGTACTTTGACAGCTTCTTGAAGATTGCTTGCCTGGAAGGTACAGATATTGCACCCACTATTGAGAAACTGGAAAAATTAAGCGCAGCTTTCCAGGTGGATTTTGTACTTAGCGTGTCTATGGATGAAAATGAACTTCCGGAAGCTGTAAAAGAGAAGATCCTGATTTCTCTATAATCAGCAGGACTGAATTGATTCATGAAGATAAAAGCCTCGGATGCTACCCGGGGCTTTTTCAAATAAAGAGCAGGGAGGCAGGAAGCTTTGGCCCAGAATAGGACACGGAGAGACACGAGGAACAGCATGGACAGCAGAATGCGTACAAGCGCGGGAAATGGTGCGGCCAGCAGAAATGGTTCAAAAAGGCAAAATCATGTAACTACAAGAAGCAGCTCAGGCAGTCGTAACGGAAAAATAAAAAAATACAGAAAGCCGCTTAATCTGAATATTGGAATGATTATTTTCAGCGCCGTATTTATTTACGTAGCTTATTTTGTTGTAAATTATTTTCAGTATAGTCCGCCCAAGCCTTATGAAGTAAAAGAGGGTTCATTGTCCGTAAATACGCTTTTTCGAGGTATTGCCCTTAGGGATGAAGTAGTTGTGACAACACAGAATGCCGGATATCTGAACTACTACGTAAGAGAAGGGGAACGTGTGGCCAATGGTGATCTTGTCTATACCGTAGATGAGACAGGACGCCTGAATGAGTACATGGAAAGTATTCATCTTGGGCAAAACAGTTTAAGCAATGAGGAACTTGCGGAGTTTCGCAGTGAAATTGTAAACTTTATGCATGGTTTTGATCCTCATAATTACAGTACTGCTTATGATCTCAAATATTCTCTCCAGGGTACTGTGCTTAGACTTGCGAACGCTGATATGTTGGAGAATCTGGATAAAAGCGGTACTGATTTTGCAGGGACCATTAAATCTTGTTATGCGCAGACGACGGGAATTGTCTCTTATTGGACGGATGGCTACGAAAGTCTTACGGCGGATCAAGTAACTTCTGATATTTTTGAAAAAAAAGTAGCTTACAGTGATGGCCGGGAAGAATCTCAGGAAGAAGATGAAGAAGAGGATATTTACCGTAAAACCCAGCTTTTTGGTACCGCTCTTGCAGCAATAGGTGATCCTGCTTATAAGTTATCCACCAATGAGCGTTGGAGCATTGTGATTCCGGTAGAAGCATCTTACGGAGCGATGCTTGAAGAGGAAGAATATGTAAAGGTAAAGTTTTTAAAGAATCAGAATGAGTCCTGGGCGGCTGTGAAGCTCTTGCAGAATAGTGACGGCAATACTTATGCCCAGCTTAGCTTTACCAATTCCATGGTCACATTTGTATCGGAACGATTCTTGGAGATTGAGCTGATCTTAGATGAAGAGACAGGACTGAAAATTCCCAATTCCTCTATTGCAGAGCGGGAATTCTTCCTTGTACCGGAAGAATTTGTACTGGTAGAGGACGGAAGTTCAGAATGCTCGGTCATCAGACAGACTTATCTAGAGGATGGTTCCATTTCCAGTGAGATTGTAGAGCTTGAGATTTATTCTTATGACGAGGAGAGCAAAGAATATTACTTTGATATAGATATTCTGGCGAGAGGAGATATTTTGTTAAAAAAGGACTCTCAGGATTCTTTTACAGTCAGCAAGAGTGCGACTTTAATCGGAGTTTACAATATGAATAAAGGATATGCTGACTTTCGTGAGATTAATATTCTGGCTCAAAATGAGGAATATTCCATTGTACAGTCTAATACAAGATATGGACTGAATGTATATGATAATATCGTGTTGAACGCGGATACTGTTGACGCAGATCAGTTTATATATGAATAAAATTAGTACAGACAGAAAGAAGGAAGCATCATGATTTGTGAAAATATTGAGAAGGTTCAGGCACGGATTACAGCAGCCTGCAACAGAGCAGGGCACGACAGAGAGAATGTTACTTTGATTGCCGTTAGCAAGACGAAACCCATTGCAGATCTGGAGGAAGCTTACCGGGTTGGTGTGCGGGATTTCGGAGAAAATAAAGTGCAGGAGTTAGTGGAAAAAGCCGAAGTATTGCCGAAAGATATACGCTGGCATATGATAGGACACTTGCAGCGTAATAAAGTAAAATATATTGTTGATAAGGTCTGCCTGATTCATAGCGTAGATTCTCTTCGCCTGGCTGAGGAGATCAGCAAAGAGGCTGTGAAGAAGCAGTTGACCGTCAGTATTCTGGTAGAGGTGAATGTAGCAGGGGAAGAAACAAAATTTGGCAGTACTTCGGAAGAGGCGATTCAGTTGGTAGAAAAGATTGCTGCTTTGCCGGGAATCTGTATCAAGGGACTTATGACAATTGCGCCCTTTGTAGAGAATCCTGAAGAAAATAGAAAATATTTTTCAAAACTTAGACAATTAGCAGTTGACATAAACGATAAAAACATTGATAATGTTACTATGCACGTTTTATCCATGGGAATGACAGGAGATTATGAAGTGGCTGTAGAAGAAGGCGCCACACTTGTCCGTGTGGGGACGGGCATATTTGGAGAGAGAAATTACAGTGCCGTTTAGGGGGACTGAATTTTCATATGGAAAGAGGAGATTTGAACGATGAATGTGATGGACAAGCTGTTGAATGTCATGAGGCTGAACGACAATGATGAAGAATATTATGATGACGATTATTACGATGAAGAAGATGAGTACGAAGAAGAGCCTGCTTCAAAGAAGAAAGCGACTTCAAAGATAAGGGAAATGGATGATTATGAAGAACGTGCTCCGAAGAAGAATGCTCAGCCCAAGATTACTCCCATGCGCCAGCCTGTTACCAGAAAAGTACAGGGCAGTTCGGGAATGGAAGTATGTGTGATTAAGCCCTCCAGCGTTGAAGAAGCAAGAGAAATAACTGAGACATTGTTATCTAATCGTACTGTAGTCTTGAATCTGGAAGGATTGGATGTTGATGTTGCACAGAGAATCATCGATTTTACTTCCGGTTCCTGCTTTGCGATTTCCGGCAATCTTCAGAAGATTTCTAACTACATATTTATCATTACACCATCATCTGTGGATATTTCCGGAGACTTTCAGGATATTCTTGGAGGGAACTTTGACGGTCCCATAGACAGTGGAATGTAGGATAGGAAAGCAGAAAGGATTACAACAGGAAATGGCACAGAGATTACCGATACTTTTTAATAAAAAACCTTGTTATGATATCGTATTCAGCAAGGATTTTAATGAGCTGTTGGAAGAACTTAATGAACTTGGTGTTACCGAAAAAAGTCTTTGTATCGTTACGGATTCCATTGTTAAGGAACTGTACGGTGAGTCTTTAAAAGAACTTTTGGAAGGAAAATGCAAGAAAGTATGCCTGTATGCTTTCCCGGCCGGAGAGAATTCTAAGACATTAGACACAGTGAAAGAGATTTATAAATTCCTGATAGAAGAAGGCTTTGGCCGCAAGGATATGCTGCTTGCCCTGGGTGGAGGTGTGACCGGAGATGTGACAGGTTATGCTGCTGCCACCTATATGAGAGGCATAGATTATGTGCAGATACCTACCACACTTTTGGCACAGACTGACAGCAGTGTGGGAGGTAAGACAGGGGTAGATTTTGACGGCTACAAGAATATGGTAGGCGCTTTTAAAATGCCCAGGCTGGTATATATGAATCTGTCTGTACTGAAATCTCTTGATAACAGGCAGTATTTCGCAGGATTTGCGGAAGTAATGAAGTATGGTCT
>JAZQAT010000100.1:0-53535 GCA_045545375.1 Acetatifactor sp.
GCAGCCCAGTGCTGCGAGCACCTGAATCGAGCATTGATTCTGGAAGAAGAGGCAGCAGACAAATATGGCTACGAACCGGTAAATGTAGTGCCCCAGCCTAAGGCAGGAGGCAGCTTTGCTACAGCGGCTTACGCAGCTTTCACTTCACCGGTGGCAGTAGAGCATATCAAGGCTCACGCAGGGATAGACATCGGAGATACACTGATCGGCATGCATCTGAAAGATGTGGCTGTACCGGTGAGGATAGAGAGAAAGCAAATCGGAGAAGCTCATGTGGTGTGTGCAAGGACCAGAAGGAAATTTATCGGAGGGTCCAGAGCGGTGTATGATGAAAAAATATAAACAGGATTTAAAAGACCTGACGCCAGCCTGTCGTTTGATAGAAAAAGCGGGGAAGAGACTGAGGAATTCATTATCAGTCTCTTCCCCGCTTTTTAACAAATAAGAGAAATTATTTCAGAGGCGGCATTCCCAGCTCATCCCGAAAGAATCCGCGTGTATCAGCAGCCTTTCCTTCGTGATCAAAAATGGACACTCTCAAATATTCGGCTTTTGCATCTACGGTAAAATCAGCGCCGGTCAGAACCCGGCCCGGTTCTGCGATCACGCTTTTGGGGGTCTTGCTTCCGAAATATACACAAATTGAAGCAACTTCTGAGCATTCGATATGGAGTTTATCGCCTTCCAGGGATACTTCTTTGAAAAGAGGTCCCATGGAGGAATACATTTCTCCCTTTTCCATGGCACTAATCATATTATCATAAGTAAGATATTCAGCAAGAATCATGGTAAAAGCGCCAAAGGAATCACAGTGCGTGTGTCCTACCGGATAGTTATTATGATTGTCGTCACCGGAGTGGCAGAATACACGTTTCCCGGTACGAAGCATTTTGTCGTATACGGCACCGTTGTATTCTAAATGATTGGTCACGTAGGAGCCGTAATTGCACATTTCCATACTGAAATAGCCCTCGTATGCCAGAATATCTGCTTCATTCTCCATGGACCAGTAGGGATGATTATAGGCTACCAGATAGCCGTTTTCCCTGGCAGTGCGGATGAATTCATTGACATATTCACGGTTGTACTCGCGGGTACGCTGGGAACCGGCTTTTACCATCTGTTCCTTTTGCTCATCGCTCGAGTACTTACAATAGGCTTCGTTATAGCAAATGATCGTTTCATTTTCCGGGTCGCGGGCAAACAGATTCAGGTGGACCTCCGATGCGAATGGGTTGTATTCGCAGGTTGCCGAGGGACGGATATAAGCCTCATAGCCGGTGAGCATGAGAAAATCTTGTTCGCTTAAGTCGTTGTGGCTCTTGGGAGTTTCGTGGTCGGTAATGGATAAAACATCATAGCCGTGGCTGCGGTAAAGATCTTTCAGTTCTTCAGGGGTCTTTTTTCCATCAGACAGAGTACTGTGGCAGTGCAGATTGGCTTTATATTGCTTCTTGTTCGGTGAAATCAGGTACATTGGCGTTCTCCTTTGGGTTATGCAGCTTCAGTCGTGGATGAAAACTGCGCTTTTACTATACACCTTTTTTACTGCGTAGACAAGCTTGAAATATGAGTAAAAATACCTGAAATAAGAGTAAAATTCCTTTACAGGGAGACTGAGATAAAGCTATAATGGATAAAATGATACAGGAGGTCCAAACAATGAGCAATTTTTATGGAATCAGTGAGGAAAAAATCAGAGAATATGCCCGCCTGGTGGTGCGTACCGGTGTAAACGCGCAGCCCGGTCAGGAAATCGTAATCAGCTGCCCTGTAGAGCATTATGAATTTGCAAGGCTTTTGATAGAAGAAGCGTACAGTGCCGGAGCCGGGGAGGTCATCATGAAATGGAGCGACTCTGTGGAGACGAGACAGTATTATGAAAATGCTTCAGACGAGGTGTTGTCCACAGTTCCGGAGTGGAAAGCAGAGTCCTACAATTATTATTCCAGGCGGGGAGCCGGTTATATTTCCGTCAGCGGCAGTGATCCGGAGAGCCTGAAAGGGGTAGACCCTAAGAAGATGCACATCAGGAGTGCCGCTATGGACAAGGCTTTAGAGGAGCATTATAAGCTGATGATGTCCAGCGAGATACCCTGGACGGTAGCCGCAGTGCCACAGAAGCAGTGGGCGAAGAAGGTGTTCCCCGGGATGAGCGAGGAGGACGCTATGAGAAGCTTGTGGGAAAAGATTCTAAAGGCTGTACGAATCGGTGACGGGGATGCAGTGCAGAAGTGGCAGGAGCATGACAGCTTCTTAAAGGAGAAGTGCCGGATGCTCAATGCATATGCTTTTGAAAAGCTGCATTATCAGAACAGTCTGGGAACTGATTTTACGGTGGGTCTGGTTAAAAATCATATCTGGGAAGGTGGTTCCGAAGTGGCCGGTACCGGTACGGTGTTCGAAGCGAATATGCCAACGGAAGAAATCTTTACCATGCCGGATTGCAGGGTAGCGGAAGGCACTTTGGTCAGTGCGCTGCCATTAAGCTATCGTGGTAATCTGATCAAGGGTTTCAGCCTGACATTCCGGCAAGGACAGGTCGTGGAGTATCATGCCCTGGAGGGAGAAGAGACTCTGAAGTCTATTCTGGATGGTGATGAAGGTTCCAGGAGACTTGGAGAGGTGGCAATCGTGCCCTATTCTTCGCCGATTTCCCAGATGAAGACGCTTTTTTACAATACGCTATTTGATGAGAATGCATCCTGCCACTTTGCGCTGGGCGAGTGCTATCCTACTACCGTAAAAGGCGGTGCACAGATGAGCGAAGAAGAGCTGGCCAATGTTGGCGGTAATTCTTCTATGAACCATGTGGACTTTATGGTGGGAACGGACGATCTGACCATTATCGGTATCAGAGAAAACGGAGAAGAAGTAGTACTGTTCAAGGATGGTGATTGGATAGCCTAGCACGATTCTCTTCGTATCGTTTCCATCTGATACTGCTTAGGGGACATACCTACGTATCTGGAAAACGTTTTGGTAAAGTTGACATAGTCGTGAAACCCGCTTAGGTTACAGGCCTGTGTCAGCGGGTACCCCTGGGAAAGATATTTTCTGGCAAGAGCCAGACGTTTGTATATTATATATTGCTGCAGAGAAATCCCTGTAGTGTCTCTGAAACAGCGGCTTATGTATCGACCATTATAATGAAAGGTTTCAGAGAGAACTTCGATAGACAGATCATTGACCAGATTTTTCTGGATATACGACATCAGATCCATTACGATAGCAGGCATCCGAAGAGTGGTGCTGCGGACTTTTTTGCGAGAATGGGGGAGGCTGTTTAAGAAAAGCAGGAGTTCTTTTAACAGGCATTCAGAACGTATATCATCACCAAAGCTTTTTTGGTGAAGAGACTTTTCCAATTCAAGACTCTTTTCTAAAAAATATCCCATATGCTCTTCTGTAAGCTGAAAGAAAAAAAAGGGGCTGTCATTGGAAATCAGCACTTTGGCAAGATTTGTCTGTAAGGAGTTCAATGTCCTGAAATAGTCGCTTCTGATATGGATGCTGCATGTTTCGCAAGTACCATTTATAGGTTGTTGCGAACGATGAAAGACATTAGGCGAAATAAACAGGCCAGAGCCTTTACTCATATGAAAGCCTTGTTGTTCCAGGTAAAAATTGAGATTGCCGTTTGACAGCAGATAAATTTCATAAGAATCATGCTCGTGGAAAGAGGTAGTGGCGCAGTCATTTGTGTGTGTACAAATTATGTCATGGGGGAGGGTTTGATAGAGATTTGGATTGATCATGGTGTTCTCCTTGAAAACAGTTATCTTATGTAAGAAGTACGATAAATAGCATCATATAATAGATTTATAAGTGTGACAATGTGGATTTAGATTATCTGAAATAGTTAACGTAGCATTTAACAGGCGTTTAGTATAATAAAATAATGGTTGGTGACTAAAATACCGATACCGGGATATAATGTTATCATACTATGAATGATTTGTACAGAAATTAGGCGGCTGTTCGGCTGCAGGTTGCCGATAAAACAACCGCAATGCGAGTAAGGAGGAAAATAGGATGCTGAAAGAATGGATTGCGGAAGAGAAACCACAGGCTCAAGAGCTGAAAGAACGTCTGGATGCTGCGCACGAGAAGCTGGCTGTGCAGCAGATGAAGATCAAGGAACATAAACTACCTGTCGTTGTACTTATCGAAGGCTGGGGTGCTGCCGGTAAAGGAAGTGCGATCGGAAGTATTATCCGCAGCATGGATCCCAGATTTTTCAAGGTGGCTTCTATGGCTGAGAAGGCGGAAGAAGAACAGCGCAGGCCTTTTTTGTATCGCTATTTTTCCAGGATTCCGGAAGCAGGCAAATTTGTTTTCCTGGACAACGGCTGGGCAGATGAGATCTGTGGCCAGAGGGCGCGGGGAGAACTCTCCAGAGAAGAATATTATGGTCGGATAGACAGCATCAAACGGTTTGAGAGGCAGCTTACGGATAACGGCTATCTGGTGATGAAGTTCTTTTTCCAGATATCCCGGAAGGAGCAGAAGAAGCGGATCAGTGAACTGGAGGAAAAGAAGGATACTGCCTGGAGAGTCAGTGACTGTGACCGGTGGCAGAATAAGCATTATGACAAATGTCTGGAGGTATTTGACAAATATCTTCGGGATACGAATGTAGCCGGTGCACCCTGGTATATCGTGGATGCGGAGGAGAAAAAGTGGGCGCAGCTTCAGGTTCTGGAAACGTTGTGCAGTGGTATTGATATCGCTTTACAGAATGAAAGTCTTGCAGTGCCTTTGCTGCAAAACGTGTTTCCTCTGGTGAAGATGCCGAGGCTTGATGAGGTTTCTTTGGATAAGACGATAGGGGAGGATGCGTATAAGGAAGAGTTAAAGCAGTTGCAGAGTAAGCTGAATGCGCTCCACTACAGACTTTATCGGAAGAAGATTCCTGTGATCATTGTCTATGAGGGTTGGGATGCTGCAGGAAAAGGCGGTAATATCAAGCGGATCACGGAGGCGCTTGATCCAAGAGGCTTCGAGGTACATCCTATTGCCAGTCCGGAGCCCCATGAGAAAGCAAGACATTATCTGTGGAGATTCTGGACCAGGCTGCCTAAGACGGGACATATTGCTGTTTTTGACCGAAGCTGGTACGGCCGTGTCATGGTGGAACGTCTGGAAGGCTTCTGCAGTACCAATGACTGGCAACGTGCCTATAATGAAATTAACGAATTTGAAAAGGAGTTGTCCCAATGGGGGGCAGTTATCATCAAATTCTGGGTACAGATTGATAAGGATACCCAGCTGGAACGGTTCACTGATCGAAAGAATACACCGGAAAAACAGTGGAAGATTACGGAGGAAGACTGGCGTAACCGTGAAAAATGGGATGATTACGAGGTGGCAGTGAATGAGATGCTGCAGAAGACCAGCACTACTTATGCACCATGGCACATTTTGGAGTCGGTGGATAAGCGGTATGCGAGAATTGAGGCATTGAAGATTGTAATTAAAGCGCTTGAAGAAGCGTTGGATTGATAGGCCAGCCGGCTATTGGTGTCACGCCACCTATTGGTGTCACGCCACCTATTGGTGGCGGGGAATTCTGCCGGGCTGTTCTTTGTAAGTAGGGTGCCTGAAGAGCAGTGTTCCCAGTGCATGTCGGTCGAAAGGAACCAAGGGCCAGAAATAGCTTTTTCCTCCAAAGACCGGTGTGGTAATGATAGAAACTGACACCAGTATCAATCCAATGGCAAATCCCCAGGTACCTCCGACTGCGGTGGTAATCAGCAGAAATAACCGATAAATCCGAAGTCCGTCCGCAAAGTCAATACTAGAAAGTGACAGGGTTGTCAGAAGCGTCAAAGCCGCATAAAACAGGATTTCCGCAGAAGCCCAGTTCAAATCCACCGCAATATCTCCAATAATCAATCCGCCTACGATAGAGAGGGAACCGGAGAAGCGTCCTGAATTCAAGGAGGCGGAATACTTGAACAAGTCCAGTAGAAATTCCACTGCAAAACAGTAAAATATGATGGTGGGTCCCGGTAAATCCTGGGTGGATAACAGGCGCAGATTGTCAGACACCTGTGGATAATACACGGTTATCAACAGGAACACAGGCATCAGAAGCAGATTCACAGGAATGCACAGAAACCGTACTGTGCGAAAATAGGTACCAACGACAGGACTTTTATAATAATCCTCGGGTGTCTGGGTGAACTGAAAGATACTGCAGGGGAGAAGCATCACAGAGGGAGTGTTGTCCACGATGACTGCAATATAGCCTTCCGTGAGAAAGCTGCAGGCCACGTCAGGCCGCTGGGTCCGATGGATAGATGGCAGCGGATGATACCATTTTTCCGGTACTAACAGTTCTTCCAGGCTTCGCGTGCCCATGGTCAATGCGGTAACTTTCAGACTCTGAAGCTTTTGGCGCAGTTTTTCAAGCAGCTTCTCATCTGCGAGGCCGTCTACGTAAGCGATGGCTACGTCGGTTTTGCTGATGGAGCCAACTGAAACAGCTTCAAAGGTAAGTTTTGGGGAACGAATGCGTCTTCGGATCAGATTCGTATTAAAGAGCATGGTCTCAACGAAGCCGTCCCTGGAACCGTTTGTGACCTGTTCCGTTTCCGGTTCCTCGACGCTTCTGGTGGGATAAGTGCGCACATCCAATAGAATAGCCTGTCGAAAGCCATCTATAAAAAGCACGGAAGGACCACTCAGCACGCTGCGCTCAATGTCCTCCCAGTTGTCGGTAAGGGAAGCCTGGGAATAACCGATGCGTGTGTTCATGTAGCGTGTGATTTCTTCTATGGTATTATCCTGCATATACAGAGGATTCTGCAGGTCCGAAAAAATTTGCTGCAGTATTTCCAGCTTACACAAACCGTTGATGCCGATCCAGTAGCCCCTGGTGTTGCCAAGATACAAATCTCTGGTGACGAAATCAAAGCTTTTCGGAATGGGAAACAGGGATTTGGCGTGAGCGATATTTTCTTCCAGATGAATGGAAAGAGGGGTCATAATAGTACCTCCTGGTTTTAGTGTTACTGTGAACTGTAGCTTGACAAATAGTGTGTGCAGTGAGAAAATTTTTATACCAAAGAAGCTGTATGGCTGGAGGAAAAATGCTTGGAAGATATAAGGAAGGAGCTGCAGATGAAGCTGCTATTAGCAAGACACGGTGAGACAGATTGGAACGTAAGAAGCTGGATACAGGGAAGTACGGATATTCCCCTGAACGGCAGGGGCAAGGAACAGGCCAGACAGCTGGCAGAAAGCCTGGTGCACAGGCAGCCTCACATAGGTGCGATCTATTCCAGTGGGCTGGAACGTGCCAGGCAGACAGCAGCCGTGGTGTCCTGGCTAATGGAGGTGCCTTATAAAGTAGAACCCGGATTAGAGGAATTTAATTTGGGTAGCTGGGAAGGGAAAACTTGGAAACAGGTACGCAGCGTGTATACAAAGGAATATGAGAATTGGCATCAAAACCGCAGATATACCAGAATCCCGCAGGGGGAATCTTATCAGGATCTGTTGGACAGGCTGGTTCCTGCGCTTAGGCGGATTGCGGAAAGGGAGCAGTCTGATACTTTGATCGTTACTCACAGTGCCTGCATTATGACACTGTTCTCCTATATCAATGATACGCCGTTTGAAGATATGGTGAAGCTGTATCATACTGAAAATGGGGGAGTTTATGAACTGGAAGGGGAACGGATTTTAGCGCTGTAAAAATTTTAAAATATGACACGCTGGTGTCAGATTATGTTTGCTATAGTCTTCTTGTAACATGTTACGAATATAGTGATGGCCATTTTCCATCGGAGTGCACCATGGAAGAAATGGCTGATTTCTGCGCTAAGTTTGAGGTAGAAGGCAGCAGGGCAGCCACACTGGAAGAGGCGAAAGCGCAGTTGATGGCTTATTTTCCCACTTTAGAAAGATGGAAGAAATAACAATGAACGCAGCGTGCGAGACCGCCAAGAAGGAGGAAACACATGATAGAGATACCGGAAAGCCTGGTCATTGCTGAACAACTGAACCAGACAGTAAAAGGCAAACAAATTGCAGAAGTGCAGGCCGCTCATACACATCACAGTTTTGCCTGGTACGAAGGTGACCCGGCAGACTATCCTGCTAAAATAGAAGGCAAAGTAATCGGAGCATCTGCAGGCATCGGCAGTATGATTGAAATGGAGATTGAGGACTATCATTTCGTGGTGGGGGACGGAACTTCTGTCAAGTACTTTCCACCTGAAAAAAAGCTGCCGGACAGATATCAGACAAGGATAACTCTGGAGGATGGATCCAGCCTGATCTGCACCGTGCAGATGTATGGTGCCATGTTCCTTATAAAGCCTCACGAGTATCGGAATCGCTACTATCTTGTGGCAAAAGAAAAACCCTTACTACCAGGCTGAGTAAAAAGACGGTGGGAGGGCCTTGTCCCTATTGCGGAAATACCATACAGAAGTTGGCTTACCTGGGAGGCACGGTGTATTATTGTCCGGGGTGCCAGGAAGGGTAAGATGAAACCATCTTAAATAAAAAACAGAGGGAATTCCACAACAATTCAGGAATCCCTCTAGTATAGGGCTTCGTAGTAAGAGCAGGCAGCTTCTATCAAATGCCCGTTTCATGCATCAATTCTTCCAGTGAAACCAAAATAACATCTTTTTCCTGCTGAGCAGCCTCAATAATTGCATTGCTAAACCCTGACTTGGAAAACAATACAAACCATGTATAATTTCTTTTTAAAGTCATAACATCTGCTTTTCTTCGGAGTTCACAGAGAACAGAATAATCCAGAGGTTCATTTCTCCACTTACATTCGCAAATCAAATAATCGTTACCATCCCTGGCGACCTGATCGATTTCTACCTGCTCATGTTCCCTTGAGAGAGAATTAGTTCCCCACCACCGGCCAATTTCGGTAAACAAAATAGGAAGATTCCCCAGGCTGTTCTGATACAGCAGATAATCCCGGCAGATGCGCTCAAATACCAACCCCATATAATGGCTGAAATCACATTCTATCTTACGCTTCCACACAACTTCCCCTGCATCCATCTCCAGTAGGGAACGATTTGGGGCCACATAACGGTACCAGAACCGGAACATGAAATCGGAAAGAGCATACAATGTCTTTCTGGACGAGTCTTTCTCCCCAAATGGTGTCTCTTTTTGTAGGATGCCAAGCTCCTGCAAGGTCTTCATATACTTCAGACATTTTGCAGCTTCTTCCCCTGTCTTTGTAGCAATTTCATTGGATTTTGATGCTCCTCCTGCAATTGCTTCAATAATGGCGCAGTATACCCCGGGTTCCTGGACTTCCTGGCGAAGCAACAGCAATGGCTCCTCATACAGATACCCCATGGGATTCAGGAAGGTAACCTGAATATTTTCTTTCAGAGTCCTGTTCGGACGAACCTGTTTGAGGTACATAGCCGTACCGCCAAATGTGCCGTACAGCATAAGCTTCTCTTCATCGGAAAATCCTTGCAAAAACTTTACACTGGTGCGGTAATCGAAAGGCTTCATATGCAGTTGGGCTGTTCTGCGTCCGAATAGCGGACTTTTTGCGCCCAGGACTTCTTTTTCCATAAAGCCCATATAGCTGCCGCATAAAATCAGAAATAGTTTTCCGAATTGCAGCTGGTGATCAATCAGATGTTGCAGCACGGAAAGAATCGCCGGATTAATATTGGCCAGATAAGGAAATTCGTCAAAGACGAGAACCAAAGATTCTTCCTGTTGCCTGTTGTTAAGGTATACAAGGGCTTTTTCCCAAGAAGTGAAGGGCTCTAATGTATCTTCTTTATAATGCTGGAATACGAGAGTTGAAAATTTCTCCAGATTCAGTTTCTCATTACTCTGTTCTGCGGAGAAAAAGATATATTGTTTATCTTTGCAAAACTCTCGTAACAGAGATGTTTTCCCTACACGCCTGCGGCCATAAAGTACAAAGAGCTGGAAACAATTTTCATTATAAAGATGACTCAACTCGGCCAGTTCCTTTTCTCTTCCGATAAACATAGCAACATCTCCTCTACCTGAATAATTAACTTGAAAGTAATTAACTTTGAAGTTAATTATACCAATAGAATATGCAAGTAGCAAGAGAAATATTCTCTTATTTTCTGCTTTTCACCCGTCGACGTAACAGTTTAGCCGCGCTATTCATTCCTTCTTTTGTAAAATTGTCATGGTAAAATTTCACTTATTGTGCTAAAATACCTAAGTCCAATTAAAATAAAGTAGAGAGCGAAACTATGAAACACATAAATAATTATTTTATTCAACTGAAGTCTTATGCAAAAAGATACTTATCCAAAAGCCTTTTTTCAAGTCAAAAGCTCCTCAAATGGCTTGTCATAGGTACCGCGATTGGCCTGATTGTGGGCGTGGTGGGTTCAATATTCAGCCATGCCCTCACCTTTGCCAATCATTTCAGGGCGCAATATCCACAGGTCATTCTGGCTCTGCCGCTTGGTGGCCTTCTTATTGTATTCCTGTACAGATTCTTCAAAAATACAGGTGACAAAGGCACTAACATGGTCATTACCTCCATTCATTCTTCCAACGATATTCCTTTTAAGATGGCGCCTTTGATCTTTATATCTACTGTCATTACTCATCTGTGCGGCGGTTCTGCCGGACGGGAAGGTGCAGCTATCCAGATTGGCGGAAGTATTGCCAACAGGTTAGGCAAGATGATCAGACTAAACGAAGATGATCAGCACATTATTATCATGTGTGGTATGAGTGCGGGCTTTTCAGCGCTCTTTGGCACACCGATGGCGGCAGCTATATTTTCACTGGAAGTCGTCTGCATTGGTATCATGCAATATTCGGCTCTGGTGCCTTGTGTGACAGCAGCAATGATTGCACATTTTGTTGCGGATTTCTTTAAAGTCTTGCCGGAAACATTTGTGGTGGCAGAAGTTCCGGAGATGACGGCGGTTAATTTTCTCAAAATGATACCGTTCGCTGTACTTGTGGGAGGAGTCAGCATAGGATTCTGTATTATCCTACATACGGCAGAGCGTATGTATAAAAAGTACCTCAAAAATCCATTTATCCGCATATTTGTGGCAGGGTGTATCGTTATTCTTTTGACAATGATACTAAGAACGGATTTTTATCTGGGTTCCGGTATGAATATTATAGAGCACATATTTGAAATGGGTGACACGGAAGGGTATACCTTTTTGCTGAAAATGGCGTTTACGGCGCTGACGCTGGGAGCCGGCTTTAAAGGCGGCGAAATTGTACCTTCCTTCTGTATCGGAGCAGCATTTGGCTGTGTTACAGCTTTTTTGCTGGGGCTGCCCACTGCCCTGGTAGCGGCCTGCGGCATGGTGGGTGTGTTCTGCGGCGTGACGAATTGCCCGCTTACCTCACTATTGATTGCTTTTGAACTGTTTGGATTTGAGGGTATGCCGTATTATCTGATCACTATTGCAGTCAGCTATAGGATTTCCGGATACTATGGTCTGTACCGGGGGCAGAAGATCATGTGTTCTAAGACGGAGACTCAGTTTGTTAATATAACAGCGCACTAAAAATGGAAGTGCACAGTTCCTCCGAAGAAGGACTACCCCGGAACGCTTACTCTAAGGTCACCGGCCCTGCAAGTAATTCCCGAGTCACATACATCCGCATATCCGCCCCTGCTGTCAGGCTCCACTTTATCAGACTGATCTGCATTCGCTCAATTTCAATGCAGGTAATGCTATAAGGATGAACGCAGCTCCCGCTATTGCAGTAAGATAAATCTGTTTCCGAAAGCAGTGGACGGTGGGTATGACCGGTTATCAGAATAATTTTTTTTTCTTTGGCAAAAGAATGCAGGCGCTCTTCCGTCTGCCGCTTCCGTGTATAGTTTTTTGCAGCGCTGGTGGGGTCAAGGACGCCGAAATGCTCCAGGGGCTGCCAGAGATATCTGACAAGGAAGCGGGACAGGCGCCAGAATGTGGAGTTGAACAAATCCGCCTGATGCCCGTGTGTCAGGTAAATGTTCCGTGGATTTTGTGTGGAAGCACTTCTCTGCCCAGCCGTGTTTTCCAAAATAATTCCCTCATAAAATTTTGCATCCGGCAGCAGAGGCTGTCTTTCCAGATGGGGATTGCTGCCGCAACAGCAGGGGTAACAGCTGCAGCACCTGGATGTATAGCGGTAGTTTTTTTTCACAATATCATGGTTGCCGTACAGCAGATAGAGGCGTTCCTGCCTGTAAAATTGAGACAGCAGCTGAAACACATTACTGTGACTCTCAATAATCTGTGTCATGTCGCGATTTTCCCACAATTCGTCCCCATCTCCCAGCTCGATGTAGGTATATCCCGTTTTCAGATAATGTTGCAGGGAAGCAGTATAGAGCGTCTGATTTTTCAAAAAGTTATCATTGGAACTGCCGATGCCCCGATGACAGTCGCTGAAAAGCACATATTTTGAACAGTGATTCAGAGGGAGTCTCAGGGCTCCCTCGAATGCCTTTTGGAGTCTGGAATGATAACTCACACGCGGCCTCCTTTTCCGGCTGCCCGGAAAGCCTTTTTATGGAAACTTTGCTTTTGATATCTCCGGATACGCAAGGTTCTGCGGAAGGCAAAGGGCAGGTAAAAATATAGATACAGGATTCGGTCGATGGACAGGCTGAAAGGTCTTGTGACAAACAAATATACTTTACACCAAAAAAGGTTTGAAGCTGATGCTATCCTGATACTCAGCCTGCGGAGTACACCACCGGTCTGGCCGGTTGAGGTAAAAGAGAAGGTCACGGTACTACATTGACGACAGATATCTCTTGCAGGATACCCGGCGGCGCACAGACCCTCCACAAACGCGCCGGCCATTTCCGGGGAGGAAAAGGTGACGGAGGCACACATAGAGAGATCTGAGGGTCGGGAAAAGCAGCCCGGGTGGAATGCGGTCAGCCACCAATGTCTCTGGGTAAGAAAGGCAAGGCGATCATCGTTCTTAAAAAGCACAGCGGACATCTTGAGCATTTCCCGGTCGTCCACAGCCTGGAACAGCGTCTGCTGCCGTGCGTTTTCGGACAAAATATGGTCAGTATGATAGAGACCAATCTCGCAGCCGGTATTGATACCGTACTGTCCTTTCCAGAATTCTAGGAGCCATGTCCTGCCCTGGTAATTGAAATACACAGGGAGACTGTCAAAGACCATTCCAAAGTGAGGGGCGACTTTGTCATAGAGGCTGCAGTAGCCCATTTCTCTCTGCCAGGAGTTGATTCCGGAGGAGAAGATATCCTGTGAGAGGATATAGTAATAGCCGAAGGGTTCAATGAGTTCATCCAGAAGCCTGCATTTTTCATCCATGCACATGGAGCAGACTTTTTGTATATTTTTCTTTCTGCGCCGTTGGTTCAGGCAAAAGAAGATAAGCACTATCAGTAAAAGGGCGGTTAATAGCACATACATAAAGTAGTACCTGCGAGGGTCTTTTACTATATTCTATGCTTTTTGTCGAAAAAAGTGAGGAATGGGTGCATTACTTAAAAATATAGTGTATAATGAATTTATATTTAGATGGGGAGAAAAGTAATGAAGATATATGATATATCACAGGAAGTTTTTTCATGTAAAGTATTTCCGGGAGACCCGGCGCCGAAAAAAGAGACGTTATTAAAAATTGCACAGGGAGATAAATGCAATCTGACAGCTTTCAGCATGTGTGCCCATAATGGCACCCACGTAGATGCTCCTTATCATTTTTGCCTGGAGGGCAGTACCATCAGTGAAGTACCCTTGGAAAAATTTATCGGAATGGCATACGTGGCAGAGCATGAAGGTGAACTTTCCGCAGATGATGCCATTGCAATCCTGGAAAAGGCCAGAGAGACAGACACAAGATCCGTGAACAGAATACTGGTGAAGGGAGATGCGGTAGTCACATTAGAAGCAGCTGAAGTGTTTGCGGAAGCAGGCATTTTGCTTTTCGGAAATGAGTCCCAGACGGTTGGACCGGAGGAAGCGCCAATGAAAGTACATTTTACTATGCTGGGGGCAGAAATCGTGCTTTTGGAGGGAATTCGGTTAGGAGAAATCGATGAGGGTGTTTATTTCCTGAATGCGGCACCGATTCATCTTGGCGGCGCGGACGGAGCACCTTGCAGGGCGGTATTGATAGAAGCGGGCGTATAAAAAGAAAGCAAGTAAAATGGGAAAATTATGGGGGAGAAATATTGATATGCCATACAACAGAGTCTACGTTGAAATCACCAATATATGTAATCGCAAATGCTCTTTCTGCCCCGGAACTGTTCGGAAACCGCGCAGAATGACAATGGAGGAATTTACTCAGATCGTCGATAAACTGCAAGGCATCACAAAATATATATATCTGCACGTAATGGGGGAACCGCTGACCCACCCGATGCTTCCGGATTTTATAAAATATGCCCGGGGCAAGGGCTTTAAAGTGGCAATTACCACTAATGGTACATTGCTGTCACAGCGTAAGGAAGAGTTGTTTAAAGCAAAGCCTTATAAAATAAATATTTCCATCCACAGCTTTGAGGAGAGTAGCAGAGAAGCATACCTGGATTATATCAATCAATGCATGGAATTTGCGGATGCGTCATCTCAGAATGATATTCTGACTGTGTTCAGACTGTGGAATCAAGGCTTTGACAAGGGCAGAAATATAGATACACTTGGACTTTTGCGGGAATATTTTAAACCCTGCGATCCGTCATGTGCCGGGGAAGAAGCAGTAGATATGGATTGTACGTATCCCCCTTATAATGAATGGAATGCCGGAAGCAGAGGTTTTAGGATCCGAGGCAAACTGCATCTGGAGTATGGTGAACGATTTGCCTGGCCGGATATGCAGGCAGAAGAGGGCGATGGAGGTGTCTTTTGTTATGGGTTGAAAGATCATTTTGGAATCTTGTGCGATGGGCGAGTGATTCCCTGCTGTCTGGATCGGGAAGGGGCAATCACTCTGGGAAATATTTTTGAGGAGCACATTAATGAGATTTTGTCTTCGGAAAGGGCAACGCGAATTGCAGAAGGATTCCGCAATCGGAAAGCCGTGGAGGAACTTTGCAGGAAGTGCGGGTATGCCAGGAGATTTTAAGTAACCTTGTGATATAATGTGGGCTTATTATTGACAGAGTAGCTTGCCGATGCTATAATATGAAAAATGGATTTGATTGGAGTTGATTTGAATTGTTTGCAATTGAGAGACAACAGGGTATTTTAAAGCTGCTTTCAGAAAACGGGAAGGTGACGATTACGGAGTTGGTGACTCTGTTCGATACTTCCCATGAAACCATAAGAAAAGACCTGGTGCACTTGGAACGGCAGAATGCTTTGAGGAGAATTTATGGCGGAGCTGTGAGTGTGGAGGCTTATTGCAGCATGCAGCCGTTGGCCACTCGTAAAGCAGAACGTATTGACCGGAAGAGCGAGCTAAGCCGCTACGCTGCGAGACTAATTCAGGAAGATGATATCATTGCCATTGATGAGGGGAGCACGGCTGTGGAGTTTGCCAAAGTTATCGCTGCCCGCTTTTCGAATCTGACGGTGGTGACCCATAATCTGGAGGTATTCCATATTCTTTCGGAGAATAGCCGCTTTTCCATTATTCTCTGTGGTGGGAAATTTGTTCGGGAGGAGAATGCTTTTGCAGGACATTTTGCAGCGGATATAGCAAGTCAGATGCATACGCGGAAAGCGTTCATTTGTCCGGCTGCTGTGTCCTTGCGATATGGTATTACCGATTATGGCGAAGAATTTATCCCTATCCAGAAGAATTATGCAGCGAATACGGACAATGTGATCGTGCTGGCTGATAGTCAGAAATACGAGGTTTCTGCCAAGTACAAGATTTGCGACATGACACCGGACATTACGCTGGTAACCGACTCTCAACTGAACAATGAGATTTTTAATACTTATAAGAAGCACGATGTAGATATTATACGCGGCTGACAGTATGATAAGTATTTTGCAGTGTAAGCATAGGGGATTACGAAGAGAGGAATTACGTTGAGTATTGATAAACTGATTTTTACTGTGATTGCAATATTTGCTGTGCTGGGTGGCGTGGACCGTATTCTCGGGAATCGGCTGGGGCTGGGGAAAGCCTTTGAAGAGGGAATCGTTACCATGGGGCAGCTGGCACTGACCATGGTAGGCATCTTGGTTATTTCACCTGTTCTGGCAGATATCCTGGAACCGGTTGTAGTGCCGCTCTTTCGATTTATGGGAGCTGACCCTGCTGTTTTTGCGGGCTGCTTTCTGGCTTGTGATATGGGCGGCGCTTCTCTGGCGAGGGAATTGGCAGCTTCTCCTCAGGCTGCTTCATTGGGAGGAATTTTGACAGCTTCCATGCTTGGGGGAACTGTTTCTTTTACCTTGCCCTTCTCTATGGATGTTCTTGCACCGGATGACCGGCCATATGCTGCAAGGGGGATATTATGTGGTATTATCACGATACCAGTGGGTGTGCTGGTGGGAGGTATTACGGCAGGATTTTCCCTTTCCATGATATTACATAACCTGTTGCCGATTGTGTGTATCTCTGCCTTAATAGCGCTGGGGTTGTGGAAAGTTGAAAGGTTTCTTCTAAAGGCCTTTGCCATTCTGGGGAAGATTATTATTGCGATTGCAACGGTAGGACTGGTGGCAGCAGGAGTGGAACAGCTCACCGGCATTGTGTTGTTTCAAGGGATGTCCTCTTTGGAGGATGCTTTTATCATTATCGGTGAAATTGCTATTGTTCTTGCGGGTGCTTTCCCGCTATTGGAGATCCTTAAAAGGCTTTTGAAAAAGCCGCTGACGCATATAGGAAAGCGAATGCAGATGAACAGCACTTCCGTAACCGGTCTCATAGCCAGTCTGGCCAACTCCATTGCCACTTTTGGAATGGTAAAAGATATGGATGCCAGAGGAAAGGTCTTGAATATGGCATTTGCTGTTTCAGGCGCATTCGTCTTTGGGGATCATCTGGCTTTTACAGCCGGATTTGAACCTTCCATGGTTCCCGCAGTGATTACCGGAAAGCTCATCGCCGGAATTACGGCAATACTCGTTGCTCTTTGGATTACGACAAAAGATTGTAAGGAGGACATTACTCATGTTTGATTTTCATTTACATACTATAATATCCTTTGATGGAGTCGGTACCTCTCAGGAAATGGCGGAGGCTGCGCGCAAAGCAGGTCTGAAAGAAATCTGTTTTACAGATCACGTGGATTATAATAGTGACCCGACTAAGGCACCCAATTTAGTTGATATGGAAGAGTACAGCCGGGCTTACGATCATCTGGATATACCGGGACTTGCCATCAGGAAAGGCTTTGAATTCGGCCTGACCACCTGGAATCAAAAGGAATTGAAGTACTTCTTGGAGCAGCGTCCTTTTGACTTTGTAATCGGCTCCGTTCATTTTGTGGATGGTTATGACCCTTATGATAAGGAGTACTGGAAGGGCAGAACGGTACAAGAGTCTTTCCGCCGTTATCTGGAACAGACACTTGAGTGTGTAAAAGTCCATGAGGATTACGATGTGTTGGGGCATTTGACCTACGTCTGCAAATCTGCTCACAATCCTACTCATGAGCCTGTCCGGTACCGGGACTTTAGGGAAATCACAGATGAGATCCTGCGTATTCTGGTAAGTAAAGGAAAGGGCATGGAGATCAATTCAAGTGGTGTAGACCGTGTAGGAGAATTCCTTCCATCTGCTGATTTCCTGAGACGGTTCCATGAACTTGGCGGGGAGATTGTTACTATTGGCTCTGACGCACATGCTGCGGACAGAGTGGGTCAGTATCATAAAGAGGCATTGGAAATCGTGAAAGATATTTTTGGGCATGTTTGCACCTTTGAAAACAGAACTCCGATCTTTCATAAATTGTAATAATCATCTAATAGTTGATTTCTCGCCGCTTCGCGGCTAACTTTGCTCATTAACTGGAATAAAAAAAGGAATGAAAGCCGTGCGATTCTATTCTTGTGTAATTATCATAAACATGTTATAATCATTTTATATTTTACTTTAACACATTAGGAGGATAAAGTGTTATGGATAGCTCTATGTTTATCGGAAGCTGGTGGGCGTTGATTCCGCCTATTCTTGCAATTGTACTGGCTTTCATTACAAAAGAAGTGTACAGCTCATTGTTAGCCGGTATCATCGTAGGTGTTTTATTTTATACCGGATTCCAGCCGTGGGATGCCTTCAACGCATTGTTTGATATCATGAAAGATAGCATGAATCTGAACATTCTTATTTTTGATGTTCTGCTTGGTATGATTATTGTATTGATGCAGAAATCAGGTGGTTCAGCTTCATATGGCAACTGGGCAGGCCAAAAGATCAAGAGTAAAAAAGCCTCTCTGCTGGCAACCAGTGGTCTTGGTGCATTGATTTTCGTGGATGATTATTTTAACTGTCTCACCGTTGGCTCTGTTATGCGCCCGGTTACTGACCGTTATAAAGTGTCTCGCGCAAAGCTGGCTTACATCATCGATGCCACTGCTGCTCCTATTTGTATCATTGCGCCAATTTCATCCTGGGCTGCAGCGGTCAACTCATATGTGCCGGAAGATGCAGGAATTACAGGATTTCAGTTGTTCCTACGTACTATTCCGTACAACCTGTATGCGATTTTGACACTCTTCATGGTTGTTTATATCACCATCAGAGCTTTTGATTTTGGGGAAATGAAGAAGCATGAGATAAATGCAGCGAACGGTGATTTGTTTACCAGTGGTGCCGAAGAGTTTGATAATATTGCTGAAGAAAAAATTTCATCAAAAGGTCGTGTGTTTGACTTGATTCTGCCGATTGCGGTTCTTATCGTTTCTGCAGTCGGAGCTATGATTTACACAGGTATTCTTGGCGGGGCAACAAATGTAATTGATGCCTTTGCCGGATGTGATGCTGAAACCAGTTTGATTTTTGCCACATTTGTTACCGTTATCTTTATGATGTTCCTGTATCTGCCGCGTAAAGTGGTAAGCTTCAAAGAATTCATGGGAAGCCTTGTAGAAGGTTTTAAACTGATGATTCCTGCTGTTATGGTTCTGATTCTGGCCTGGACCCTGAAAGGTGTAGGAGATGCCCTTTGCCTTGGAGATTTCGTAAGCGGCGTAGTGGACGGAAATGCCTCCGCAAGCTTCCTGGTTCCGGTTATTATGTTTGCAGTTGGTCTGTTCCTTGGATTTTCAACAGGTACTTCCTGGGGAACCTTTGCGATTCTGATTCCGATTGTAGTAGCATTGTTTGGCGGACAGAATCTGGAAATGATGATCATTTCCGTATCTGCAGTACTTGCAGGTGCCGTATGTGGAGACCATGTATCCCCGATCTCCGATACAACGATCATGTCCTCTGCCGGTGCACAGAGTAATCATATGAACCACGTATCTACCCAGATGCAGTATGCCATGGTAGTAGTTTCCGTGTGTATCGTAGGTTACATTATTTCCGGTCTGACTAAGAGCTGGTGGATTTCGTTGCTGATCAGTGTGGTGCTTTTGGTTATCGTTCTGGAAGTGATCCGTGCGTTCAGTATAAAAGAAGATGCTAAGACAAAAGCTTAAGATTAAATTTCGGAGGCAAATATGCTTAAAATTGATGTTCCTTACATCAACCAAAGCGAAAATTATCCTACAGGATGTGAAAGCGTGACTACGGTCATGCTTTTGCATTATCTGGGGTATAATATTTCGGTTGATGACTTTATTGACAATTATCTGGTGAAGCGTGATTTTGAGGTCCGCGATGGTATTCTGTATGGACCGAATCCGTGGGAATGTTTTGCGGGCAGTCCCTATGACACTGATTCCATGGGCTGTTATGCACCGGTTATCTGCAAAGCATTGAAGCCCATCGTCTCAGATAAGTACGAGGTAATCGATGAAACGGGAAAAGATCTGGAGTATCTGGCAGAGGCTTATCTGAAAAGCGGTATGCCGGTGATTTTATGGAATTCCATTAACATGAGAGAGCCGATTATCGGGCCGGTGTGGAAGCTTCTTGATTCCGGTGAAGATTTCACCTGGATATCCAATGAACACTGTATGCTGCTTGTGGGAGAAGATGATAAGAATTATATCTTTAATGATCCTTATGAAAATCGGGGTGTGATTCCATGTCCGAAGGAGATTATTCTGGATAGATATGATGTGTACCATCGTCAGGCAGTTGGTTTAAAGCCGTATTAATAAAAAGAAATTATCCAAGGAGGAGAACGTGAATACACAGCTTCAAAATCAACCACAGCACCCCCACCAGAACGGCCAGTTCCGCAATTCCCTGGGATTTGTCCTGGCTTGTGTAGGTTCTGCAGTAGGCATGGGAAATATCTGGTTGTTTCCATATCGACTGGGGCAATTCGGCGGTGCCGCATTTTTGATACCGTATTTTATTTTTGTAGCATTATTCTCAGTGGTAGGTCTATCAGCAGAATTTGCAGTAGGAAGACGGGCCAGGACGGGCACATTGGGTGCTTATAAATATTGTTGGGCGAGTCGCGGAAAAGGAAAACTGGGTTATCTGCTTGGCTGGATTCCGCTGTTTGGGTCGCTTGGTATTGCCATCGGGTATTCGGTAATCTTAGGCTGGGTGCTTCGCACGATGCTTGCCGGAATCAGCGGCGAACTATTTGCTAAAGAGGCAGGAAACTTCTTTGGGGAGATATCTTCTTCCTTTGGTAATATTCCATGTCATGCAGCGGTAGTGGTCATTGCATGTGCGCTTTTGATTTTTGGGGCAGCAAAAGGCATTGAGCGCGTAAATAAAGTGATGATGCCTGCATTTTTTGTCTTGTTTATGGTGCTTGCTGTCAGGGTATTTTTCCTGGACGGTTCCGATGAAGGTTATGAGTTTTTGTTTATCCCCAAATGGGAATATCTATTTAAGATCGATACCTGGATCATGGCCATGGGACAAGCATTCTTTTCTCTGTCCATTACCGGTTCAGGGATGATCGTGTACGGCTCTTACCTTGGAAAAGATGAGGATATTTTGAAATCCTGCCGTAACACGGCCTTGTTTGATACACTGGCAGCCATGCTTGCAGCCCTGGCTATTATGCCTGCTGTCTTTGCATTTGGAATTGAGCCTACCAGTGGTCCGTCACTTATGTTTATTACGCTTCCCGGGGTGTTTAAGCAGATGCCTTTGGGACAGTTCTTTGCAGTGCTTTTCTTTGTATCGGTGGCATTTGCAGGAATTACCAGCCTGATTAATATGTTTGAAGCAGTGAGCGAATCTTGGCAATCCAGCTTTAAATTGCCCAGGAAGCTGTCAGTTATCCTGTGCGGGATGATTTCGCTTGCAGTGGGATTGTTTATTGAGGATGGAGGTTTGGTAGGCAGTTGGATGGACTTCATTACCATACTGGTGGTGCCTTTTGGCGCACTTCTGGGAGCGGTGTCCATTTACTATGTGCTTGGCTGGAAGTCTGTAAAGGAAGAACTTTCTGAGGGAAAGAAGAAGCCGGTGTCCCGGTGGTTTGGCTATCTGGCAAAATATGTGTATGTGCCCATTGCCATAGCGGTTTTTGTACTAGGGATTATTTATGGAGGAATTGGCTGATATGGTGACCTGTATACCTCCGGTATATGTGTGTATTTTCCGGTTGGATGATAAAAGAAGTGTAAGAGAGCGTCTGATGGAAGCAGCCAGGTGCTTTAAAACGCTTGAGAGTTGTCAAGCGGCAGAGTCAGATACGGGAACTGCAGATTGTCAAGCGGACACAGTCGTTTTAGAGATGCAAACTGAGCTCGCGGAGGTGGAATTTCAGTTTCAAGATGTGGATATCTGGCAGATAGAACGTACCGATCGTGGAAAACCTTACTTTCCTAACCAGCCAAAGCTTCATTTCTCCATCAGTCACAGCGGAGATTATTGGGCTTGTGCCATGGCTGATCAGCCAGTCGGGCTGGACTTACAGGAGCATGTAGCCCGTAAGGATGAGACTACGGAAGCTGCAGCAGCCAGATACTGCAGGATGGCGCAGCGTTTTTTTCATCCACGGGAAGCGGAATATGTAAAGCAGCAGGACAGCTATCAGCGTTTTTTTCAGATTTGGGCAGCAAGGGAAAGTTATGTGAAGTATACAGGTCAGGGAATTGACGATCATTTCGGAGAATTTTGTGTTTTGCCGGGAAGGACAGGTTTGCAGGAAGCACGAGATCAAAAGGCAGGAGTGCAGCAAGCAGAAGAGCGACAAGCCGGAGTGCAGAATGTGAGTGATGACAAGGCAGTTACATCCTGGTATGCGCTGGACACTTGGTTTCAGGAAATGAAATTTGCCGGAGATTATACGTTGTGTGTCTGTACCCAAAATGTGGCATCCATGGATGTAAGAGAAATCAGCCTATAATTGACTAAGCGGAAAGACTTCCTGTGATTGGCAGCAGGAAAAAGATTGCAGAAATCATGGGAACGTAGTATAATCGGCATGGTTTGAGACCCTATAGAAATGATGATAGATGCTTTGCTGTGCCCTAAGAAAACTGTCGGCACATAAAGTTATCTAATAGCAATACGGAGGAAGTGTGAATGGAAAATAATAAAAAGTGGTGGCAGAATGCAGTTGTTTATCAGATATACCCCCGCAGCTTTCAGGACAGTAACGGAGATGGTATCGGTGATCTGAACGGCATCATCCAGAGACTGGACTATCTGGAGGACCTGGGAATCAATGCAATCTGGCTTTCCCCTGTATGTAAATCCCCCCAGGATGACAATGGCTATGATATCTCTGATTATCAGGATATTGACCCTATGTTCGGCAGCCTGGATGATATGGAACGTCTGATTGCGGAGGCGAAGAAGCGTAACATCCGCATTATGATGGACCTGGTGCTGAACCATTCTTCTGATGAGCACCGTTGGTTTTTAGAGGCAAAGAAGAGTAAGGACAATCCTTATCATGATTATTATGTGTGGCGAGACGGAAAAGAAGGCGAGCTGCCCAACGACATGAGAGCATGCTTTGGCGGTCCTGCATGGGAGTGGGTTCCTGAACTTGGACAGTATTATTTCCACCAGTTTTCCGTAAAACAACCTGACCTTAATTGGGAAAATCCAAAGCTGCGCCGGGAGATTTACGATATGATCCTGTGGTGGATGGACAAAGGCGCAAGCGGTTTCCGCCTGGATGTTATCGACCAGATTGCTAAGGAGCCGGATAAGAAGATTACCTGTAACGGTCCCAGACTACATGAGTTCCTCCGAGAACTGAGTAAAGAGACTTTCCGGAAGGGGGATTTAATTACCGTAGGTGAGGCCTGGGGCTCTAATACAGAGCTTGCCAAGCTTTACAGTAATCCGGATGGCAGTGAATTTTCTATGGTGTTCCAGTTTGAGCATATCGGGCTGGATCAGCAGGAGGGCAAGGAAAAGTGGGATCTGGCACCACTGCCGTTCCTGAAGCTGAAAGAAATCTTAGGACGTTGGCAGCAGGCGCTTTATGGTTGTGGCTGGAACAGCTTGTTCTGGAATAACCATGACCTGCCCCGCATCGTGTCCCGTTGGGGTAATGATGGAGAGTACCGTGTGGAATCTGCCAAGATGATGGGAACTTTGCTTCACGGCATGCAGGGAACTCCCTATATTTACCAGGGGGAAGAGCTGGGAATGACCAATGTCAAATACGACATTGAGGAATACCGTGATATCGAAACCTGTAATATGTACAAGGAGCGTATTGCCGCAGGTTATGATAAAGAGGATGTGATGAAGTCTATCTATGCAAAGAGTCGTGATAATGCTCGTACTCCTATGCAGTGGGATGCTTCTAAGAATGCCGGATTTACCACAGGTACGCCCTGGATTAAGGTGAATCCCAATTATACGACGATCAATGCTGCTAGCCAGGTCAATGATCCTGATTCCATTTTTTCTTACTATAAGAAGCTGGTGCATCTGAGAAAAGAGTATGCGGTGTTTGTGGACGGACGCTTTACCATGTTTCTTCCGGAGGATGAGAATATCTTTGCTTATACCAGAGAAAATGAGGATAGTAAGCTGGTAGTAGTTTGTAATTTCTTTGATAAGACACTTCCTATGCCTCTAAAGGAGGAAGTAGAGGGGATGGAACTTCTGTTGGGGAATTATGGTGAGGCTATGGAGGCTGAAATCCTGCAGCCTTATGAGGCGAGGATGTATCTGAAGAAATAATATTAAGATTATAATGAATATGATGACGGCGGCACGGTGAATTCCGTGCCGTTTTCCGAAAAAACAGGGGTTCTATTTGAGCCCCCATTTCTTCATTTATTCAGCAATGCCACTCTTCTTCCAGGGCTTCACACATAACAGGCACACTACCGTTCCCAGTGCAGCGATCACCACCCACAAAAGTATGGTAAAATGCCAGCCTCTGTTCTCTGAAATCACAGCAATCCCATAAGTAGAAAGCGCACTTCCGATGTAAGTGCAGGCATTGAGCACGCCGGATACGGTAGAAACATTTCCGTATTTACTGAAGAAACGAGGAAGAATGGAAACCAGCATCAGGTTGACTCCATGCATACATCCTGTCAGCATAGCGGAGAACAATACCGAAAATGCAGCGTTAGCGTCTGAAAGAAAATACAGTGCCAGCGCGGAAATCGTGCCTGCTGCGAAGATGACGCCGGCGCAGGAAAGGGGATTGCAGAATTTGTTCTTGTAGAGAAAGGAGGCTACCTGATAGCATATCATGCTGAAAACAGGCAGTACTACACCGGTCAGGATAGAGATTTCGCTGCCCAGGTGATAAGTCTCGGATATGTAGGAGGGCATCCATGTCGTGACACCGTCTCTGAGAGTGCCCTGAAGGATGATGGCCAGCATGATACTGAGCATCAGAGGGGAGAACAGAGAAAGGCCTTTTCCATGTTGTCCCCGATTGATTTTGGCAGGCTCTGTTTTGGTATCATTGATGTCGGGACAAAGTCTGTTCCAGAAGTAAATCATTACAATACCGCAAAGGGCAGAGAAACCGAATACAGTTTTCCATCCCGAGAGAGCGATAAGTACCGGAGAAATCAGATAAATGATGATCGTGCCGAAGGAGCTTCCTCTTGCGATGATGACACATGCCTTCTGGTACTCTTCCAGAGAGAAGAGATCCGACATAAGCTTGACCATAGGCGGCCACATGAATGCCTGGGCAAAGCCGTTGATACTCCACACGACCAGCATCAGTATAGGGCTTTGACAGAACGGTATGATGATATTCATCAGGGAGGTCGCGATCAGTCCGTAGAGTACCAGCTTTTTAGGGCGGAAGCGGTCTCCGCAGATACCGCTGATGATCTGACCGGCACCGTATGTGGCAAAGCTGCCTGTAAGTGCCAGGGAGAGCGCTGATTTGGACATGGAAGTAGCTTCCACCATTTCAGAGATAACGGCTCCGTAATTGATTCTGGTGATATAGCTGACCATGTAGGTGATCATAAATAAATAGGTGATTTTTGTGACGTTCCTGGTGTCTGTAAGTTTGTTCATTGCTCTTTTCCTATTCACTTTCTGTAATGATGTTGAGCTGATTCTCTCGGTAAATCTTCTTTAAATCCGGTGACAGTTGATCGTCGGTTATGTAGGTGAATTCCGGTTTCATGTCTGATACTTTGAGCAGAGCTTTCTGCTCAAATTTGCTGCTGTCAGCCAATATATAAATGCTATCGGAGCATTCTATGATCTTCTTCTGTATCTGAGCAAAATCCTGTTGAAACTCACAGATACCGAATTTCAGGGAAACGCCTGCAGGACATAGGAATGCCTTCTGCATATGCAGTCTGCCAAGCTGTTCTAACGTCAGGTCTCCGTAGAATGCATTTTCAGCCTTATTAAAATGCCCCCCGCATAAAATTACAGAAAAGTTCTTATGCTTTCCCAAAATCTCAAAAACATCCGAAGAATATGTAATCACAGTCAGTTCGGAAAAATGTTCCTTCAGCACTTCTGAAAAGGTAATGGCAGTACTGCCGGCATCGATACATATGATATCGCCCTCTTTGATAAACTGCATTGCATTCTGAGCCAGCGCTCTTTTCAGATCGCTATTCTCCTCCACTCGATAATCCAGATTATGAAAGGACATCATTTCCGTGATTGCCACAGCGCCTCCGTGCACTCGCTTTAAAAGCATATTCTGTTCCATGTAAAGCAGATCCCGACGGATGGTCTCTATAGATACCTGAAAAGTCTTCATCAGGTCAATCGTGGTAACAGCGCCGTTCTGCTGCAGCATGGTAAATATTTTATCATGTCTTTCTTTTGCAAACATATCCAACTACCTCCAACTATATCCACAAAATACCACATAAATGCAACTATGTCAACAGCAATAATAAAAAATAGCAAAACACTGTATGGAGGGCGCATAAAATGCCGCACCTGTGGTTTAAGACCACCGGTACGGCAGTGTAACATTGCTTTCGGTTAAGTGTGAGTAATAACATGGTAATAATTTTTATAAACGAATTTTGTTCTTATAATCAATTTCAACACCGCAAGATTTCAGTAAAATTCGATGCAGCATCACTTCATGTTCGTAAGTATAAGGATTCTCCTGTTCTCCACAGACCATGGCTGCAAAAGCTGCCATCATGTTGTCATAACGATTAACCGGTTCAATTTCGCGGTAATCTGCATCAAAGTGCCAGCCTTTTTTCTGCGCTTCCTCTTTGGAGACTTCTTTTATATCGGTAGCCATAGTGCGGCGGGGCACAGACGGACTTATATATTTCTCAAAAGGCTTGATTTCTACAGTGCCATTTTCTCCGCATACTACAAGCTGCCTGCGGAGAAAACCGCCCGGCTCTGCCGCACAAGTCTTGGCGAAGGATATGCCGCCCGGATATTGAAAGACTGTCATTCCGTAGTCTTGTCCGGTGACACCGTCAAAGCCTGTGCAGGTGCTCAGAGGGATGATTTCCTCGGGAACTCCCTGAATCTGTACGATCAGGTCTATCAGGTGACAGCCCAGAAAGAAGAGCATGCCGCCCGGAAAAGTATTCAGCCATTGCCGTTTCTTCGCATTGTGGAGGCAGTCCATATGTGCTTCCACGCTGTAGATTTTGCCCAGCTTCCCGCTCTTTACCAGTTCCAGGGTGTGTCGGACAGCCGGGTTGTAACGGTACATATAACCAAGGTGCAGCGTAAGATTCTTCTCTTTTGCACTGCGCATCAGCGTTTCAAAAGTTTCATGGTCTGCACTGCCGGGCTTGTCCATATGTACGTGAAGACCGTGATCAATAGCCATTTGAGCGTATTTGGTCAAAATGATCTCCTGACATTCTACGGTAACGGCATCCAGCTGTGGGTCATTTAAAAGCTCCTCCAGGCTCAGTCTGATGGATTTCGCATATACTTTTTCTTTTTGCGCCTCGTACTGTGCTTCCTCACCTTCGCAGACACAGAAACCTTTTACCTCAAAAATATCGTCTTGCGCCAGGATACTGTCAAATATTTCGGGTGCGTGGTCGTGTCCGATTCCAATCTGTGCTATTTTAATTTTACGCATGTTTTCTTCTCCATGATTCTCCGATTCTAAGTATTGACTCAAAAGATTTACTCACCGAGCCGTGACCAATCGAACTGTACCACCGGCGGAAAGTTCCTGTCATTCACAAGGCGGGTGTATACTTCGGTACATTCTTCAGGAGAGTGTGTCTCGAAGATGATCTTCTTGAGATTCAAACGATCGTATTCGCAAAGGCGCATAATTGACTTGATATCATCCTTTTGGGTAAACCAGCCCGGATGAGACTCTGTTGTAGGTCTTGCGATGGTATGTGCGCCGATCATGGTGATGCCGGGTCCATGGACCTTTCTGTAATAATCTACAGTGAAATCAGAATCTCTTGTACAGCCTAAGAGAGCAACTCTTCCGTATCTGGCCATGCAGTCAAGAGCCTGGTTAAGGCCAATGCCGAGACCTGTTACTTCGATCGCAATATTGGCGCCCCCCTTTGTAACTTTCTTTACTTTTTCTGCAAAATCTGCTTCTGTCGGGTCAAATGCGTAATCTGCACCAAGAGACAGAGCGATGTCACGCCTTTCTTTTACCGGGTCGACTGCAATGACAGGAACGGCACCTGCAGCTTTGGCAAGCTGTACTGCCATCAGCCCCAGAATACCCAGTCCCATGATCAGCGCAGATTCGCCCACCTCCAGACGGGTCTTTCTGATAGCTGCCATGGGGAAAGTGCCGATGTGCATGAGGGCAGCTTCTTCCAAAGAAATCTTGTTGCTTTCTATTTTGGTTACGTTAGCAGTCTTGGCTGTGTTGTAGGTCTTGTGGGCACCCCAGCTGACCACTACACGGTCGCCGATTTCAAATTCTGTGACATTCTCTCCTTTTTTTACCACGATACCGCTGCTGCTGTAGCCTGAGTATCTGGGGAATGTGACTGCAGGTCCTGCTGCACAGCTGACATTGGCATTCCCTGTAATGTTGGCTCGTTCTGTTCCGCAGCTGATGGTGCTGAACATGGTCTTGACCATTATCTGGTCGGCGTCCGGTTCGGCAGTTTCTGTGGTCAGAAGTTCTGCGGTATCTTTCTCGGTAAAAACAATCTGTTTGGTTTCCATAATGTTTCACTCCTTATAATGGTGATCGTTGCTATGGCTGAACTGATATCAGCTTCTGCTGTCAGTATACTGTATTGACCCGGAAAATATAATGTGATAAGCTATTGAAAAAAGATACTATTCTATGATGGAGTTTTGATGAGCGCAGAATTTTACAATTTATTATCACAGCTTTATATTAAAATTATTGAGTTTGACAATGAAAGGCACAACGAGTTCCCATTGGGTGCTCCATACAACTTTTTTGGGCAGTTGATAGAGGGAGAGGCCAGGTTTCGGAGCAGTTACTGTGATTTTACCATAAAGGAAGGGGAGATTGTCTACATCCCGAAAGGATGTGTCTACAGTTCTCACTGGACTCCTGTTAAAAAGGTAAGATTCTATTCACTGGGCTTCAGATTCTTAGAACCGGAGAAGAATGAAACTTTTCTGTTACAGAAGGTGGAGGGCTGCGAGGGGCTGAATAAAGAAATCGAGAAGATGTATGAAAACCTGCAGTCTCCGAATGATGCAGCAGGTATCTTTTATCAGCTCTATGCAAAAGCATGTACTGTTCTGAAGCAGGATGCGAGAACCAAAAAATATTTGTCTGTTTACCCTGCAGTGCAATACATCAGGGCGCATTGCTGTGAGGATTTCGGCGTGGCACATCTGGCGAAGCTGTGCAAAATGAGTGAGCCTTATTTTTACCCTACCTTTAAGGCGGAGATGGGATGTTCTCCGATTAAATATAAGAATAAATTGAAGTGTACCATGGCGGTAGAGATGCTTTTGACAGGGGAGGATACCCTGGAGGTCATCTGTGCCAGGCTGAATTTTTCCTCGCCGGCGTTCCTCAGACGATTGCTGAAGCAGGAGACCGGAATGACGCCAAAGCAAATACGGAGGGAGAAATATAGCATTTAATGCATACGGACCTGGCTGAATTGTTACCAATAAAAAGCAGAAGATAACTGCGCACTGTTACCTTCTGCTTATCAATAAATTGCTTTAGTAAATGTCTTATATCAGTTCTCATATTACTTCTCTGCTGCTTCATTAATCAGCTGCACAATGGTCTTAATAGAATCCATCTGCCCACTCTTTCCCATGGCATCATGATAGGTCTGTTTGCTGAAATACAGCTCGTGAATCTTATCCACCAGTAAATCAGTAGTCAGATCATCCTCATCAATCACGATAGAGAAGCCCTGCGCCTCAAAAGATTTTGCATTGAGAATCTGGTCGCCTCTGCTGCTGGATGCAGGCAGTGGAATCAGGATATTAGGCTTTTTCAGTGCTAACAGCTCACAGATAGCGTTGGCGCCTGCCCTGGAAATCACCAGATCGGCCATGGCAAACAGATCTTTCATCTCTGATTTGATATATTCAAACTGTTTATAGCCAGGTGTGTTCAAAAGCAGATTGTCTACTTTATCCTTACCGCACAGATGTACTACCTGAAAATCTTCCAAAAGTCTTGGCAATGCATCACGGACTGCTTTATTGACATTAGCTGCACCAAGGCTTCCGCCGGTGACCATAATAACAGGTTTGTTGGCTGTAAAGCCGCACAGCTTCAGACCGGCCAGCTTGTTGCCTTTAGACAGCTCTTCGCGGATGGGAGAGCCGGTGAGGACTGCCTTGCCCTCCGGAAGCATTTTCATGGTCTCCGGGAAGTTACAGCATACTTTTTCTGCAACAGGAATGCACAGCTTGTTGGCAAGGCCGGGTGTCATGTCGGATTCGTGAATGATGCAGGGAATCTTTAAAGAGGCAGCAGCCCTTACGACAGGCACGCTGACAAAACCTCCCTTGGAGAACACTACATCAGGTTTGATTTCTTTCAAATACTTCTTCGCTTCCGCATAACCCTTGATAACACGGAATGGGTCGGTCAAATTTTTTACATCCAGATATCTGCGGAATTTTCCTGTGGAAATTCCGGTGTAGGGGATGTCAAAATCACCAATCAGCTTTTTTTCGATACCATCATAGGAGCCTATGTAGGCAATTTCATAGCCTTCCTCCTGAAGCTTTGGAATCAGGGCGATATTGGGCGTTACATGCCCGGCGGTACCGCCGCCTGTAAGTACGATTTTCTTCATGACGGCAATCCTTTCTTAAATCATAGTCTCCAGTGCTCTTGCCAGCTGATCCGGACAGGAAGTGGATTTGAAGCCACAGCGAATACCTTTTAAGCGGCTGATAGCTTCCTCGGGAGTCATACCTTTTACCAAAGCGGAAATACCTTTCAGGTTACCATTACAGCCTCCGGTAAACTGTACGGATTCGATTACGCCATCCTTCAATTCAATGTCAATAGCAGAAGAACAGGTTCCTTGTGTCTTATATTTCATAATAAAATTCCTCCAAACAATTCGTGGGCGGGGGACGGACTTTGAGGGAGCCTCCTGCCCGATAAGTTGATTTATAGTATAGCAGATTTTACGAATTGATGCAATACGCAGGTTGGCGGCGGAACCGCTTTCTGGCATTACAGTGTTACAGTTCATAATATTGTGAATGAGTACAGCAATAGAGGCTGCCTTCATGTAGAATCAAATCGCCTAGTGTCGAAACATCGGGTTTCTGGTCAACGATTTACCGATAAAAAATATTGTAAATCTGATTCTCTCCATTTATAATAAAATAAAAGGAAAAATAAAGTAGGCATATGCATAAGATGATAGTTGTGCATGTGCCTTTCTTGAAACGGAGGTATCATTATGTTTACGATATTTGAGGAGGAAAAAATCATTTCGGCGCTGATGGGATTGTTCCTGGTACTCAGTATCCTGACCAGGCTGATCCTGGGTTTTTTATATCAGAAAATGATCAAAGAGACAGACAACATGGCGGCCACGGAAAATAAGCAGCTGAAACAATGCAAACTGAAATTTTCCAACTGCTTTCAACTGAACAATGGTGTAGCCAATATCCCTGTTTTCGTGGACAAGTTCCTGAACCGGCTCACCATCGGACATCTGTCTGTTGACACAATTTATCATTTTTCCGGGCAGCTCATGCTCCTGTCTGTGGTATGTTCCGGAATCGGTGTGTGCAAGAGTATTATCCGGGGGCGGATGCTGGGCGATGTGCTGCCGTTTTATATTGTCAGCTTCTTGGGGCTGTATCTGTATTTTTCTATATCCACAATTGTGGATGTGAAGGGGAAAAGAAGGATACTTAAGACCAACCTTGTGGATTACCTGGAAAATCATCTGTCTGCCAGAATTGACGTGACAGATGGGGATATTAAGATGTTGTACGGGACAGAATGGACGGGAAGCAGGCGGGAGCGTGCCGGCAAAGCTGCAGAGTATGGAGGTGCCGGAGAGCAAGCAGCCAGTGCTCGCTGTCGTACAGGAAAAATGCGGGAAAAATTGGAATTGGATTTAAATTCTGACAGAGCAGTGTCAGGTTCTGCCAGGACAGCGTCAGCTTCAGACAGCGGTGCTCGACAGGCTTCTGAGAGCGGATTTACGAAAGAACAGGAGAAGGAACTGGAAAAGCTGTTGCTGGATTTTCTGATGCCGTAAATAAACTATGGAATAGCTGTTATAGAAAATTAACAGGAGTGTGGCCTTGAAGACTAAATAGGCTTTACACTCCTGTCATGATATTGTGCTTTATCGTCTTGTTTCATGTTCAGTTCGTCACTGCAGTCCGGCCTAAAACTGTAATATGTAATTTAACTTGGAAGCAACTTACCAAATCGCAATATCTGTTCTACAGTTTCGTTGGCATCTTTCAGCAAGCGAATCTCCCGCATGATATTCCGTTCGGAAATCTTTAATTTGACTTCTTTATAAAAACTTCTTGAATTTACCATATATTTTTGATACACTATAGGTGTATGTGAATAAATTCACATAGATGGTTTTTTAAGTTGCAAAAGTTAAGTATGATAGATTGAAAAAGGAGCGAGTTATGAGCAAACAGGTTACATTTGATTACTCCAAAACAAGTGCTTTTATCTCTGCTGAAGAGATAGGTTACATGAAGAAGCTTGCGCTGGACGCCAAAGAAGCTTTGGTATCTAAGACAGGTGCAGGCAATGGTTTCTTAGGATGGATCGATCTTCCGGTTGATTATGATAAGGAAGAGTTCGCAAGAATCAAAGAAGCTGCCAAGAAGATTCAGAACGATTCAGAGGTACTGCTGGTAATCGGTATCGGTGGTTCTTATCTGGGCGCAAGAGCTGCAATTGAGTTCTTATCCCATAATTTCTACAATAAAGTAGACAGAAGTATCCGCAAGTCCCCTGAAATTTATTTCTGCGGTAATTCCATCAGCTCCACATATCTGAAAGATCTGATGGATGTAGTTGGAGACAGAGATTTCTCCATCAACATGATTTCCAAGTCCGGCACCACAACCGAGCCTGCAATCGCTTTCCGTGTATTCAAGGAGAAGTTAGAGGCAAAATATGGTAAAGAGGGCGCAGCTAAGAGAATCTACGCTACCACCGATAAGGCTAAGGGAGCTTTGAAACATGTAGCTGATGAAGAAGGCTATGAGACCTTTGTAGTACCCGATGATGTAGGAGGCCGTTTCTCCGTTCTGTCTGCTGTAGGTCTGCTTCCTATCGCTGTCAGCGGTGCTGATATCGACAAGCTGATGGAAGGTGCAGCAAGCGGTAGAAAGCGCGCACTGGAGAACGAGTTTGAGAACAACGATGCTCTGCAGTATGCAGCACTTCGTAACATCCTGTTAAGAAAAGGTAAAACAATTGAAGTCCTTGCTAACTATGAACCCAACGTTCACTATGTATCCGAGTGGTGGAAACAGCTTTTCGGCGAGAGTGAAGGTAAGGATCAGAAGGGTCTTTATCCTGCAAGCGTAGATCTGACTACCGATCTGCACTCCCTGGGTCAGTTCATCCAGGATGGTACAAGAATCATGTTCGAGACCGTTCTGAACGTTGAGACTGCCAGAGAAGAGATCATCATCGGTGAGGAGCCTGTAGATCTGGATGGCCTGAACTATCTGGCCGGAAAGACAGTTGATTTCGTAAATAAGAGTGCTATGAACGGTACTCTGCTGGCACATACAGACGGTAATGTACCTAACTTTATCGTAAATATCCCTGAAGTGAACGAGTTCTACCTGGGCGAACTGTTCTACTTCTTCGAGTTTGCCTGCGGTATCAGCGGATATCTGCTTGGTGTAAATCCTTTCAACCAGCCCGGTGTTGAGAGCTACAAGAAGAATATGTTCGCTCTGCTTGGTAAGCCCGGTTACGAGGCACAGAGAGAAGAGCTGTTGAAGAGACTGTAAGACAAGATAATGAGAGACCTGCGGAGGGTACATGCTTTCCGCAGGTTTTTTGCTAAAACAGGAAAATCTGAGAGTGGAGGAGAAAGCATGAAGATCGTCGTTTTAGAAAGGAACAGTGTAGGAACAGATATCGAGGTGTCCAGCCTGGAGCAGTTGGGTGAAGTGACCTACTATGCAAATACGGTAACTGTGGAAGAGGTAATAGAGAGAATTAAAGAAGCTGACATTATTGTGTCCAACAAGGCGCCCCTCAGGGAAGAGAGTCTGAAAGATGCGTCCAACGTAAAACTGATCTGTGAATTTGCTACAGGTTTTGATAACGTTGATATCCATTACTGCAAATCCCGTGGTATCAAGGTGTGCAACGTAGTAGATTACTCCACAAGCATGGTTGCCCAGCATACCTTTGCGCTGGCTTTGGCATTGTCCGAGAAGATGCCTCATTATGACGAATATGTAAAGTCCGGTGCGTACAGCGCTCAGGACCGTTTCTCCAATTTTGATGTACCCTTCTATGAGCTGGAAGGCAAGACCTGGGGTATCGTGGGTATGGGTAATATCGGAAAGCGTGTGGCAAAGATTGCCTCCTCATTTGGTTGTCGCGTGATTTTCCACTCTATTACCGGCAAGAGCACCTGCACCGATTATCCGCAGGTGGATAAAGAAACTTTGCTTGCAGAGAGTGATATCCTGTCCCTGCACTGTCCGTTAAGCGACCTGTCCAGAGACTTTATTGATGCAAAAGCGCTGATGAAGATGAAGAAATCTGCTATTCTGATCAATGTGGCAAGAGGCCCTGTTGTAAATAATACAGATTTGTACCATGCTTTGCAAAACGGTGAGATTACGGCAGCAGGTCTGGATGTTATTGAGAAAGAGCCGTTGGAACTGTCCAATCCGTTAAGTCAGCTGAAGGATTCTAATCAGTTGATCATTACGCCGCACCTTGCGTGGGCAAGCGTGGAAGCCAGAACCAGATGTGTGGAAGGCGTATATAAAAATATTGAAGCTTTTTTGCATGGGGAATCCAGGAATGTGGTGAATCCGTAACAGTTCAGCCAGAGAAGCTGCAAAGCAGCGATAAGCGCCGTAGGCGCGATTTTGCGAATGGCGCGGTGAACTGTTACTAATCTGTAAGATTGACATTTGGGAAATTCCATAGTAAGGTAAAAGAGTTGCTTTATGTTTGTACTATGAAAAAGAGGAAATGTAATGATAAAGAAAGTAAAAGAACTTTGGGTAAAATATGAAGAAATTATAGCATACTTAATTGTTGGTGTACTGACTACGATTGTATCCTGGGCTGCGTGCTTTGTAGCTGAGTTGTTCCTGGATGCCAGTGTGGGTTGGCAGAACGGTGTGATCAATACCATCGGTTGGGTGGCAGGTGTGTGCTTTGGTTATGTGACTAATCGCAAATATGTGTTTAAGAGTACCAATCCTGATATTTTAAAGGAATTCACACAGTTTGCAGGCGCTAGAGTGTCTACCTGGATTCTGGATATCGTTATCATGTATGTTACAGTAAATATGATTCACATGAATTACTGGATCGCTAAGATTTTTATTTCATCTGTACTGGTAATGATTGCGAACTATGTGTTCAGTAAGTTATTCGTATTTAAGAAGAAAGATAAGCAATAATATTCCGATTGGAAGAAGAAAGAAGGAATCAGCATGCCAAATTTTAATATTCAGGAAACTGCCAAACATAAAATAATAACCGTAGGCCACCGTGGTGTATTCGGAGGCAATATCCCATGCAATACCCTCACGTCTTATGAAATTGCCTTACATCAGGGCGCAGATATGATTGAAATTGATGTGGACAAGACCGCAGACGGTCAGCTTGTCATATTTCATCCGGGTATGGAATGGCCTCACTTACGGTATCAGGGCAGCATCCGTGATCTGACCTATGCGGAAATAAAAGAAAAAATCCGCTACGTGAATATTGATGATGTCCCTACCGAATATGCCCTTTGTACGTTGGATGAGGTTTTCGAAACTTTTAAAGATCGCTGCTATATCAATGTAGATAAATTCTGGGATAATCCTGAGTTAATTTCCGATGCAATACGGCGCCATAATATGACCGAACAGATTATCGTTAAGACAAAGCCGACACCGGAAATGCTGAATATCATTGAAACATATGCATCCGACATTCAGTACATGCCTGTTATCAAAGAGGATACAGTTCATGAAGAGCTGCTTGGCAGAAATATCCGATATGTCGGTGCGGAGGTTCTTTTTGATTCAGAGGATTCGGTATTCTGTTCCGATGCCTATATTGAGAAAATGCATTCTGCGGGAAAGCTCATATGGGTAAATTCCATTGTCTATGATTACAAGACTGTACTTACCGCACACCATTCGGATGATGCCGCCATGCGCGGTAATCCGGAACTGGGCTGGGGCTGGCTGGCAGACCGTGGGTATGATATCATCCAGACGGACTGGCCGCTTGAACTGACGAATTTCTTGAGGAATACAGGGCGGTTAGAGCGCTGATTATAAAGTGACCGAGAATAAAGGGGCTGTCGGAATGAACCGACACCCCCCTTTATTTTGTGTACTCCTATTGGAAAAAGTGCTTCATTAAATCTTCCGAATCATATCCTCCACCAGTCTGGCCGAATGCTTTGCAGCTGCCCGCTCAAACACCGGATATTCCATCTCTGAAGAATCATCCGCCTTATCGGAAATCGCCCTGATAATAACAAACGGAATCCTGTTCAGATAAGCACCGTGCGCAATGGAAGCCCCCTCCATCTCGGCGCAGTCCCCCTGATACAGGCTGATTAGCCTGCTCTTGGTATCCTTATCGGAAATAAACTGGTCGCCGCTTACTACACGACCTATGATAGCGTTGATGCCGGGATTGACTTTCTCACAGGATTCTTTTGCTAAAGCAGCCAGCCTCTCATCAGCAGGAAATTCCCGCAAACCTAACTGCGGTACTTCACCGGGCTGGTAGCCGAAAATAGTGACATCCATATCATGATGCAATGCATCTTTTGAAATCAGGATATCTCCGATATCAAGCTCCGCATTAAGGGAGCCGGCTACTCCGGTGTTGATGATATGACTTACCCGGAAAATGTCGGCCAGAATCTGCACGCAGAGGGCAGCGTTTACTTTTCCGATACCGCATTTTACAATCACTACATTGACACTGTTAAGAATGCCTTCGTGGAACTCCATACCGGCTTTGGTTGTGATGTTTGTAGCGTCCATTCTGGATTTGAGTGCTTCTACTTCCAGTTCCATGGCACCGATAATACCGACTTTTACCATAATATACCTCGTTTCTGCCACGCTCTATGGCGTGCCCGATTGTTAGTTGCGCTGCACGGTCTCAGCAATGCAGCGTTATTTTTAAAATGAATGTGCTTACTGCGGATAATGCAGCCTGTCCTGCGTGATGCCGTACAGCACTTGCTCCAGATACCGATTTGCCAGATAATTTGCCATGGGCAGGTTCATATCCAGGTAGTTGCCGCAGTCCTTGGCGGAAGCCCCGGGCACTTCATCATGATAATCCCTGATAAATTCATACATATCAATCATCAGGGGAACGATTTCCTCTGATGTAAGATCCCCGGCCAGCAGCAGATAAAATCCGGTGCGGCAGCCCATGGGGCCGAAATAGATAGTCTTGTCCTTATACGCAGGATGGTTGCGCAGAAAAGTGGCAGCCAGATGCTCGATGGTGTGCATTTCTGCAGTGTTCATGACCGGTTCCTCGTTGGGGCTGGTCATGCGAAGGTCGAAGGTGGTAATCACTTCTACACCTACTGTGTCTTTACGTGACACGTAAATACCGGGCTGAAGCTTGGTATGGTCTATGGTGAAGCTTGCTATTTTTTCCATATAGTTGTCCTTTCCAAAGTTTGTACGTCTCTTTAAGTCACGATACTAATAAGAAGTATACACTATTATTGGCAAAATGAAAAGTTACAGTTTTCATTGCTGACGCAATTCGAAAGATAATGATTAAAAATACTGCTGTATATTATGCAGTAATTCGGACTTTTAAAAAGTTGTTGTAGGGTTATAGTTAAAGAAATGCTAGAAAAATGGGCAAATAAGGGGTACAACAGGGCTGTGAAAAAGTACACTTTTCTTCCACTCTTGGACAATAAAAAGAGAGCAAACCACTAAGAATTTGCCCTCTGAGTAATTCAAAAAGTATTAATTTTACTGCATTTCCAATTAGCCAAAGTATCTCTTTAACAGACCTTCAAATGCCTTGCCGTGACGAGCCTCATCGCGTGCCATCTCATGCACGGTATCATGAATAGCATCCAGTCCCAGTTCCTTAGCTCTCTTAGCAAGGTCGAACTTACCGGCGGTAGCGCCGTCCTCAGCATCTACTCTCAGCTCCAGGTTCTTCTTGGTGGAAGGAGTTACTACTTCGCCCAGCAGCTCTGCAAATTTTGCAGCGTGCTCAGCTTCTTCGTAAGCAGCCTTTTCCCAGTACAGACCGATTTCAGGATAGCCTTCTCTGTGTGCTACTCTTGCCATGGCAAGGTACATACCTACTTCGGAGCATTCTCCTTCAAAGTTAGCTCTCAGATCCATATTAATATCTTCTCTAACACCCTCTGCAACTCCTACAACGTGCTCAGCAGCCCAGGTCTTTTCTCCGGCCTGAACGGTAAATTTTTCGGCGGGAACACCGCAAATAGGGCACTTTTCGGGAGCTGCATCACCTTCATGAACATAACCACATACCTGACATACAAATTTCATAATCTTAATCTCCTTTTCATAGAAAAATTTATTTATAGTGTTATATGCTTAGATTTTAAAAATCAAATCTTTCGTAAATTAATATTCGTCTGAGGCTCTTCTTATGATAAGAGCTCTTTCTTCTTGCAGTCACTGCAGCTTCCGTAGAAGTAAGTGATGTGCCCTTCGATGTGACCATCGAAGTTAGTACCTGCCTGTGTTACAATCTCACTGATGTCATCCATCTCAAGATCGACTACACTGCCACAGTGGGTACAGACGAAATGATAATGGGGGGAAGTGTCGGCATCAAAATGATCCACACCATCGCCCAGCCTGAGTCTTGCAATTTCACCGATATCTGCAAGCAATGTAAGATTGCGATATACGGTACCCAGGCTGATATTGGGATTCTGTTGTCGTACGTTCATGTAGACCACATCAGCTGTGGGATGATCCTTCCGTGTCATTAGGAATTCTTTGATCAAGTCTCTTTGCTTACTGTGCTTGAGTGCCATCCGCTTCTCCTTTCTTTTGAAATTTTTAAAACTAAGAACTATTACTGATTTTATTATACTAAAATTTAGAAAAAAGTCAAGACTTTTTAGAAAAAATTTATCAATAAAATTTTAAAATATGCTATACTATTGTTGACGCAAAAGAAAAGACGGGAAAGGAAGCTTGAAATGAAGTTCAAAACTCGGTTGCAGGTTACATTTGTTACGATTATATTGCTGCCGTTAGTATTGACGATAGTAGCTTTTGTCGTAATAGGAATCTATCTGATGAATATGAATCAGGGGTATTCGGTGCAGGAGCTTGATTATGCCATGATGTCGGAGACGGTGGATACTTTTGTCAGTACGGCAGATAAGGCATACGATGAACTGCTCAGGCAGGCAGAGACTGATCCTTCCAGGTTAGAGGATCAGGAATATCTTAAAATGGTAAATGATGAGATATCCAGAAAGTCTACTTATATACTGGTTCGGAAGAATCATTCTATTTATTATACAGGAAACGAGGAAGCTGCCAAAAATATTTTTGACAAATTGCCGGAATATGGTGAGGGCGGTGATTTAGCAGAGGATTCCGGTTATTACTATAATGCGCTGTCAAAGTACGTAAAGCAGATTGATTTTACTTTTCGGGATGGTGCACAGGGAAGTGCTTTTGTTGTCACGAAGGTGAATTCACTGATTTCCAGAGAACTGCTGATAGATATGTTCATAGCGATTGCGCTGATTTTGCTTTTCACCAGTCTCATGCTGACCCAGTGGATTCGAAAAGGCGTATTTAGCCCCATTGATGAGCTGAATGTGGCTATGAAAAAGATCAAGGAAGGTAACTACGACTACACGCTGCAGACGGATGCAAAAGGTGAGATTGGTGATTTGTACCGCAACTACGAGGATATGCGACTGCGCCTGAAGGAGTCTGTGGAGGAAAGCGTCCGCAATGAACAGAAGAACCGGGAATTGATCAGCAATATTTCTCACGATCTGAAGACTCCCATTACGGCAATTAAGGGCTATGTAGAGGGAATTATGGATGGTGTGGCAGATACCCCCGAAAAGCAGGATAAATATCTGCGTACGATTTATAATAAAGCTAATGATATGCAGAAGCTCATCAATGAGCTGACCACTTATTCTAATGTAGAGAACAACCGTATCCCCTATAATTTCCACCGCATTAATGTGGCAGATTATTTTGGAGACTGTGTGGAAGAAGTGGGAATGGACCTGGAGAACCGGAATATTCAGCTGAATTATTCCAATCTGGTAGAACCGGATACTATGATCATTGCCGATCCGGAGCAATTGAAAAAGGTTATCAACAATATTATCGGCAATAGTGTAAAATATATGAATAAACGAAATGGTATCATTGATATCAGGATTCTGGACGAAGTGGATTCTATTCGGGTGGAAATTGAAGATAACGGCAAGGGAATTGCCCAGAAAGATCTGTCCAAGATATTTGAACGGTTCTACCGCACAGATGCATCACGTAACTCTGCGCAGGGCGGCAGCGGTATCGGACTTTCCATTGTGCGCAAGATTATTGAGGATCATGGCGGATATATCTGGGCTACCAGTAAAGAAGGCGAAGGCACCTGCATGCATTTTGTGATGCGTAAATATAAAGAGCTGAACCGGGAGTAAATCATCCGAGAATATCAGCAAATAGAGCGGGTATAGGACGCCGGACGATGAAAATAAGGAACAGGTAAGCTGTCAGAGACAGCGGAATGGAGGAAATATGAGCAAGATTTTAATTATTGAAGATGAAATAGCAATTGCGGAACTGGAAAAAGATTATCTGGAACTCAGTGATTTTCAGGTAGAGACGTGCAACACCGGAGATGCCGGACTTCAGGCAGCTCTGGAGGGTCAGTTTGATCTGGTCATTCTGGACCTGATGCTTCCCGGTATGGATGGCTTTGAAGTATGCAAGAAAATCAGGGAGCAGAAGAATATCCCAATCCTGATGGTTTCTGCCAAAAAGGATGATATTGATAAAATCAGAGGTCTGGGTCTGGGCGCAGATGACTATATGACCAAGCCTTTCAGCCCCAGTGAACTGGTAGCCAGAGTCAAAGCGCACATGGCCAGATACCAGAGACTGATAGGTACCAGTGCTAAGCCTCAGAATGATATTGTAGAGATTCGTGGTATCCGTATCGACAAGACAGCACGTCGTGTCTATGTGGACGGCGTAGAGAAGACTTTTACTACGAAGGAGTTTGATCTGCTGACTTTCCTGGCGGAGAATCCCAACCATGTATTTACCAAGGAAGAGTTGTTCAGGGAAATCTGGGACATGGATTCCATCGGGGACATTGCAACTGTTACTGTGCATATTAAAAAGATTCGTGAGAAGATTGAGAAGGATACAGCTAAGCCTCAGTACATTGAGACGATTTGGGGTGTAGGATATCGCTTCAAAGTATAAAATGTCAGCCGGATACCGTAGAAATGGATACTATTAGCCATATTCGGATGTCCGGCTGTTCTTATATTACAATATTCTTTGGGCTGTGGTCATACCTTAAACTTTAACACAAATTGATTCCTCGACATAGGAAACAAGCTTCTGGTGATTTCTACCACATTGCCCTTATCATCGCGGCTTATGGTATCAACCTGCATCCCCAATGAACCATCGGCCACTCCCATAAGACGACTTTCCCTGGCACCAAGAATGATGGCAGTGAGTTCTTTTTCCAGATATTCTCTGTGAAAACCGTTTTCATTCAGGACAGAGGTCATGGATACTTTCTCATAGTCCTGTTCCAGCAGAAATGATTTATCTTCCGTAAAATAACTTGTGGTCAGAACGATAGGTCCTTTCTCAAAGGAAGCTTTTACGTATCTTAAGCGGCTGAGTTTGATTACGCTTTTTCCCTGCGTTTCCAAAAGAGCACATATTTTCTCATCTGCAGGCAATTTGCGAAGCTCCAGAACTTCTGTGGTAATCTCGAATCCGCGTTCCAGCATTTCCCGGAAAAAACTTTCGATAAATACCGTTGACTGCTCCAGAACTCTGGGGGCAGTCACAAAGGTTCCTTTGCCTTTGATACGCTTCAAGCGTCCCTCTTCAACCAGCTTTAGCAATGCGGTGCGTACCGTTGGACGGCTCACACCGAACTGCTCACACAGCTGCATTTCGGTGGGAATCATGTAGTCTATGGGCCATTCCTCCGTATGTATCTTTTCCGTAATATATTCTTTGATTTCAGCGTAACCTGTTGCCACTGTTTTGACCTCTTTTCCGGATGATAAAGCGCTTTATAGCGGAAACCAACCATAGTCAGTATATCCTATTTTGAGACGGATGTAAATCTGCTTTTTCAAAATTACTATTTACGCATATACACGAACTTCATATATATGAGCATCCTCTCCACCGTTGGTGTCATGTACTGTCACCGTTACCCTGTCGCAGAGTGTGGGTTCGAAATCCACTACATTTGCCCGCTGGACATTGTCTGTGATGGTCTTCTCAGCTGCTTTCACATTACCGTTCCAGAGGGTAACAGTATAATTTTTCACAAGCTCGACAGGAACACCGATGCGCTGTTGTTTCTGACGTTTGGCAGACAAAGTGATCTTGATGGCATAATTAAAGTTGGAATCAAAGGTCAGGCGGACCTGGGATACCTTTGATTTTTCTTTAAGCGCCAAGGAAAGCCACTCATCTTGATCCTGTGCTTCTTGTTTATGTATTCCGTCGGAAATCCAGATGTTGCGTTCTGAACCTTCTCCCCGGCTGATACCGTTGATTACCTGCTCGGGACCGAAACCTTCCTTGGCGGAACTTGCTGTTACAACTGCCGTTTGTGCCAGATCTTTATCGTCCGTATTGCGGATGCTCGGGATATAGCAGTCATCTTTTAAAAGAGTCTGCTGAAGCTCATCCATATGAGCAAGAATTCCCTTTGGCATACAATCATATTTCATACACATGGCAGCAGCAGTTCCTACTGCCTGGCCGCCGATTGCGCAGGTGCCCATTACACGGGTGGAACCCATAGCCATCTTGGAGGCGCTGATATTTCTTCCGGCCATCATCAGATTATTGATATTTTTAGAATAGTAGCACCGGTAAGGAATAGTGTAGGAACCATCAAAGCTGACAATGGTGGAGGGAAGATTGTCAAAGTCATATAGTCCCTTCGGTGTGTGGATATCCATGGCCCAGCCGCCGTATGCTACGGCATCCTCAAATTGACGGTTGGATAAAACATCGTTCTCGTTGAGGATATAATCGCCCACCAATCGTCTGCTTTCTCTCATACCGGGCATCATGCCCACCCACTCCAGGTCGTAGTTCTCAGCACCATGGTCACCGCCGTTTTTCAAGTGATCCCAGATACCGTAAATGCAGGATACCAGTTCATCACGAATTTCTTCGTATTCATCAATGATATCCTCTTTTTCACCCGGCAATTCTATCCACCAGTAGCCGTAATCTACGGCGGAGGTGCTGAAAGCAGTCATGCGGAGGTAGGCGTCATCCACCCCGGCCTTTGCTTTGGCGCCATGTACTGCGGAATGGGTGCGGTATTTCAGTTCCTCCTCGGTGAATTCTCTGGCAAAGTCAGGACGTTTGAAGTTAACGGAGTGTCCTCTGTCTACAGCCTTAAACAGCAGGGTATTTCCCATGCGGTTGTTGTTGGGCTCGTCCGGAGCGTGCTGCTCGCCGAATTCAGCTTTGCCCTCGCTGCCGATGCGATATTCTGCTCCGGCAAAATAGCCCAGAGTGCCGTTTCCGGTACAGTCGATAAATACCTTACCATCGATAAAAAAGCGTGTTTCTGTGGTCTGCTGATATGCGGTGATCTGACGGATACAGTTTTCTTCTACTACACAGTCTTCCATGGTGGTATTCAGGTAAGTGGTCAGGTTAGCCTGCTTTTTTACAGCGGAAAACAGGACCATGTCCCATGTGGAATAGGAAAAATAGTCGTTTCTGCTTTTGTTATCCAGCATCATTTCATATAAAATACCGCCTTCCTCCAGATCGGGCTTGGCCATGCTTTCGGAAGCACCGCAGATGTGCATCCTGATCTCGCTGGAGGCATTTCCGCCCAGCACGTGGCGCGCGTGGATGAGGGCAGTCTTAGCACCGTGACGGGCAGCTGCAATGGCTGCGCACATTCCGGAGAGGCCGCCGCCTACCACAACTACGTCATAGGAGGCGCTTTTTTCTTTTACTCTTTGTGCCATATGTTTGCTCCTTTTATTGTTGTTAGTTACGATGTCGCGTTTTATCGCAAGCTTCAGTTGCGACATCAGTTATCAAAATCATTTATCAAAATCATTTATTAAAATCATTTATCAAACTGCATATTCACCAGATATTGTCCCAGCTCATAGGAGAAATCTACCAGCTTCTGCTGTACCTGCTTCGGGTACATGGAGGTCAGGTTGTGAATCTCAAATGAGAAGTCCTCCTGATAATTGATTTCATTCAGTGCTTTCATAACATCCGTCCAGTCGATGGTGCCGTTGAAGGGAGCGTAGTGTTCGTCGGTATTCCGGTGGTTGTCTGCAATGTGGGTGGCCTTCAGATGACTGCCTACGAGGCGGATCATATCGGCAGGATTGATTCCGGACAGGTGAGCATGGCCGGTGTCAATACAAATCTGTACCATAGGGTTGTCAATGGCATCGATCAGCTCCAGCAGTTCCTCACCACGGGCGCAGTAGGGTACTTTTTGGGTGGAGCGTGCCATGTTTTCAATTGCCATGCCTACATTGTGGTCTGCAAAATATTCGCCCCAACGCTTGAAGTATTCGCGGTTGTAAGCAAAAGACTCGCGGTAGTGATACCAGGACTGGCCTTTTTTGATACTGTAAGGATGTACGACCATCCAGCGTGTTCCCAGAATCTGCGATGTCAGCACGCTTCTGCGCATGAACTCTTCTCCAAGCTCGCCGTCAGTACGGCTCAAGTCGGGGTTGAACTCTTCGCCTACGGTCCAGTAGGCGTGGGACTGGGCAAATGTTACTCCGTGGTCGTCTGCAACTTTTCTGAGGTTGTGTGCCCATTCCTCCCAGTTGTCCTGTGTCAGGGGCTGGTCGGCTCTGCAGGCAGTGCACAGGTTGGCGTCCACATATTTGTACCCTGCTTTAGCACATGCGATGGTGGCTGCTTCCATGGTGATCTGCCTGGGTTTTCCTTGGTCGAAGACCATGATGTTGGTGGATGTTGATAGTCTCATAGGGTGTCCTCCTTTTGGTTTTGAGATAAGTATAGATATGTTTATGACAAATGTCAATATGAATTAATATGTAAATGACATATATAAAGACGTGGTGAGTTTTAGGGGGAAATTTTCGCCCCAAAATGAGCGGGTCTGCCCATAGAACATTTTCAACTTCTTATGGGCAGAGGTTTTTTGGCCTTTTTTATTGAATTTTCTTCCCAAGATGCCTATTTTTATCGCTTGTGGTAAGAAAACTGACCAAGAAAATTACATATTTTCCTTAAAATGTCTGCCCACAGCAATTAGTTTTATTATTTATGGTTAGAAATCTCTGCATGCAAGTCATTCGTAAGTCTGCCCATAGGCACAGATTTGACTATGTAGGGTAGAATGCTGAGTATGGCTCGCACATCGGGCTTATCACCTGTACTTATTCCTTGCTGAATTACTCTGTATAGCTCATTTCAGGTTTCTGTCCGTAGGGGCACGGTTTCGCTATTGCTTCTTTTCTCCCACACCTCACGATGCGAAACATGCAAGTCGCTATCCGATTTGTCGGCAACTACGCTCCTTGGGACTTTCACCCAAGATTCGGGACATGCCCGTCATACCACAAAAGAAGCGTCCAAATTGGACGCTTCTCTGCCGATTTCTTTTAGTCTTTTTAAGAAACACAGGTATATGTTGTAATACTCTCTACATTTCAAAAGGAAATGTACAAGTCATTGTGGAAACCTGTTTGCATCCTCAAATGTTTTAAACGGCAAAATGTAATATTGAGCTTTATTCCCATATAAAACTATTTGGACACCATCTTCCATCCATTCAATATCATATTCAGCAGGCCCCCCTCCTGTAGATATATCAACCCTAAACTCAGCATAATAATGTTCATGACTACTATTCTCGTAAAGTGTCACTTTAAGACGGTCTATTGCATAAAAAGAACTCGGCTCGCCCAGTTCCTGTATGAGCAACACATAATCCCCATCTGGTGAAATTTCACGAAGTACCTCTGTTCTATTATTACCAGTCGCTACATCGAAAAAAATCCACATTAAAATAAGCAATATTACTATGGACTCAAAAATAAGCATCGTTTTCAAAATTCTCATTTTCATATTTGTTCCTCCATACATGGCTTCTTACGTGTTTAGCATACCATAGACCCATGTGTTACGCAATTAATTTATCCTAACTATTCCAATTCACAATACAGATAATTTGCAAATGCCGAACAACATGCAGAATATGAATCTAAGGAAGGTATATCTTCTAACCTATTCTTTAAATCTATTAAGTCTGAAGGAGGAGAGTCAACAAAGTCTTGTACCTTCGTTCCAATAATCCACGCAACTTCAGCTGTAATAACCTCCATACCGTATACCAACTTTTCTTTTATATCTGTCAGATTTGCTTTGCATCCAATATCATCAAGCAGATATGTGAATCTGTCACCCATATAGTTGCTATAATAGTTACTTAAAGCTTCGGAAAAAGAATGGGTGGTCGATGAGGATGCAGAAATTAATTCCGCTATTTTGATAGCATCTGCATCTGCACACATATCAATATGCGAAAATCCATAACCATCATTTCCAACTATAATATCCGCCGCATCTTTATAACTACCGCCATTAGCATAAACATATCTCTCTGTATCCCAGATGGCTGAAGACATATCTCCTGCCCAGCCATACCATTGATCCGATGCAATGGACGCAGTAAAATATCCTTCTGCCACTGCCGCCATATGTTTTAAATTAATGAATCCACCTTGTTCATCTGAAACAATATAACCACCATCTTTTTCATAAATTATATATTGATGCAATGCATTGTATAAATTTATATTTTCTTGCTTTACATAATCTATGAATCCCTCTTCTGAAGCCCCCAACATGAGCTGCCACTTGGCATCGTTGTATACACCGCTTCTCAAGAATCTCGTTATACCATTAGCCAATACCTTTGCTGACAAATACGGAACTACATTTGGAGCAGCTTCAAATAGAGGTGTGTACCAAGCCACATACAAATTTTCCAATTCTTCAATTAACTCTATCACCTCTGTGAGTGAACCTACCCTACTGGTATCACTTCTTACTGGCCTTGCCGGTTGTTCATAAACGTATGTATCTAATGACATGACTGGAGAAAATCTGCCTGAATATGCATCCTTATCAATAGCCCATGTCCCGTCTGTAGTAGTCTCCATGCTAATTTCAGCGTACTGGTCAAAATTCCAATTAGATGGAATCGTAAAGCCCATATTTCCGCTATAGCCTGTTGACATATCGCTTACAAAACTCGTTTCTGCGTAACCCTCTCTATACACCTGCATGCAGACATTTCTTGTTCCATAAACACCGATTATATATGCCGTGTCCATATTCTCCTTAAGCGCTGCAAAATAAGGCAATACATAATTTGTAATTTGTGCTGTCGTAGCATCTAAATCTACAGCAAAATAAATCACGCTACCTTCCGGGATTCTGAACTTACGGGCTGCCCTTACAGCGTTCTCCGCATCAGCCTTACCTCTTGCGGTTGTGAAATAAGGTACATTTGTCGAAGACTCCTGAAAAATCGGAAAAAAGTATAAACCATTATCCAAAATACGCTGTGGCTCCTCATCCCTTAATACCTTATATGTTGTTCCTGTAAGATAGCGCCCGACAATCTGATAACCCTTATTTTTCAGTTCATTAGCACGGCTTGTTGTTATCTCAAAACGAGTGTCGCATGCGGTGCAAGCTCTGTCTGGATTACCCTTGCTGGTAAGCAATGACATCCATGTATCAATATCAACTTTACCTGTTACTGTAAGCATCATATCGCCCTGAAATGTCCTAAGTGTAGCTTCGAGTGTAGTATTCCACTGTGAATCACTAAGGCTAATTATATAGCCGTTACAGCATAATGCATATTTTACCAGATAGATAAAGTCCTCTACCAAAGTATCAGGCAATACGGAGTCTATATCGTCCGGCAATGTTGGACAGTATTCTATTGTCTCACTACCAAAAATTCCGTCTGTATCCGCACCTACAAGTGCCTGTAAAGCAATAATAAGTGCCCTATTCATTTCACGACCATATAAGCCATCACAGGGGATGATGCCTATGAAGTGTTCATAGCGCCGGTTAAGCCTCTGCTGGATATCCCGGATTGTAGATGACCCACTGTTAACAAGCTTGTATTGGTCCATTGACAATAGGCCTCTCATCACATTCAAGGTTACTGTCGAATCGGGATTTTCAAATCCAGCATCTGTTTTAAGATTTTTTACCGCAGAACCCGTACCACCGTAAAAATTTTCTGTGATACCAGATGCACCCGTACTGTAACCCTTACACCAAAGTGCTCCCTGAATGATAGCATACACTCTGCTTTTTGATGTGTCGCTAGAGGACTGCTGTATAATACCGTTGGGATACTGCTGAATAAATGCAGCTACCGTTGCATTACCAAAATTATCTGCCGTATTGGATATCCCCAATTCAATCTGTAACGCTCTCGTTAATGCATATATAGTTGACCATCCTGTCATCCCATCTTCTGCAATAGTATTATAACCAGGATTACTCCCATATGTTGCATTTAAATATTTTTGAGTTTTTAACACCATCGTATCCATAATCTAACCTCTTCTTATTTTTTTATAACCGGTTATACATATATAAAAGAAAATCTGCAAAGAAATGTAAACATTAAAATTTATTAGTCTCATTAACATTTTTAGCATCTTGTCTGCATCCCCATCACTACAATCTCCTCCAAATATAACTGTGTCAAACCAGATAGGGGTTCTCTAGCCACCCATGTCATCAATCTTTTAAAATTCTGCACTCGTTAAAAGTTTCAAACTGTAGTTTCCATATTGTCACCAAATTGCCGTCTAGTGTAGCTCAGTCATGGTCTTCCGTATTTAACCTTTTCTCGATCATCTTACTCTGAAGGATGAATCCGCCATTGTTCCTCCTTAAAGGAATACTCCTATCATTCCAATTTTTCCTATCATTCCCTTAGGAGAATACTCAGGTAAGAAGCAAACCAAAGGATAGTCAATACGCACCCGTTATGAACTCTGTTAGGACATTTTGAATCAGTTATCAAGGGGATCCATAAGATGTTCATATGGAATCGGATAGGGGCATGATTAGTACCCCTGCGGTACTCCTTCTGTTGCGGTACGAAAGCCACCGTCTTCCATTACCATTGAGCTGTGTGAACTCAGGATTGATGAAGGAAGAGGGGGCTAGCCGGAAGGGGCTTATCCTAAAGAGTGTTTGACATTACGAAAAGCAGGATGGATGGAAGATATGGGAGCGTTTGCTGATCATAATTGCGGGAATATGTTTCATCTGTTTATTTGCGTGGGTGTGGTATACCGTTTGGGGAGTTACGGTTTTAAAGCTGTCTTTCTACACTTCCCGGCTTGCCTCAATGGATGACAGTCAGCAGAAAAATCTCAGTAATAGCAGCCCATCTTTCACAATAGTTTCATAATGCCGATCGTACACCAGTAAAACAGAGGAAACAACACAACATAGGAAACTCCAAAAAAATAGGGGCTAGACAGCCCCTATTTGGACTGATTATACGCAGAAAGGAAAGTAAACAGGAAGAAATCAGGGGCAGGGACAATGGAGGCGTCAGGGACAACCACAGTTTCGGAGAATTCATGTACGGGATATGAGTTGGCGCAGGAGAAAGAATTTAATCTACCGAGTAACGTATTTATGACAGTAGTGCTGAAAGACATTCGGGCATGGCAGCATGTTTTGCGAATTGCGATTGGGATCAAGAACTTGATGGTAAAAGAAGTCAGGATATAGTATATACCACGATGCGATTCTGGATATTTTGGCATAAGATGGAAGCGGACATCTGGAAACAGGGCAGGGGGGACTACTGGGTAGAGAAGACTTTTTTGAAATTATCAATAAAATTGATTGACAGATATCTTAAACCATAGTATATTCTTTTTAGACAATTGTCTAAAAAGAAAGGGGAACTAAACTATGACTGATTTTTTACAAGATATTCTGCAGCTGATGCTTATCGTCAGCTTTGTAATTGTATTCGTAAAAGGACTGTCCATCATAACAGATCACAGAATCGGTTACCAATGGCGCAAGCTTCTGTGGCTGGTGTTGGCCTTACGCTTACTGATCCCTGTCAATATTTCACTGGATCAGATCGGCGGACAACTTTCCAAATATATGATACAGATAACTATTCCTGTTAGTACTGCAGCAAGAAATGTGACTGCTCCGGAAGCGGAATTTGTCAATTCCCCGGCTGAGGAAAATGCAGACGGTAATGATGGCAGTTTACCCCTGTCCGAAGCAGGAGAAATACAGCCAATCCAAGACCATACTCCGGTTTCTTCCGATGCAAACAAATTCCAGGAGGAGAAAACCATAACAAAAGCTTCTTTTAGCTTTGAACAAATATGGTGCATTTGCTGGATAGGTATCACTGCACTGTTATTTTGTTACAGGCTTCTCCAGTATCACTGTGTAAAGAAAAAATTGATCCGTCATGCGATGCCTTATCACTTTGTAGATATTCAGGACCTGAAGAACAGACTTTTGAGTGAATATAACATTCATTATCATGTGCCTGTATTAATGAATCCGGAGATCAAGTCTCCCATGCTGTTCGGCTATGGAAAACCGGTAATTCTTTTGCCCCAAACAGCATATCAGGAGGCCGAATTAGAGATGGTCTTGCGGCATGAGTTGACCCATTTGAAAAGCGGAGACATCTGGTACAAGCTGCTAATCCTTCTGGTTTGCGATATTTACTGGTTTAATCCACTGCTGCTGTTGATGAAAAAGATGGCATATCAGGATGTGGAATATGTATGTGACAAAAAAGTAACAGATAAACTGGAATGGGATACGAAAACATTTTATGGCAGAGTAATGCTGGCTACTGCCAATCCCGGCAGAAGAAAGGAAGCCTTTTTCAATACGCAGTTTACAGGCGGAAAAAAGGTGTTGAAAAAGAGACTGGCTTATATTTTCTCTAAAAGCAAATACCGGTACGGCTATGCAGTATTGGTGATCGTGCTTGTGGCTTCATCAGCCGGCATGTTGTTCTTCAATATTACTACAGATAGTAAAGTAGAAGATACTGACAGCAACGTAAAAGATATGGATCTGATCCCGACATCGGAAACAGAATCAGCATATGATGAGAGCGCAGCAGAAATACCGGTCACGCAGGAACAGCCATTTACAGAAGAACCGGTCCCCACAGCAATCACATTTGCCGTATCATCTCTGGATAATGTTTTTATAGGAGAACCCTTTCTTCTGGAGAACTATTATATTACCAGAAGAGAAATCCACGGAAATATTTTTTATATCGATGAGGATCAGGTCCTGTGGGGCTGTGGCATAAATGATTACGGCCAACTGGGTAACGGGACTGTAAGCCCCGAGATCAGCACAGATTATACCAATGTTACCAAGATTGCTGAAAAGGTAATATCAGTAGATATCTCCTGGAACGGTTACTTTTGTATCTATCTGACTTCTGATGGAAAATTATACGGAATGGGGAGCAATCTGATCGGGGTGCTCGGTCAGGAAGAAACCAGGAAACGCTATTCGATATATGATTATATTAGTGTAACCACACCGGTACTGCTGATGGAGGATGTCGCTTATGCCAGAGCCGGAAGATACTCCATTGTCGCACTGAAAAATGACGGAAGCGTATGGTGGTGGGGAGAATATAAAACTACGAGCAGCACAAAATATTATCCTAGTATACTGGGGTATTATTGGCAACCGGAAGAAAGTGAATCAAATCCACGCAAGATGATGTATACCTCACCGGTAAAAATATTAGAGGACTGCATTTACGTAACCACCGGCGATTATATGGGGGCCGCAATTACAAAGAACGGAGACCTGTATACATGGGGATCTAATATTTTTGGACAATGTGGGGTCACTGTTTCAGAGGAAGATGATTTTGTTCGAAAACCTCAGAAGGTCTTGGAAAATGTTAAGATGGTCTGGCCACAAAATATTATGTTTAACAGTCCGGAAGGAATAGCCGATTACTATTTAAATGTAAATTACATTTATAATACTTTTGTGGAGCTTACCGATGGTACTATTATGGTATGCGGCGAGAACGTGGGAGATAAAATGAAGCAGACGGCTGTTAGCGGCGATCTGGTTCAGACATGCGATCATATATATTCGGATACCTTTCTGCCGGTTGAATTGACAGCATATTGATTATTTAGAATGAACAATGGCAAATAATGTTGCAAAAATACAATAAGTGAGGAAACTGTAATGAAGAAACTGCCCGACGCCGAATTGGAACTGATGATGATTATCTGGAATGCGGAAGGCCCTATAAGCAGACTGGAAATTGAAGAGCAGATGACAAGTGGTAAAAAAGTGGTCCCAAGCACCATTTTGTCACTGCTTTCCAGACTGGAGGAAAGAGGATTTGTGGTCCGGAAAAAGAGGGGGAAAATGAACTATTATACACCTCTGGTAGAGAAAGATCCCTATTTAAAGGAAACCGCCAAAAGTTTTCTGGACAGGATGTACGAAAGCTCTATTGCCAAGTTTGCGGCCTCATTATATGCAGGAGAACAGCTGAGTGCCAAGGATATTGAAGAATTGCAGGCGTTTATCGATGAAAAATCTAAGATTGCCAAATGAGGTAATAACTAGAAACTGAAAATATAAATGAACAAAGCCGTAGAACATAATTTACCCTTTTATCCATGGTGTGATATCGCCACAATACAAAAACACATTATAATATTTTGATTATGACGATATCACATCTTGCTATTTTATTGTTTTGGCGACTTATTATTGAGTACAATGGTTACCTCAAACACTCCATTATCTGTCTCTATTAGCATTTCGCCTTGATATTTTTCAATGACTTTTTTAATAGAAGATATCCCATAGCCGTGATGGACTCCATTTTTGGTGGATAGTAAGTTGCCAGTCTTGCTTTTTAATAGCTTATTAATGTATGGATTCTTTACTACTATGACTAATTCTTCCTTTTTTACCATCATCGCTACATAAATAATTTTACCATTTGGATTACATTTTGCTGTTGCTTCAAGGGCATTATCTAGAAGATTACCTACTATTAGACCTAATTCGCACTGTTGTACACACAATTTATCTGGTAAAAAAATAGATAAATTTATATGGATTCCCATTTCCTGTGCAATATTATAAGTCGGATCGTAGCCATGTCGT
>JAZQAT010000101.1:0-56023 GCA_045545375.1 Acetatifactor sp.
CTTACTTTAATTGAAATGGGGCCCTTCGGTGTCATCGGAGCAATCACTCCCTGCACCAATCCCAGTGAAACCGTACTTTGTAATTCCATGGGTATGATTGCTGCAGGCAACACTGTAGTATTCAATCCTCACCCTCAGGCAATCAAGACTACGATTTATGCCATCAACTTGATCAACGAAGCTTCCCTGGAAGCAGGAGGACCTGACAATGTGGCATGCACCGTGGAAAAACCTACCTTGGAGACCAGCAACATCATGATGAAGCATAAGGATATCCCTCTGCTGGTAGCAACAGGTGGTCCCGGCGTAGTTACCGCAGTACTTTCCTCCGGTAAGAGAGGTATCGGCGCAGGTGCCGGCAACCCTCCCGCACTGGTAGATGAGACAGCGGATATCCGCAAGGCAGCTGCGGACATCGTAAACGGATGTACTTTTGATAACAACCTTCCTTGTATCGCAGAGAAAGAAGTTGTAGCAGTTTCTTCCGTAATAGATGAACTGATGCACTACATGATAACTGAGCAGGGATGCTACCTGGCTTCCAAGGAAGAGCAGGACAAACTTACTAATACTGTTCTGACCCCGAAGGGGCTGAATCGTAAGTGTGTAGGCCGCGATGCCAAAACACTGCTTGGGATGATCGGTGTCAGCGTTCCCGATAATATCCGCTGCATTATCTTTGAGGGCGAAAAGGAACATCCTCTGATTGCAGAAGAGTTGATGATGCCTATCCTGGGTATTGTACGTGCCAAAGACTTTGATGATGCTGTGGAAAAAGCAGTCTGGCTGGAGCATGGCAACCGCCACTCCGCACATATCCACTCCAAGAACGTGGACAACATCACCAAGTATGCAAAGGCAATTGATACAGCTATCCTGGTTAAGAACGGACCTTCTTACTCCGCTCTGGGCTTTGGTGGCGAAGGCTACTGCACCTTTACAATTGCAAGCCGTACCGGTGAGGGACTTACCAGTGCAAAGAGCTTTACCAAGAGCAGACGCTGTGTAATGACTGACAGCTTGTGTATACGATGAGGAGTAGAGCTAAGGAATGAAAGTGCCATTCCTAAGTTCTACCGGATCTCATCAGGAAGAACGCCAAAGCGTTCTTCCAATAAAAATAGAAAGGACTAGAGCACAATGGATTTGAATGGTGTTAATGTTGAAGAAATTGTGAAGCAGGTTATCCTGAATATGGAAAATAAGGGTAACAGCGGCCATGTGTGTGACGGAAGCTGCAAGACCGGCGGATGTCATGGAAAGAAAGCCGGAAACGGCGAGATTCCCAAGACAGCAAGAGTGGCTATGCTGACTGCTTTGGAGCATTATGAGATTAAAGAGTATCCCATTCCTGAAGTTGGGGATGATGATATACTTGTTAAAGTAGAGGGCTGCGGCATCTGTGGTACCGACGCTCATGAATTTAAGAGAGATCCCTTCTCACTGATTCCTGTTGTACTGGGACATGAGGGTACCGGTGAGATCGTTAAAATGGGTAAGAACGTAAAGAAAGACAGCGCAGGTAAGGATTTGCATCTGGGAGATAAAGTTGTTACCTGTATGATTTTCAAGGACAACCCGGATATCACTATGTTCGACCTGAACAAGCAGAATGTTGGCGGTGCTGATGTATATGGACTTCTGCCGGATGATGATATTCATTTTAACGGCTGGTTCGCTGACTACCTTTTGATCAGAGGTGGTTCCACCGTATTTAACGTAAGTGATCTGGATCTGTATTCCAGAATCCTGATCGAGCCCTGTGCAGTATTGATTCATGCTGTAGAGAGAGCGAAATCCACCGGAATCCTGCGTTTCAACTCCAGAGTAGTTGTACAGGGATGCGGTCCTATCGGCCTGATCTGTATCGCTATCCTGCGCACCATGGGTATCCAGAACATCATCGCTGTAGACGGCGAGCAGAAGAGACTGGAATTTGCGAAGGAACTGGGCGCAAGCAAAACTGTGAACTTCAAGGATCACAAGGGAATCGAGGCTCTGACAGCAGCAGTTCAGAACGAACTGGACGGACATCTGGCAGATTTCGCATTCCAGTGTACAGGTTCTCCTGTAGCTCATTCTAATATTTACAAGTTCATCCGCAACGGCGGTGGATTATGTGAGCTGGGCTTCTTCATCAACGGTGGAGATGCTACCATCAACCCTCATTTTGATATTTGTTCCAAAGAGATCACTACCGTAGGAAGCTGGGTATACACCCTGAGAGATTATGCAACCACCTTTGATTTCTTAAAGAGTGCAAAACAGATCGGTCTTCCTATTGACAAATTGATCACACACACTTATCCTTTAGATCAGATAAACGAAGGTCACAAGACCAATCTGGCTATGGCCGGACTGAAGATCGCGATTATCAATGAGTAACCGGACGATAAACGGACGGTAACAGGAAGGAGCCACAGTGAATCAAGCAGTCGGAATCTTAGAGGTATACGGACTTGTATGCGCATTCATGGCAGCTGATGCCGGATGCAAGGCAGCAAACGTAACCCTGGAAAATTTTGATAAAAACAAACCTGCCAATGCGGATTCCCTTCCGGTACCGCTTTTGGTGACCATCAAGTTCCGCGGAAGTATTGCAGATGTAGAAGCTGCTATGGAAGCAGGAATCGAGATGGCAAAAAAGGTATCAGGCGTGGTGCAGCATCATGTGATTGCCAACCCTACAGAGGATACCTGCAAAATGTTGAAGCTAAATGCTTTTGACAAGAACTGATACATAAAGTATAGTTAAATAAATGAAACGCCTGCGGGCAACCCAAACAATTTATATTTCAGGAGGATATTACAATGGCTAAAGAAGCATTAGGAATGGTAGAAACAAGAGGACTGACCGCTGCAATCGAGGCAGCAGATGCAATGACCAAGGCAGCTGAGGTTACCTTAATCGGTACTGAGAAGATCGGTTCCGGTCTTGTAACCGTTATGGTACGTGGAGACGTTGGAGCAGTTAAGGCTGCAGTTGAGAGCGGTTCCGCAGCAGCAAGCAGACTGGGCGAGCTGGTAGCTACTCATGTAATTCCCAGACCTCACGCTGATGTTGAGAAGATTCTGCCTACTGTATAGTTAAACAGCTTTACTAAGTAAGAAAGAGGACATCGAAATGGGCAACTCATATGGCTTTATCGAGATATCCGGTGTGGTAGCAGCAATGGATGCGCTGGATATTATGTGTAAAACTGCAGAAGTGGAGCTGGCTACCTGGGAGCGTAAGCTGGGCGGACGCCTGGTTACTCTCGTAGTCAAAGGGGAAGTTGCCGCCGTAACTCAGGCTGTAGAGACAGCTTGTGCACAGGCACTTAAGAAACCCGTTTCCCATGGTGTCATTGCCAACCCTCATCCCGAAATCGTGCGACTGGTAAATAAGAGCGCCAGCCGGTTCAAATAAGAAAGAGGAAGCGGAGGAAAAGTAAATGGCAGAGAAGAAAGAAACACCCAAGAAGGCAGTAACTGCTGCGAACCGTGTTCGCGCAGCGAAGTCGGCTACTACAGCTGCCGGAAAGACAGCTAAAGCCGCTGAAACAGTAACGAATCAAGTTGAGCATACTACAGATACTACATCTGTAACAAAGAAGGAGGAAAAAAGAATGTCACAGGAAGCATTAGGAATGGTAGAAACCAGAGGACTGGTTGCAGCTATCGAAGCAGCAGATGCAATGTGCAAATCCGCTAACGTAACTCTGATCGGTACCGAGAAGATCGGTTCCGGACTTGTAACCGTTATGGTACGCGGAGATGTTGGCGCTGTTAAATCTTCCGTAGAAAGCGGAGCTGCAGCAGCAGGCAAATTAGGCGAGCTGATCGCTACTCATGTAATCCCCAGACCTCATGGCGATGTAGAAATGATTCTGCCTCAGGTAAAAGAGTGAAAAGAATAACTAACCAATTCTTTTCCAATTAAGTGTAGTTTTATGCTACTTAATGTTTTTAATTGAATTCAGAGAAAAACAAGGGCATCGGGCGCTCTGCAACAGGGCGTCCGTACGATTCCCACTTGTATACCTTGCAAAATAACAGTAGAAAGCGGATGGCGACATCCGAAGAGCAGGTGACAATTTTGGAAACAAGAGAAATTGAATTTATCACAAAAGCAGTACTTGCTGCACTCGACAAGCAGAAGTCCGATGACAAAGGCTATGTAGTTCCTATCGGCGTATCTGCAAGACACGTACATCTGACCCAGGAACATGTAGAAGTTCTGTTTGGGGAAGGATATCGGTTAACAAAGAAGAAAGAGCTGATGGGCGGCCAGTTTGCATCTAATGAGATGGTTACATTAGTCGGCCTGAAGCTTAGAGCAATAGAAAACGTAAGAGTACTTGGTCCTGTCAGAAAAGCATCCCAGGTAGAAATTTCCGCTACCGATGCCATCAAGTTGGGCATCAAGGCTCCCATCCGTGAATCAGGCAACATCGCAGGAAGCGCACCCATCGCAGTAGTAGGCCCCAAGGGCGCCCTCTACCTGAACGAAGGCTGTATTGTAGCAATGCGTCACATTCACATGTCCCCCGCTGATGCCATGGCAGCCGGCGTACACGACGGTGACATCGTTTCCGTAAAAGCGGACAACGAAAGAGGCACCGTCTTCAACCAGGTTAAAATCCGTGTCCACGACTCCTTCACTCTGGAGATGCATATCGACACCGACGAAGCCAACGCCAGCAAAATCTCCACAGGGGATACGGTGACGATTATTAAGTAGAAGTTGCGGAAGGGCCGCAGTTTGCGGAATATTCTGCCGGGCTGTGGGTATGGGTGGCTCACACACACCGGTAGAAAAACAACACAGGTAATTTGTTCGCGTCATTCAGACTAAAGTCTGCCTGACACGTACAAATTACCAATGTCGTTTTTCTAACGGTGCATTTAGAGCCACCCATGCCCACAGCCCAGCAGAATATTCCTAAACTGCTACTCTCCCACAAGTTCTACTTAATAATGTCACCTGCGGTATTCACCGGCAGGTGACATCCGACTTTAATGCAGAAATAATTTTCATAAAATAGTCTTTAAATAAAGCAGCTTTTTTGATAAAGTTATATTGAAAGTAGTCCTTAGCTGAAGAATTTTTATTAAGGGCAGCACCTTACATAATTTATAATGGAGTAATTTCAGGGAAAGAGAATGGATAATTGCTGAAGTGCAGCCAGGGAGAGGGGATAGGATTCGCAATGAAGACCCTTGAAAAACGTCGGCGCTTAGCGAGGTCTTTTCGAGCTTAGCGTCCGCTACGTTTTTCACGGAGCGAGAGCGTGTCTGAATGCGAATCCTATCCCCTCCCCCTGGCGGAAACTTTAGCCAGTACCCATCCTCCTTTCCCGGAAATGGAGCGGATATGATAGTGGGGAAGGTTGTGGGCAGTTTAGTGTCCACCAGAAAAAATGAAAATTTGATCGGAAATAAGTTTATGATTGTGGAGCCGGTCTCCGGTATGAAATCGCAGGGCGGTACGCTGGTGGCCATTGATAATATTGGCGCGGGTATTGGTGAGTACGTGCTGGTGGCTTGCGGCAGTGCGGCCAGGATTGGATGTGGCATGGAGAACGCACCTGTCGATGCGGCCATTGTCGGTATTATTGATGATCCGACAGGACTGGAATAACAGGGCTAAACGACTTTAATTTGAAGAAACCGTCAGGAGTAAAACTATGACTGTTGAAGAGTTAAGTAAGGTTATTAAAGAGAACGGTATCGTAGGAGCCGGTGGAGCCGGTTTTCCTACTTATATGAAAATAGATAAAAGGGCTAATACCATACTGATGAACTGTGCGGAATGTGAGCCTCTGTTAAGTCTGCACAGACAGCTTCTGAGGGATCATGCCCGGGAAATTGTCAGTACGTTTGCCATGATCGCTGATGTAGTGGAGGCTGAAGAAGCCATTATCGGTATTAAGGAAGAATATAAGAGTACCATTGAAGCGTTGGAACAATACATACCTCTGTATCCTAAGGTGAGAATCCACCTGTTGCCGGGTGCTTATCCCATGGGTGATGAGGTGGTGCTGATTTATGAGGCCACCGGAAAAGTGATTTCTCCGGGAGGACTTCCAATCGAGGCAGGTGTAGCTGTTTTCAATGTGGAAACGGTTTATAATGTGTATAGAGCTGTGGATAAATCCACCCCGGTTGTGGATAAAGTGGTTTCTGTCGTATGTGAAGTGAATTCACCGATTACAGTGAGAGTTCCTCTGGGTACTGAACTTTGCGAAGTAGTAGCCATGGCAGGCGGTGAGAAAGCAAACGGCAAAGAACCGGTTTATCTGGTAGGCGGCCCCATGATGGGACGCATCGGCAATCGCCATGATCCGGTGACCAAGACGACCAACGCCATTCTGGTGTTGCCGGAGGATCATCTGATCATCCAGAAAAAGAAAATGCCTCCTACTATCGGCATGAAGCGTGCAGCATCTTCCTGTTGCCAGTGTCAGATGTGTACGGATCTCTGTCCCAGACACAATCTGGGTCACCCCATAGAGCCTCACCGTTTTATGAGGGCTATGAGCAACCATGATTTTGGAGACCTGGATGCATTTTTAAATGTATTTTTCTGCAGCAGCTGTGGTCTGTGCGAGATGTTCTCCTGCCCGCAGGGGCTGGCTCCCAGAACACTAATCGCAGAGTGTAAGGATGGGCTTCGAAAGGCAGGAATCAAGCCTCCTAAGGGTGTAGTACCCGCTCCCGTCAAAGAGTCTCGGGAATACCGCAAGGCTCCGGAGAATCGCCTGGAAGCCAGACTGGGACTGAGCAAATACGCGGCACAGGCACCCCTTGACGACAAGGTTCGTCCCGTTACAAAGGTCAGAATTCCATTTTCACAGCACATTGGTGCACCCGCAGTCTGCGCTGTCAAGAAAGGCGACAGCGTGACCAGAGGTCAGGTGGTTGCGGAGGCAGCACAGGGCTTAAGCGTTCCCGTACATGCATCAATCTGCGGAACGGTAACGGATGTAACGGACAGATACGTGGAAATAACAAGACAATAGCTTCCTGAACTGTAATATTAAACACAACAGGTAAGTAAGAAAGGTCGTATCAATATGGCAAAAGCAATTGGAATGATTGAATTTAAGACAGTTTCTGCCGGTGTAACCGCAGCCGATACCATGGTAAAAACTGCAGCTGTTGAGCTGTTAGAAGCCCAGGTAGTATGTCCCGGAAAATATATCGCTTTGATAACAGGTGATCTCAGCGCAGTAAGAAGTGCTGTAGACGCAGCACAGGCCAAAAATGAAGAGCAGTTTATTGACAGTTTCGTGTTGGGAAACCCCCACGAGAGTATTTTCCCTGCTATTTATGGCACCACTCAGGTGGAGAATGTAAGCGCTCTGGGAATTATCGAGACTTATGATGCTTCTTCCATTATCGTAGCGGCAGATGAGGCGGCTAAAACTGCAATCGTAGATTTGATTGAGCTACGTATCGCCAAGGGCATGTGCGGTAAATCTTACCTCTACCTGACCGGTGAGGTAGCAGCTGTAGAGGCGGCTATCGAGCGTGCAAAATCAGTGGTAGGACCTAAGGGTATGTACCTTGATTCTTCTGTGATTGCGCATCCGGATGAGCAGATTTGTAAGTCAATCCTGTAATGTTGGATTGGTGATGAAAAATTGTTAATAGGAAATCGGTAATAAGAAAATTGAAATAGCCCTCGGACACCCGGGCAGGAGACCCAATAAGCTTCCTTTTAAGTAGATAAGTAAGATAATAAAGCTTGTTTACTTAAAAGGGAGTTATTTTTATGCCCCAAAGTGTATTGCCATAAAAATTGCAGGTGGCAGATTTTATTGTAATTCGTTTATTATTCTTTTGGTGGTTTGGATTGTTATCATACGCCATGCTATTATAAAATATATAATTTAACTTATCTGTAATGCTTTTTGTAATGGAGCTGCGATTATAATACAAGTAAAGCTTGATAAAAAGATGTAAGGAGACAAGAGATATGAAAAATAGAAAAATCAATCGCTTATTATCGTTGTTAGCTGCTGGGGCGATGGCAATGTCTATGATGAGTACGACGGTATATGCACAAGAAACAACAGGGACAGGTACTATTTGGTATGGTGACGAACTTTCCGTTGATGTAACAGAAGGAGAAAATGGATACACATTCCTGTCCGTGAATAAAGAAGTAGCTAGTTATTATGAGGCAAGTAATCATATTATTTCCGCGCCCGATAATGATAATTGGAATGCGATTCCTTACTTGTTCATTATGTTAGATACAACTAATGAATATGAAAACATTGATGGAAGTAATATTTGGAAACCAGATGGTTTGTATTCTTTTGGCCAAAGTAATTATGAAGTGTTGTATTGTTGTGATGTCCTTACGGGATATGAAGATGGTATTTATTACAAACGTGTGAATCTGGAGGATAGTGATTACTATGATTCTGAAGCAGCAGCACATATTCGTGCTATTTTGACAAATTCTTATCCATATGTTTCAGTGGATGAGATGAAGGCAGACCTTGTCGAGGCAGAGGTTTACGATGCAGTTAACCTTACTCGTTCAGAGATCATTGCAGCGGTACAGGCTGCCATTTGGTCTTATTCAAATGATGAGGAGGGTGATTGGTATGAGTACTTGAAAACATATCATCTGCCCAAAAAGCTTAGCTGGGGGCGTGTACTTCATGATTTCACTAACGAAATGGCCATTTGGTGGAAGCAAAATAATTCTTATTCTGAAAATGAAGAAGTAGGAAAGCGAATTAATGAACTGAGTGCTTACCTGAAGAATCTGAGCGGTGTTTACGTCGAGGATAAGGAAATCGTCATTTCTGATATTAATATTGTAGAGTCTGCTCCTGTTAAGGGAGAAAATGATCTTTTCAATGTTGCTCTGAAGGTGGCATTGAATAACAGTGGCAGTGGCGAGAAGGATGACATTAAACTTGAAGTTTATATAGACGATGTTCTTGAAACGTCAAGTCCAATTGAGTTTGGTACAGAAGAATATACTTTTAATGTAGCAGCAAAAATGGGACAGACAATTAAAGCTGTTGTTTCCGGTATTCAGAATGTTCCTGAAGGAGTTTATTTCTATGAGCCGGAAGGCGGTCGTCATACTTCGCAGTGTCTGGTAGGTGTTGGTGCCGGGGAGACAGATGTTTATGCAGAAGCAAGTGTAGCTTTGCAGGAGCGTATACTTCAGTTCCACAAAAAGACAGAAGTAGACAACGTGCAGTACCCTCTTGAGGGAATTGAATTTGAAATCTACTACGTATCCAGCGTAGAAGATTATAACAAAGACTTAAGTGAAATTTTAAGTAACCAAGATGCAACAGACGATAAGAAATACGATGAACCTACAATGAAGCTGGTAGAAGGACAAGAGCCTATTGCTACTGTAATAACAGACGCATCCGGTAATGCATCCTATAACCTGACCCAAAATAATAAGCCGGATGGTATTTACCTCATTGTTGAAAAAGAACATGATGCAATCTCCGAAACCCTTGCTCCATTCCTGATTGCAGTTCCTATGGTTGACAAAGATGGTTACCCTGTATACAACATGAATTTGAATCTGAAGAACAATGTTGTTCGTCCGGAAGTAGATAAAGACGTAACAGCAATCGATCAGAAAGAAGACACGTTGAATGTAGGAGAAGAAGTAACCTGGATTATCCGTGGTGATATTCCGGCAGACATTGCAAAGGCCAAGCTCTACAAGCTTACAGATGAACTGGATTATCGTTTGACTTACATCGGAAATCTGGTAGTTAAAGTTGAAGAAATTGCAGATGAAGCAGATAACAGTGTAGAGGGTGAAGCTGTTCTTGTTGAAAACGAAGATTATATTCTGACCGTAACAGATGGAACGATTGATGTAAATCCGGATGAAGCAGTAGAGGAACCGGAAGAAACCAAAACGATCGTTGTTGAATTAACGAAGGCCGGAAGAACTAAGATTGCCGACATGGTAGCAACTGATTCTGCTGACTATGAATTGCGTGTATACTTCAATACATATATTGATGAAGATGCTGAAGTGGGAACAGATATTCCTAACACTGTAGATCTGGAATACAAAAACTCTGCAAATTTTGTATGGAATGTGGAGCCTGAAGAAGATCCTGTAGTCTATACTTGCGGTATCAACCTTTATAAGTATGATACAAAGGATATTAGCCGTGCACTGGCAGGAGCAGTCTTTAAACTGGCAAGGAAAGTGGATCAAAGTACAGAAGGGGCTACACCACTTGTAACCAAAGAAGACGAGACCATTTATGTAGTTTATGAAGACTTCTATACTGCAATTGATGCAGAGACCGGTGAGTTAACAGCAAAGGCTAATACTGTAACTACTACATCAGATGGAGATGCAATGCTTTACGGTCTTGCAGAAGGCACATACTATCTGGTAGAGATTCAGGCACCGTCAGGGTATAACATGTTAAGTTACCCGGAAGTTATAACACTGAATAAGAGTTCACACTTAGCGAACAATACAGTAAAGGTTGCTAACAGTAACCAGTTTAAGCTTCCTGAGACCGGTGGTATCGGTACTACAATCTTTACTGTAAGCGGTATGATGATGCTGGCAGCAGCAGTAGTGGTACTTGTGATGAAGAAGAAAAGGGAAGAAGCATAAAAAGTTTAATTGACTTTTGATTCAGGAGGATTGCACTATCTGACGGTTAAGAAAGCGAAACATGTATAAGTCTATTTAGAGTACATGGTCTTTCTATACAGTTCAGATAGTGCATTTTTTATACTATAGGAAATTATAATGCATCTTCAACGCAAGTTAAAGGTGCATTATGTTACAGATTATGTCGTTCCAATCCACGATCCGCATATCCTCCGGCAGCTTGGCCACAAATTCCATCTGCTTCCCGGTAATAGGATGATTAAAAATGAGACGATGGGAATGCAGTGCCTGTCTTCCAATCAGCTTCATATCCGGATTGTAGAGATAATCTCCAATCAGCGGATAGCCCCAATATTTCATATGAACGCGAATCTGATGGGTACGCCCCGTCTCTAAATGCAGAGACAACAGGCTGTACCCATTTTGCGTCTCTAATACCTTATAGTGCGTAACCGCCCGTTCCCCTTGCTCCGGATTCACTTCCCGTTCCAGAATGGATCCTTTCTTTCTGGCAATGGGCGCATCAATAGTACCTTCCGAAGGTGTGACAATTCCTTTGGCAATCGCCAGATACTCCCGGTGAATCTCTCGCCTGGATACCATAGAGGACAAAATCCCCGCACTGACCATGTGCTTTGCCACAATAGTAAGCCCGGACGTATCCCTGTCCAGCCTGTTGATACAGCGGAAAATAAAGGGCTTTCCCTGCTTTTCAAAATACCATGCCAGTCCGTTAGCCAGAGAATTGGTGTAATTGTTCATCGATGGATGAATGGGCATGCCTGCCGGCTTGTTGATGACCATCAGATCCTCATCCTCATATACGATGTCCAAAGGCAGCTCTACGGGTGGAATCTTCTCGGAAGAAGCGTTCTCGATGATGTGAACTGTCAGCACATCCCCGTCATTCAGCGGCTGCTTTAAGTAACAAGGGGTGTTGTTTACCAGGATGCAGCGTTCGTCCTTTTTTAATTGAATCAGATTCTGGGAGGAATAGCCTGATTGCTGCAAATAACTCCGCACAGTGAGGTGCGCCTGTTCTTCTTTTTTTATCCGATACGTTAATATTCGCTCCATATTTTCCCTCGAAAAAACAAAATTAACTATGAAAAGTTTCATGAATTTCGTATAATAATATCGTAACAGTTTTAAGTATATCGAAAAAAATCATTGTTGGAAAGAGGTAAAATGAATTGCAACAACTAATTAGAAAAGAGCTGCTGTTTAAAAGCATAAAAATTGCTCTCGCTGCTCTCATTTCCATTGCTATTGCTGGAGAACTCGGCTTGAAATATTCCGCTACTGCAGGAATCATTACAGTGCTCAGTATTCAGAATACCAAAAAAGAGACCTTACGTAGTGCAGTTAACCGAGCCTTTGCTTTTGCATGTGCCTTGGCTTTAGCTGCTGTTTCCTATACCGTGTTGGGTTTCACCCTTCCGGCCTTTGCCGTGTATCTGCTGCTGTTTGCCCTTTTATGCCTGAACATGGGGTGGGTAGAGGCCCTTGCCATGGATTCTGTGCTGATTACCCATTTTCTCACAGAGCAAAATATGGTACCGGCTACGATTGTGAATGAGATCCTGCTGTTCATCATCGGTGTAAGCTTAGGCATTCTGGTGAACCTGCATCTGCATCGAAAACAAGATGAGTTTGAACGGCTGGCGGCAGAGGTGGACGACCAGATTAAAGGAATTCTCTATCGGATGAGCCAGTGGCTGCTGAAAGAAGATAAGAGCGGCTATACGTCTAACTGCTTTATTCGCCTGGAGGAAAGTCTGGAAGCCGCCAGACTGTGTGCTGCCGCCAATTACAATAATCAGCTGCGAAGTACAGATTCACGGGAACTGGACTATGTTGCCATGCGAGCCCGGCAGACCGTAGTACTCCGGGGAATCTATGAAAATATCAAGAGCATCAGTTACCTGCCACGTCAGGCAGAACAAGTGGCCGGGCTGCTTAAGACAATTGAACAGGAATACCATAAGGATAACACAGTAGAAGGTCTGCTTGTCAGATTGGAAGAATTGTTTCAGGAGATGAAGCAGGAAGAACTTCCGGTAAGCCGGGAAGAATTCGAAGCCAGAGCCATACTTTTTTATATTTTAAAACAACTTCAGGAGTTACTTTTGCTGAAGCGGGAATTCATCGTTACAGTACATTCTTTGAACAAATGATAACAAAACATTATAAAACGGAGGTTTTCCAAATGAGTTACGAGATTATTGATTTTCACACCCATCCTTTTACTGACGCTGCCACCAATGTCTGTTCGCACAAAGAATACTGCGATATGTCAGCCGAGAATACGGTAAGTTACATGAAGGACTTGGTATTTCCCAAATCTGTGGTTCTGTTGTCTGCAGAAACATTGGGAAGGAGGTAATTTGTGCCAACGAGTGGGAAATGATTGATGACAGCAACCGGCGTGCGCTGGCCCTGAAAGAGCAGTATGGTGATTTCTACATACCGGGTTTTCATGTGCATCCCGGTTATGTAAAAGAATCCTGTAATGAGATAGAGAAGATGAGCAAACTTGGTGTTCGATTGATCAGAGAGCTGGTGCCTTATATCCACGGGTGGCGCGATTATTCCTGTAAAGAGTTTGATGAGATTCTGGACGCAGCCACTCAGTATCATATGATCGTCAGCTTTCATTCCATGGGCGAAGACCAAATGGATGAGATGGTTAAGAAGCATCCGGATACGATTTTTGTGGCAGCCCATCCGGGAGAATACCAAGAATACATCAGGCATTTAAACCGCATGAAAATGAGTGATAATTACTATTTGGACTTGTCAGGTACCGGGTTGTTCAGACATGGTATGCTTCGTCACGGAATCGATGAATTCGGGTCGGAACGTTTTCTCTTTGGCACAGATTTTCCTACCTGTAACCCGGCCATGTTCCTTGGCGGCGTGATTCTGGATACACTGATCACAGAGGAAGAGAAAAAAATGATCTTGGCTGAGAATGCGAAGAGGCGGAAAGCGCCGTAGGCGCGACTTTGCGAATGGCGCGGCTGAACTGTTATGCTTTAGCATTGAAAAAGGTATTGTAAACTTGCGGTAACATGGTGTATTATTATAAGTAAGTGTCTGCATTGCGGTCCTGCCCGGACAGAACCGCAATCAGTACAGGAATATCACAACGAGGTAGTTACGGAGAGGTTACAACATGTTAGCGCTGGAGAGAAGAAATCTCATATTGGAGAAATTGCAGGAAGAGAAGCGGGTAGTGGTCAGCGAACTGAGTCAGCAGTTCGGCGTATCGGAAGAGACCATTCGAAGAGATTTGGAAAAAATGGAGAAGGAAGGTCTGGCCACCAAGAGTTATGGCGGGGCTGTCCTGAATGAGAACACAAGTATTGATATGCCTTTTAACGTGCGAAAGAAAGCCAATGTAACAGGCAAGCAGAAGATTGCAGAGCTGGCTGCCGCACAGATTCATGACGGAGACCATATCATTTTAGATGCAAGCTCCACCTCTGTTTTTATTGCAAAAGCAATCAAAGACAAATCCCATCTTACGGTGATCACCAATTCTATCGAGATCATCATCGAGCTTTCTGATGTCTCAGACTGGAATATCATTTGTTCCGGCGGAAGCTTAAGAGAAGGATATCTGGCCCTGGTAGGTCCAAAGACCGCAGAAGGGCTTGGCAGCTTCAATGCCGATAAAGCTTTTTTCTCCTGCAAGGGCATTGATATGGAGAAAGGAATTACTGACGGCAACGAAATGTTTTCCCAGGTAAAGCATGTCATGATGTACTCTGCCAAAGAGTCCATGCTGGCGGTGGACAGTACGAAGTTTGACAAGGTTGCATTTTCCAAGCTGTGTGACGTGAGCAGCATGAGTACCATTATTACTGATAAGAAACCGGATGAGAAATGGCTTGGATACTTTGAACGCAATGGCATCAAATGTATTTTCCCGGAGGAATAAAATCGGAAGAATAAAGCCAAATGAATAGTGATAGAAGCCCGAAAGTCAGGACGCCTATGAGTGCTTATGAAAACACCCATGGGTGCATAGGAAGACTTTCGGGCCTCTTTTGTTGACATAAAGATACAGGCACGGTATATGCCGGTTATTCTGCAATAGCAGTGTTCACCGGGTTACTCAGCTTCTCTGTATTCTGCATCCATGTCACCGCATTCGCAGTATTCTTCTTCAGATTTGTGATCCTCACACTTACATTTTTCTTCGGAAACTTCACCACACTGTACCATTGCGGCACCGGTTTCAATCACTGCACCGAAGGATACAGGAATCTCAATACAGAGCTTCTGGGAGATGGTAAAGCTGCAGGATGTTCTGCTGCCTTTGCAGGGCTTATTGCTGATTTCAGGCTTGCCGTTGCAGGAAGCTTTGGCGATTCCCGGGGTAGCAAAAGGCGTTACTGTAACAGGAACGCATACGGTTTCTGTCTGAGAAAATACAGATTCACAGGATTCGACTCCCTGCAGACCGCAAGTGTCCTTGGGGCGTTCGGGAGTGGGATTGTAAAGTTCGTTGTCTGGCATTTGGTTCTCCTTTTTCGCTTTTTCTACATAATATGCTAAAAAAGGAAAATGGTGCATAAAAGCCTATTGCAGGTTTTTGTAGAAAAGATAAGAAAAGTGTGGAGTATGGTGGAGGAGCAGTTTCTTTTCTGCTTAATATTATCCGGTTGATTGTATCCGGTCTGCCCCTTGCACTGGAACATCTGGAGATGGGAGCTGTGCTTTGTGTAACCATTGTGGGAATTCCTTTTGGACTGCAGCAGTTTAAGCTGGCAAAGCTGGCGCTGCTGCTGTTTGATGCTGAGGTGCGGTAATTGGTTTCACATAAGCAATTGCAAAAAATAGACGTATGTTTTATAATTTAGCTGATAAAGGGGGAGATAACCGATGATTCAATACCACGTATACCCGGGCGGGAAAAAGAGAATCGTAACATTCAGTTACGATGACGGTCATGAGAATGATGCCAGATTGATAGAACTTTTCAATAGGTATCAAGTAAAAAGTACTTTTCACTTAAATGGCGGAGCAGCCTCAGAGGAAGAAATTATAAAGCGTCGTGCCCGATATCAGGGACATGAGATTTCCTGCCACACCGTCACCCATGGCTGGCCTGCTCGCATGCCATATCAGTCCATAGTCAGTGAGACTATGGAAAATCGCCGCCTGCTGGAGGAAATTGCACAATACCCCGTAGTGGGAATGTCTTACCCCAGCGGTTCTTATAACGAAGAGGTAAAGACTGCCATGAAGATGTGCGGAATTGTATATTCCAGAACCACGAAGAACACCGGAAACTTCCAGCCCCCGGAGGATTTTCTGGAATGGCATCCCAGCTGTCATCACAGGAATGCGTTAGAGCTTTGTGACAGCTTTCTGGAGAAACTGGATTCCCAGTGGGTGGGACCGCTGTTTTATATCTGGGGGCACAGTCATGAATTCCGTACAGAGGATGACTGGCAGATGATGGAGACGCTTCTTCAGAAACTGGCCGGTAATGAGAAAATTTGGTATGCGACTAATTTTGAGATTTATCGGTATATGATGGCACAGAAGGCGCTTTTGATCACGGCGGATGAAAAGAGATTTTATAATCCTACTTCTATGAATGTGTGGGTGGAGAAGGATAAGAAGGAGATTATCTGTATTCCGGCTGGGGGGACGATTTGCTTGTAGTTTGAACGCATAATAAGCTGAGAGAGGCGCTGTTCTGGGTGCAGTCCAAAAACAGGAACAAGGGTATTTGTTCCTGTTTTTGATTTAAAGGATTCATTTGACAAGCATAGATGTCCGAGGTATAATATACATAGATAATCTAGGTATCATCGGAGGTGCAATATGAAAATTGAAAAAAGTCTTCTCTCAGGCAACACCCCAATGCTCATCCTGGCTCTTTTAAAGGATGGCGACAAATACGGATACGAAATGGTAGAGGAACTGGCCCGCCGCTCGGACAATACTTTCGAGTTAAAAGAAGGGACTCTTTACCCTTTACTGCACACCCTCGAGAAAAATAAATACGTAAAGTCCTACACTATGCAGACCCCGGGAGGACGTGAACGCAAGTATTATCATCTGACAGAGGATGGACGTACCCAGCTGGAATATAAGACAAAGGAATGGCATGTTTTCTCAGAAAAGGTGAATGCAGTCCTTGGCTGCACCGCACCTTCCGTCGTGTGAGGGATGCCTATGGACAATTACGAATTTGAATACTGGTGTAATGTAGCTGTCAGGTGTATTAAATACCGACCGGACAGACAGGAAGTAAAGAAAGAATTGTATGAGCACCTGGAGGACAGGTATGATTCGTACCTTGCCCAGGGCATGAAGCCTGAAGAAGCACAGGACAAGGCAATGCAGTCCATGGGATCCCCGGAGGCAATTGCGCCTCAGCTGGCAGCCATACACCGTCCTTTCTGGGGGTATCTGCTTGACGTGTCCAAATGGGTTCTGGCAGGGCTCACGTGTGTCACCGTCATTGCTATGTTGCGATACAGAAGTCAACTTTTTATATCTGAACCTATGTATCCTTCCTACAATCCCTATACGGACACCTATTATCAGGAGGAGAATTATGCATGCCGCCGGATTATGTATGACGAACCTGACTGCACTGCTTATTCTGACGGATATACCTTTACTCTTTCCAGAGTAGCCTGGTGGCGTGAATTTGACGAGAGTGAGGCAGAGCAGGGCGATGATGACTACTTCTTTTTTCAGATTGAGGTGACCAATCCACGTCCGTGGGCGGAGTACGAGAATATGAGCCGATGGTTCCGGGGGGAGGATAGCCTGGGCAATTATTACTACAACGGCAATGAGAGTGCTTATTCATATGACCTCGAAGTTAACGGAAATTTTTACAGAACCGGGCTTTTTACCTACACCCAGGATATGTGGTTTCGCAATTTCTCTTCACAGGATGCAGAGTGGATCGATCTGCATTATGACCGCGCCGGCAGAGATATTGTGCTGCGAATAGACTTGACGGGAGGTGGGGAAAAGTGAGGAAGCTTAAGAAAAAGTGGTTCTGCTTTTGGCGGCGGATAGAAAAAGCGTGGAGGGATGTTCCGCGTAAAGTAAAAGCATTATTGAACGTCCTGGCAATTATTTTGGCATCATTTCTGCTTTATGTATTCAGCGGCTGCCCTGCTTTTACAGTAGAAGAGCAGTATCGCAGGGCAGAAAAAGCCAACCTTGTGGGACCTGCGGAGATACTTGGTACTGTGGAGCTTAAGAACGCATATTCAGTTTATGATCGACTGCTTCTGGCTGATGATGGGGAGGGAGTCATCATGTATCTTTACAGGGCGGATGACATCAGCAATCACCGGCTGGTGTATCGGGAGAAGATGGGAGAGGTCACGGTCCTGGCTGCTCCGAGTAATGACGTTTTCTGGTGGGGGCGCAAGGAAATAGAGGTGCCTGTCTTGGTTTTTGACAGCTGCCCGGCTGCAGTGCGTGCTGAACTGGAGCTGGAGCTTGGCTGTGAATTTAATGGGGAGGAATTTCAAAAGACGTACTCTTTGGAGTCCTACAGGGAAAAGCAAGGGTATTTTCTGTTCTCCATACGCGCAAGTGCTTCTTATGAACTGGGAGCAGAGGGATGTGCATTGAGTACTTTGGCTCAGGTTTCGGGACACGATTTTGCGTCGTATGTGGAAACGGCTATACCGGCTACGGTTCGGCTGTATGATGAAGCAGGAGCCAAAGTTTATGAAAAATCTCTTTACATTCGGTCGGTGGCGGGAGAGGCACATGAGGCGCGTGGTGATGCAGAGTAACCGTTAGGGGACTCTGCATCACCAAATATTACTGCGCAGACCGTGATATTCGCAAAGAGCCTCTGGTTCTTTGATGCACCTTCGGTGTTTTCCGTTGCATTGCAGCCGCCGTTGCTCGTGATCTGAACAGTGACGAACTGTTACCTGAAAAGATTAAAAAAGTATAAACTCTATTGTAATTATCCGGTAATTATATTATAGTGAAAAAGGAAAAATTGAGATACGCACATAGCTGTAAGTAATATTTTGATAATCTTCCTGCAAGGAAGAACATATGGTACCATAATTATAGTAGTAACAAATTTTCTTATAAGTCTTAGGTTTTCACATGGCCTGTTTCAGGTTGATATTCCCAAGATTTAATTATTTTTAAATATGTAAGAGAATAGGGTTTGTTTTACATATTGACAAACGCAAAAACGATAATAGGATAACTGAAATATAGAAAAGGAGTATTATGCGGAAAAACAAGAGGATACGCAGGAAAAATAGCACGAAGAATATCCTGGCTCATAACAAAAAGTATCAGGATAACAGCAGCAGACTGGTCTTTGAAGATCCGATACTATGTGCCCAGTTTCTCAGGGACTACGTAAAGATTCCCATGCTGCAGTCGGTGCGTCCAGAAGATATCGAGGATGTGACGGAGCGTTATCTGCCGCTGTTTACCTCCGAAAGGGAGGCTGACACGGTTAAAAGAATTAAAATAGATAACGAAAAAGCAATTTTTTTAATTTCTCTTATTGAACATAAGACGAAAGTCGATTATAATGTAATTATGAAGCTGTTGCGGTACATGTGTTATATCTGGGAAGATTTCGAGAAAGAGAAGCAGGCAGAGAGCGACAGGAAGAAAGAAGAGGAAGAAGCGAAACATAGGGAGAAGGGATCTGTAAGTGCCCATAAGGATTTCAAGTATCCGCCCATATTACCTATCGTCTATTTTGAGGGTTCCGGAAAATGGACTGCAGTCAGAAGCCTGAAACAGCGAATCTATCTGTCGGACATTTTTGAACAGTACATTCCGGATTTTACTTACGAACTCATTCGTCTTCACGACTATTCCAATGACCAGCTAATGGAGCACAGTGATGAGATGTCTCTTATCATGCTGCTGAATAAACTGCAGAGCATGGCGGACTTGCAGGGGATTTCTCAGGTGCAGGAATATAAGAAGGATTTGCTTAAGGATACGCCGCAGCATCTCATTGATATTATAGGAATGGTAACTACTGCATTGTTGAATCGGATGAGTCTGCCTCAGGATGAGATAGACGAGGTTCTGGATTTAATAAAGGAGAGAAAGATGCCGGAATTATTTGAATGTTTTGAAAAAGTGGATGTTCCGAAGATGCGGGAGGAAATACGGGCAGAGAAGAGTAAGGTGCAGGAAGAGCGGAGGCAGATCCAGGTAGCGCGAAGGCAGATGCAGGCAGAGCGGAGGCAGATGCAGAGCGAGAAGGAGCAGATGCAGAGCGAGAAGGAGCAGATGCAGGCAGAAAAGCAGCAGCTTCAGACAGAAAAGCAGCAGCTTCAGAACCAAAGAGAGGAGCTCCGCACAAAAGAGGAAGCTTTGAGGGAAATCATCATAGTAGATAATGTCTGCAGAATGTTTTCCGAAGGCTGCCCGGCAGATATGATTGGAAAGTTCTTAAAGGAAGATGACAAGAAAGTCAGTATCATATGCCGGATTGCAGCAGAGTGTGGACAAGATTATGATGCACAAGTGGTATGGGAAAAGTGGAAAAAGATAAGTACTTGACAAATTCCCCCATTATGCACTACAATCATCACATACAAAGTTTCCTGCTCTGTCGGGAAGCTTTAAGATAAGAGTGACGTAGAAAAGGAACAGTACGGATAGGAAGCATCCCAGAGAGCGGACATGACGTGCTTAGGCGCGTGGCTGAGAGGTCCTTATGTGAAATATCCCGAACCTGCCTTGGAGTCCTGTGTGACAGTGGAAACCGGTATCGGATGAGGCGGTATTTTTCTGGAAACACAGCGTAGCACCGGCGTTAACGGTAAGAGAAGCAGAATGCTGCTGAGCGCAGCATTAATTAGGGTGGTACCGCCGAGCCTTCGGTCCCTGACAGGGAACGGAGGCTCTTATTGTCCGCAAAAACAGGATTTCAAGCCTCCGATCATATGAATGCTTTACAATAAGAAAATGAGGAAAAGGAGAAAAGAAAATGGCTGACAAAAAAATGGTGGAAGCGATTACTTCCATGGATGTGGATTTCGCACAGTGGTATACTGATGTCGTAAAGAAAGCAGAACTGATCGATTATACCAGTGTTAAGGGATGTATGGTAATCAAACCTGCAGGTTATGCAATCTGGGAGCTGATCCAGAAGCAGTTGGATGCAAGATTCAAGGAAACAGGGGTAGAGAATGTATACTTGCCTATGTTCATTCCGGAATCATTGCTGCAGAAAGAAAAGGATCACGTAGAAGGTTTTGCACCGGAAGTAGCTTGGGTAACCCACGGTGGAATGAATCCGCTTCAGGAGAGAATGTGCGTAAGACCGACTTCCGAAACTTTGTTCTGTGATTTTTATAAAAATGACATTCATTCGTACAGAGACCTGCCCAAAGTATACAACCAGTGGTGTTCTGTAGTGCGTTGGGAGAAGGAGACGAGGCCTTTCCTGCGTTCCAGAGAATTCTTGTGGCAGGAAGGACATACCGCTCATGCAACTGCTGAAGAAGCAGAAGCAAGAACCATCCAGATGCTGAATTTATATGCAGATTTCTGCGAGCAGGTTCTGGCTATCCCTGTCGTAAAAGGAAGAAAGACCGACAAAGAGAAGTTTGCAGGTGCAGTAGCTACTTACACGATTGAGGCCCTGATGCATGATGGCAAGGCTCTGCAGTCAGGTACCAGCCATAATTTCGGTGACGGTTTTGCCAAGGCTTTCGAGATTCAGTATGCTGATAAGGATAATACCTTAAAGCATGTTCACCAGACTTCCTGGGGTATGACCACTCGTCTGATCGGTGCCATCATCATGGTACACGGTGACAACGAAGGTCTGGTACTGCCTCCTAAGGTAGCTCCTGTTCAGGTATGTATCATTCCTATCCAGCAGAAGAAGGAAGGGGTCCTGGATAAAGCTTACGAACTGCGCGACAGACTTAAGGGTGAGTTCCGTGTGAAAGTGGACGACAGCGACAAGACTCCCGGCTGGAAGTTCTCTGAGGCAGAGATGCGAGGTTATCCTATCCGTGTAGAGATCGGCCCTAAGGATATCGAGGCCGGCAAGTGTGTGATCGTTAGAAGAGACACCAGAGAGAAGATTGAAGTGGCGTTGGATGAACTGGAGACAAAGGTAGGTGAGCTTCTGGAAACCATTCAGAAGGATATGCTGGAGAGAGCAAGGGCACATAGAGAAGAACACACCTACACAGCAGCTGATATGGAAGAGTTCGTTCGCATTTTCAATGAAAAGTCCGGCTTTGTAAAAGCAATGTGGTGTGGAGAACAGGACTGCGAGGACAAGATCAAGGAGCAGCTTAGCGTGACCAGCCGCTGTATGCCTTTTGAGCAGGAACACATTGCAGATACCTGCGTATGCTGCGGTAAGCCTGCCAAGAAGATGGTATACTGGGGCAGAGCATATTAAATAATCAATATTTATAGATATCAACTATAAAAAGCGGGTTTTCAACAGTCGGAGCGAAAACCCGTTTTTAAATTCTTTTTGCTTCCGGTACTGACAAATTTCTTAAAATGTGTATAATAGAGATAGGAATGTACACAATAGTAAACATCGAGGAACAGTTTTCGAACTACAGTCGATGGGAAAAGGAGATAAAGCTATGGCAGCATTACATGTAACAATGGATAATTTTGAAACTGAGGTATTGCAGTCCGATAAGCCGGTACTGATTGATTTCTGGGCATCCTGGTGCGGTCCCTGCAAGATGCTTATGCCTGTAATAGAGGAACTTGCCGGGGAACTTTCAGATGTGAAAGTCTGCAAAGTAAATGTGGATGAGGAAATGGCGCTGGCAGCCAGATTCAATGTAATGTCCATCCCAACTCTTGTAGTAATTAAGGATGGTCAAACTGTGAATTCTTCCGTAGGGGTACAGAGTAAGGCAGCAATTCTTAAGATGCTTGGTAAGTAAGAACCAATGAATTATATTGTATTTGATTTGGAATGGAACCAGAGCAGCACAGGTGCAGAAACAGTGGAACACCTGCCCTTTGAAATCATTGAAATCGGTGCTGTGAAATGTAACAGCCGTATGGAGCAGATCGGGCAGTTCCATGAATTGATTAAGCCACAGGTATATCGGGAAATGCATCGTGTAACGGGTCAGCTGCTGCATCTGGATATGAAAGAACTGGAAAGCGGCGGGACGTTTCAGGAGGTTATGGAACGTTTCCTGACCTGGTGCAGGGATAACGGGGATGCGGAAGTACAGGACAAAGTTGTATTTTGTACCTGGGGAACACAGGACCTCACAGAATTGCAGCGTAACATGAAGTATTATGGTATGGAGCCGTTAGCAGGCGGGCCGATACCTTTCTTTGATGTACAGAAATTATTCAGCATTGCCTATGAGGACCGCAAGACCAGACGTTCACTGGAATTTGCAGTAGATTTCCTACATATTGATAAGGATATCCCTTTTCACAGGGCTTACAGTGATGCGTATTACACTGCAATAGTCCTGTCCAGATGCAATGAACAGGATATCCTTAAAAATGTGTCCTACGATATTTTTACCCCGCCCGTAAGAAGAGAGGATGAGGTAAAGGTACAGTTTGATACTTATGCAAAGTATATTTCCAGACAGTTTGCTGACAGGGAGGAAGCTTTTCGTGACAAAGAAGTGGTATCCAGCAAATGCTACCTGTGCCACCGCAATCTGCGAAAGAAGATTAAGTGGTTTACAAACAATGGAAAGCATTATTACTGTGTTGCTTATTGCGAACAACATGGATATCTGAAGGGAAAAATCAGAGTCCGTAAATCAGATGATGATAAAACATACATTGTGAAGACCACAAAGCTGATTACAGAAAAGGAGGCAGAATCCATTGCCCAGCGTAAGGAACATGGAAAAGAAATACGCAGAAAGCACCGTGTGGCAGCGAGGGAGGCTAAAAGGATTCAGCAGCAACAGATAGAAGAAATATAACTGGAAAGAGGATGTCGAAAGTCCGGGAAGACTTCAGGCATCCTCTTATTTGATTCATCTTAGAATGACTACAGATAATTTGAGGCTTATAGCATAGTCTTTCTTAATTCTTCATTGGACTTAATACTTAAATATGCCGGAGCAATATCAAATACAGTCTTACATCCGGTCTGACCTTCTTTTGCCAGACGATAAGCAGCACGCGCGTAAGCTACGATAACGCTGGAAGTGAATTCCGGATTGGAATCCAGTTTCAGGCGATATTCGATAAGATGCTGATTTTCGCCTTCCCAGCCTGTTTTGCCGGTACGGATGACGAAACCGCCGTGAGGGATACCGCTATGGTTGGCTTTCAGCTCCTCTTCGCTGATGAAATGAACAGTGGTATCATAATCTGCAAAATAATTGGGCATGGTTTTAATGGTTTCTTCAACCTTGTCTGCATCAGCCCCCTCTTCCAGAACGACGAAGCATTCTCTGGTGTCCTTTTCTCTGGTGGTCAGTACAGGATTGGAACCACTTCTGACAGCTTCCAGAGCTGCATCTACAGGAATAGTATATTGTCTGGCATCCTTTACTCCCGGGATACGGCGAATAGCATCGGAATGCCCCTGGCTTACTCCCTTGCCCCAGAAAGTATAATCGCTGCCGTCAGGCAGAATTGCATTGGCATACATTCTGTTCAAAGAGAACATACCGGGATCCCAGCCCACAGAAATAATTCCAACATGACCGCTCTCACCGGCAGCAGCATCTACATTGGCAAAATGCTCCGGAATTCTTGCATGGGTATCAAAACTGTCGATGACATTGAACATCTTTGTAAAAGCAGGTGTCTGCTCAGGCAGATCAGTGGCACTTCCGCCACACAGAATCATTACATCTATTTTGTCCTGCCATGCAGATGCTTCCTCTACGCTTACTACACTGGCTCCTTTTGTAAGAATATGCACAGTTGCAGGGTCTCTGCGGGTAAAAACAGCAGCAAGTTCCATATCAGGATTCTGACGGATGGCACATTCCACCCCTCTTCCAAGGTTGCCATAACCCAGGATACCTATTCTTATACTCATATCTAATCTCCTCATTTCCAAAGATTTGTTATTTAGACAGGTATGGTGATACTCTTCACATATCTGCCAAAAAATAATCTCCTATAGTTTACTACTGCACCATACCAGAGTGCAAGTATTTTTTAATAATTAGGCTAAAAATCATAATCCCGGAACCGGTTAGGTCTTTGCCCGTTCCTTCTTCGCCTTTTTTTGGCATTACGAATATTCTGTCGCCTGCGTTGCTCCATACTTACACCGATACTCTTATAAGGAGTAGAACTTCGTCTTCTGCGGCGCCGCCTCCTGATATTGGCAGAACGCTGCAGGAGAACGTTTCTGACGAACAGGAAACCAAAGAACAGGAGCACACCTGCGGCCAGAAGACATACAATGAATAAAATTACTTTTACTACATTGACAAAGATAACAGGACTTTCTTCTTCCTCGGAGACCGGTTCTTCCGGAACCTGCATCGGACTGTCAAAATCAAAGACGGCCTCACTGTTATCCGCAAAGTCTACGGAGGCAGTACCTACTTCCACACCGTTCCAGGCATACGTAATCAGGGCAGCCTGATCTTCCTTGGCAGTATCGTAAGAAATGGTGGAGACAGTTTCTTCAAAAGAGGCCGTTCTGGGAAGCACAATAAAATCTTCCGTATTCAGGGACAACAGCGGTTTAGAACTGCCGAAGATATCGTTGTCGCTGTAGAACAGACCGGTGTCGTCAATATTGTATTTGGTCTCTGACTGGGAGACATTAAAAGTGGTAAAATTACTGAATCCATATTCGAAAAGAGCCAGTGTATCCTCATAATAAGCCGGGGACTCATCCTTTAAAACAACACAGATCAGTTTCAAACCGTCTTTTTCCGCACAGGATACCAGACAATTGCGGGCAACATTGGTATAGCCGGTCTTACTGCCCACCAGATATTCATAAGCACGCTGCTGCCCCGGAAGCAACTGATTCTTAGTATGTTCAATAATGTGATCCGGCTGGGTGTCCGAAGCAGGAATATCCAGTTTCGTAGTTCGTGACAGCTTGCTCAACATTTCATTAGCAAAAAATGCCCTTGCAATGGTAGCCAGATCGTAAGCAGTAGTGTAATGATTTTCATCCGGCAGGCCATTGGGATTCACAAAATTGGAATTCAGGCATCCAAGTTCCTTGGCCCGCTCATTCATAATAGCAGCAAAGTCCTCCCAGGAAGTGCCGGTAATATGCTCCGCCACACCGAAGGAGACCTCATTGGCAGAACGGATCAGGATAGCAGACAGAGCCTGTTCCATAGTAATGGCCTCGCCTTCATCCAGTGCAATGTGATTACTGTCTCTGGGAGTGTCATAGATAGCATCATGTGACATATAGACCATCTCATCCGGCGCGCATTGCTCAGCTGCGATCAGACAAGTCAGAATTTTAGTACAGCTGGCAGGATACTCCTGCTGGTGGACATTTTTGGAATAAAGGATGGTGCCGGTATCGGCTTCCATCAAAATAGCAGCTTCTGCAGTTACCACCGGTCCCTGTGGCCAGTCTTCGACCCGGTTGCTGTCAATGGTCATGGCCTGCTGGTTTGCAATGCGCTCTTCCAGGGTCTCAGCCTGCACTTTTACAGTACTGTTTACAGCCACTACTGCAGCCAGGAATAGTCCGCTGATGCGGGCAAATATTTTAAATAATAAATTGCTATATTTCAAAATTTTTTACCTTCCCATTTATATACTCATTTCTATCATACACTATTTTCTTAAAAAACCAAACAAAAAAATGAAAAATTAAGAAACTTTTTTCCCTATCTTTTTTTGGAAAAAGATAGTATACTGTCAGTAATAAACGACACCAGAAAAGGAATGAGATTATGAGACTTAGAAATATTACCGGTTCCCGCGAGGTCATCGCAGACAGTCAGTATGTGATACATGAAGAAAACTGGAATCCCGGCAGCTGGAACGAAATATTCGGAAATGACAACCCCATCAGGATTGAAATCGGCATGGGAAAAGGCAAATTTATTCATACCATGGCCGGGCTTCATCCGGAAATCAATTATGTAGGCATTGAGAAATATTCCAGTGTACTCCTTCGGGCTATTCAGAAGATGGAGGAAGAAGAGCTGCCTAATCTGAGATTTATCCGCATGGATGCGGAGGATATCACGAAAGTATTCGGACAGGGGGAAGTGGATCGCATCTATCTGAACTTTTCAGATCCCTGGCCAAAGGACAGGCATGCCAAAAGGCGTCTCCCTTCCAGAGAATTCCTGGGGCGGTATGATGTGATTTTAAAGAAAGATGGAGTGCTGGAGTTTAAGACGGACAATCGTCCTTTGTTCAATTTTGCGGTGGAAGAGCTGGAGCCGGCAGGATGGAAGGCAGAAGTCATTACCTATGACCTTCATGCTGATGAGAAGCTGGTGGAGGGAAATATCATGACGGAATACGAGGAGAAGTTTTCAGCCATGGGAAATCCGATATGCAAATATGTGATCTATCGTTAGAATTCTTTGTACAAATAAGATAAAAGCCATCCCGTACCATGCTGTGAGCAACGCTTTGTTGGTTACATGAACGCATTGTTTACAATAAGGTACAGGATGGCTTTCTATTAACGAGTCGATTTCTGCTTCAGCGCAGCTGCCACTAATCCATTAAACAAAGGATGAGGTCTGTTGGGTCTGGACTTCAGCTCCGGGTGAGCCTGTGTTGCAATAAAGAAAGGATGTCCCGGTAATTCGCACATTTCCACGATACGTCCGTCGGGAGAGGTGCCAGAGAGGCGCAGACCATGCCGGGACAGTACAGTGCGGTAATCATTATTCACTTCATAACGATGTCTGTGTCTTTCGTGAATTGTCTGTTCACCGTAAAGTTCATAAGCCAGTGAATCTTTATCAAGCACACAGGGATAGGACCCCAGTCTTAAAGTACCGCCGATATCTTCGATACCGTTCTGGTCCGGCATCAGGGCGATTACCGGATGGGTGGTGGCAGGATTCAGCTCGATACTGTGGGCATCGGCTAAACCCACTACATTACGTGCGTATTCCACGATGGAAAGCTGCATGCCCAGGCACAGGCCCAGGAAAGGAACATTGTGGGTTCTGGCGTAGGTGATAGCATTGATCTTGCCTTCGATTCCGCGGGAGCCAAAGCCGCCGGGTACCAGGATGCCGTTCACATCTCCCAGAAGCTCTTCAACATTTTCATCGGTTACAGTCTCGGAATCGACCCATTTGATATGAACGGTAGTGTGGTTGCTGATACCGCCATGCTTCAATGCCTCTGCTACACTGATATAAGCATCGTGGAGAGCAACATATTTTCCCACCAGAGCCACCGTGATTTCATCGGTGGGATGACGCAGGTCATCTACCATTTTAATCCAGTCGGAAAGGTCGGGTTCCGGGCAATCCAGGTGGAGACATTCACAGACTGCCTGCGCCAGATGCTCTTTTTCCATAGCAAGAGGCGCCTCATAAAGGTATTCCACATCCAGATTCTGCAGTACCCTGTTGCTTGGAACATTACAGAACAATGCGATTTTATCCTTCAAGCCCTGCTCCAGAGGATGCTCACTGCGGCATACGAGGATGTCAGGCTGGATTCCCATACCCTGCAGATCCTTGACGGAAGCCTGCGTGGGCTTGGTTTTCAGTTCCTGGGAGGCACTCAGATAGGGAATGAGAGTCACGTGGATCAGGATGGCATTTTCATGGCCTACGTCGTGCTGGAACTGACGGATGGACTCTAAGAAAGGCTGGCTTTCGATATCGCCCACGGTTCCGCCGACCTCGATGATGGCTATGCGGGTGTCGGTATCAGTGAAGTTTCGGTAAAAACGGCTTTTAATCTCATTGGTAATGTGAGGAATGACCTGAACCGTGCCTCCGCCGTAGTCACCGCGGCGTTCCTTCTGAAGTACGGACCAGTAGACCTTACCTGTGGTCACATTGGAGTTCTTGTCCAAATTCTCATCGATAAAACGCTCGTAATGTCCCAGATCGAGATCAGTTTCGGTACCGTCATCGGTAACGAATACTTCGCCGTGCTGGATGGGATTCATGGTGCCGGGGTCGATATTGATATAAGGATCGAATTTCTGCATAGTGACCTTATAGCCACGTGCTTTTAGCAATCTTCCCAGTGATGCGGCAGTAATCCCTTTTCCCAGACCGGACACGACACCACCTGTAACGAATACATATTTTACTGACATTGTATCCTCCTCCTTTTGAAACCAAATTATTACAATACTAATCTAGTATGAATTATAACCTTGTTTTTTAATCCAAAACTACTGTGAAATGGAAGAAAATCAAGTTCCTGTGTAAAAAAAGGTGAGACAAAATGTACATTTTTGGCGAAGCTGTGCGCTATGGCGCACGATTGCCGGATCGTTTAAGACGGGCATAGGCATTTGGTTAATAAAACTTTAAGAGAAAACACGTATTTTTCACATTTCTTCTATTGATTTCTATTCTTTTAATCTCTATAATAGAATAGACTCGGACTCGGCATATTAATAAGTGCAGAGAGAAAATGATTTGAACACATAACAAGATGCGAAGCAGGATGCGTTTATGAGCAAGTAGCTAAGCGGATTGCGATGTACTGGATATTGTGGAAATGGAGTAAATATGGACAATCAGATGAATCAATACAACAATGGAAACGGTTACCGTAATGATTGTGGGAACGGTCAAGGCGGCAATAACGGTAACGGAAACGGCGGAGGGAATCAGTCACCCTGGCGTAATAATTGGATTTATTACGTGTTGGCAGGTGTAATCGGGCTGGTGATTTTCTTCATGTTTAGTAATCTGCTGTTTGGCGGCAGTGAAGAACCTACAGTGAAATATTCTGAATTCCTGACTTTGCTGGAGGATGGCAAGGTTGAAGCCGGCGAATACAGGGCTGATGGGTATTTTTATTTTACCAGGAAGAGTGAGACACCTTCAAAGGGAACAGGCGATTCCCAGTCTCCTATGACATTTCTGGATTTTTACAGTAGCATGTATCAGCAGGCGGCTTATCAGACCACATACAAGACATTTGTCATGGAAAGTGCTGACAAGCTGACAGAGCGGTTGGAAACTTATAATGTGGGAGAATTTGAAGCGGTTCCATCGGACAATTCCGGTATGATTCTGAATTTTATTCTCTCTTTCATTCTTCCGGTATTGCTGATGTGGCTGCTCTTAAGCCTGATGTTTCGCAAGATGGGCGGAAGCGGTGGACCTATGGGCGTGGGCAAGAGCAATGCCAAGGTGTATGTACAGAAAGAGACAGGTGTTACTTTTAAGGATGTAGCCGGAGAAGATGAAGCAAAAGAGTCTCTGGTAGAAGTAGTAGATTTCCTGCACAATCCGGGAAAGTATTCCAAGATTGGTGCCAAGCTGCCCAAAGGTGCGCTGCTTGTAGGACCTCCCGGTACCGGTAAGACACTGCTTGCAAGAGCAGTAGCAGGTGAGGCGCATGTGCCTTTTTATTCTTTGACCGGTTCAGACTTTATTGAACTGTATGTAGGTGTGGGTGCCAGCCGCGTGCGTGACCTGTTCAAGGAAGCAAATAAGAATGCACCCTGTATTATCTTTATAGACGAAATTGATGCCATCGGACGCAGCCGTGATTCCAAATTCGGCGGCGGTAATGAAGAACGTGAGCAGACCCTGAACCAGCTGTTGTCCGAGATGGACGGTTTCGACGGTTCCAAAGGTATTCTGGTGCTGGGCGCTACCAACCGCCCAGAGATTCTGGATAAGGCATTGCTTCGTCCGGGACGTTTTGACAGACGTATCATTGTAGATAAGCCGGACCTGAAGGGGCGTGTGGAAATCCTGAAAGTACATGCCAAGGATGTCATGATGGATGAAACCGTTGATCTGGATGCCATCGCGTTGGCAACCAGTGGTGCTGTAGGTTCTGATCTGGCTAATATGATCAATGAAGCCGCCATCAATGCGGTTAAGGAAGGACGTCATCTGGTGAGCCAGAAGGATCTGTTTAGTGCCGTAGAGCAGGTGCTTGTAGGTAAAGAGAAGAAGGATCGCATCATGAGCAGGGAAGAGCGCAGAATCGTGTCTTATCATGAGGTAGGTCACGCACTTGTCAGTGCTCTCCAGAAGAATTCCGAGCCGGTACAGAAGATCACTATCGTACCCAGAACCATGGGCGCCCTGGGATATGTTATGCATGTGCCTGAGGAAGAGAAATACCTGAACACGGAAGCAGAACTTCGCGACATGCTGGTAGGTCTGGTGGCAGGCCGTGCAGCGGAGGAAGTGGTATTTGATACTGTGACTACAGGTGCCGCCAATGATATTGAGAAAGCAACTTCCATTGCTAAGGCTATGGTGACCCAATATGGTATGAGCAAGAAGTTCGGACTGATCGGGCTGGCTACCATTGAGAGCCAGTATCTGGAAGGCAGAGCGACTCTGAACTGCTCTGACAAGACGGCTGCTGAGATTGATAATGAAGTTGTAGCTATTTTGAAAGAAAGCTATGAGACAGCACTGCGACTGCTTCGTGAGAACAGAGAGCTGATGGATAAGCTGGCAGAGTTCCTGATTGAGAAGGAGACAATTACCGGCAAGCAGTTCATGGAAATCTTCCGCCGGGAGAAAGGTATTCCCGAGCCGGAGGAGACTATTGACGATAAGAAAGAGCCTGAGCCGGCTGCAGAAGTACAGAAAACTGCAGAATTACAGAAGCAGGAAGCAGAACCTCAGGGAGCAGAGCCTGAGCAGAATGTGAAGGAGCCTGTTGAGGAGGAACCTCAGGACACCAAGGCGGAAGAGGCTGAGGAGGAAGAGTCTAGGCCTCAGGCATCTGAGTCTCAGCCACCCGAATCTCAGGCACCCGAGCGCCCGGTAGGGAGATTTTCCAACAGACCTCTTGATTGACGGAGTATACACCGGTGTATTTGAAGATATCGCGTACAGGCTGGTTAAGCACGAGTTGTGATAGGAGGCGGTCACTCACCGCCTCCTGCTCTATTTTGGGGATTTCGGAATTGCTCCGGAGTGATTCCCATATTTTCTTTAATTACCTTGCGGAAGCTGATTGCTCCGAAACTGCTTCCGAAACTTATTAGGTGAGATACTTTTCAACTTTTTAAAGACCTGAATATAGTAGCTGGTGGTAGAAAACCCCATAGCCAAAGCAATTTCCGTAATGCTCATATCTGTGGTAGCCAATAATTTCATAGATTCATTGACACGCACCTGATTAACATAATCATTAAAGCTCACCTTCATATAGGTATTGAACATCCTGGAAAAATACCCATAGCTGAGTCCGCATTCCCTGGCTACATCCGTCAAAGTCACCGTCGCATAATTAGCTTCCACATATTCTCTTGCACGGCAAAGAATGGCAGCAGTATTCGGATTGGACGTGGCAAGCTGTGGTGCTCCGGCTTGTTTATGCCAATATCTGATGATCCACAGAAAGATTCTCAGCATATGGGCGCGCAGTGCCAGTTCATAGCCGAAATCATTTTCCTCTTTTTCCACACAAAGTTCTTCCATAATCTTAGGGATAAAAGTATCTTGAAGCAGCATAGGAGAAAAATAACGGCAGTCACTGAAATGTTCAAACACGTAAGGAATAGAATATTCCAGTTCGGTCACTGACTGCTCGGAGGAATACAGTACTTGCGGAAGAAATTTGATGCACAACAGATTCTGACGCCTACTAACCCTGCGTGTGCAGTGGGGTTCTCCCGCCTGGATAATGTACATGGAATGCTCCGGCAGGTAAGTGATGATGCCGTTTCGTTTTACTTCACAGTCTCCTTCCAGAACATATAACAATTCAATATATTCATGATAATGGGCATATGGCCAGTTTTGGGTTTCTCCGGTGGACGGCATGATCAGGCATTCAATTGGAAGGGGGATATTGTTCACCCTTCTGAGTCCTTCGTTCTTAGCGATCTCCATAATGATTCCTTGTCCTGAATGTGTAACAGCTCAGTACAACCCTGTGCGTAAGCACAAAATCATGCGAGCATGATTTGTGCACTTACGCAAGGGTTGTTTGAACTGTTGTATTAAATGTAAAAATATTGATATTTTGCAACACAATTATTATATCACTCAGGCAGACGATGTGGTATACTTTTTTTACATTAAAACAGGCTTTGCAAAGTGTACGGTATCCGGAAAAGCCGGCTTTTCGGGTGCAATTTACAGCTAAGGAGTCAGGATATGGACAGAAAATTAAAAATCGGTGTTATCGGGGCTGGCGGAATTGCAGCACATGCGCACATGCCCGGTTATGCTAAAATGGATAATGTTGAAATTGTAGCAATTTGTGATATTAAGCTGGAGAAAGCAAAGAAGCTTGCTGAGGAGTACAATGTTGCTCAAGTTTATGAGGACTACATGGATGTGATCAATCTTCAGGATCTGGACGCCATTGACATCTGTACTCCCAATTATCTGCATTCCATCATTGCAGTAGCAGCTCTGGAACGTGGACTTCATGTATTCTGCGAGAAGCCGGATGCAGTCAGTGTGGCTGAGGCTGAGAAAATGAAAGCAGCAGCTGAGAAGAGCGGCAAAGTGCTTATGGTTATGAGAAATAACCGCTACATGCCTATTTCTTCTTTCCTGAAAGATTATATTAAAGACGGCAGAATGGGTGAAATTTATGCAGCCCGCTGCGGTTGGCAGAGAAGACGCGGTATCCCCGGTAAGGGAGGCTGGTTTACCACAAAGGAGCAGTCCGGCGGCGGTCCTCTGATCGATCTTGGTGTCCATATGATTGACCTGACCATGTGGCTCATGGGCAATCCTAAGCCGGTGGCTGTTACCGGTTGTACTTATAACAAGTTTGCTGATACCGATGTTTCTGACTCCGTGAATTCCAGTTTTGGAGAAAAGAACAGCCAAGGTACCTTTGATGTGGAAGACCTGGCTATGGGCTTTATCCGTTTTGAAAACGGCGCCTGCCTGCAGATTGAATTCTCCTGGGCTTCCAATGTGGAAAAGGAGCAGCGCTTCTTTGAACTGCGAGGCACCAAAGCCGGCGCAAGCTGGACTTCTGCAACCCAGAAGCTGGGCATCTATGAGGAAGAGTATGGCAAGACAGTAGATTATCTTCCCAACATTGACAATACCAAAGGCGTTCAGATCCATGAAGCCAACCTGCGTCACTTTGCTGACGTCGTATTAAATGGTGCAGAGCCTATGTTCGTGCCGCAGCAGGGTGTCAATATGGTGAAGATTCTGGAGGCAATTTATAAATCAGCAGAGACCGGAAGAGAGGTTCTGTTGTAAAATATCATAACAGTTCAGACATATCAGAGCTGTTGGATAAGTTAAGGAGGAAATTTCAATGATCAGAGTAACTGTATGGAATGAATATGCTCATGAGAAGACAGATGAAAAGGTAAGGGAAATCTATCCGGGCGGTATCCACAACGCTATTGCAGATTTCTTGAGAAGCGATGATATCGTGGTAAGAACTGCTACTTTGGATGACGAAGAATGCGGTCTTACAGAAGAAGTGTTGAATGACACTGATGTACTGCTTTGGTGGGGACATATGAAGCATAATGCTGTGCCCGATGAAGTGGCAGTACGTGTAAGAGATGCTGTACTCAAAGGAATGGGAGCTATCTTCCTTCATTCCGGTCACCATTCCAAGCCCTTCAAGATGCTGATGGGTACCAGCGGCAATCTTTCCTGGAGAGAAGACGGAGACATGGAGCGTATCTGGACTGTCAGCCCGGGACATCCCATTGCACAGGGCATCGGCCGTTATTTCGAGCTGCCTCACGAAGAGACTTATGCAGAGCCGTTCTCCATCCCACAGCCTGATGATATCGTGTTCATGGGCTGGTACGAAGGCGGAGAGGTATTCCGCAGCGGTTGTACCTTCCATCGTGAAAACGGTAAGATTTTCTATTTCCAACCGGGACATGAAAGCTTCCCGACTTACTACGACAGTAATGTACAGACCATTATCCGCAATGCAGTAAAATGGGCTTGCCCGGTAAAGCGCTCGGACGCACTGGAGTGCCCTCATATTAAGAAGATTGGTACTGAGTAAATAAAAGCAGTTTCTGTGAAAAATGCCTCAAATGTTGACGTTATCAGTTGATTGTCAGTGTTTGAGGCATTTTTATTCTACGGAATCCGTACGTGTAGCAAATAGCAAATATCTGCTTTGCTATTTTTATGGCCTTTCATGCCTTTATCATATCCATGAATGCTTCCATGGCGCGGGTCTTATATTTATGCTTTTTATAATAAAAATAAACCTTACGACCGGCGGCATCCCCGCCCAGCTTGTAGTACACCAGATTTTCAAAAGAAGGAAGCTGTGTCACAAGCAGATCACTGATAAAGGTGGCTCCCATCTGTGTAGAAGCAGCCATATAACAGGTGGACTGCTGATTCAATTCGAGAATGATATTTGGGCGGAAGCCTGCGGCCCTGCAAAGCTTATCTCCGCGAGTTCTGGTATCATTTCCGGGGGTGAGCATAATGAAGGGCACTTCCCGAAAAGCCTCCAGGGGTACAGCGAGCTGCTCTGCTTTCAGGTAGGTGCGTTTTTGGATATCTTCATAAGAAAGCCGGTACGCAGCCAACTGTGCGTGAATTTCAAGATGCTTGGGCGCAGCCAGTAAAATATGATCCTGACAGTAAAAGGCCTTATCGTATAAGGCACTGTCATAATGATAATTATCAATTACCATATCAAGCGTGTTATTGCTTAACAGTTCCTCCAACTGGGCAGTATTGCCTTCTGTCAGCTGTATCTTAATATCAGGATATTTTTCACGAAAATGGGTGATAATGGGAGGCAGGGCGTAAGCTGCAAACAGGTTGCTGCCTCCGATGGATAAATGCCCGGATTTTAACGTGTTCAAATCATTGATATAGTTCTCCATTTGCTGTTCTAACTGAAAAATTTCTTCGGCAGCTTTAATATAGGCTTCACCAATCTGCGTCAGACGCAGTGGCGAGGTGCTCCGGTCAAAAAGCGGTGCACCCAGCTGTTGCTCTATTTTTTTGATGCGGGCGCTTAAAGAAGGCTGGCTGATACGGTAGGCAGCGTTTAGTAACAGTTCAGCTGCAGAGCAGCGAAGAGCGCCGAAGGCTGCGGCTAAAAGCATATTCAATGCCTTGCGAAAGGCGCGGGCTGAACTGTTGCTTTGGATGAATGTAAAGATGAAGTTCGGAGGAAAAGAATAATGATTGATTGTGCAGAAAGAATGGAGCATGTACACTCTGATATCAGAGGCCCGTTATTTGTGGAAGCTATGCGGATGCAGGAGCAAGGAACTGATATTTTAAAACTGAATACCGGTAATCCCGCAACGTTTGGATTCGGACTGCCGAAAAGTATTAAGAATGCTTTAGAAGGACATCTGGAAGAGGCTGTAGGATATTGTGATTTTAAAGGAATGCCAAAAGCAAGAGAGGCAATCTGCAATTATCATAAGCAGAAAGGGATTCAGGGAATCACACATAATGATGTTTTTATTGGAAATGGTGTCAGCGAGGTCGTGTCTTTTGCATTGATGCCTCTTTTGAACAGTGGGGATGAGGTACTGGTACCGACCCCGAGTTATTCTCTGTGGGGCAATTCCGTGTACCTGGCAGGAGGAAAGCCGGTTTTTTACCGGTGCGACGAGCAGACTAACTGGTATCCGGATGCGTCAGACATTTGCGCCAAGATAAATGCCAGGACAAAAGCCATTGTACTGATCAATCCCAATAATCCAACAGGTATGTTGTATCCTGAGGAAGTGCTGCGAAAGATAGCGGATATCGCAAGGGAGCATAAGCTTCTGATCTTTTCGGATGAGATTTACGACCGCCTTGTGATGGATGGCTTACAGCACGTTTCCATCGCTGCACTGGCGCCTGACCAGCCGGTGGTGACCATGAACGGATTGTCCAAGTCTCATTGCCTTTGCGGTTATCGCTGCGGTTGGATGGTGATCAGCGGACCGCGTAAGCTGACAGAGGAGTATCGTCAGGGAATCATCAAACTGACATCCATGAGACTGTGCGCCAACACGCTTGCCCAGCTGGTAATTCCCGCTGCCCTAGAGGATATGGTGACACCGCAGTCCATGGTCAGCCCGGGAGGAAGGATTTATGAGCAGCGCCAAGCGGCTGTCTCAGAGCTTGAGAAAATCGCCGGGCTTTCTTTTATAAAAAATAACAGCGCATTTTATCTGTTTCCAAAGTTGGATGTGAAGAGATTTCACATTACAGATGACAGGAGATTTGCAAGAGATCTGCTTCATGCCACCAATATACTGCTGGTACCGGGAAGCGGCTTCGACTGGCAGGAGCCGGATCATTTCAGGATTGTAATGCTTCCGCAGGTGGAGGTGCTTAAGGATGCTATGAGGCGGATGGGAGAATTCCTGGATGGGTACAGACAGTAGTTGTGGTAATGGATAGACTTTAACCAAAACGAAATGGGAGCGCGATTACCGATTTTGGTGTTCGTGTTCCCATTCTGGTCTATTCTAAAAGCTCTTCGACTTTTTCCTGAAAAACAGATAACATATCTACATAGGTGTGTATAATGGTCTGGCAATGTTGTAAAACAATTTCCCCATCATAGTCATGGGAAAGTTCGTTTCTTACCTTTAGCATTTCAAGCCATATGTCATCAGTAATCAAATCAGCCCGAAAAGAGGTACGAAGAACTTCGCGCGGTGAACCTGAAACAAAATTCGTGATAGCATAATGTTGAATCAGGATATCTTTCATCACTTTCCATGCCAAATCAAAGGTAATGCAGAATTTAGCACTTGTCCCACTTAATACAAAAGAATCAGAAAGATCGCGTTGTCTGGCTTCTGTTAAGGAGGCCAGGCTTTTTTTAAAGCTCTCAAATCTTTTCGTAAATTTTGCGTCCATAAATAGCAATGTCCTCCAATAAAAATTCGTTGTGGCAGTTGTCCAAGTCTACCAGATCAATCTTATAAAGGGTGGGAATATCATCTAATGCTTCCTGTAATCCTGCAATGTCAGTCACACCGTTTACAGCAATATCAAAGTCGCTGTGGCGAGTATTGGTACCTTTGGCCCGCGAACCAAAAAGGATAACCGTTTGGGCATTATAAAGTTGGCATTTGAATATAATTTGTTCCAGTATCTGAGATATTTCCATAGAAATCTCCTTATTTGATTAAGCCTTTTTTTTATTCTATCCTTAAAAAGTAGGATTGTCAATGGCGTGGGCTGAACAGTAACGATATAAACGTTACTGTGGACAAACTGCAATCTTCTGTGGTAGACTTGATTTAGCCAGCCATTGTATAAACCTGCGAGGTCATCATGAAATTTGATTTTGAAGAGGAATTAAAAAAGCTCCCTAACAAGCCGGGAGTCTATATCATGCGGGATGATCAGGACACCATCCTTTATGTAGGAAAAGCCATTAACCTGCATAACAGGGTGCGTTCCTATTTCCGGGAAAATATCGGCCGGGGACCTGCCATTGACAAGATGGTAAGCCTCATTGCCCGTTTTGAATACATCATCACAGATTCGGAATTGGAAGCCCTTGTACTGGAGAATAACCTGATCAAAGAGCATTCCCCCAAGTATAATACCCTTTTAAAGGACGACAAAACATATCCGTATATAAAAGTCACGGTAGGTGAGGAATACCCCAGGATCCTTTTTTCCAGACAGATGAAAAAAGATAAGTCTAAATATTTCGGGCCATATACTAGTGCGGCTGCGGTAAAAGACACTATTGAGCTATTGAATAAGCTGTTCCAGCTGCGTACTTGTAACCGCTCACTGCCCAGGGATATCGGCAATGACAGACCTTGTCTGAATTATCATATCAAACAGTGTCTGGCACCCTGCCAGGGATATGTAAGCAGGGATGAGTACCGTAAGCAGGTAGCCGGTGCTCTGGAATTTCTGAACGGTAATTACAATATGATTTTGAAAGACCTGGAAGAAAAAATGAAGAAAGCTGCTGAGAACCTGGATTTTGAGGAGGCAGCAGGCTATCGCGACCTGATGAACAGTGTAAGGCAGGTGTCACAGAAGCAGAAAATTACAGACAGTGATGGAGAGGACAAGGATGTCATTGCCATGTATCAGGATGAGTCTGAGGCTGTGGTCCAGATCTTCTTCGTGCGTGACGGCAAGCTGATCGGCAGGGAACATTACTATATGACACATGTGTCGGGCAATAGCAAAGGTCAGATTTTGGGAGACTTTGTAAAGCAGTTTTATGCGGGAACACCGTTTATCCCCAGGGAGCTGATGCTTCAGACAGAGATTGAAGATATGGATCTGATCGAAAAGTGGCTGACCCAGCGAAGAGGAGCCAGAGCCTATATCAGAGTGCCGAAAATCGGCTATAAAGAGAAACTGGTGGAGTTGGCTGCCCAAAATGCCAAGCTGGTACTCAATCAGGACAGGGAGAAACTGAAGCGGGAAGAGGGCAGGACGATCGGCGCAGTGAAAGAGATTGCAGAGCTGCTTGGAATCGAACGGGCAGACCGGATGGAAGCTTTTGATATTTCCAATATCAGTGGTTTTGCCAATGTCGGTTCTATGGTAGTCTTTGAAAAAGGGAAACCTAAGCGCAGTGACTACAGAAAGTTCCGCATCAAGACTGTATCAGGACCGGACGACTATGCCTGCATGAAAGAAGTGCTGACAAGACGCCTGACTCATGGAATGGAAGAGAGCAGGGAACTGGAAGAGAAGGAATTGGACCGGGAGTATGGAAGTTTCACTAAGTTTCCGGATTTACTACTGATGGACGGCGGAAGAGGGCAGGTAAATATTGCGCTGGAGGTGCTTGCAGAACTGGGGATTCAGATTCCTGTGTGCGGCATGGTGAAAGACGATAATCACAGAACCCGGGGACTTTATTTTAATAATGAAGAACTCCCCATTGATATTCATTCCGAAGGATTTAAGCTGATCACCAGAATTCAGGATGAAGCTCACAGATTTGCTATAGAGTATCACCGCTCCCTGCGCAGCAAGGCTCAGGTGAAATCCGTGCTGGATGAAATACCCGGCATTGGTCCGGCAAGGCGCAAAGCCCTGATGCGTCATTTTGCTTCCATTGAGGATATTAAGAATGCAGAAGTGGAGATTCTGATGCAGGTACCGGAGATTCCCAGGCAAACAGCGGAGGAGATATACTTTTTCTTCCATAAAAAGCATTGAACACTTGCGAATCGTGTGATAAAATTAATAAAGGTCATGATTCAAAGGAGAGGGAAGATGGCAAGTGTAAGTCTGAGAAAAGTAATCGAAAAGATGAAGCTGGAAAATCTGACGCCTGATATCGATATCAGTAATATTCGGATTACCCAGCCTGATATTAATCGTCCGGCATTACAGATGGCCGGATACTTCGAACATTTTGATGTGTCACGTCTGCAAATCATCGGATTTGTGGAATATACTTATATGGAAAGCCTGGATGAACTGCAGAAACGGGAGATATATGGCGAATTGTTGTCTTATGATATCCCCTGTATTGTATTCTGCCGTGATTTAAAGCCGGATCCGCTTTTCCTGCAGATTGCCAATAAGCAGCAGATTCCCGTTTTGTCAACCAAGGTGTCCACTTCTGCTTTTATGTCAGAGATTATCAGATGGCTGAATGTAAAGTTGGCTCCCTGTATTTCGGTTCATGGTGTATTGGTGGACGTATATGGTGAAGGCGTGCTGATTACCGGTGAAAGCGGAATCGGTAAGTCGGAGGCGGCGCTGGAACTGATTAAGAGAGGTCATCGACTGGTTACCGATGATGTTGTAGAGCTTCGCAAAGTAAGTGACGAGACGCTGGTGGGAAGCGCCCCGGACATTACGAAGCACTTCATCGAACTGCGTGGTATCGGTATCATAGACGTGAAGGCACTGTTTGGTGCTTCATCGGTAAAGGATACCCAACAGGTGGATCTGGTCATCCGTCTGGAGGAATGGGATAAGGACAAGGAGTACGATCGTCTTGGTCTGGAAGAGAATTACACAGAATATCTGGGGAATAAGATCGTATGCCACAATATTCCTATCCGTCCCGGAAGAAATCTGGCAATCATCTGTGAATCGGCAGCAGTCAACCATCGTCAGAAGAAGATGGGTTACAATGCGGCACAGGAACTGTATACCCGTGTGCAGAATTCTTTGGCGAGAAGAAGAGACGAGGAAGAAGATGACTGATAGAAGCTGTGTTACACCGCGACTGAGGGCACCGGGATTCCTTTTGCCCCCAACATCATTATCATAGTATTATAATAGAAGGAGATACAAAATCATGAGTAAGTATGCATTTGGAGTTGACATCGGAGGAACTACCGTAAAGCTTGGTTTGTTTGACAAGGAAGGCTGTGTATTGGCTAAGTGGGAGATTCCTACGGATAAGAGTAATGAAGGTTCTGCTATTCTGCCGGATGTTGCTGACAGCATTAAAGCCAAGATGCAGGAGAGAGGCATTGAAAAGGACGATGTAGTGGGCGTAGGCGTAGGTGCACCGGGTCCCATTGACAGCGAGGGAACTGTATATCGCGCAGTAAACCTGGGATGGGGCGTTTTCAATATTGCCAAAGTTCTCAATGGTTATCTGGATCTGCCTGTCAAAGCCGGAAATGATGCCAATGTAGCTGCATTCGGTGAAATGTGGCAGGGTGGCGGTAAGGGCTATAAGAACCTTGTAGCAGTTACCCTGGGAACCGGCGTCGGCGGTGGTATTATCGTTGAAGGAAACATCCTTACAGGTGCTACCGGAGCAGGCGGAGAAATCGGACATATTCATATTGAAGATAACGAAGAAGAATGTTGTGGCTGTCAGAATAAGGGCTGTCTGGAGCAGTATGCTTCTGCTACCGGTGTTGTGCGTCTGGCTAAGAAGAGACTGGCTAAAGACAATGCACCCAGCAAGCTGCGTAACGGTAACCTTTCTGCTAAAGCAGTATTTGATGCAGTAAAAGAAGGTGATGAAGTAGCAATCGAAATTGCTAAGGAATTTGGTGACTACCTGGGCAAGGGCCTGGCTGCTGTTGCCAGCGTTGTGAATCCTGAAGTATTTGTAATCGGTGGTGGGGTATCCAAGGCCGGAGATGTTTTGTTTGAATATATCTGCCCTGCATATCAGAAGTATGCGTTCCACGGCTGCAGAAGTGCGAAATTCGTGCTGGCTACCCTGGGAAATGATGCAGGAATCTACGGAGCAGCAGGTCTGATCCTGAATTCATAAAAAGGTGTGAACCGGAAAAAGTAGAAAGAGAGTAAAAATGATCAGTAAAGCTGTAATGGAAGCCTTAAAAGACATTGTACCGGAAGAGAATATCCACCCGGAGGAGCCGTTATCCAAGCATACGACTTTCCGGGTAGGAGGACCTGCCGACTGCCTGATAGAGATAGGAAGTGCGGTACAGCTTAAGAAGATACAGAAGTATCTCACACTGATAGAGATGCCCCACGTGGTGGTGGGCAACGGAAGCAATCTGCTGGCAGGTGACAGAGGATACTGCGGCGTAGTGCTTGAGCTGGGGTCAAAGTTTGCCGACATTCGTGTGGAAGGCACTAAGATTACGGCCCAGGCCGGTGCCCTTTTATCCAGGATCGCCAAGGTTGCCTTGGAGCATGGACTTACCGGACTGGAATTTGCCAGCGGAATTCCGGGAACCGTGGGCGGTGCAGTAGTAATGAATGCCGGAGCATACGGCGGAGAAATGAAGCAGGTGGTCACATCGGTTACTGTACTGGATAAAGAGGGAGAAGAACTGGTGTTAGACAATGACACCATGGAATTCGGCTACCGGGACAGTGTGATCAAGCATCATCCTTTTCTGGTAACGGAAGTGACCATAGAACTGTCCCAGGGTGATTCTTTTTCAATCAAAGAAAAAATGGATGACCTGGCAGCCAGACGTAGAGAGAAACAGCCTCTGGAATTTCCCAGTGCAGGAAGCACTTTTAAGAGACCGGAAGGTTATTTTGCCGGCGAGCTGATTATGAAAGCCGGCTTGAGAGGCTGCCAGATCGGTGGAGCCAGGGTGTCGGATAAGCACTGCGGCTTTATCATCAATGCAGGCGGTGCCTGTGCAGCGGATGTAAGGGACTTGATAAGAGAAGTACAGCAGAGAGTAATGGAAAAGTTTGGCGTGGAACTGGAACCTGAAGTAATCATGGTGGGAGAGTTCTGAGTGCGGGCAATGGACAGGAGCGACCGTGTGAGCAGCCGGACTTAAAGGAGCAGAGAACATGAGATTTGTGGTAGTAACGGGAATGAGCGGAGGCGGTAAAAGTACCGCACTTAAGATGCTGGAGGATGCAGGTTTTTACTGTGCAGATAACTTGCCCGTTTCCCTGATTGATAAATTTGTAGAATTGATTGCCACACCCAACAGTGAAATTACGAAAGTGGCGCTGGGGCTGGATGTTCGTGCGGGTCAGTTCTTTGAAGATGCCACAATGGTACTGGAGAGGCTTCGCAAAAACGGCTACAATCTGGAAGTTCTTTTCATGGAAGCGGATGAGGCAGTGCTGATCAAGCGATATAAGGAGACCAGGCGTGTCCATCCTCTTGCAATGGACGGAAGAGTGGAAGACGGTGTCCGCAAGGAGCGCAAGGTTCTTGAAAATATTCGCAAAATGGCAGATTATGTCATTGATACCACTCATTTGCTGACCAGGGAATTAAAGGAAGAGCTGGATCGAATTTTTGTCCAGAATCGTGAATATAATAGTCTCATGGTAACGGTTATGTCCTTTGGCTTCAAGCATGGAATCCCCGCAGATGCGGATCTGGTATTTGACGTCAGATTCCTGCCAAACCCTTTTTATATCGACGATTTAAAGAAGAAGACCGGTAACGATAAAGAGGTACAGGACTATGTCATGAGTTTTACAGAAGCGGAAGAGTTCATGACGAAACTGAACGACATGATACAATTTCTGATACCCAATTATGTCAAAGAAGGGAAGTATCGCCTGGTGGTGGCCATTGGCTGTACCGGCGGTCAGCACCGCAGTGTGACCCTTGCCAACGAATTGTATAGCCGGATGAAAGATAAAGGAAGCTATGGTGTGAAGCTTTACCATAGAGATGTGTACAACAGGAGTGTGTAAGAATGTCATTTTCCGGTGAAGTAAAAGAAGAACTGGCAAAGCATATAAGTTCCGCAAGGCATTGCCGGATAGCTGAGCTGGCAGCCTTGCTTAGCTTTTGCGGACAGTATGGAAGAGAAGCATCCGGTGGTTATACCATAGGATTTCAGACAGAAAATGAAGCTGTTGTGAGAAAAAGCTTTACATTATTGCAAAAAACATTTAATATAAATAATGATGTAACGTTGAGTGAGGAGCAGATGCAGGATTTCTATAGTAAGTTCGGAAATCTGGAAGCTCCTGTCGGTCAGAAGCTTATTAAAAATTCCTGCTGTCAGAGGGCGTTCCTGCGTGGAGCGTTCTTAAGCATTGGTTCCATCAGTGACCCTCAGAAAGGGTATCATATGGAATTTGTATGTACTGATGAAGCGAAAGCAGAACAGTTGCGGAAGGTGATGCAGGGATTTGAAATAGATGCCAAAATAGTGATGCGTAAGAAATATTACGTGGTTTATTTGAAAGAAGGAGCTGCTATTGTGGATCTTCTTAACATAATGGAGGCTCATGTCGCATTGATGAATCTGGAGAACCTGCGTATTTTAAAAGAGATGCGCAACTCCATTAACAGACGAGTGAATTGCGAGACTGCCAATATCTCCAAGACCGTGAATGCCGCGGCCAGACAGATTGAGGATATTGAGTATCTCAGAGATCATTATGGATTTAAAAAGCTTCCGGAGAATTTAAGACAGATGGCAGAAGTAAGGTTGGAGTATCCGGACGCCCCCTTGAAGGAGCTGGGCGGTTATCTGGATCCACCGGTGGGAAAATCGGGAGCAAATCACAGATTACGAAAATTAAGTGAAATTGCAGATAGAATCAGGATGTAAATAGAGGAGGAAATTATTATGACACAGAAAGCAATTGAAATCAAGCTTCAGAATGGTCTTGAGGCTCGGCCGGTAGCAGTACTGGTACAGGTGGCTAGTAAGTATGACAGCACCATCTATATTGAGGTGGAGGGAAAGAAAATTAATGCGAAGAGTATTATGGGTATGATGAGTCTTGGCTTGAACAGCGGTGAACAGGTAGTAGTGACAGCAGACGGTAATGATGAGACTGCAGCAGTAGAAGATATCGAGAGATTCTTAAGTGGAAATGTGGTAGCGTAAGCTGCATTATCATATAGAGGGATGATAGAAGCGGAATCAATGGGGAAGCACTTTCACTTGATTCCGCTTTACATTTTTTAAAGCTGATAAGTGGAGGTGTTTTAGAGGACGTGTAAGCAGCAGATTATTTTGTGGAGAGAGGAGTAGTTATGGCTGATAAGAAACTGTTATTTATATACAATCCCAAGTCTGGTAAGGCACAGATTAGAAATTACCTTGCGGATATCCTGGATGTATTTGCGAGAGCGGATTATGAAGTGACAATCTGCCCTACCCAAGGGAAAGGGGATGCCATAGAACTGACTGCCCGGCGAAAGCCGATTTATGATCTGCTGGTGTGCAGCGGAGGCGATGGAACTTTGGATGAGGTGGTTACCGGTATGATGAAGAGTTCTTTTATGACTCCAATCGGTTATATCCCGGCGGGCAGTACCAATGATTTCGGCGGAAGTCTGCATCTTTCGAAAAATATGGTGCAGGCAGCACAGACAATAGTTGATGGTAGGAATTTTCCATGTGATATGGGAATCTTTAATGATGATGTCTTTGTGTATATTGCGGCATTTGGTCTGTTTACGGACGTATCTTATGAAACTGCTCAGGATATGAAGAATGTATTGGGCCATATGGCATATCTTCTGGAAGGTATGAAGCGCCTTTCGGCTATCCGTTCTTACCATATGAAAGTCACGTATGACCAGGGGATCATTGAGGATGAGTTCATGTTCGGCATGATTACCAATTCTGAGTCTGTGGGAGGATTTAAGCGAATTACCGGCAGAAATGTGAAACTGGATGACGGAGTATTTGAGGTGACTTTGATCAAGAAACCACGCAATGCCATAGAATTAAATGAGATTATGTCGGCTTTGTTGAACAGGGAGATTAATACGAAAGCCATTCACTGTTTTAAGACGGCTCATTTGACTGTGGAATCAGCGGAAGAAATTGCCTGGACCCTGGATGGTGAGTTTGGCGGGACGCATCAGAAGGTAGAGATTGAGAATCTGTGTAAGGCGGTGGAGATTCGGGTAGCTGAATAAAGACAGAAAGCGGAGGAAATAGTTGAATGAAAATTGAGACAGTAGCAATTATAGGAGTCGGAGCGATAGGCGGTTATTTTATATGGGGATTATCCGATAAACTGGGGGACAATCTCTGGGTGATAGCGGTCGGGGAACGAAAGGCGCGCCTGGAAAAATAGGGCATTCAGATTAATGAGGAAAGTTTTAAGCTACATGTGCGCACACCGAAAGAGGCGAGAGGTGTTGATCTGCTTTTGATCGCAACCAAATACGGTGCATTGAAGGATGTTTTAGATGATATTGTTAATATCGTGGATGAGCATACTGTGGTATTGAGCTTGCTGAATGGTGTGGATAGTGAGGAAATCATAGGCAGTAAGATTGGTATGGATCATATTGTGTATTCTTTGATGAAGATTGCAGCTGACTGATTGGCCGATTGTACTTTTAAATCGGAAATTTTGCCTCCCCCTATTTCTTTTTATAGAAAAGTATGTTATATTTATATCAAACGTTTGTCCACAAAAGGATGAATGGAGGAAAATGAAAACGGAGGTAATCACAATGTTAGTTTCTGCAACAGAAATGCTCAAGAAAGCAAAAGCAGGCCACTATGCAGTAGGCCAGTTCAACATCAACAATCTGGAGTGGACAAAGTCCATTCTGTTAACTGCTCAGGAGTGCAATTCTCCCGTAATCCTTGGTGTATCTGAGGGAGCAGGTAAGTATATGGGTGGTTATCATGCAGTAGTAGGCATGGTTAACGGATTATTACAGGACCTGAACATCACTGTTCCTGTAGCTCTGCACTTAGATCACGGTAGTTTCGAAGGCTGCTACAAGTGTATCGAAGCAGGCTTCTCTTCCGTAATGTTCGACGGTTCTCATTATGCAATCGATGAGAACGTAGCTAAGACCACTCAGCTGGTAGCTGACGCTCATGCTAAGGGAATCTCTATCGAAGCTGAAGTGGGTTCTATCGGAGGTGAAGAAGACGGTGTTGTAGGTATGGGTGAGTGCGCTGATCCTGACGAGTGTAAGGCTATCGCTGATCTGGGTGTAGACTTCCTGGCAGCAGGTATCGGTAATATCCATGGTAAATATCCTGCAAACTGGCAGGGACTGAGCTTTGAAACTTTGGATGCCGTACAGCAGAAGACAGGAGAACTTCCTCTGGTTCTTCACGGCGGTACCGGAATTCCTGCTGATATGATCAAGAAAGCAATCTCTCTGGGAGTAGCTAAGATTAATGTAAATACTGAGTGCCAGCTGGCATTTGCTGCTGCTACACGTGAGTATATCGAAGCAGGTAAGGATCTGCAGGGTAAGGGATTTGATCCTCGTAAGCTGCTGGCTCCCGGTGCTGAAGCAATCAAGAAGACCGTTAAAGAGAAGATGGAACTGTTCGGATCTATTGATAAGGCTTGAGATAAGGCTTGACTTGGGAAGGCTTATAGCAAAGGCACGCACAGAGTGAGGCGCTGAGGCTTCTTTCAAGTGCCGTCACAGTGAGGTAAGATCTACTAACAGCCTGTATTTTGAGTATGAAAGTCAAAATACAGGCTGTTAGTAGATCTTATCTCACTGCATATGTCACTTGAAAGAAGTTTTAGCGTGCTTCTCTTAATAAATATTTATTGTAATATCGGTTCAATTGCGGCCAGGAAATACTCTGTTATTACTTCGGGTGTTTCCTTCATCTTGCGGGACAGCCACCAATCTACAGTTTCCAAAGATGCCGCAGCAGGTGCAGGAATACGGAATCTGTTTCACTGCCGCAGGAGTAGTGGTAATGCCCGTGGGGAAGTCCCATCGCTGTATCGATGATATGTCCGAACAGCTTCTCACACAGATCTTTGAGCAGATAATCCTTTGTTTCAAAATGAGCATAAAAGGTCGTTCTTCCGATGTCGGCTGCATCGATGATCTCCTGCACTGAAATCTGATTATAATTCTTTTCTGATAAAAGTGTTGTAAATGCCTTGAATATGGCAGCCCTTGTTTTCTTTTGCCGTCTATCCATGATAACCTCCCGAACAAATAAACGAAAATGTTCTGTAACGAACAAGATGTTATATTTGCTTATTGAAACTGCTTCTTTGCATGCGTATAATATCAATAGAAACAGAACAGATTGTTTCTTAACAAACATATCATACATTGTTCTCAGGCCAATGTCAATAAATGAGAGGTGCGACAAATGTTAAAGAAGATCAACGATTTTCTCGCCGGTGTTCCTGCAACACTGGTGGGCGGCATATTTTTGGTACTCAGCTTTGTATTACCCAAAGCCGGAGTAAATCTTCCGGTCGATCCTGCGTGGATCACGGTTATTATCAGCGGTATTCCTCTTTTGTACCTGGCTGTGTGGCGAATCATACATAATCCCGGCATCAGCAAGATCTCATCAGCTTTGCTTATTACCATTGCCATGTTTGCTGCTATTGCTATCGGTGACTTATTTGCCGCAGGTGAGGTTGCTTTCATCATGGCAATCGGTGCTATCCTTGAGGATATGACCACCAACCGGGCAAAGAAAGGCTTGAAAAAACTCATCAGCCTTGCACCTACACAGGGCAGAAGAATTGCGGACGGCAAGGAGGAAATGATTGCAGCGGAAGAAATCTGCAAAGACGACATCCTGCGCATTCTGCCGGGTGAGACCATCCCCGTTGACGGTATGATCATAAACGGCGAAACCTCCGTTGACCAATCCATTATGACGGGCGAATCCTTACCCGTGGATAAAGCAATCGGTGATGATGTATTCTGTGGTACGATCAACCGCTTTGGTGTAATCGACATAAAGGCCACCAAAGTCGGCGAGGATAGTTCTCTGCAGAAGCTCATTCGTATGGTACAGGAAGCCGAAAATAAAAAGGCGCCTATGGCGAGGATTGCCGACAAAGCCGCAAGCTGGCTCGTTCCTGTGGCCCTGCTGATTGCCATTATTACCGGCATCGTGACAAATGATATTGTCCGTGCCGTTACGGTGCTTGTTGTATTTTGTCCCTGTGCACTGGTGCTTGCAACGCCTACAGCGATCATGGCAGCTATCGGGCAGGCAACGAAGCATGGTGTCATCATCAAATCAGGCGAAGCTCTTGAAAAAATGGGAAAGGTCGATACTATCGCCTTTGACAAAACAGGCACGCTGACCTACGGAAGACTTGAAGTATGCGATATAATTCCGTTTGATGATGCTGTAGGCGATGATGCACTTTTATCTCTTGCTGCATCTGCTGAAGCGAAAAGTGAGCACCCCCTTGGCAAGGCTATTGTTGCTTTTGCAAAGAAAAGAGGGATTGATTTAGCAGAATCTACGGAATTTAAGATGACAACCGGTAAAGGTATTTATGCTGAAATTGAGGGCAAAGAGATTTTCTGCGGTAATGAGAAGTTCTTGCTTGAAAACGGTGTCGTTCTTGATAGCAATGTTCACTCCACACTTGAAACCATCCGTTCACAGGGGAAGGCATCCATCCTTGTGGCAGTAGACGAAAAGTATATTGGAATCATCGCACTTTCCGATGTGCTTCGCCCGGAAGCTGCAAATATGGTAGCAAGGCTTACTGCGATGCAGACCGGAATCGTCCTTTTGACAGGTGATAACCAAAAGACTGCCGACTATTTTGCAAGTCGGGTCGGTATTACCGAAGTACGTGCCGAGCTTTTGCCGGAAGAAAAGGTCGAAAGCATTACAAAGCTGCAGGCTGAAAACAGAAATGTCTGTATGATAGGTGACGGAGTAAATGATGCGCCTGCTCTGAAAACCGCAAGTGTTGGTGTGGCTATGGGCAGTATGGGAAGTGATATTGCCGTTGAAGCGGCGGACATTGCGCTTATGAGCGATGATATATCAAGAATTCCGTACCTGAAACGGCTGTCAAACGCTGCCGTAAATACAATCAGGCTCAGCATAACGCTGTCAATGTGTATCAACTTTGCTGCAGTTGCTCTCTCTGTAACAGGCCTATTGAATCCGACAACAGGTGCTTTGGTACATAATGCAGGCTCGTGCTTTGTAGTTCTGATCGCAGCGTTGCTGTATGACCGGAGATTTGAGTAAGTAATAAGGATAGAAATGCGACAGCGGCAAGGAGAAAATCCTTGCCGCTGCTGTATTTATATCTGTCCTGTTGAATCCCGCAGAATGAGCTTCGGAGTGATCACAGCTTCTATGTGCTCTCCGGTGTCAGCTTTGTTGTTGATCAGGTCAAACATTATATTCGCCGATTGCCTGCCGATTTTGTACGGAAGGATATCAATAGTTGTTAAAGCAGGAAACGTCATATCTGAATATTCATTGTTATCATAGCCAATCACGGAAATATCTTCCGGCACACGCAAATTAAATTTCGAAATAGCAGAATATACACCATAAGCTACATAGTCGCTGAAACAGAAAATTGCTGTTGCGCTTAAAGAATTCCGATTGGGCTGTTGTTCAAGCCATTTTTTTGCTATTTTATAGCCGCCGGTCTTTGTACTGTCACATTCCAGAATCTGCACGGTGCACTCTGTCAAATCTTTTTCCTTGAGATATGCCATAAAACCATTGTAACGATCCTGTGCAGAAGAAATGTACATTGGAGCAGAAATATACAAAAAGCTGCGATGCCCCAATTGATATAAATGTTGGGCAGCCAGATACCCTCCCTCATAGTCGTTGCTCTGCACAAAATTAGCAGAGAGTCCCGGAAACTTACGCTGCATGATGACATAGGGAACGTTCGCATTTTCCAATTGGGCATGAGACTGTGTGTTCTTCATGCAGGGAACAAGGAAGATACCGTCCACGCCGTGGTCAAGCATATTGCTGAGCACCGCGCTTTCTTCGTCCGGATTTCCGTTTGAATTACCAAGCATCAGCGTATAATTTGTTTCAGCGCAGACTTTTTCGATACCTTTGTACATATAGGAGAAAACCGGATTGCAGATATCCGGGACAACTATGCCGAGCATCATGGATTTGGTGGTCTTTAAATAGCTGGCTGCAAGGTTCTTGCGATATCCAAGCCTCGCTGCAGTCTCCTTTACCAGATTCGTGGTTTCCTGACCGATATCCGGCATATTACGAAGCGCACGGGAAACAGTATTGACCGACACACCTAGTTCATCAGCAATATCTTTTAATGTTATGGACATTCTATTATCCTCCGGTATACATATTTTCAAAGTTTTTCAACACAGTTAATATTATACAATTGAACGTCATTTGTGTCAAAAAAAGTTGCCGAAAGATGATCTTCCAGTTCAGACAACCCGTGTGTTACAGTTGGAAAAAAATAAATCCCATATTGACATGTATTATAATGAATGCTATACTTACATTAACGTTAATGTTACAAAAAAAGGAGGAAAATCAAGTTGAAATTGGCTTTATTGATAGCAAATCGAGGATTTTTCCCAAGCTCTGTTATTGAATCTGCAAGAGAAGAAATGACACAGGCAGTGGAAAAAGCAGGCGCACAAGTTTTAACTATGGATTCTTCACTGACACGATACGGTGCAGTGGAGACAAGAGAAGAAGGAGAAGCCTTTGCGAATTTCCTGGCAGAACATTATGGCGAATATGATGGCCTGATCATCTGCCTGCCCAACTTTGGTGATGAGAATGGAATCAAAGAGGCGATTAAAGATGTCAAGGTGCCGATTCTTCTTCAGGCGTATCCGGATGAACTGGGAAAATTGGATTTTGCCAACAGGAGAGATGCTTTCTGTGGAAAATTGGGATTATGCGCGGTATTAAAGCAGATGAAAGTATCCTTTGTTTCCGGGGAACCATTTACCATGCATCCGCTGAGTGATGAATTCCATAAGGAGATGACAGATTTTATTGGTATCTGCCGCATCGTGAAAAGAATGCGTCATATGAGGATCGGTGTACTTGGTGCCAGAACTACAGCTTTCAAGAGCGTACGTTTTGACGAAGGGGCATTGGAACAAAGGGGTGCTGATGTAGAAACCCTTGACCTGACGCAGATTTTTGATAAGATGAAAGCAATTGCAGATAATGATTCAAGACTGGCTGACTGGGAGAAGGAGATCAAAGCAATTTCTGACACTTGTGACACACCGGAATATGCTATTTTAAGTCAGTGTAAATTGGGCGTTGCACTGGAAGAACTCAAAACAGAAATGAAGCTGGATGTGATGGCAATCCGTTGCTGGAGCGAGTTACAGTATGAATATAAGATTACACCATGTACCGTTATGGGAATCCTTAACAAGAGACAAATGCCGGTTGTCTGCGAGACAGACGTGACAAATGCGCCTGCAATGATGGCACTGGCACTGGCTTCTGATACAGGCGTGGGATGTCTCGACATTAATAATAATTACGGTGACGAAGCAGATAAGTGTATCTTATTCCACTGTGGACCGCTTCCCATTGACCTCTTGTGCGGACCGGGCCATATGGAAGAGCACAAGATGTTTACCAAGACACAGGGAGAGAACTGTTCATGGGGAGTAAATGTGGGAAGAATCAAGCCCGGTACCATTACAATCTGCGGCATGCGTACAGAAAATGGCGAAGCACGCTATTTTGTAGAGAAGGCAGAAGTGTTAGATATTAAGGTAGACGAAGGATTCTTTGGAACCTATGGTGTCGTGCAGGTTCCCGGATTGCAGACGAAGCTTCGCCATATGAGCGAAGAAGGCTTCAGACATCATGCAATTATTACAGCAGGTGATCAGACAAGAAGAATTCGGGAAGCCTTGTCTAAATATTTGGGATATACAGAAATAAAGCTTTGATTTTAAGGATGCGATAGGTATAGTTTGAAAGGAGAGCACCATATATGAATAAATTAGGTATTTTCATGAATTTCTGGGAAAAGGGATGGGCAGCTGATCACAAAAAATATATCAAAAAAGCTGCAGAAATCGGCTTTGATATTCTCGAGTTTCAGGCACAGCCGCTGCTCGAGATGAGCGATGATCATATCCGTGAGTTGAGAAAAGAAGCGGATGCAGTTGGCATTGAACTTACATACAGTCTTGGCCTGGATCGCCGATATGATGTGTCTTCTCTTGATGAATCCATTCGTAAGGGCGGCGTGAAGTATCTGCAGAATATCATCCGCAAGATGGAAGTGGGCGGCGGTATGCTGCTGTCCGGTGTCAGCTATGCCGGTTGGGGTACCCCGGACGATATGCAGGATTCTAAGATGCCGTATTGGAATCAGAGTGTAAAGAGCATGCGCGAGATCATCAAAGTGGCAGAGGATTGCGGTGTTACCTACTGCGTGGAAGCGGTGAACCGTTTTGAGACTTGTCTGATTAATACTGCAAAAGAAGCTTTGGCTTATATTGAGGAGATCGACAGTAAAAATATTGGAGTGCTGCTGGATACCTACCACATGAATATTGAAGAGGACAGCCTCGGTGATGCAATCCGTCTGGTGGGTGCAGACCGCTTAAAGAGCTTCCACACCGGTGATAATAACCGCCGTGCACCGGGCAGAGGACACATCAACTGGGATGAAGTCTTTGGTGCACTTTCTGAAATCGGCTACACCGGCCGCATTGTTTCCGAACCGTTTGTTATGCAGGGTGGAGAGGTTGGTCGTGATATTCATGTTTATCGTGATTTGATTGAAAACCCATGTGAGGAAGCAATTGACGAAGAGGCAAAATATCTGCTTGCATTTGAAAAGGCGATGTTGAAAAAATATAACATGGGTTAAACAGTTCAGACAAGTCCTTATGCACGAATAGCGCGGCTGAACTGATATTACTGAAAGTGCAAAAGAGATTTGTAGCATATCCTGTATATAAGGATGTCTGCAAATCTAGAATATTCCTGTTTTCATGAAAGCCGGAGCTATTGTGCCCATGAAAAATATGGACGCTTTCGATAATTCGGTAGAGAATCCTGAAAGAATGGAAGTCCGCATTTTCCCGGCAGAAGAAGGTTCCTTTGTATTATGGGAAGATGAAGGAGATACACCGGAAGATAAGGATGATAATTGGGTATCTACAAGATTATCCTTTACATCATCCGAAAGTTTCACAGATATGGATGCTTCCTTGCTGGGAGAATTGTGTGAAATTTTGTTGGCAGAGTAAAGGACAAAATATTAGGGCGGGGATGTTCCCTGCCCTGGTGGTTTATACTGATTTTAATATTATCCCTGAAAAGGGAGGATGCCAGGAAAGCTACTCTTCCCTGGCATTTATTATGAAAAAGTTATTTATGAAAACAATAAACTGTTGTGGCCTTATTTAGTGTTTCTTGTGTTCTCTGTATCTTATGGTTATAGTATAGGGCAGAGAAATGGATAATTCGTGATGAGGAATTAAAAAATCATTGAATGATTTGTAAACAAAATATGAACGTGCAGAAGTTTGTGTGAGACTTATCTCACAAACTTTTGCACGTTCAAAAACAGTTCAGTCGCGTTCTTACATCTTTTCGGGTTCCGGATATTCTACTCCGAAGGTCTCAACAGTCATAGACTTGATAACCTGGTTCTCCAGAGGACGATCCATGTAATTGGTTCTGGTATCTGCAATCTTATTTACCACATCCATACCTTCCGTTACTTTGCCGAAAGCAGCGTAACTTCCGTCAAGATGAGGAGAGGTCTTATGCATGATAAAGAACTGAGAGCCGGCGGAGTTGGGGTTCATGGCGCGTGCCATGGACAGGACGCCTTCTGTGTGCTTTAAGTCGTTGGGAATGCCGTTCTGGGCAAATTCACCTTTGATGGAGTAGCCGGGGCCACCCATACCGTTGCCATCGGGGCAGCCGCCCTGGATCATGAAGCCTTTGATGACACGATGGAAGATCAGGCCATCATAGAACTTCTTGTTAATCAGGCTGATGAAATTATTAACGGAAATAGGAGCAACCTCAGGATACAGCTCAGCTTTGATAACGCCGCCGTTTTCCATGGTAATCGTTACAACAGGATTCTGACTCATAATAAATTCCTTTCTATTACAATTGTTTTTTATTACAGTTCAGCCGCGCCATTCGCAAAGGCGCCTGACGGCGCTTTCCGCTGCTTCGCAGCTCTCTTTGCTCATAAGATGGCGCTCGGCTCATGTCCGTACTGTAATATTATTTTATCCCAAATTGATTCAAAGGTAAAGAGGAAACTGCACATTTCCGAAATTGCAGCGGTGAAATACCAGCTGCTTTGCTAAACGCAGATATAAAGTAATTTGCGTCAGAAAAGCCGCAGGTATAGGCAATTTCTGTAATACTTAAGTTTGTATCAGTAAGCAATTGCCTTGCCTTTTCCATGCGCAGACCGTTCAGATATCTGTTGACCGTAGTCCCCGATTTCTTCTTAAAAAGATGGCTTACCATGGAAGGGCTGCAATAGCAGGCGGCAGCAATATCTTCAATAGTCAGCTTCCTGTCAAGATTGGCATGCATAACGGAAAGAATATGATGGTACAGAGTGCTGTCTGCATCAGGCTTATTGTTATCCTCCGGATGTTGCAGGAAAAAGACGGTCAGCACCGGCATAGCTTAAGCATTTTTCAGGAGCATTTCCATAGCCGCTTACGCAGATAAAGCCCAGTAGGTCAGAATCATATTTTACCGGAAGCACATATTGCCCCACGCCGCACATACAGCTCATGTAGAAAATCTCACATTGGCAGTCCTCACGAATCTTCTGCTGAACGTCCACACACTGTGAGTGGCGCTGCTTATCGGAGGTGATGAACAGGCAGTAGGGATTGCGATGGATATTGTAGGGGATGAGCCGGTCAATGACTTTACAATGGCCACGTTCTTTCGCGTGGATGCTGATGCTGAAAGCGTATTGTTCTTCCAGGAATGTGATGTAATTCAGGATATCGTCTATCATGGGATACCTCTGTGCAGGAATTTAAAGTTTTCGCATTGAATTTTTAAGGCACTTTATATAAGCATATTATATAATAAGTCATATCGAAAAGCAATGTAAATCGTATGGAGGTGTTTTGAAAGAATGAACGAAAACTTAAAAAATATGCATCATGAATGTGACCTGTGTGTCATAGGAGGTGGCTTTGCGGGGATGTGCACCGCAATAGCCGCAGCGAGGCATGGACTGAAGGTTGTCATCATGCAGGACAGGCCTGTATTTGGCGGCAATGCATCCGGTGAAA
>JAZQAT010000102.1:0-43493 GCA_045545375.1 Acetatifactor sp.
GCGGTATTCCTGAGATTTTCTGCTACTGCAGAGTCTGTGAATACGCAAGACAACACGGAGGAAAGGATATCCGTACCCGTTCGCAGGCAGTCATTGATGACTGTTTTGGAATAGAATATCCTGTAGACACCTTTGCTCATACAGCTTATAGAGGTCTCGATATGCGAAAGGTAAGGAATATCCTGATTACTCATGCTCACCATGATCATTTTCTGACTGCTGATATTCTCAGCAGGCCACAGGGAATCGATAAAGTGAATTTCTACATACCGGAAGCTTCGGGACGCGCACTGAAAGCATCCATCGAAAGACAGGAAGAGGCCTATCGGAACGGAACAAGAAAAAAGACCTGCGACTTTTCGGTATCAGTACACGACCTGGAACATTATCAGACTTATGATATTATCGGTTATCAGGTTACTCCTCTCCGCGCTCGTCATCAAGAATCGCTGGGATCCTCATTGTACATTATCCGCAAAGACGACAAATACATTTTATGGGGATTCGATACCGGTAAATTCCATGAGGACGCGTTGGAATACATCAAGAATTCCGGAGAACGCTTTGATTTTGTGGTACTTGACTGTACTTTGAAGGAGAATGCGCAGATTACGGAAGCCCATATGGATCTGACCTGGTGCAGGGAAATGGCGGACAAGTTAACGGAAATGGGTGCCATAGACGAGAAAACCAGAATCATGGTAAGCCATATCGGACATTTGGTGGAAAAAACTCATGAGGAGCTCTGTGAGGCTGCTGCACGTTATGGCATGGAAGTGGCTTATGATGGGCTGGAAGTAGAAATTTAATAAAAGAAAGTAAGTCCCCCTATCCACCGCTTAAAGTGAGTGAGTAGGAGGACTTACTTGTATTTGCATTCTATTACTTCTGCAGCGACCCGGGCAGTCTCCTCCGAATCAACCGATTTTTCAGCTTCTTCCAGTCAAATGGAATAAGCGGTGACAGATAACTCTGGTGTGACACAGTCCTATTGAATGCCAGCGAGAAAATAAACAACAAAATACCTCCCACATATCCCCACACCCCAAACACAGCGGTCAAAAGCAGTGTAATAATACGCATAAATTTTAAAGCATATCCCATCTCATAATTGGCCTGTGTATAATTTGCAATAGCTACAAAAGCCATATAAAGCATAACTTCCGAAGAGAACCACCCGCTGTTAACCGAGAACTCCCCCAGCACAAGTGCTGCCATGACACTGAGCGGTGTACTTAACATATTCGGCGTATTGACTGCAGCCAAACGCAACCCATCAATTGCCAGTTCCAGAATTAAAAATTGCCAGATTAACGGCACATTAGGCTCTTCCTTCAGCACAATAAAAGAAAAAGCAGGCGGTATCCACTCTCTGTGATTCATAAGCAGTAAAAAAGTAGGCGTCAGCAAATACGTCATTACCGCAATCAGGAATCTTGTAATCCGCAGATAAGTTCCCGTTATGGGCGGAAAATAATAATCATCCGCCGCTTCCGCCACATCAAATGCCGTGGTTGGCAGCAGGATTGCGGAAGGTGAGTTATCAACCAGAATAACGATATTGCCCTCCAACACCTGCGCTGCAGCAGTATCCGGGCGCTCCGTATATCTGAACTTCGGGAACGGATTGAACCATTTGCCGCCAAAAAGACATTCCGTCAGACTTTCCTGGTTCATGGTCAGGGAATCTACCTGAATATTGTTGATTTTATCCCGGATTTCTTTCAGAAATTTATGGTCTACACGAGAATTCATATAGCAGATTACAATATCTGTCTGGGTGCTTTTACCTGCTTTCATCATTTCCATACGAAGATCTGTGCTGCGGATACGTCTCCTGATCAGAGCAGTGTTAAAAACCACAGTCTCCACAAAACCGTCTTTGGATCCGCGAAGCACTTTATCTTTTTCAGGCTCCGATACACTTCGGGCAGGATAGGTACGGGCATCAATCAAAAGTGCTTTCTCGTATCCTTCCACTAGCAATATAATGACACCGGACATGAAGGAATAGAGAATACTCTCCCACTCATCCGACATGTCTACTTCTACATACGGGATTCCCTTCTTGGACATTTCATGGGCGTCCTTTGGCAGATCCTCCGGTTTCATATCCATAAAATATTGCAATAGCTTCTGCATCACTTCATCTTTACAAAAACCATCAATAAAATAGATACACGCTTCTTTTCCGCCCATATTGACAACACGGTATACCACATCAAAATTCATTTCAGCTGCAAGCGTATGATTCAGGTACTGCATATCCTTTGAAAGCATCCCGCTTATGCGAGTTTGCTGCTTGGCAGTTTCCCTCTCCGTCTCAGAATTCATATACACGCACAAACTCCCTTCCCAGGCTCCTGTTCGACCTACTATTGGTTCTTTCTAGGATTCCCCGAGAAGGGAGTCATTATTCAAAATCATTATGCTGCTCAAAAGCCTATTGCTTCGTGGTACTTCCGAATCCGCCGTTGCGCTCGCCCTGCGCATCATCATCAACAGTGATTCCATATTCCAGGAAAATTCCCTGCATGAAGCCGGTTCCGGCAGTCACTTCTACAGTCTTGCCTTCATTGGAATCATTTGTCAACTTGGTAAAAATATGTCCCTCATTATCAGAATAAAAATAGTCACTATCAATAATGCCTACTGTATTGTTCAGCTGCAGTCTGTATTTAAAACCAAGACCGCTTCTTGGATACAGCTTTAATACCCAGTCAGGCTCCATCTCCACTCGAATTCCGGTAGGAATCTTAATCGTGGATCCGGGAGGAAGAGAAAAGGAAAACGGCGCAAAGAAATCGTATCCTGCACTTCCTTTCGTAGCCCTGCGAGGCAGTTCTATGGATTCATACATATCTCTGATATCAGCCTCTGTGTATTCCGGGAAGCTGTCCTGCATTCCGCTTAAGAATTGTTCCGGACTGACTTTGTGAAACTTTGCAATTCTTTGCATTCTCTGTTACCATGCCTTTCTTTTTATTAATCTTACCCTTTTCACCGGGCCGCCGTGTTTCTTACCGGCAGCACCCACTTGTATGCTGCTGCGATGTATTCTGCCATGGCTCCTGCTCGTAATCTCTGCAGTGAAGCACCGGTATGGTAGGATCAGGCTGACTTTTGGTCTTTTGCACATCGATGACTCTCTGATTCTTGCTGCCTTTCCACAGAAGCTTTGCATCTTTTTCCTCTATGTGGAATTCACCGTCTACAACTACATCCACATATTTCATCATAGGATAATACACAATGTTTTCCCATGAATCGCCCGTATAGAGCCAGATGGTCTTATCCGGATATTTTTCCTTGATTTCCGCCATTAATGCCCTGACATCAGGACGATTGGCCGGATGAAGCGGATCTCCGCCGGAAAATGTGATTCCGGATATATAATCTTTATCAAGCTGCTCAAAAATTTCCTGTTTGGCTCCTTCGTCAAAAGGCAGACCACCATTGGGATCCCATGTTATGGGGTTATGACATTCCTTACAGCAATGGTTGCATCCTGCTACCCAGAGCACAACTCTTAATCCATCACCGTTCAGCATATCATCTTTTGTGATGTTATGATATCTCATCTTTCCCTCCGTCCTGTGATAACCCTTTGCGATTCCCGCAAAGATCAATTGCTCACTGTTATCACATACTTTTCCTTTCCGCGATTTCTGCCATTTTGGCATCATTCAGTCTGGTATCCCCGTGTACGCGGGAATAAGACAGATATCCGTTCATTCTGTCGATTTTGGTCAGATTGCGGCTTCCGCACTTTGGACATACGTCCATCTCCAACTCCTGATGTCCACAGTCATCACAATAGGCAAGAGACAGGTTAACACCTTCATAAAAGCCCATACCCATAGCGCGTCTAATCAAAGTTTTAATAGCTTCTGTATTATAATCAATCGGATATTTTACATACTGGATCTTACCGCCGTTACTAAGATTCCAGAAACGGTTCTCCAGATCCTGCTTCTGGATAGGGGTAATATCTTCCGTTACATGGCAGTGGAAACTGTTGCTGACATATTCTCTGTCAGATACACCTTCTACAATACCATACTTTTCACGGAACTGCTTTACCTGCAGACCGCACAGATTCTCTGCCGGAGTGCCGTAAATGGCATACAGGTTGCCGTCTTCTTCCTTAAACTGAGCTACCTTCTGGTTGATATACTCCAGTACCTCCAGTGCGAATTCTCCGTCTTCTACAAGAGACTTACTGTTATACAGTTCCTGAAGCTCATTCAGTGCAGTGATACCGAAACTTGCTGTTGCAGATTTTAATAATGGCTTTATCTTATCATGAAGCTTCAGGTGTCCGCCCAGGAAACCGCCTTCGCAATATGCCAACGGGTTGGTAGAAGCATGCATTTCACCCAGATAAGCATAAGTACGGATATGCAGCTGCCTGATCAGATTCAGATAATAATCCAGCACCTCGTAAAAGTCACGGCTTTCCTTCCTGGACTTAGCCAAAATCATAGGAAGGTGTAAAGAAACTGCACCAATATTAAAACGACCTACAAATACGGGCACATCCTTATCGTCTGCCGGGTGCATTCCGCCTCTTTCATACCAAGGTGACAGAAAAGCACGGCATCCCATAGGAGAAATAATCTTGCCGTACTGCTTGTACATACTGGCTACATAGCCCTTTCCGGTCAGACTCAGCCAGTCAGGATACATGGTCTTGGCAGAACATCTTACACCGGCCTCAAATACATCCTCCAGCGGCTTGCCGGGTCCATGCAGATTCTCATCGTACAGGAACACGATCTTCGGGAAAAGTACAGGCTTCTTGCACTCTTTCTTCCCCTGTCCTTTTCTTCTTACATTCAGCATGGTAATGGTAGCAAGCTTAGCAAATCTGCCTGTGCCGGTACCTGCGGTAACGGTAATAAAGGGATAATCCCCACGGCTGCTGGCTACGGTATTGAACTTGTACTCCCATCCCTGGAAGCCCTGTTCGTACTCTCTTACCACATCTGCATAACTTTCTGCTTCTGCAGTGTCTTTATCAATCCCCAGGCGGATATATTTTTCCAGATTTCTCTGATAGGATTTCTCTGCATAAGGTTCCAAAATCAGATCTACACTGGGTACAGTAAATCCACCATACTGCTGGCTGGCTGCACTGAGCACAATATCACCGATAACATCAAACGCTACATCCAGGCTCTTAGGCTCATTGTACCAGATATTTCCCATTTCAAAACCGCCCGTGAGCACACTCTGTACATCAAAGAGACAACAATTCATAGTATCTCTTCTGGCAGACATGTCATGGACATAAATATAACCGTCACGGCATGCCTGAATCTCTTCCGTAGTCATGAAGAACTTCTGGTATAATTCTTTGTTCAGCTGATTGAAAATCAGACTTCTCTTGGTAGATACCAGCGCAGAGTCCGTATTAGAGTTCTCCTTATCCCCAATATACATGATTGACTGGCTCTTCTTGTAAACATCGTCAAGCATACGGACAAAATCCTGCTTGTAGTTGCGATAATCACGGTAGCTCTTAGCCACAATTGGCTTTACCTGCTCCAAGGCACTTTCTACAATATTGTGCATGATAGGAATCGGAATCTCCTCCTGCCCCAATTCATCTACCTTGTCCACTACATACTGACAGATATGCTTTTCTTCTTCCTCTGTAAATTTAGTCAACGCACGATAAGCACTCTTCCCTACCGCATTGATGACCTTCTGTACATTGAAAGCTTCTCTGCTTCCATCTTTCTTTATCACATAAACCGTTTTCTCCGGGTGATATTCAATTCCATAATTCACATCGTTAGAACTGGCCGACTCAAACCCCACACTCATTTCTGCTTACATTCCTTTCTTTCTGGCTATCTATCAACATTTTCTCTTTTAACCACAATATCTTGTGTCCAAGCTTCGTATTGGTTCATAGATATAGTGTGCCTATTCAGTATAAGAAATTTCATATAAAATGTCAATGTATTCCCCATGAAAATAATTACCAAAAATAGATGCAGTAAATTAGCTGTTTTTTAACAAGGTTCGACATTCAATATTTCCTGCAGCCATTCTCTATACTGTTCTCTGACATCTTTCGGAGAAACAATAGATGCTTCCTTACCGATTCCGGTCATCCATCCGAAAAACTGCCCACTGACTGCAATTTTCGTCCGACATTTAAAAAATCCCTCTTCCGCCGGCAAGATATCAGCATCCTTACCAAATCTGTCAAGTACCACCCCTATCAATCTGTTAGGAAAACGCAGCGTCACCACTTCTTCTTTGCCGCCGTACATACCGAATGTACGGTTGGCATAAGCCGCCAAATCCATTTCTTTTGCCTGCATGGCACCTTCCCGTTTCATCTCCAGTATTTCTACAGCCCCCATTTTATCCACACGATAGTGCTTCATCATTGAGGAGGCACTGTCATAGGCAACCAGATAATAATTCTCTTCTCTCCAGATCAACGCCCATGGGCTCACAAGATAACGCTCTTTTCCTTCTCTGGGACTTAATTCTTTTTTTAAAGTCCATTCCAGATAAGGAAAGCTGATCTGCCGGTTCTCCTGTATGGCTCTGTGAATGGCATCAATACTGTAGTAAATGCTTTCATTTTCCGTCTTGATGCGCCCGGCCACATACACCTGTCGTTGAAGCTTACCTGCATCATGACGGCTTACCATATGCTCCAGCTTATGAATCAGTTCCCTTGACTTTTTAGTAGTTATGAACCTGGAAGACTGTACTGCATCAACCAGAAGCTTTAATTCCGGCAATTCAAACTCCCTGCTTCCCAACCAGTACCCGCCACCGCTTCTGCTGCCTGCCTGTAAAATATCATAGCCAAAATCCTGCAGCGTCCTGATGTCATCATAGATGCTTTTTCGCTCCGCATGGATATCGTTAGCAGCCAATTTATCAATGATCTCCTGAGTGGTGAGCACATGATGCTCATCTGTATTTTCCTGAAGCATTTTAATGAGGAAAAGTAATTTCATTTTCTGTTTTGGTGACTTTGCCATGAATCTACTCCTTTTCCAGAAGTTCAAATATCTGATGTAAATTGCTGATTTCATAATCAGCCTGGTATTCTGTACTGTTTACACTGCCTTCGGGACGATACCAACAAGTTTTCAGGCCTGCCAGTACTCCTCCTTTGATATCGCTGGAAAGAGAATCCCCTACCACAAGAATCCGCGACTTATCCTTTTCCTCAACATGGCTCAATACCTTATCGAAAAAAGCCTTGCCAGGCTTAGGTGTTCCCACCTGCTCGGAAATAAACAGTTCCTCCATACATTCCCCAAGTCCCGACAGTTTCAACTTGCTTTGCTGGGTGGAAGTGACACCATTGGTGATGACATACTGCTTTACTTTCCCCCGAAGTGCACGACAGATATTCAAAGAATCGTCAATATAAGCAAAGATATTGCCCAGCCCCGTCTGATATTCTTTTCGAAAGGCTTCCACATCCACATCCCGGATTCCAAACTCCGTAAACAAATCAAGGAACCTTCCGTTCAGAAGCTGTGCCTTGGTAACCTCTCCCAGTTCCAGCCGTTTCCAATAAGAATCATTGATCTGCGAATATCTTTTCAATATCTCATCAGTAATTGTGAGTCCTGCTGTCTGAAAACACTGAGTAAGCGCAAGTCTCTGAGAATATAAAAAATCCAACAAAGTACCATCCACATCCCAAAGAATCGTTGTAATCATCGTTTTAATCCTTTCCCATCTGATATAGCGCGAAAAAAAGGTGTCCGCCGGGGAACACCTTTCACTACCGCTTATGATCGCTGATCTGCCTGTGCTGTATCCGGGGTCTGTGCATCCTTCTTTTTACGCACGTGGATTCCGATTGCAACTGCAACTCCTGCTACAGCTGCAAATAAAAGCATCAGCACGAAATAAGATAAAAATGTATTAATTAAAGTCATATTCAACCTCTTTCTGCCGTCTGTAATGCGGCTGTTTCTTTCCCCGCTTATGAAAATCTTTTGTTAACTTAAGATACAGTATACCAGTGGTCTACTCGTCCGTCAAGACTCCTTTTTCCGGCGAACAATCAGTCTAAGATTCCCAAACACCTGTGCGGGTAAACTGCTCTGCCATCCGTGTTGCCTGCTGTATGATAACCTCTTCATAGCCCATAATTTCCAAAAGTCTGATAGCATTCCGCGTTGTGGCTTTTCCTTCCAGTAACCGGTAATTGAAGACGATATCACCGTCCCGTATCTCTTCCTCAAAATGATAATTCTCGTACACTTCCTTTAATAGCTCTGTCAATTCAATATCATGGGTAGCTGCAAAACAGATGACTCTTCCCTGACCAAGGCTTCTTAAAATCTGTGTGGAAGCTGCGATTCGTTCAACCGTATTGGTTCCCCGAAGCACTTCATCCACGAAGCAAAGCACCGGTTCCTCTCTTATATTTTCCAGAATGCGCTTTAAAGACTTGATTTCTACAATGTAATAGCTTTCCCCACTGCCAATATCGTCCTTTAGCGCCATGGACGAATAGATTCTGAAATATGGTGCCTCATAGTACTCAGCCGGACAGGTATAAATTGTCTGTGCCATAATCGCATTCAATGCCACCGTTTTTAGGAAAGTAGATTTTCCCGAAGCATTGGAACCGGTCAACAACACCCCTCTCCCGGTGACGATACTGTTTTTTACCGGCGTATCTATCAATGGATGATATGTTTCTCTTACAGTCAGCTGTATCTTTCCTTCTTTCTGATAAAGCTGCGGCTTACACCATCCGTTTTCCATAGAAGCTCTGTAAGCTCCGATGCAGATAGAGGTCTCTACAGCACCTACAATACTTACCAGTGCATCCACATCCTCTAAATGACGGTTAAGTTCGGCCAACATCTTGTTAAACATCATGATATCAATGTGAAAGGCCATATTCAGATAGTCCATCAAGATTTCAAGGGGATTGCCGCTGCTTATGTTGGCAGAACCGGAAAGCACCCAGCCGGAACCCATTTTCATCCCGCCCAGCTTTTTTCTGTATTTCCGTATCTGTTCCCATTCCTTACTGCACACAGTAGCAGGAATTTTTACCAGCCTGTCACATATATCCAGAAGGCGCATGACATAGCTAAAGCTTATAATATAAGGATCAATCTCCTTTTTCTCTTTAAAGTAAGTGGTAATATTATATACCACCAATACTACGATACCCAGAAGCCCCACAGATAAGTTCACAAAGCATATGCCAATCAATGCAACCAGCAGTAAATCCATAAGAATAATCTTACGGTTAGACCGATTGCCCAGCACTCCCAAATAATCGAGATAGTCATAAAGAGAGTAATTTCCTGTGCTTCCCAGCTTTTTCATCAGCATCTGAACCTTCACACGCTCATCAGCATGCTCCATAAAAAAATCTGTCAGCATTTCCTGATGCTCCAGTTCCTCTGAAGCCATCTTCGGTGTTCGTAATGTATAATATAAATATTCTTCCCCGGTGGAGGAAAGAGTATGATTCATTCTCTTAAAAACTTCATCCATGTTCAGGTCATTCCAGGTAATATCATCTATCTGGCCTTCCACAGGATGCTTGTCAAAATAGCTGCCGATACGCAGGAATCTTTCCACCTTGTACTCCCTCTCCGGCTGCTTTCCATAGTCATCATATAAATGTTTTATAAAGCGCTGCTGTAACTTATGATTGTCCCATGTTCCTTTTGCAAACATAATAAGCAGCAGACCGCCGATCACTGCCCCAAATACGATATACTCCATTTTTTCCTCACTTTTATTTAAACGAGCCCCCAACCCGTTGTATTGAAAACGGGCGGCTGCAGGCCTGACACCTGCCTTACCGCCCGAACTTCTGTGTTACTTTTATAAAGTACTATGTCTGTTATGCAACCAGGAAGAACTTAATCAGGAAGATTGCAGACAGTACATAAGTAAGAACAGAGACATCCTTAGCCTTACCGGTAAATACTTTAATAACAGTGTAAGAAATCAGACCGATTCCGATAGCATGTCCGATAGAACCGGAAACAGGCATTGCAATCAGCATCAATGCTACAGGTACAGACTGACCGATATCACCAAAGTCTATATTCTTAAGACCGGTAATCATCAATACACCAACGTAAATCAGTGCTGCAGAGGTAGCTGCTGCTGGAATGATTGCTGCAATCGGTGCAATAAAGCTGCACGCCAGGAATACGATACCGGTAGTCAATGCAGTCAGCCCGGTACGCCCGCCGGCTTCTACACCGGATGCAGACTCAACGAAAGTAGTAATAGTGGAAGTACCTGTACAGGCACCTGTAACAGTACCGACAGCATCAGCTAACAGTGCTTCTCTCATATTCGGCATGTTACCATCTTTATCCAGCATACCTGCACGGCTTGCTGTACCTACTAAAGTACCGATGGTATCAAACATATCAATAATACAGAAGGTAACGATCAGTGTAATTGCAGTAAACCAGCCAATCTGAACGAATCCGCTGAAGTTGAACTTAAACAGTGTGGTGGATACCATGTCGGAAACAGGAGGAACAAAGGAAGCTCCTTTCAGGGCCTCAAAGGGATTGATATCCAGGAAGATTGCCTCTCCTGCCCAGTAGATCACACTTGCAACCAGCATACCGAGAATAACAGCTGCCTTAACGCCTTTCTGCGCCAGAATAACGATGATGAACAGACCGATAAACATGGTCACTACAGTCAGCACCATGGTAGAATAACCGGAGCCCATATTAGATTTCGCAAGGCTGGGTGTCAGTGCACCGAAAAAATCACGCATTGCATAGAAGGGTCCACCGGTTTCGGAATAAACACCAACATTGGAACCAAGGCCGATGTTCATCAGCATCAGACCGATAGCCGGTGCAATACCAAGACGAACGCCCAGCGGGATCGCATCTACGATCTTCTCACGTATTTTCATTACGGAAAGAATGATGAAGACAATACCTTCCACCAGGATGATGCACAGTGCAGCCTGGAAAGATTCTACGTATCCCAGACCGGTAATGCTTACGATGTTGGCTACTACAACAGCAAAGAAGCTGTTCAGCCCCATGCCGGGTGCCATTGCAAAAGGTTTGTTGGCAACGAAAGCCATTACGAACATACCGATTGCGGATGAAATACAAGTTGCAAGGAAAACGCCGTTCCAAAGAGCGGGTGTACCGTTGGCCCCGAAGCCTGTCAGCAGATTGGGATTCAAGGCAATGATGTAAGCCATTGTCATGAATGTGGTCAGACCTGCAATCACTTCGGTCTTGACAGTGGTGTTGTTCTCCTTCAGTTTGAAGATTTTCTCTAACATTTTCTTACTCCTCCTATATAGTATAATGTGAATAGAGATTAGAGAGTTTTATTGTAAAAGCAATCGCTTTACAACCTGATCACATTTGGCGTAAATGTTCTCGGGATTGTCTCCCACATTGAACTCGCCGCTTCTATACAAAATCTTACCATTTATCATGGTCATGCATACATTGGACTTACTGCCGCTGTATACCAAATTCCTGGGAATATCATGAATAGGCTGCATATTGGGCTGATGCAGATCAATCATGATGATATCAGCCTTTTTCCCCTTAGCCAGCACATCGCATGATGTAAGTCCCATAGCTTTTGCCCCATTAACTGTCGCCATCTGAAGTACCGTAAGCGCATCCATGCCGGCCGCATCTTTTTCTTTTAATTTGCTTAATCCCGTTACCAGGAACATTTCCCGGAACATGTCCAGACAGTTATTACTGGCCGGTCCATCTGTACCGATGGCTACGGGAATCTTCTTCCTGACATATTCTGCAATCGGTGCAATACCGCTTGCCAGCTTTGTATTAGAACCGGGGTTGGTAATCACATACATCTTATTTTTACGGAAAATTTCTATATCCTCATCACTCATATGAACACAGTGATATCCGCCGCCTCCATAATCGAACATTCCGAGATTGTCCAGAAACACAGCAGGGGTGGCACCGTACTTTTGCCTGCAGGACTCTACTTCTCCCGCTGTTTCCGCCAAATGTGTATATACTGGTGCTTTATACTTATGGGCAATCACTGCTACCTGCTCAAGCAGTTCCCGGGAACAAGTATATTCCGCATGAAAAGCCAGCTGACAGCTGATCAGAGAACCCTTTTTATTCCGCTTCACATAGTCTTCTTCCAGCTTTTCAACGGAAGAACTGAAATTATTAATTCCGCTTGCCAGAACACATCGCATACCCATATCAAGACAAGCCCGGGATGCGGCATCCGTGTCCAGATACATATCAAAAATCGAAGTCACACCGCTTGTCAGGTATTCAAGAATCGCCAGTCTGGAGAGATGATAAATATCATCACCTGTCAGCTTAGCCTCCAATGGGAATACTCTTTCATTCAACCATCTCTCTAACGGCAGGTCATCCGCCATGGAACGCAGGAATGTCATACCGGAATGGGTGTGTGCATTTTTAAATCCGGGCATCAGTAAGTTCCTCTTACAATCGATCTGCAAATCCCAAAAGGATTCCGGAAGTGCTTTTCTTATCTCTTCCCCCTCTGAATCTTGTTCCTGCCCAACATATGCTATTTTTTCGTTTCTGACCCAGATTTCTCCTTGAAAAACAGGACGATTTTTCTCCATGGTAAGGATTCTGGCATTATATAATCTGATATTCACGCGATAGAATCTCCTCCAAATCCATGTGGCAATAGTTCTGTCAGGGACATCACTTTATAATCATCTTCGTTCTTAACCACTATAATCTGAAAATCCGATCCACAGAACTCCTGCATGACCTGTCTGCAGATACCGCAGGGCCAGGTATAATCTGTGATTGGCTTATCCAAAAGCCCACCGGCTATAGCTATGGCTTTAAACTTTCGTTCCCCTTCACTGACGGCTTTGAAAAAAGCAGTCCGCTCGGCGCAGTTAGTCGCACCGTAGGAGGCATTTTCCACGTTGCAGCCACAATATATTTTGTCATCTTCTGTCAGAAGTGCCGCGCCCACCTGATATCCCGAATAAGGTACATAGGCATTTTTACGGGCTTCCAACGCTTTCTTTATCAGTTGTGTATGTTCTATTCTCATTCTGCAGGCCTCATTTCACAAGCTGCCCCATCTTCTTCACACTTTCCGTTACCAGTTTGGTAAAGTTCGGTGCCGCCATATCTGCCGCTTGCTGTACCTCTTCATGAGTGAGCGGATTCTCAGTCATCCCTGCAGCAAGGTTGCTGATACAGGACACACCACAGATTCTCATCCCCATATGATTGGCAGCAATAGCCTCTACCACGGTACTCATGCCCACTGCATCTGCTCCCAGAACCCGCATCATACGGATATCTGCCGGTGATTCAAAAGAAGGGCCTGTCAGTTGTGCATAGACACCCTCCTGCAGATAGACACGCTGCTCCTTGGCTGTGTCGCGAATAATCTCCTGAAGCTCTCTGTCATAAACCTTGCTCATATCCGGGAATCTGACACCCAGTTCATCGATATTAGGACCTATCAGGGGATTTGGCGCAAAGCAGGCAATGTGATCTCTTATCAGCATCAGGTCTCCCGCATGGAAAGAAGTATTTACCCCTCCGGCAGCGTTGGTCAGGAACAAAATCTTTGCCCCCATCAGCTTCATCAGTCTGGTCGGAAGTACTACATCTGTAATGGGATACCCTTCGTAGTAATGAACACGACCTTTCATGCATACCACCGGGACGCCATCTACATAGCCAACGATAAACTTCCCTGCATGCCCGGGAACCGTAGATACCGGAAAATCTTCTATTTCCGAATAAGGAAGCTCATATACAACATCAATTTGCTTCGCATAATCTCCCAGCCCTGAGCCCAAAACGATTGCTACATCCGGTATAAAATCTGTCTTCTCTCTTACACATTTGTAACACTTCATCAGTTTCTCAAATACTGAATTCATAAGACTCCTTTCCCGAACGCATATTGCTTCACAGCTTTCAATAAAAAATACAGTTTAAAGTATATCATAAATTTTCTAAAAATAATATCTTTTTCTTAATTTTTTTTATAAATATACCGGATTATCAAAACAGTTCTGTCTGCTGATCTCATCCATGCAAAAAGCAGCCTGTAAAATCGAAAATATTTACAGACTGCTCATTACCTTATTCGTTAGCTAAATGATAATGCACACCATCCCGCCGTTACTGTCATTGACGATCTTCTGCATGGTATCCTGAAGCTTCACCTGGCTTTCTTCACCGATGGAAGCCACTTTAGAGGTGATTCCCTCGCCCACCAGCTGCTCTACCGTTTTGCCGAAAATATTAGTATCCCAGATACCCTGGTCTGAATTATCTGCCTGGTTGATATACTTGATCAGATCATCTGCCTGCTCCTGGGTCCCCACAATAGGAGCAATCTCCGTTTCAATATTGGCCCGAATCATATGAATGGACGGACTGACTGCCTTGATTTTTACACCGAATTTACTGCCATGCTTAATCAGTTCAGGCTGATTTAAGGTGATTTCTCCTTTCTCCGGAGTCACAACACCATAACCCTTCATGCGCACAGAATTGACTGCACTTAATACCTTGGCATATTCTTTCTTCATAGCCGCAAATTCCTTCAGCTTACCGATCAGCTGATATTCATCCGTGATGTCTTCCCCAATCATCTCGGACAGCATCTCATAATAGTAGCAATCGTCCACGTCAAGCAGCACTTTTATGGAGCCGTCAGACATATTGACCGAATCAGTCTTTGTCCGTTTGATATATTGACTGTCCATTTGAACCGGATTTGACACCACATCACGCACCGTATCATATGCTTTCATCAGAGCAAATGCTTTCTCAATCAATTCCTGCTTCATCCGATTATCCGCCGGTAGCATCTCCACCCATTTCGGCATATAAAACTCCATGACAGAGATAGGGAATTCGTAAAGAATCTGCTCTAAAATCTTGTGAATATCCTCTTTTTTCAGCTGCTCACAATTGACCGGAAGCACTGTTACTCCGTATTTTGCCGCAATCTCTTCAGCCATCTTCTTTGTCTCATCAGAGAAAGGCTTCTGACTATTTAGCAGTACCAGAAAAGGTTTCCCAAGACGCTTCAGCGCCATAATAGTCTTCTCCTCTGCTGCCAGATAATTGCTCCTGGGGATATCTCCAAAGCTGCCATCTGTGGTCACTACAAGACCGATTGTAGAATGGTCACTCATGACTTTATCAGTGCCGATTTCTGCCGCCTGGGTGAAGGGTATCTCATGATCGAACCAGGGAGTCTTTACCATTCGCTCCTCATTTTCTTCCAGATGTCCGGCTGCTCCGTCTACCATATAACCGACACAGTCAATGAGACGGACGGACACTTCCACATCATCATTTAAGGCAACTTTTGCCGCTTCTTTCGGAATAAATTTCGGCTCCGTTGTAGTAATCGTCTTGCCGCCGGCGCTCTGGGGCATCTCATCCTGTGCTCTTACACGGGCATGTTCATCTTCCATATATGGAAGAACCATGACATCCATGAAGCGTTTGATAAAGGTAGATTTACCGGTGCGGACAGGACCTACTACACCAATGTAGATCTCGCCGCCGGTCCGCTCCTGGATATCGTGGTAGAGATCGTATGTATTCATTGAATGATTCATAGAAAAACCTCCTGCATATACTGGTATATGTATATGCGGGAGGTTTTTTGATTATTCTGCTTCCATTTGACATCTTGCTATATCACTACTATAATATTTCATAAAGAAGTTATTTTTTCACCCCAAGGAGATTTATAGATGCCGAACATTATCGAAATAACTGACTTTGCCGCCCCGGAACTTGATGTCTATGCCCGCCTTACAGAGAACCGGTTACTCAACCGCCATGAACCGGAAAAGTTCAGTGGCATTCTGGCAGCTTGGAAAAAGCAATGCGCATCACACTATTTAAAGCAACCCTGTTTTCGGGAGTTCCACCCGTCAAGCTACCTGCCCTTTTCTGGGCGCTCATTAGCCCTTAACCACACCTATCATAGCGGCTTTTGTAATATGATCTCTTTTTTATCGGTATCGATCTGACAATCGCATCCCATAATCAGGCTTCCTGTAGGGTAACAATGCCCAACACCGATGTTATACATAACAGGGATCTTTAAATCAGCGAACTGATCCTGTATGTATTCATTGATCAGGAAATTGGAATCGTATTCATTCTCACATTCACTGAAATCACCAATGAGCAGTCCTGTAATCTGGCCGAAAATCCCCAAAGCTTTCATCTGGCAGACCATTCGGTCAATATTGGGAATATTTTCATAGATATCTTCTATAAATAATATTTTGTCCTGAAAGCCCGGTGCCCAATAGGTCCCAAGCATATTGATCAGTAGGGATAAATTGCCTCCTATCAGCTGCCCCTCAGCCTTTCCCGGTACCAGTACGTTTATCTCTTTTTCGGGTGGATTCTGAAATGTATACTGCTCCTCCATATTCAGAACAGCCTCAAAGCTTGCTTTCGTATAAGGATCATAGTGTTTCAGCATATTGGAATAGACCATAGGACCATGATATGTAACGAAACCACACAAGGTATTAAATGCCATCAGCAGATTCGTAATATCGGAATAACCTACAAATATTTTAGGATTCTGCTTAATCATTTCATAATCCAATAAATCCATGATGCGCACACTGCCGTTTCCGCCCCTCAAGCAAAAAATTGCTTTTACATCCTTATCAGCGAACATATCATTGATATCTTTGGCCCGCTCCTCATCCCTTCCTGCCAGATATCCGTGATATGTCTTTCGGCAGCTTGCACCTTCTTTCACCCGATAACCCATATTTTGTAAAAGTACAATACATTCATCAATTCTGTCTAAATCAACAGGGGATGACGGTGCAACCAGACCAATCACATCACCCGGTTCCAGTTTTGCCGGAAAAATCATAATTCTCTCCTTCCATGTCAGTTACGCCGTCAATTCCCGGCGCTTTCATACACTTTTGTCCCATGATTGAACACTGCATATGCGATGCACCAGAACACCACTGCAATCATACATTCAATCCCGATTACCGCAGCCGACACTTCCCGTTTTAGGAAAAAGCTGGCGGGCAGATATGCCACAAAGGCAAATGGAATCACCCAGGTAATGATAAAACGGATTGCTTTTGCATAGATCTCGGTGGGATACTTTGCAAAATTGGCCATTTCATAAGCCACCTGCAAAAAAGGTCCGCTGATCTTTACCCAGAAAGCCAGTGAAGCAAAAAAGAGCTTAATGGAGGTGTAGATTAACGCTCCCGCAAGGACAGAGACCACGAACAGCAGGATTCGCCCTGCATCCACGATCACAATTCCTTTTCCCAGAGAAATTACTATCAGAATGGCTCCAATCAGAAGTTCCCCCAATGCATCCGGCTGCAGCTTCTCTGCAATCACCTGAAAGAAAATGTTCATAGGCCGCAGCATATATCTGTCAAAATCTCCGTTGATGACCAGCCGCCATGCCACCATCCAGATATTATCAGTCAAAAGATGATCGATTCCTCTGGGTATCTGGGCAAACCCGTATATGAAGATCAGTTGATCCAGCGTCCATCCCTGCAGAGAAGGAATCTGCTCAAACACCAGATACAGGAAAGCAATCCCCATAATCTGTGTCAGAAAAAAACCGAGAAGTCCCATCAGGAAATCTACTTTAGATTGCAGGATTACCTTGAAAAATTGTGCAATCAGCACTTTATAAAGTCTGAAATAACGCTTTGCTTTTTTTAACATAATCTCCCTCTCTTCAGCCGCCAAGTACCACAAGCCGCTTTGTCACCTGCTTCCAGATCATACTGCCAAGCACATACAAAATGATCACCCAGGCAGCCTGCCTTCCCAGTACAAAGCATAATTGTGCGTCACTGTATTTTCCCAGATAAATCATCACAGGTGTATACACCATGGACGAAAAAGGCAGATAGTCAAACACCTTCTGTACCACCTCCGGGAAGAAGCTCAATGGAATCAGCTGACCGGTAAGAAAGCTTAAAAGCGCCTCCTTTGCCATCAGCATTCCGAATATATAGGTGGTAAAAAAGGCCACCATTCCAAAGCAAAAATCAAATAGTACATAAATAAAAAAGCTCATCATGCAGCTTGCAAGATACAGCAGTATATTGGTCACACCGGTAACCGACAGACCCAGTACAGTCACTTTATAAATCTCCAGACCGATCCAGATAAACACTCCCGGCACCAGAAAACGATACACCACCTGCCCCATTGCCCTGGAAATCAGGCTCATACGATAGTCAATGGGTTTGATCAGATTCATTGCCACTGTTCCCTTGACCACATCATCACTGACCCAGTCTGAGATACTGATCATGACGACAGAACCGGTTACATATACCATAAAAATATATACCACCATTTCTTCCCGTGTCAGACCACCCAGAACAGAATTCTCTGCACTTCCGTAGATAGCCATCCAAAGAAAGTACTGGATAAAGGAACCGAACAGGCTGATAAAGATAAACAGATAAAACGCTCCTTTATATGCCATCTGACGTTTTAGTTCATTGGATGCAAAGGGAAGATAAATCCGTAATTTCTTTTTCATACACATCTCCCCCGTTCTTATACTTCCCGGCCTGATAATCCATGATTATAAATCTGCTTTACAATCTCAGCCAGCTCTGTTTCCTGAATCTTCACATCCTGTACCTCTGTCAGTTCCATCACTGCATTCATGATCTGAGGCACCTGAAGCTTATGTTTATCGAAGGTTACCGTCAGAACCTTTTGTTCTTTATCTACTTCCATACAGCACTCTTGTTCTGTGACTCCCAGCCTCTCTGCCAGATTCAGATGTTCCACTTTTTCCGGCTTCTTTACTTCCATGGAAACCTTTCTCTTTGTTCCATAGGTATCCTTTAATGCTTCCAGGGAACCGTCATATATTTTCTTCCCCTGATCAATGATAATGATACGGCTGCAAAGCTCCTCAATGTCTCCGATATCATGGGTGGTAAGGATTACCGTAGTCTGATATTTTTCATTGATTTCTTTGATGGCTTTGCGAATATTATCCTTTACCACAAGGTCCAGTCCTATGGTGGGCTCATCCAGATAAAGAACCTTGGGATTATGCAAAAGCGCCGCGCCTAGGTCAGCCCTCATACGCTGCCCAAGAGACAGAGTACGTACCGGTCTGTCAAAGAAGTCCTGAAGCTCAAGAACATTGTTCAGAAACACCATCCGCTCTTTGTAATCCTCATCTGACACATCGTAAATTTCTTTTAAAATGGTAAAGGATTCACTCAGCGGCAGATCCCACCACAGCTGGGTGCGCTGGCCGAATACCACACCGATATTCTGGGCATTTTCCTTTCTCTGCTTACTGGGGTTGATGCCGTTTACCATGCACCGGCCCTCGGTGGGATTCAAAATCCCTGTCATCATCTTGATAGTGGTAGACTTGCCTGCTCCGTTACTGCCTATGTAACCGACGATTTCTCCTGCTTTGATGGTAAAAGAAATATCGTCCACTGCTTTCTTTGATACTTTTTCATTGGAAAAGAGCCCTTTGATGGCTCCTTTCAGCCCCGGGTACTTCTTCGGGGACACAAACTCTTTCGTTATATGACTTACTTCTATCACAATTTTTCCTCCCCCAACTTCAAGCTTTATCCTCCAAAAAGAAGAATACATCTAATACAAATTTTTTAATAAAGGCCTGTCTTGACCAATCAAGTCAAAACAGGCCTTTATTCACTTACATTTTTCTCTTACATCTTTACTCTCTTAAAGCTCTTCTTACCGCGCTTTACCACGATACCGTCTCCGGCAAAGTTCTCCGGTGTATAAGCAGTCCTGATATCTGATACCTTCTCATTTTCTACGGTAACACCGCCCTGTTCTACGGCACGCCTTGCCTCAGATCTGGAAGCGGTCAGCCCTGCTTTAACCAGCACACCCAGAATGTCGATGGTTCCGTTCAGGAAGTCTTCTTCCTTCAGTTCACAGGTAGGCATCTCAGCTGCATCTCCACCGGCAAACAGTGCTCTTGCACTTGCCTGAGCTTTCTCGGCCTCCTCTTCTCCATGGACCAGTTTGGTCAATTCGTATGCCAGAATCTCTTTTGCCTGATTTAACTGGCTGCCTTCCCATTTGTCCATTTCATCGATCTGCTCCAGAGGAAGGAAAGTCAGCATACGCAGGCACTTGAGTACATCTGCATCTGCCACATTTCTCCAGTACTGGTAGAATTCGAAAGGAGAAGTCTTGTTAGGATCAAGCCATACAGCACCCTTTTGGGTCTTACCCATCTTCTTTCCTTCGGAATTTAAAAGCAGGGTGATTGTCATTGCATAAGCATCTTTGCCCAGCTTACGACGGATCAGCTCGGTACCGCCCAGCATGTTGGACCACTGGTCATCTCCGCCAAACTGCATGTTACAGCCGTACTTCTGGTACAGTGCCAGGAAGTCGTAGCTCTGCATGATCATATAGTTAAACTCTAAGAAGCTGAGACCTTTCTCCATACGCTGCTTGTAGCACTCAGCAGTCAACATACGGTTTACACTGAAATGCACGCCTACATCGCGCAGAAGTTCTACATAATTAAGCCCAAGCAGCCAGTCGGCATTGTTTACCAGAAGGGCTTTGCCATCTGAGAAATCAATGAAACGGCTCATCTGCTTCTTGAAGCACTCTACGTTATGGTCGATGGTTTCCTTAGTCATCATAGTACGCATATCGCTTCTTCCGGAAGGGTCGCCGATCATTGCAGTACCGCCTCCGATCAGGGCGATAGGCTTGTTACCTGCCATCTGCAGTCTCTTCATCAGGCAAAGCGCCATAAAGTGACCTACGTGAAGGCTGTCTGCTGTGGGATCAAAACCAATATAAAAGGTAGCTTTACCGTTATTGATCAGCTCCTTAATTTCTTCTTCGTCTGTCAGTTGAGCAAGAAGACCTCTTGCTTTCAACTCGTCATAAATCGTCATCGTTTGTTGTCTCCTTTGATTTTATTCGAAATCTATGCACCGGACACAAAGCCGGGATAGCATTTGCTTTAAATCAGCACTCTTGTTATTATACAGTGTGTTGTGGGAAATTTCAATCGTGTGTTTGCATTTTTCTTGATTCTTTGGGGGTGCTTTACCCGATTAAAACCTTTTTCCCCTCAAAAGCAAATCCATATTTTCTGATTTTCTCCTCTACTACTCCTTCCTGTATCAGTGTAGCAACATAACACTGTTCATCAATCTGCTTCAAAGCTGCCTTTACTGTTTCTGAAAGCGTTTTTTCGTCCTCCGAATCCCGCACTTTGAATTCCAGAATAATCCCATCATCCTGTTTATTCCGTGGTTTGAGTAATACATCATATCTGCCATAGCCGCTTTCCCGGTTTGAAGATATGATATATCTGTCTGCCAAGTCCACCATAAGCCCCAGTACAAAGCCATGATAAAATCTCTCCGGTTCTGCTGCCTCAGATGGATTCCTGCCGGTGTCAAAATAACTAAATGTAGCTAAGGCTACCCTGTTCATATATGCATTCATTGCTTTCGTATCACCCGCCAGTAATGCTTTTACAAAATCATTGTAGTTCGGTGTAAAACGTGAAAACCATTCGCGTATCATTCTTTCAAACATTATTTTCACTTCTTTATTTGTCAATGCCAGATCATACTCTTCTCCGCCGCTTTCAAGATTTATCTCGTACTTAATCACCTTGAGATAACCACTTGCAAGAAGCAGACTCCAGATTGCATATTCACTATAATCAAGCTGTACAAAGACAACTTGCTCATCTATTTGTGTATGAAGACATTTTCCCGTCAAGAGATCTTCCATGATCATCTTGACATTTGCGCTTCCTTCACGGATTAACTTCTCTACGAGGCTGTTGCTGCTGGTATTAGCCCAATACGTTGCAAACTTCCTGTTTTCCAGAAAATTTAAAATAGACCACGGATTATAGATATCCTTCGTCGTACCGAAAACAAATCCATCATACCACTTTTTCACTTCCGCTACTTGCTCATACAGACCATATTCCTTCAAAGCCTGATTGACTTCATCCTGAGTAAAACCAAAACTGTCTGTATATCGTTCTGTTGTGGTGGTTACTACTGTCAAATTATTCAAATCAGAGAAAACGGACTCTTTACTGGTTCTGGTAATGCCAGTCATAATTGCCCGTTCCATGTAAGGGTTGGTCTTAAATGAGGCATTGAACATACTTCTTGTAAAACCAACCATCTGCTCCCAATATCCATCTATATAGGCTTCCTGCATTGGTGTGTCGTACTCATCCAGAAGAATAATTACTTTTTTGCCATAGTACCGGTAAAGATACTCTGACAACTTATGAATAGCCATAGTAGCTACAACTTCAGGCATACTCATATTTATGTTACGATACTCATCCTTCTCTTCCTCTGAAAGTACCTCACTTTCCAAAAGAAATTTGTTTCTTCTATACAAATCAGTAACCAACTGGCAGATTCGAAGCACAGTAGACGGATAATCTCTCTCTTTTACATTTGCAAAGGATAAACTGATCACCGGATAAGTTCCCTGAAGCTTTCGATATTTTTCTTCATCCCAGATTACAAGTCTTTCAAATAAATCACGTCAGACCCACTCTATTTATTCACCATCAGCTTGATCATAGCCTGATTCAGCCCGTCCACAGTCAGCTTGTACATGGGGAATATTTCCTTAATGGCCGTCTCCGCCTCACGCCAGGGCGCACGCCCGGGTGCCATTTTAGGATTGAGCCACACTACCTTCTTATACTTGCGTTTGATCAGCTGCAGCCAGTCATATCCGGAAAGCCCTCCGTTGGGTCCACGATAGTTACCACTGGTAGAATATAATTCCTCCGGTGCCATGGCAGCATCTCCAACGATGATCACCTTATAATCGCTTCCTACATTGCGGAACATCCACTCCGTATCTACCCAATCGCCGTTCTCGCATTCCGGTGTCTTGTATACCTTGCTATAGATACAATTGTGGAAATAGTAGGTCTTTACATCCTTGTAATGGTTGGACTTATGCACAGCCTGGAACAAATCGTTTAAAAGGCTGCTGAAAGGAATCATGGTACCGCCGGAATCCATAAGAAGCAGAAGCTTCACTGCATTCTTACGCGGCTTCTTCATGACGATCTGCAGACATCCTCCGTTGTTACAGGTCTTGTCCACAGTACCGTCAATATCCAGCTCTGTCTCCGGAATATCCAGCCTGCTTGAGAACTGACGCAGCTTACGGAAAGCCAACTGGAACTGTCTGTTGTCCAATACCTTATCGTCGCGGAAATCTCTGTATTTTCTGGCGCCTACTACCGCAAAAGCAGACTGATAACCGGTCTTTCCGCCCACGCGGACACCGCCCACATTACCTCCCATGTTACCAAAAGAGGTCTTACCCATGGTACCGATCCAGTAGCTTCCGCCGTTGTGCTCACTGTCCTGATCTTTCAGACGCTGACGGAACTTCTCTTCCACATCTTCCTTATCAATCTGCACCTCTTCCATCTGGTTCAGATGATTTCTGGCTTCTTCGTGGGCAAGCTCCATCATGTCAGACTTATCCAGCCAGCGCAGCATTTCCGCCCCTACTTCCGTCTCTCTCTGGGCAGCCTTGAAGCACTCTTCAAAAGCCATATCAAATTTATCAAAATCCGTTTCACTCTTCACCAGAATCATTCTGGCCACATAGTAAAACTGTGTCAGCGAACTTCCGCACAAGCCTTTTTCCAGCGCCTCCTGCAGTGTCAGGAACTCACCCAGGGTAACATGCAGACCTTTCGCTCGCAGCGTATGGAAAAAATCTATAAACATATGCCCTCACATTTCTGCTCATCAAAACTTAAAACATATTCGGGGAATTCTTTACCAGTTCCAGATCCTCATCTTTCTTTACAACAACACCTACAAAGGGAAGTGCCTTCTTAATTCTGTCTGCCGGGATTCCGCCAATCTGCAGCGCATTGATCCAGTCTATCAGTTCAGATGTACTGGGCTTTTTGCGGATATCACGGATGGCACGGATATTGTAGAATACCTCCATGGCATTCTTTAAGAGGTTCTCTTCCACGTTCGGATAATGAACTTTTACGATTTCCTCCATCAGTTCTTCGTTGGGGAACTCTATGTAATGGAAAATACAGCGGCGAAGAAATGCATCAGGCAGTTCTTTCTCAGCATTGGAAGTGATGATAACGATAGGTCTGTGCTTTGCCTTAACCGTTCTCTTAGTCTCATTGATGTAAAATTCCATCTGATCCAACTCCCACAGAAGGTCGTTGGGGAACTCCAGGTCAGCTTTGTCGATTTCATCGATCAGAAGAACCACCTGCTCGTCACTGTCAAAAGCTTCTCCCAGCTTACCCAATTTGATGTATCTTGCAATATCATCTACACCTTCTTCTCCGAACTGGCCGTCATACAGACGCTGAATCGTATCATAGACATAAAGGCCTTCCTGTGCCTTGGTAGTTGATTTAATATTCCAGATAATCAGCTTCTTGCCCAATGCCTTGGCTACTGCTTCGGCAAGCATGGTCTTGCCGGTACCGGGCTCACCTTTGATCAAAAGTGGTTTCTTAAGTGCAATGGCTACATTTACGCTTGCCATCAGTTCTTCACTTGCTACATATTCACCGGTTCCCTTAAACTCAGCACCTGCAAATCCATTTGCAAGGCTGTTACTTGCTTCACTGCTCATAAACTAACCTCCAACTATTTCTATGTGATGATTCCTGTTACTCACTTTGCCAGCCGGATTTCCCGTCCCAATCTGTAATCTCCATCTTTTTGTCCCGAAGCATTAATTCCTTCACAGCCTGATCTGCCGGCTTATTTGCAAAAAGGACTTCATTAACCTGTTCAATAATCGGCAGCTGCACCTGATATTTTTCTGCCAGTGCCATAGCAGCTTTGGCAGAATATACGCCTTCAACCACCATATTAACCTCTTTCATGGCTTCTTCCATGGTATGACCCTGTCCGATTAAGATACCGGCACGGCGGTTTCTGGAATGCATACTGGCACAGGTTACGATCAGATCCCCGATACCGGTCAGGCCGCTGAATGTCTCAGGCTTACCGCCCATTGCGGTGCCCAGACGGGAAATCTCAGTAATGCCTCTGGTAATCAGCGCTGCTTTTGTATTGTCACCATATCCCAGTCCGTCTGCAATTCCGGCTGCCAGCGCTACCACATTCTTCAGAGAACCGCCAAGTTCCATGCCCAATACATCCGGACTGATGTAGACACGGAATGCTTCGCTCATAAAGATGTTCTGAATATATTCAGCTGTTTTTTTACTTTTAGCACCTACTACAATAGTAGTAGGGATACCTCTTCCCACTTCTTCTGCATGGGAGGGACCGCTCATGACCGCAACATCTGCCTGAGGCACTTCCTCTTCGATGATTTCTGATAACGTCATCAATGTCTTCTCTTCGATTCCCTTCGCCACATTCACGATAATCTGTCCATCTGCAACAATGTCTTTCATCAAATGAGCTGTGCTTCTGGTATAAGGACTGGCTACCGCAAGCACCAGAAGTTCTTTGCCTTCCACCGCCCCTTTCAGATTGGTGGTAAACACCATATCCTCTGCCAATTTTACACCTGCAAGTGCCTTATGCTCATGTGTCTCACTCAACATCTTGATTTCATTTTCCAGTGCAGACCAGATGCAGATTTCATGCCCGTTATTGTGAAGCAGGACTGCCAGGGCACTTCCCCAGCTTCCCGCACCGATGATACCTATTTTTGCCATATACTCCTCTTTCTCAGCGATGCTGTAAGGCTAAACTGTGAACCTTTAATCTACTTTATTTTTCTTGAACAGATAAGTCTTACGCTCCGTTCCTTTCAACAAACGCTTGATATTCTCTCTATGTTTCCAGAAAGCCATAGCAGTAAGGAAAGCTGCTACAATGTACATTTCAACCAGAAGCGCCTGAGACATTCCGAATAAGCCCAGTTGCCCACAGATTACCAACTCAATCATAAACCCTGTATATACCAACAGGGATCCCAAAGAAACAAAATGGGTGGTAAGGAATGCACCGAAAAACATAACCACTCCTACCGGAATAAATACAGGATGCAGGGAAAGAATCAGGCCTGCCGTAGCAGCGATTCCTTTTCCTCCCTTGAAATTCATGTAAAAAGGAAAATTATGTCCAAGGATTGCTCCAGCTGCAGCATAAATACACAGCAGATAGATCATCTCCGGATGGGTCGCACCATATATAAGTCTGATCACGCAGACAGCCAAAGCACATTTCAGGCAATCTCCCGCAAAGACGATCAGACCTGCTTTGGTTCCCAGAACGCGCAAAGCATTGGTAGTACCGGAATTACCGCTTCCATGCTGACGGATATCGATGCCATGAGCTTTTCCATAGAAATATGCAGTCTGAAACAGACCAAATACATAACCGATTATCAAACAAACAATACGTTCCATTACTGTTCCTTTTCCTTTCTCTCTCTTATAATGAACTTAAGCGGCGTACCCTTGAATCCAAAGGTCTCTCTAATCTGATTCTCAATGTACCTGGTATAAGAAAAATGCATCAGTTCCTTATCATTTACAAAGATTACAAAAGTAGGCGGTTTCACAGATACCTGAGTAATATAGTACAGTCGAAGTCTCTTACCCTTATCGGAAGGCGGCTGCTGCATGGCTACTGCCTCAGACATAATTTCGTTCAGGACACCGGTGGAAACTCTCATGGCATGATTCTCACTGACCATATCAATCGTCTCAAACAGCTTTGGAAGACGCTGCCCGGTCTTAGCTGAAATAAAGAGCATCTCTGCATAAGGCATGTAAGACAGTGTATTGCGCACTTTCTCCGTAAAGCGGTAAATGGTCTTATCATCCTTCTCTACTGCATCCCACTTATTTACAGCGATAATGACAGCTTTTCCTCTTTCATGGGCAATTCCTGCAATCTTGGCATCCTGCTCCGTTACACCTTCTGCTGCATCAATAACAAGAACCACAACTTCTGCCCGTTCCACCGCACTGACAGTGCGCACGATCATATATCGCTCAAGTTCTTCTTTAATCTTGTTCTTGCGGCGAAGACCTGCCGTATCGATAAATACGTATTCCTTGCCGTTATACGTAATCTCTGTGTCTACAGCATCTCTGGTAGTACCTGCGATATCAGAGACAATCAGCCTGTTTTCTCCCAGAAGTCTGTTGATGATGGAAGACTTTCCTACGTTTGGCTTACCTACAATAGCCACTCTTGTACGTTCATCCTCTTCCACTTCCATATCTGCCTTGTCAAAATGGGAAGTTACCTGCTCCAGCATATCACCTATGCCCAGACGGTTGACTGCGGAAATGGGATACGGATCACCAATCCCCAGATTATAAAACTCATAAACATCAGCCATGTATTTTTCAAAGCTGTCTACTTTATTCACCACCAGAACCACCGGCTTACGGGAACGACGCAGCATATCTGCCACTTTGGAATCCGCGTCTACCAGCCCCTGCTTTACATCTACAAGGAAAATGATCACATCGGCTGTCTCCATTGCAATTTCCGCCTGCTGACGCATCTGTGAAAGAATGATATCATTACTGTCAGGCTCAATACCCCCTGTATCGATTAAAGTAAAGGCCATATCCAGCCAGGTCACATCGGCATAAATCCTGTCTCTGGTGATACCCGGAGTATCCTTTACAATTGAAATATTTTCACCTGCCAAAACGTTGAACAGTGTGGATTTTCCTACGTTAGGTCTTCCGACTACCGCAACGATAGGCTTGGTCTTTCTCTTTGCCATAAATGCCTCCTTTTATGCTAAATTCCGAACATCTTTCAATGCACATTTCATATCATCTTCTGTGCATCCACTATTGCTCCAGAATACAATTTACTAAATCATACCCGCTTGATTTTACAATATTAATGGGAACTTGTAAAGCTTTTTCCAGTTCTTCCACCGTCAAATCGTCCAGTAACACAGTCTCTGCGCTGCGCAGTACATTCTGCGGAAGCAATAATCTGCTGCCAAGTTCCTTCCCCATAAGCTGATTCAGGATATCCTGTCCCGTTAAAAGCCCCGATACTGTTATCTTTTCTCCAAAGAATTCATTGGTGATGGGATATACATGAATTTTCAGTCCCTCAAATGCTCCCATCATCTGCTCTGCCATCCGTTTGATATATGGATAAGCAAGAAGTCCTGTAGCCATAGACAGTTCCTGCTTTTCTCTTCTGACGGCACAGCCGGCAGCTTCCTCAAATGCCTCATGAAACTCCTGAAGCAGAAGTCTCATCATCCCCACACCATTCTCAAGCTGCAGATATCCGTCATACCTGGTTTCCTCCGGCAATTCCTCTTCCGCCAGAATATACCATTCATCACTGGCATGAATAAAGTGCGTGCCATATTTCTCAAAACACTCTTTCTGATACCTGTGAATGATTTCAAGCACTTCCTTTGCATCTTCCTTTTCAAAAGGCTCCAGAGGATACAACCCATCTCTATGCTTTGAAAGTCCCACCGGCACCACCGACACACTCTCCAGATTCGGAATATACTTCATCAGTTCCTGAATACTGAACTCCAGTTCCGCCCCATCATTAATCCCCTTACAAAGCACAATCTGACCATTCATGGTAATTCCAGCTTCGTTCAGCACGTCAACCTTCTTCAGCGCTTCTCCCGCGAACCGGTTATTCAACATCTTGCACCGAAGCTGCGGATTCATCGTCTGAAAGGAAATATTGATCGGCGACAGATGATACCTCACAATCCTGTCAATATCATGATCCGACATATTCGTCAATGTCACATAATTCCCCTGCAGAAATGACAACCTGGAATCATCATCCTTAAAATACAAAGTCTCCCGCATCCCCTTAGGCATCTGATCAATAAAGCAGAAAATACACTTATTATGACAATGCCTATACTCGTCCATCAACCCATTCTCAAACTCAATCCCCAGATCCTCGTCGTATTCCTTATCAATCTCTAAAAGCCACTGCTCCCCATCCGGCTTCTCTACCAACATCTCAATATAAGTATCCTGAATCAGAAACTGATAATCAAAAATATCCTCAATCACAGTCCCATCAATCTCCAGAACCTTATCCCCTACTTCAATCTCCATCTCCTCCCCAATGCTCCCCTCAAGCACCCTCTTCACCACATGCTCTTTCCTACTCATCACACACAAATCCTTATCTTCTATATTTTTATCTTTCTACTTTTTAACTATTATACTCCATCCCGCCCCAAATTACAAATTTTCCTTCCAATCCTTCTCCTTTTTCCCCTTTTCTTACCCCCTTTTCTCAAATTATTCCAAATTTCTCCCCTCTATTCTACAAGAATTTCCTTGACGTGTCACTACCATAATGATATAAATTAATAAGAAGATTGCTTTTTATTAATTTGACCATACAAATGGAGGATTCCTATGCCTAATTTACGTGAACTTGAAAATGCCATGCCAGTAGCCCCATTAAAAATCGTTACCCTCCCGTCCGCAGCCAAAATGGGCAACGCAATCAACGATTATCTTGTAGAATTCCGCAAAAGCATTCATAATGACAAAGTAAAAAATGACCCCGCTTTCCACGGCTACATTGAAGACAATTATCTTATGGATCTGGAATTGCCCCGCTTCGGCAGCGGTGAAGCGAAAGCCCGTTTCCGCGAATCTGTACGTGGTAAAGACCTCTTTATCCTGGTAGACGTCTTTAACCACAGCATCACCTACGATATGGGCGGATTCACCAATCATATGTCACCCGATGACCATTATCAGGATCTGAAACGTGTTATCGGTGCCTGCAACGGTAAAGCACATCGTATCAATGTCATCATGCCTATGTTATATGAAGGCAGACAGCACAAAAGAAGCGGCAGGGAATCTCTGGACTGTGCCTACGCACTGACTGAACTGCGCGACATGGGAGTCAACAACTTCCTTACTTTCGATGCTCATGACCCCCGCGTTCAAAATGCCACTCCTTTAAACGGATTTGATAACTTTACACCTCCTTATCAGTTCATAAAAGCACTGCTGCACTCAGATGCCGATTTGGTTGTGGATAAGGAACATCTTGTCGTTATCAGCCCGGATGAAGGCGCCCTTGACCGTGCGATTTATTTTGCAACTGTCCTGGGTGTAGATACCGGTATGTTCTACAAGAGAAGAGACTATTCCACTATCGTAAACGGCAAGAATCCTATTGTTGCACACGAATTCCTGGGCGATAATATCTCAGGCAAAGATGTCATTATTATCGATGATATGATTTCTTCCGGCGGAAGCATGCTTGATACCGCCAAACAGCTGAAGGAAATGAATGCCCGCAACGTATTTATCTGCTGTACTTTCGGTCTGTTTACCGACGGTCTGAAAGCCTTCGATGAGGCTTATGAAAAGGGACATTTTGATAAAGTCATCGTGACTAACCTGACCTATCTGCCCCCTGAAATTTATGATCGTCCCTACTTTGTGGAAGCTGATATGTATAAGTTTACTGCTTCTCTTATCGACTTCATGAATCACGATGTGTCTCTTTCCAATGCCATGGCTACCACAGAAAAGATGCACAGTGTCCTGGAAGCTTATAACAACAGAAATATTCTTAACGAAAAGTAAAAATTTGCTGCAACATATAGCAAAAAGCCGTCTGATATTGTGTCTTTCTCCTCGTTGTCTTACGAGTGTAAACGCAATCAGACGGCTTTTGGAATGTCATATTTATATCTCTTCTTCAGTTATCATAGAATCTTCCTGATATTCTTCTCCATCAAATTCCTCAAACTGCAGCGTTACTTTGAACAGATCTCCATCAAGGTAAACCTTAAATTCTCCACCCTGTACTTCTGTAAGGCTCTTAGCGATGGACAGGCCCAGACCGCTTCCCTCCGTGGCTCTGGCAACATCTCCCCGGATAAAGCGCTCGGTCAGTTCATCAGACCTGATATTCAACTGCATCCTGGAGATATTTTTCACTGAGGCTTCCACCACTCCCTCCTCTACCCGGATGTCAATATAAACCCTTGTTGACGGCATGGCATATTTATAGATGTTGTTGAACAGATTCTCAATAATACGCCACATTCTCCTGCTATCCGCATAAATAAATGCCTGACAGTCAGAATGCTCGAACACGATCTGCAGCTGATGCTCCTCAAACTTTTCGGAGAATTCTCCGATAGACTGATTCAGCAGTTCTGTCAGATTCAGCTTTTCCTTTTCCAGAACAATATTACCTGATGAAATCTTGGATGCTTCCACAAGGTCATCCGTAAGCTGCTTCAAACGCTGTGATTTGGCATCCAGAATTTCAATATAGCTCTTCACAGGTTCCGTCTCGATCTTCTGGCGTTTCAAAAGATCTACGTAATTGATGATAGAGGTAAGCGGCGTCTTGATATCATGAGATACATTAGTTATCAAATCCGTTTTCATCCGCTCATCCTTCATACTGGTAGCAACAGCATTTTTGATACCTTCGCCGATATTGTTGACAGCTTCTGCAATTTCACGGTTCTCACCATGAAGTTTATCTGCTTCCAGCTGGCAGTCCACTTCTCCCTGTCTGATTCTCTTGATGGCATCCATGATATCTGCCATTTCTGCATTTTTCCTAAAGAGTAATACCCCCATCAACGCATCGAATAGGAGTACTCCTGCCACTAATGCAAAAGATATATATTGGCTTTCTGCAAATGTATAGGCTCCGGCCAGCCCAAAGAGATTGACCAAGAGGAAAAGATTATATGGTATCATGGTTCTGATCATGGTGCTTCTGTGATATACTACCATCGCCGCACCATGATAACACTTTTCCCAAATCCAGTGAAGGAAGCTGTCTTTCCACAGATTCCTCCCCTTAATCCTTCTTGTAAGGCTATACCAGCCCACACAGAATAGAAAGCTGGCCGTAAACCCATAAAATGCACTCAGTCCGGTCAGATACCAGCCTGTTGGGCTACCGAATTTCTCCGCAAAAATACCGGTCCATTCAGACTCTCCATTCGTGGCAAAGGCCAGGAGCATTCTGAATACCTGAATTCCTCCATAACACAGCGCTGCACCGGATGCCAATACAAATTCTGTGTACAGCTTATCAAATCCAGTCAGGTACAATACCGTATTTCCATCCTCATCATACGCATGTCCCGCAATATAAGTAAGGTATGTCCATATAGTGCCCCAAATGATCAAACAGCCGGCAATCATCAGGAAAAATTCTTCCATCCTGGGAACAATACTATTGAAAGCCTCCAATCCTGTTTCAAACTGATCCCCTTGGATCTCAAAATCAGTGTCCACACCAATCCAAATTCTGGTACCCTCCGGATACGCATATTTATGCGTCTCTACCATAAGCAGCATCTCTTCATCAGAGATATCCACGTTGCCCACGCAGTCAATATCATCTACCGAATAATGGATGTATTTGCCGATGTCTTCAAAATAATTATCGATTTCAGCGGTATCTTCCGCCAAATACTGTTCTGCCATGTTAGAATAATCAATATATCCTTTTTCCTGAGGAATCCTGACCAGATAGGAAAGATTTGTATTGCCCTCAGCATACAAATCATTCCTGCTCTCATACATATTGTAATTATATGCAAGGCTTTCAATAGCATCAATCAGATTATTTTCCAGGCTGCTGTAATCCGGCCAGTTATCTGCAATATCCACCAACTGGAGTACACCGTCCGCCGTAGCATATTTGGTTTTAATCATTTCCAAATGAACATATTCCATGTCATCCTCATGAGATAACGTAACCGGCTTGTCCATGTGGGAAGTGATGTAATTATACGCCTTATCCACCAGATAATCTTCGTTAAAACGCTGATAGTTGCTATATTCCTCTTCCAGTCTGGCCTGCAGCTCTTCCTTTTTAATTCTATCAATCTCCTGCTGAAGTTCTGTCACATTGTCAGTAGCTCCTGTCTCCAATGTGCCTTCATCACTTTCCTGAACTGAATTATCCTGACTGTTTTCCGACAGATCCCCCCGGTATTTAAGGTCTCCTGTTTTTTCATCCAGATAAAAATGCTCGATTCCCAGCATGTTATCGCCAAAGTAATTGACAAAATCCTTTTTTGTAAAGGTTTTCTCTGTCATCTCCAGCCCATTCTTGCTCCACTTTATCAAATCATCCAGATAATATACCGCAGTTATGGGACACAGACTGACAACCTCTCTCCGGTTCACAAAAGATGTAACATCTATCATCTTTTCCCCATCATAAACGCCGTCAGTTTCCAGCTGTGCCTTGATTACGGTAAGCGTCAGCAGATCACTTACCGCATTGTCGAACATATCGCTGAACACTGCCGTATCTTCAAAACGTTCTTCGCTGTCATACAGATCCAGTCTGTGCTGCTTAGTCTCTCCATACAGATTTTCCACCTGTATCACCGAATTCTGTGCTACCCATATAAAAACCATGATAGCAAGCGCAAGTGCCAGATGCTGGATCAGGCTCAAACAAAACCGTCTGAAAGTTGGCTTTTTCATAGCTCCTCCTTGCGTTTTATTGCTTATCGATCTTATATCCCACTCCCCAGACCACTTTCAGGTAACGTGGTTCTTTAGGGTTGATCTCAATCTTTTCTCTGATATGGCGGATGTGAACAGCTACCGTGTTATCCGCGCCTATAGCATCTTCATTCCATATACTTTCGTAAATCTGATTGATGGAAAATACTCTTCCAAGATTCTTCATGAGAAGCAGCAGAATATTATATTCAATGGGTGTCATTTTAACAGCTTCCCCATCTACTGTTACTTCTTTGGTATCATCATTGATGATCAATCCCCCTACCTGATACAGAGCCTTACTCTCCGCATTCAGGCTTCCAAGAGAAGTATACCTGCGCAGATTAGACTTCACTCTGGCTACCAGTTCCAACGGATTAAATGGCTTGCTGATATAGTCATCTGCCCCGATGTTCAGTCCCAGTATCTTATCTGTATCTTCAGATTTTGCAGAAAGCATGATAATCGGTATACTGCTGTATTCTCTTATTTTTAATGTAGCTCTGATACCATCCAGTCTGGGCATCATAATATCCATAATGAGCAAATGAATATCCTCTTTCTGCAGCAGTGCGATCGCCTGTTCTCCGTCATATGCCTTAAAAATCCGATACCCCTCCTGGCTCAGATAAATCTCTATTGCTTCTACAATCTCTTTATCATCATCACATACAAGAATATTAGCCATAATCTTACCTCCTGTATCTTACAGTAAACCATATTTTTCTTAAAATAGACTTAAGTAAAATATTAAAATTTTTTTAACATGAGAAAAGCTCCCAGATTGCCTCTTTTCCCCTGACTGGCTCTGTGGGAAAAAAGGATTTCCGGATTGTGGCAGGTACAAACATCTGTCACAGAAATGTTCTCAAGCGATATTCCGGCTTCTCTTAAGATAATCAGATTGGCCAGCCACAGGTCCAGCTGATATTTCCCCGGCTGCCTGCCATCTGCCACTACCTGCAGATCACTTCCATAAATTCCGCTCTGCCGAATTTCTTCCAGAATAGCTTCCGTTCCTTTTAATGCCTGAGAAAAGGCTAATGCCACATCTTCGCTTACTTCATAGCAATCCTGACATATGGATGGCCCGATGGCAGCCAGAAGATGCTGCGGCTCGGTCCCGAATTCTGCTTTCATCCTCTCACACATGCAGGCTCCCATTTTATGTACAGTGCCCCTCCATCCGGAATGTGCCAGGCCGATTGCCCGGTTCTTCATATCCACAAAATATAGCGGCACGCAATCCGCATAAAAGGTAGCAAGAGCTACACCGGGTTCATTAGTCACCAGACCGTCTATATCATGATAATCTGCCGGTTTTGTAATTTTTTTGCCGCCGTCTTCCGCTGTTACCCTACGTATATTCGTAGTATGAGTTTGATCCGAACAGACAATATCTTCTAATGTACAGCCAAGCACCCGGGCCACACGGCGATAATTCTCTGTAACACGCTGTGCATCATCACCACGACTGTAGCTTAAATTCATGCTTCTATAGATCCCTTCACTCACGCCTCCCTGTCTGGTAGTAAACAGATGCTCCACAAGCCCACATTCCCGCAGTGCCGGAAACGACAGATATTCCAGTTCTTCCTCCCCACTCCGGGTTTGAATGCTTCCCGTTACTCTGTCAATCACAGGCCCTTTCGGCCTTGCTGCACGTATCAGCTGATACTGTCTTATCATCTATTTGCCTCCTATTTTGCTCCACTATCGATATACGTGGGAAAAAGCATTCTGAAGCCATCGCACCTCTTCCCCCAGCACGGCTACCACATCATACCTCACCGGTGTAGACATTGGAACTCTGTGCGTGCACCTATAATAATCGGCCACTTTGCAAATGACCCTCTGTTTAGCAGTTCCTACCGCCTCCTCCGGATTCCCCTTTTTCAGCGAAGCGCGATATTTTACCTCCACGAACACAAGATACCCTTCATGGTACCCGATGATATCTATCTCTCCCTGACGGTTACGGAAATTGCGGGCTACAATTTTCATTCCGGCAGCTGTCAGATAGTTCTCTGCCAATTTCTCTGCCTGCGCACCCAGTTTTCTTTTATTCTCCCGGGCTTCTTTCTGATATGCCAAATTTTCTCTCCAACTCCTAATTTTCCTGCACAAAGTTGTGGATAAAGCTGCGTCGGTGAATTGGTGTTGGTCCGAATTTCTTCAAAGCCTGAATATGGGCTGCACTGCCATACCCTTTATTACCTGCAAAATCATACTGTGGGAACACTTTATCATATTCCACCATAAGCCTGTCTCGCGTCACCTTTGCAATGATGCTGGCTGCGCCGATGGAAATACTTTTGGCATCGCCTTTTATAATAGGTACCTGCTTCATATTTACTCCCGGTATCGTAACTGCATCATTCAGGAGTATATCCGGCTGTACCTTCAGGCTCCTGATAGCATCCCGCATAGCTTCATAAGTGGCCTGCAGAATGTTGATTTCATCAATCCTTTCCGGAGTGGCATAGCCTATCCCGCACGCTACCGCTTTCTCCATAATAATATCATACAGTTCTTCTCTTTTTTTCTCAGACAACTGCTTAGAATCATTGATATACAAGATATTGCAATCTTTCGGCAAAATTACAGCGCCAGCCACCACCGGACCTGCCAACGGTCCTCGTCCCACTTCATCAATACCGCAGATATGGGTAAAAGCCGCATATTCTCTCTCATAACGCTTCAGATTTTCTGTCCGGATTACTTCCTTTTCATGACTTTCCAGGCGTTTTTCTGCTGCTGTAATCAGCTTCTGAACACCGCCTCTTATATCCGCACTATAAGCTTCTATAAATGCAGGCAGCTCTTGAATAGAAGCTGCCTGTAATTGTTCCTTTATCTTTTGAATGCTCTCTGCCATCTGTCTTCCTCTCTACTGATGCTTCAGGACTCCGAATTTACTGAAAGGCCATATCCTTACCCATGCACGGCCGATGATATCGCCTCTTTTGATATTGCCTACCATGGCGCTGCGGCTGTCGGTACTGTTGTTCCGGTTATCTCCCATGACAAAATATTCATCATCCCCTAAGGTAATGGGTTCCGATGCCAGCCCTACATACTCTGCCTTAATGACCTCTCGGCCATAACTCTCCTGCAAAACTTCTCCATTGATATAGATATTGCCGTTCTCGTCAATCTGAACCGTCTCCCCCGGCAGCCCTATAATGCGTTTGATATAATATGTAGATTCCTCATATTTCCAAGGAAATACAATGATATCAAATCGCTCCGGGGCGCGGAACCGATAGGTAATCTTATCGACGATCAAATTATCGCCACTGTCAAGCGTCGGTTCCATGGAAGCGCCGCTGACTTGTGTCCTCTGACCTACAAATGTGATAATTATCCAGGTAAGGCACAATACTCCTGCAAGATACAGTAACGTACTGATTACTTCTTTCATAACCTTATTCATTTTATCATTCCACCTTCTGTTCTTTTTCGGTACCTTCGGATGCCGCGCTTTGCGCAATATACCGTTCCAGGGTCATCCTTCCCAGTTTTCCGCTTCTGAAATCATCTATCAATATGGCCGCAGCCCTTTCTGTATCCAATTCTTCTCCTTTGCCGTAACACATCCTGCTTCTGGCAATTTCATGAAGTTCCTGTACAGGGCTGCCCGTTACTTCTATATCGTAGCGTGCTTTTACTGCCTGTGGATATAACTCATCCAAAGCTTTTAAAAGGTCACAGGCAAGTTCATCCATTATTATCACTTCATCGTTCATAGAACCGATGAAAGCAAGATTCCTGCCCACTTCCTGGTCTTCAAATTTAGGCCAGAGAATACCGGGAGTATCCAGAAGTTCCAGATTCTTATTCAAGCGAATCCACTGTTTTCCTTTGGTCACACCGGGCTTATTACCGGTTTTTGCACATGATTTTCCGGCAAATGAATTGATAAATGTGGATTTTCCTACATTAGGAATTCCTACTACCATAGCCCTTACAGGCCTGTTCACAATCCCTCTCTTGCGGTCACGTTCTATCTTCTCCCTACAAGCCTCCTGAACCAGTCCCTGAATCGATTTCACACCTGCTCCGGAACGGGAATTGACCTCCAGCACATGGGCTCCTTTTGCTTCAAAATATTGAACCCACCGCTTATTCCACACAGGATCCGCTAAATCTGCCTTATTGAGCAATACAATTCTTGCCTTATTCCTGCCCAATTCATCAATATCGGGATTGCGGCTGCTTAACGGGATTCTGGCATCTACCAGTTCTATAATCAAATCTATCAGTTTAATATTTTCCTGCATCATACGCTTTGCTTTCGTCATATGACCGGGATACCATTGATAATTCATTCTCTACCTCACTTCTATTCTACAAGCCCCATACTGCAATCCTCACAGGCAAGCCGAAACCATACCTTTCCGATAATGTCTTCCGAATGCACCGGACCGATGTTGGCGGAGCGGCTGTCCTCACTGCTTCCGGGACTGTCACCAATACAGAAATATTGACCTTTTTCCAATGTCAGCTCATTGGAAGCGATTCCTTCTTCCAGAATCTTAGCTGTAATCAAATCACACGCTTCCCCATTTACGTACAATATTCCATCCTGGATTTGCACCGTATCTCCGGGAACAGCCACTACTCTCTTCACATAATAATGTGCATTCCTGTTACCATTCGGCAGAAATACAACTACATCTCCTGCCTCAGGTCCACGGATCTTATAACTCACACGATTGATAAATATCCTCTGTCCATTATACAGCGTCGATTCCATAGATACGCCCACCACATACGTGGACATTCCCAGGCAATAATTCAGTGCAGCGGCCAGCAAAAATGCAATTACAATACCGGTTACCCAACTGAATATTTCTTTGATCATAGAAGTGCTGATACGCTTGCGACGCCTGTAAAAACTTAATCCTTTGTTCTTCGCCATCTGTTGCTTATTCCTTCCGCCAGGTTGAACTGTAACCATTCTACCACATATTTGCAGAATAGAAAAGGACAACTACACAAGTAATTGTCCTTTTTGGCACATTAGTTATTTTACTAATTCTTTAACCTTTGCCTGCTTACCAACGCGGTCTCTTAAGTAGTTCAGTTTTGCACGTCTTACTTTACCCTTTCTGACTACTTCAATCTTCTCAACGTTAGGAGAATGTAAAGGCCAGGTCTTCTCAACGCCAACACCGTTGGAGTTCTTTCTTACAGTGAAAGTCTCTCTGTTGCTTCCGCCCTGTCTCTTTAATACAACGCCTTCAAACACCTGAATTCTTTCACGGTTACCTTCTTTGATCTTACCATAAACTCTTACGGTATCGCCAACCTCGAACTCATCTACGGTTGCTTTTAACTGTTCTGCTTCGATTTCCTTGATAATGCTAATGTTACTCATTGTAGAGCCTCCTTCATAAAATGGATGTTCTTAATACCTTACTGTAACAGAGGACCATCTCGTTTTCACAACATTCATACTTTACCATATTGTGGGACATATTGCAAGCACTTTTTTCAAAAAAGTAACCTATTTTTCCAGCCACCATATATTTCCTGAAGACAGATACAGGCCCAACTTTTCCTGTAGTTTCTTTGACGGTTCATTGTCAATAGAAATCTGACCATAAGGGGTCCATCCCCATTCCAGCTGTCTGTTGATCAGAAAGCTTTCCAGAGAAGCTGCAACTCCCCTCATTCGATAATCTTCTTCCACATACAACAGTCCCATACTGCCTTCATCATGGAGTCCGATAAAGCCCATGATTCGTTCCCCTTCAAAGGCTCCATACATCGCTCCGTCAGTAATTCTCTCTTTCAGATACTCTCTTGTTCCGCGATGGTAATGCTCCGCCACGTAATCAAGAAAGCTTTCATCCAGTTTTCTAATATCTTTATACTTCACCGGAAGTGTCTCTTTTCTGGTATAACAGGCTTGTACACATTGGATACCGGGACGCACTCGGAATTGCTCACATAGAAATTCCACCAGATATTCCTGGCTTGTGACAAACATTTCAGCATCCGCCGGTATCAGCACGCACATTTTTTCCGCCTGTTTCAAATCAACAGCAGCCATGAAATAAGCACCGCTTTTTCGGTCAAAAATGAGCAGATTGTCGTCCTCATGATACAGTACCTCTCCATTTCCGCGAAAAAGCAGTTCCATGATATGGATATTTTCTCTCTTTTTGCGGGAAAGCTTCTTAATGATCCTTTTCTTTTCCTGATACTTCTCATAAAGATCCGGACGCCTTTTCGCCGTTCGCTCCTCCGATTGTTCCAGTCTCCATTGATTGATATTCTTGTGATTTCCTGACAAAAGTACCTGCGGCACCTTTTTCCCGTGCCATTCTTCCGGCCTGGAATACTGCGGATATTCCAGCAGGTTGTTATGAAAGCTTTCCGTCTCTGCCGACACCTCATTGTTCAATACTCCCGGAACCAGTCTGGAAATAGCATCGATCATAACCATGGCCGGCAATTCCCCACCGGTAAGCACATAATCCCCGATGGACACATAATCTGTGACAATTTCTTCCAAGACTCTTTCATCAATGCCCTCATAATGCCCGCACAAAAATACCAGTTCCTCTTCCGTCGCAAATTCTTCTGCCATTTTCTGAGTAAAAGGCGTTCCCTGGGGCGTTACATATATGGTCCTGGGCTTTTCTTCTCCGACCACTGCCTGATACGCATCATAAACAGGCTGTGCCTGCATCAGCATTCCTGCACCGCCTCCATATGGGTAATCATCAACTTTTCCGTGCTTATCCAAGGTATAATCCCTGATATTCACCGCATTCAGCGAAAGCAGTCCCTGAGCAGCCGCCCTGCCGATGATACTGGTATTCAGACCGTTCATAACCATTTCCGGAAATAACGTCAAAATATGAAACTTCATATGATACCTCGCCTAATCCAACAATCCTTCCAGAATATGGACCTGCATAAATCCGTTCTCTATGTCTACATTCAGAATGCATTGCTTGATTGCAGGCAGTAAAAGTTCTTTGCCATCCATCATCTCAATGATATAGACATCGTTGGCACCGGTCTCCATTACATCCTTCAGGACACCAATCTGGGTTTCCTGCTCATCAAGCACCTTTAGCCCCATCAGATCGGCAATAAAATATTCATCTCTTTTCAGACGAACTGCATTCTTTCTGGTAACATACAGACTCTTCTGTCTGTATTTTTCAATATCATTTATATTATCAAATCCCTTGAATTTCAGGATAACAAACTGCTTGAAGAATTTTACACCTTCAATTTCCAGCACCATCTCTTCCTTTCCTGTATCCAGGATCACTTCTTTCAAACGTTTGAATCGATTTGGGTCATCTGTGGTGGGAAATACCTTAACCTCTCCCCTGACTCCATGTGTGGATGTGATGACTCCTACTTGTAATCTGTCTTCCATGATACAATCCTTTCTTGTACAGAATCCGGCTTTAGATTCCAAGCCCCTTAAACCTTGCTTTCGCACGTACAGCTTCTAAGAAAAATAAAGCTGCCGCAGAATTCTAAGCTGCGACAGCTTCCTGATCAGACGATTTCAACATCGACTTTTTTGTTGTCTTTGGATGATGCAGCTTTTACTACAGAGCGAATGGCTTTCGCAATTCTTCCCTGTTTGCCGATTACCTTACCCATATCGGACTGAGCTACATGAAGCTCGACGATGACATTCTTGCCTTCTGTCTTCTCGGTTACAACGACTTCATCCGGATGATCAACAAGTGCCTTTGCAATTACTTCAACTAAATCTTTCATACAATCACCACGCCTTTCTGCAACCAACAAGCTTGGCTTCCGGAATTACTTATTTCTCGATTCCGGCTGCCTTGAAAAGCTTTCCTACAACTTCGGTAGGCTGAGCACCGTTAGCTAACCACTTCTTAGCCAGCTCTTCGTTGATCTTGAAAGTGCTGGGATCTGTGCTGGGATCGTAGGTACCGATCTCTTCGATGAATCTGCCATCTCTGGGAGAACGGGAATCTGCTACGATGATTCTATAGAAAGGAGCTTTCTTCTGACCCATTCTTCTTAATCTGATTTTAACTGCCATTGTTCTTTACCTCCGCGTCTTACGCATAAAAATTTGTTATAGTGTAATATGGCTTAATTGCCTTATATATGATAAGAACGTTACGTTCGTATCTACTTTCTTCTCTTTCCCTTAAAAAGGGAATCTGCCGCCACCCATTCCGGGGAAGCCTCCGAATCCATGTCTCTTCTTACCGCCGCCCATCTGCTTCATCAGCTTCTGGCTCTGCTCGAACTGCTTGATAAAACGGTTTACAACGCTAATATCTACTCCGGCACCTTTCGCAACACGGTGTTTTCTTTTAGGATTCAAAATCTTAGGATTCCGGCGTTCTTCTTTCGTCATGGATAACACGATGGCTTCCATGTGTGCCAGCTGCTTTTCATCGATCATTGACTCCAGGTCGCCGGCCTTGATACCCATACCGGGCAGCATGCTTAAGATACTGGACAGGCCGCCCATGTTGCGCATCTGCTTCATGCTTTCAAGGTAATCTTCGAAATCGAATTTTCCTTTCTTCATGCGTCCGGCCATCTCACGGCCTTTTTCTTCATCAATGTCGATGTTCTGCTGTGCCTTATCAATCAGGGACAGTACATCGCCCATTCCCAGGATTCTGCTGGCCATACGATCCGGATAGAACTGCTCCATGTCGGATAGCTTTTCACCCATACCTACATACAGAATGGGCTTTCCGGTTACAGCCTTAATAGAAAGTGCCGCACCGCCTCGTGTATCACCGTCCATCTTGGTCAGTACTACGCCGTCAATTCCGACCTTCTCATCGAATTCCTTGGCAACATTGACTGCATCCTGACCTGTCATGGCATCTACTACCAGAAGTGTCTGATGCACAGTTACGGAATTCTTGATTTCCCGAAGCTCCGCCATCATGTCCTCATCTACATGAAGACGACCCGCGGTATCCAGAATGACTACGTTGTGGCCGTTCTTCTCAGCATGTGCAATTGCCTGTCTGGCAATCTCTACCGGCTTCACATCTGTCCCCAGAGAGAAGACTTCCACTTCCTGCTTTTTACCGTTGATCTGCAGCTGTTCAATCGCTGCGGGACGATATACGTCACAAGCTACCAGCAAAGACTTCTTGCCTTTCAGCTTCAGCTTTCCTGCAATCTTAGCTGTCGCCGTGGTCTTACCTGCACCCTGAAGACCTGCCATCATAATGACAGTGATCGCTTTACCGGGCTGCATAGCAATCTCAGTAGTTTCACTTCCCATCAGGGCAATCATCTCTTCATTTACGATCTTGATTACCATCTGTCCGGGATTCAAGCCGTTCATAACGTCCTGACCGATTGCACGTTCTTCCACAGATTTGACGAACTGCTTCACCACCTTGAAGTTAACATCCGCCTCAAGCAGCGCCATCTTAACTTCCTTCAGAGCAGCCTTGACATCCTCTTCGGTTAAACGGCCCTTGCTTCTTAAGTTTTTAAATACATTTTGCAGTTTATCCGTTAAACTCTCAAATGCCATTCGTTCTCCTCTTCCGGTCCGGCCGGTTTACAATTCTTTTCTCAGGTCTTCAGACAGCTGTCGAATTCTTGCCATACGGTCCTGCATGGATTGTATCTGCACTACTGCTGTACCGCGTTCTGTATCATCATCCATCTGCGTCAGCAAAACAATCTCTCCGATTGTCTCTTTTGCTTTTGCAAATCGTTCTACAAGATGCAGCTTGCTTTCATAATCCTGCAGTATCTTATCGCACCGCTTAATCAAATCATGTACACCCTGCCTGCTGATTCCTCGCTCTTCTGCGATTTCTCCTAAGGACATATCATTGAAAACAGCATCTTCATAAATGCTTCTCTGATGCTCCGTAAGCAACTCACCGTAGAAATCATACAACAGACCCTGTTCAAAAATCTTTTCCATGTGATCATCTACT
>JAZQAT010000103.1:0-75367 GCA_045545375.1 Acetatifactor sp.
CAGACTCCTTTTCAACTGCTACAACCATTCCGTCTTTGTAGGTCAGACGATAATCCAGTTCATCTGTAATAATATATTCTTTTGCATTAGCCAAATCAACAGGAATTTCACCTCTGATGATCCATGTATGCTCTACGTTGGCATCAAAAGAATCCTCATCATTTTCAATTGAAGTTACATCCTTCCTTACGCCAGGAGCAGGAAGAAGTTCATTCTTAGGCTCAAGATTGATCGTGTATGCAAGGCTTGAACCATCTGCAGTAGTCATAGGAACCGTTATAAGGAAAGGATCTAAAGGTTCTACGATTGCAGGATGATCCTTTTCAACAATCACATAAACACCATCCGGCTGCTTGTTATCTGTTAAATTGTAAGAAGCCTTACCGGTAATGTCTGTAGTTACAGTAGCAACAGGCGCATTTTTCATAGCAGATGCTGCATATGAAGAATAATCAACTGTTTTGTTGCTATTTTCATCTTCAACTACTACGCTATCTTTATTTAATTCAATCCATGCGGTATAATCATCAACTGTACCTGCGTAGTAAATCTCAAACGCAATACCATCCAAAGGATATGTTTCATTATCTATCTTAGTAGATTTATCAAAGTTGATGATACGATCACGGAGAACTACTTCTGCATGAACCGGAAGAGCACTGTCATAATAACCCGCCATGCTCTGAGATGTTCTACGTCCACCTACAGGATCAAATAAATATACATCACCTGCAAGCTGTACACCATCGATAGCTAACTTGATTATAGTATCCTGCTTCAATCCATTAAACTCAAATTCAAAATTGTTAGTACCATTTTGAATTTGTGCAGTTTCAGCCACTTTTCCGTCTACAACAGCTGTTAAAGTTAAATCGTCTTTATCATCATCATCTACTACTGCGTTAACTGTTGCTTTAACAGTATATGTATAAGTACCATCTGCTTCCAATTTACCAGTTGCATCAGTATATTCAAATGAAGCTTCAGAGATTAATTCTCCCTGTGGTTCCATTGGATCAAGAGCTTCGAAATAACGAGCCAGCGCATTGATGTTGTTATCAGTATACTCAGTTTCTCCATATTCACTGATGTCATTATAAATACAGTTGGTTGCATACCAATTTTCATCTCTTCCATTGACATAGCCTGCGTATCCAACATAAACATCATCATTCAGTTTACCGTTATTAGTCAATGTCCAAATTACAGCCTGTGTTGCTGAGATCACTTCATAATGATTCAGATTCTGAACCTCTTCATAAATATCCCCCAAATCATTTTCTGCAATCCACTGATTAACTTTAGTAGCAATATCAGCAAGTTCATTTTTAGGGAAAGAGTTTATAATAATAGCACGTACACGTCCTGCGACCACGTCATCAAAATGGGTCGCATCTTCCAGATTGACACGCTGATAATTAGTTGTCTCAACACTATTAGTTATAGCATCTACACAGTAAACCGGAATGGAAGCATAAGCATCTGTAGCCTCTTGGGTTTTATCGATTGCAGATAAGTCAATCATATTCATCACGCAGGATGTACAATAATTCCAGTTTGCTAAATCACCATCTTCATCAGTAACCCAGATGTTCGTACGATAAGGTGTATACCAAAATATTCTTGAATCAAAGCTTGAATAACCCTGAATATCTTGCGGATCATTGCCATTACCCGTTCTACCATAATTCAACACATAGGTATCCGCAGGCACATAGGTTTTTTCATCTGCTGTTGTTCCCTTTCCCTCTTCTGCAAAAGCAGTTGCACTGAACATTCCGGCTGTCAGCACACCGGTCATAAGCATTGCTAATAATCTTTTCGATTTCATTAAAATGCCCTCCTTATTTCTACATTTAGAACTGAATTTCTGAATCATCAACTCTTATACCTATATTTTACATATTGACCATTACAAAAAGCATTAAATATTAACCTTTTTTTGTTTTTACAAAACTTTTTTTAATTCTTTGAGAACTCTTTCATTTTAAGCAACAAATTACGCTCTTTAAAAAGAATAGAGGAAAGGTATCTCCCTTCCCCTATTCCTTAATTTAAAATTTTGCACCGTCATTTTGTTTTTTCTTCATAACCAGAATCACGAATGCCGCAGCCATGAATGTCATACCGCCTACGGTGAAGATTGTTGTACCGATACCACCGGTGTCAGGAAGTCTGAAGGTATTACTGTTTGCAACCTTACACCCACCATTAGCTGTATGGCTGTCTTCATCTATCACCACTTTAACAGGTTTAGAAAGAAGGTTATACCCAGCAGGTGCTTTAATCTCAACCAGATAGTATTCTCCATAAGCCAAACCATACATAACTGCATTACCATCAACAGTTGTAACTTCTGATGCTTTCGCACCGGACAGATCCGCCGAATCATAAAACTCTGCATAAACTACTTTTTCGGTATTTTCATTTATAACCAAGTCAGAAGTCTCACCCGTTGCAATCTCCTCATCTGTCGCCAAACGTACCAATTTAAATGTTGCACCAGACAAAAGTTTTGCTTCGTCGTTGGCATCATATTTCAGGATACTTAAGCCTCCAGTATGTACTTCCGGTTCATCAGATTGTGCATCATATTCATAACCGTAAGAGTTAGTATAATCCAAAGTAGCCTGGTTTGGAATTATTGCGCTGATCTCCGCATTTGTGTTAATCACAGCATCGAAATATACACGAACTTCATATGTTTGACCCTCAGCAGCTGCACCAGCGAGTCCTGCAACTTTCTTCATACCTGTTGCTGTCAGGTATACAATAAACTTATCAACCTGTTTACCGTCAGTACTGGTTTTTCCCGTCAATACTTTATAATCATTTCCCTTTATCAGAGTATTAGCTTCTTCACCTGCTTTGTCTGTACTCAAACCAACTTTCACTTCCGGATTTCCTTTGTAAGTCAGACGATAATCCAATACGTCTGTAATCTTATATTCTTTTGCTTCTGCAATATCTGCCGGAACAGTCGTACGGATAATCCAGGTGTGTTCTTCATTTACATCATATGTACTATGGTCATTATCAATTTCTGTGACATCTTTATAAATTTCAGGACCATTTACAACTGTATTCTTAGGTTCAATATTAATATTATAAATATAAGCATCACCACTTACTGATGTCATAGGTACGCATACAAAGAATGGATCGATAGGTTTTTCTACAGCTGCACTGCCCTGCTCTACAATCAGATAAATCCCATCGCCGTTACCTGTAATTACCTCCTTTCCTGCCAGATCTGACAAGTTACAGGTTGCTTTACCCTGTGCATCTGTAATAATAGTTGTTACAAATTCACCTTTTTCTTTTGCATATTCTTCTGTCGGTTTTTCAGGGAGCTCTACTTCACCTTTATTATATGCTTCGATGTCTTGCGTAATTAAATAAATATCAAACTTAACACCTTCTAAGGCTTTTCTGCCCTGATCTGTGCTGGTTGTTTTATAGAAATTCAGCACTCTCTGAGTAACCTTTACTTCTGCATGAACAGGAACAGGCTTTGTGTCATAGCCTACCATATTCTGAGAAGTGTCGCGGCCGTTAATAGCTTCGTACAGATATACATCACCGGCAGTTGTCTGTGTTCCATTAATCTCCAGTGTCACTTCTCCAAGTTCTGTTACATTTAATGTAATACTGTCTTCACCTGCTTTTGTCAAAGCATATGTTTTTCTTTCCTCACCGCATTTTGCAGAGATAGTCAATTCATCCTCCTGATGAATTGTTGCATCCACTTCGTAAGAAACTGTAACATCATAAGTACCATTTTCAAGCTTTTTATAAGATGTTGTTACATTTTTTAAGGAATGTTCAGAAATTGCAGAATCCTGAGCAGGCATCGGCTTCAGTGCTAATAAATATTTGCACAGACTTTCGATATTTTTGATGGTCTGTTCTTTCGGTGGATTCACATCACTGCCTTCATAAGGTCTGTTATCTACCGCATCCGGATTTACAGTCTCTTTATCTAAAATCTTAGTTTTACTGATGTCAGTATAGGAACCGGTATCTTCAGCCATGCAGTATTCATAAATCTCACACTCATCGGAATTCGCCATAATCCAAATTGCAGTCTGGGTAGCACTGAGTGCTTCTGCGGTTGTAAGCTCAACCACCACATCTTCTCCGACCCATTTATTTACATCTCCTGCAAGTTTACTCATATCCCTAATATACGGAAAGGAATTCATAAAAATAGCTCTGATTTTTTCAGAATAATCATCGTTATAATAGCTGGAATCTTCCAGATCAATACGACGATAATTGGTTCCTGTCGCTGTACCTGTAAGAATATCCGTACAATATACAGGGGTAGATGCATAGAATCCCTCATCGGTTTTACTTGCATCAATAAGAGATGTATTTACCATATTAAACATGATTGGCCAATGATATGTGGCATCATCGCCTTCTGTACTGAATGAAGGAAGGTATGGTGTAACCCAATACCAAGGCTGTGTATATGAATAGTTTGCATTAGTTCCTCCATCATAGTAAATCACATACGGATCTGTTGCTTCATATGTTGTTTCTTGCTTTGCTTCTTCCGCAGAAGCTGTTATTGTTCCGGCACCTATTGAACCAATCATCAATACTGATGCCATCAATCCCATAAAGAACTTCTTCATTTTGGCCTTCATCTATTTTTCTCCTCTCACCTAAATATTTCATTCAACGATTTTATATCTTCATTATATACATCTGCTATTACCAAAACCATTACATTTTCAAATATATTAAAACTTTTTCAACTTTCTTTAACTTTCCATCAGCAGATCGTTGCAACAATCGACCAGAATCGAACTTCAAAGAAAGATCTTATTCAGGTGGAGGAAATTCCTCCAAAAAAACATCCATGAGATGTGGAGGTATCTCATGGATGTACATCAAATCGTTTTAAGAAATTATGCTTCTTCGTTTTCCCTCTTCTTCATAACCAGAATCACGAATGCTGCAGCAATTAATGTCATGCCACCTGCAGCAAAGATCGTTGTACCGATACCACCGGTTTCAGGAAGTTTGAAGGTATTGCTGTTCGCAACATCTACCACATTCTCCTTCAAATGTGAATCCTGATCAAGAGTTACAGCTACAGGGTAGCTAAGAAGGTTATATCCTGAAGGTGCCTGAATCTCAACCAGATAGTATTCGCCTTCTTCAAGACCATAAATTACTGCAGCTCCATCACCTGTTGTGGTAACAACGCTTACTTTCTCACCGGTTAAGTCAGCGGTAGCACAGAATTCTTCATAAACTACAAATTCTGTTTTTTCTTTTGTTACCAGCGGAGTAGCTCCATCTGTATTCTTGTCAACAACTTTTGCCAGTTTGAATTTAGCACCTGCCAGAGCTTCATTACTATTCTTTGCGTCATGCTTGTAGATATTGATACCACAAGTATAAACTACAGGTTCATCTGATTCTGTTTCATATTTAAAATTAACGGAATTGGTGTAAATTAACTTCGCCTGGTTAGGAATTTCTACGCCCATAGAAGCGTCTTCGTCGATTACAGCTTTGAAGTATACACGAACTTCATAATTTTCATAGTTCTCACCAACGATACCTGCTACCTTTTCCATACCGGCTTTGGTCAGCTTCACTTCAAACTTATCAAATTCTTCACTATCTCCACCACTTACGTTTACAGAGCCTTCGGAAACTCTTACTACGTAGTCAATATCTTTTTCAAGTGTCATTGCATCATTGCCGGACACACTGTATGCCGCAGCAGACTCCTTTTCAACTGCTACAACCATTCCGTCTTTGTAGGTCAGACGATAATCCAGTTCATCAGAAATAACATACTCTTTGGCTGCAGCCATATCTGCCGGAACATCTCCACGAATGATCCAGGTATGTTCTTCATTCACATCGAAAGAATCCTTATTGTTGTTAATTTCTGTTACATCCTTTTCCACTTCAGGAGCGTCTATTACATCGTTCTTTGGCTCAAGATTAATCGTGTAGATAAGACCGGAACCATCTTCTGAAGTCATAGGGACAGCTACCGGGAATGGATCTAATACATTTTCAATAGCAGGATGCTCCCTTTCAACAATCAGATAAATACCATCAGGCTTTTCATTTTTGGTCAGGTTATAAGAAGCCTTACCTGCAAGATCAGTTGTAACGGTTGCAACAGGTGTTTGGCCTGCTACCATATCTTTAGTAAAAGCTGCATATTTATTATTATCCTTAGCACACTCTTCTGTATACTCATCAACCGTGCACAAATAGTAAATGTCAAACTTGATTCCTTCCAGAGGATATTTAACATTGTCTTTTACTGTAGTCTTGGTAATATTAATCATGCGGTCAACACCAATCGTTGCTTCTGCATGGACGGGCAGCTTACTGTCATCACAGCCAACCAGTGTCTGGGATACGCCTCTTTCTCCCAATGCATCAAAGAAGAAGACATCGCTGATTTTCTGATAACCGTTAATTTCAACAGTAATATCAGCCTTTTCCTGCAATCCGGTCAAAGTAAAGCGCTTAGAACCTGTCTCTGTTAAGGCTACGGTCTGATTCACATCACCACAGATTACGGACAGAGTCAGTTCGGAAGTAGTATTCAAATCCAGACTGGAATCTACATCAAAAGTAACTACTGCAGTGTAAGTATCATCTTGCTCCAAAGTATAATCTACAGCAACATTCTTTAATGAAGTGTCAGATACGGCAACTGCACTTGCAGGTGAGCCTTCCATTGCCATATAATAGTCAACCAATGCATTAATATTAGCCTCAGCATTGGCAGCTTCTGATACCTGAGGACTAATGGAAACCTTTCCACCGGTCACATCGTAACTGAATGTATAATCGTTTGTATATTTATGATTCCATACTCCGCTCCACCATTCACGTGCACAACGATTATAAGCCACCGGGTCACCAACTATTTCGTTCTCATTTGCGGTAGCCCAGATAGCAAACTGAGCAGCCGCCAATACTTCCTCAGCAGTTACCTCTGTCAACTCATCCATTTCATTGGCAGCTAACCATTGATTAGCAGCTTCCTGAACTTCCGCAGCGGTCTTAACAGTGATACCGTTATTTACAATAGTACGAATCTTCTGAGCAGCTTCTTTATCAAAATAAGTGGAATCCTCCAGATTGATACGACGATACATATAATCACTGTCGATATCTACTCTTACATCCACGCAGTAAGCGATAATGGAAGCCCATGCTCCAACTTGTTTTTCCACCGGGGTGTTAGCCAATTTATCCGGGCTGATCAGGTTAAAAAGACAGGCATTATCTGTCATCGAATGTTCTGCCTGGCCATATTTAGGAATTATGAACTTGGATTCATAAGGAGTTGTAGCCAATCCCCAATAACCGGCATATTCATAATCCGTTTCCATTTCAGATCCCAATACATAAGCATTTACCTGATTATATTTTGCTGCTGTCTCAGTACTCAGTTCTTCTGCCTGTACCGCATTTCCAAATGTCGGAGCAATAAGTAATGCTGACATAAGCAATGCTGAAAGACGTTTTACATTGTTCTTTTTCATATTAGTCTCCTTTTGATTTATATTTCAGGTCAATTTCTTTAGATTTTAACTTTGTTATCTTTATTTTACATATTGTGCATTACCAAAAGCATTACATTCAAAGAAATATCGCCCCATTTTAGGAAATCAGCCCGATATAAATTGTAGTGTCCTGATAAATATGATATCCGTCTATCGTATCAAATAAAATATAGTCATAATCTGAGAAGTCACCTTGCAGCTTCTGCTCCTGCGGCAAAATAATGTAATGGCATAACCGCTCCTTAGCCAGCCGGGCCAGTCCGGAAACGTCTATCACTTCCGCCTCCATCACCTGGTAAAGCTCATCATACACATACCAACGGTAAACGGTCTGTTCCCTGCCATAAGGCATGCACACCACCGGAGAATATTGTCTCACATACTGCAGCATTTCTGCCGGAAAGACAGCCATGACCTCTCTGCCCTCCACCTCAATGGCATCGCAGATATCCACCACTGTCCGGGGGATGTGATACAGATTATCCGCTTTCTTAAAATATGGATTGGAATATATATAGCTTCCGGAAATCATAAGCAGCACACCACACACGCAGGCAAAGGTAATGCGCAGCCGTCCTTTCAAGGTACCGTAAATGTGCACCACTGCATATGCGATTACCACAGTTATGGGCATCAGCCACAGGATACGGTAATAAATTTCATCTCCCACGAAAGCATACAGTACTTTGGCAAACAGGGGATTAAAGAAAAGCAGCAGCAGGATAATGGGCAGATACACGAAAAGTATCCGAATATGCTTTCTTTTTTCTTTTAAAAGCAGATATATTACAGCTATCAGAAACCAGCCCACGATCAGACCGGTTCCCATATATTCCTGAAATAGAGTTATCACTTGATTCCACATACAGTTTCTCCCGTTCTTTTACAGAGATTATCATTACGATTCACGGTGCTTATTCCAACAGCAAATACAGTACCGCATAAACTGCTGCAGGGATGCAGCACAGTGCCATGGGAATCAGCAGCTTCAGGCGGCGGTAACAGACAGCCGCGCAGATGCCTGCCACACCTGTGAGCATACACAGAAGCATTGCGCCCAGCGTACTGCACAGGCAGCCGGACATAATCACCGCTGTCAGAAGCACCCACCAGATCAGCTCTGTCTTTTTATTTTCCTGAATCCGCTCCAGAATGATCAGGAACAGGAAGATCATCATAGGAATAATGATGCTGCCCAAAGCAGCTTTACCCTGTCTGCTCCTGGCTATCATAAAGTTTTCCGCAGAGTAAAAGGAATAATCTCCAAACAGTACCAGCACTTCTGTCAGTACCAGGAAAAGAGGCAGTTTTTCATTTTTTCCGGCACAGATTTTCCGGCCGATCAGGTAATAAATGCCGTAGGTCATGGGAATCAGTGCCAGTGGAACTGCCACATGTGCTGTAGTTACCGCAGGGACACCTGAGATTCTTGCCAGGAAAGCAATCCAGATGGGAAAAGGTGCCAGCCCGTGTCTGCTGTCCAGTCCGGTCGTTCCTCCCGTGTAGGGCAGCTTCTGATACATATAGTTGCTTTCCTCTGCAATGGTAGATACCGCCACATAAAATGCATCATCACCGTCCGCATAGGTCATTCTCACCGCCTGCACCATCTGGAAGATCAAGAGCAGCCAGAAGAGAAGCCACAGAAAGCAGTACCATTTTCCTTTTTCTTTATCAAAGCCTTGAATGAGCTTAAAGGCTGTTTTACGTTTTCTGAGCCGGCGACAGGCCGGCAGAATTCCCGCTGCAATCAGCACAACAGTGGCTGCAAGATACAGGGTCAATACTGTCCACAACGGATTTTCCCCGCTGATTGTTTCTCCAAAATTAGTGGAAAAAGGCTTTCCGGTGAGTATCAGGGGAACCGCGATCAGCTGAAACACTGCCCACAACAACATCTGCCCCGTTATCCACAGGAAAGGGAGATTTGTCTTTCTTTTATCCACGCCTGCTGCTGCGATATTCCCCACTAATGCGGGTATCACGAACAGCCATATGATCAAAATCATCGCTCCAACCATCTGTTTCTTCCCTTCCGTCTATTACTTATGTCATTCCCTGTCAGGAACAATCTCATACAAAAAGATTCTATAATAGCTCTCCTGCGTTTCAAAGGGTTCCTCCCGCATGAGACGAAGTCCCTGTTCTTCCGCATTTTGAATATAGGCAGCGGAAAACAGATATCTGCCTCCCAGCTCCCACAGTGCTTCGCTGTCTATCTCATAGTTTTGGAAGAAGAAGCCGCCTTTTTCAATGGTATAATATCCCGGGCACTCTGCACTCACCAGATAACAGCGGTTTCCCCAGTCATCATAATATGCCTTCAAGTATTCGCTCTTTGCAAGTTCCGGGGCAATTACACGGCGAAAACTGTGCTTATAATCCATGGAATAGTTATTAGAATATCCATCCAGGCAATAAAAACCGGCATAATAAGCTGCCGCAGGATCAATCCCAAGGCTCACTACCCGATAATCGGATTCAGGCAGGCCGGTCTGCTGCGACAGATATTCTCTTACCTGTGCCATAACATCAGTTGCATAATAATCACTGTAAGAGATAGACTGATAGGACAGATTTAACAGCTTTTGCAGGTTGGGCTTTAAATTGCTTTCCTTCAGTACCGTGAGTCCGGTCAGTCCGGTGCAGACGAGGATCACCATAGAGAAACTTATGGCGGCAACTCTTCCCGCAGCCGTTTTGTGTTTCCACAGCTGTCCCGTCAATTCCGCACAGATTCCCAATACACAAGCCAGAATCAGATACCAGAAAGCAGGAGCTGCCCACAACACGCGATCCAACTGGAAACCTTTCAGCGCCTCCATATGACTGCGAAGCGCAATGCCCGGAGTACTGTCCCACAGAGCAGACACCAGCGCAAGGAGCAGGTTACCGAAAAGCAGCACTGCAGCAAAGTTCCTCCGGTAAGCCGGAACGTGTGCAGTCCTACGCTTAGCCCACATCCCGGCCAGAGGTAATGCCACCACTGCAGCTGCCAGTATATAAATATGATAATCTTCACTGTGCTGACCGCCTTTTAGAAAAGCAGCTGACCACCCGGATAACAATGGCTCTGCCGAAAGTACATACTCTGCCTTATGAGATACCCCGCCTCCTGTCCCCAGGAACATCTGTCCTAAAAGGGCTCTGTTTTCCACAATATAGAGAAGAAGCATCCCCATCCAGGTTAGCCAAAGTCTGCAGATGCAAGCCCTTCTTTCTGCCGCCATAAGTCCCACAAAACACACAGCGCTAAGCCCCAGTACGGCAAATCCCGCAAGCACCAGCGAAGAAGCCAGAACGTAGAAGAAAGCATAAGCTACACACCAGGGTACCTGCTTTCCTTTCCATATGCGGTAAAAGCACCAGATTAGCAGCGGTATGCCATATTGGGTCAGTCCGTATACAGGCAGAAAGGGCAGATAAGCAAACAGTACCCCTGTCACCATACCTACCCAGCTTCTCCCCGTTATTTCTTTTCCTAAAAGATACATGCCCAGATATCCCGCCAGACTCCCCATCAACTGCATGCACACATATGCTGCAAAATACTGTCCTGTACAGAACAGCAGGACGAACAGCGGCGCAGGAGGTGTCAGTGCAGTGGTGCTCATACCGCCCATAAACCGGGCAAGCTCTCCGCCTGCCCCACCGTTCATCAACTGCTCTGCCTGCAGAATATAGGCTATCATCTCTCCGTCGAGCTGGTCATGGTACACCACGATTGACTCTTCTCCCAATATCAGATATGGCACCAGCATCACAAGCACAGCTGCCAGACCAAGCAAGAACCAGATTGGAGATGTTTTCCATTTCTCTCTTTTCATTCAGCCACCTAAAACTACAGTTCATACCGCGTCATTCAAAAAATTCTAATACCTTGTCACAGATTGCATCCACCTGCTTCAGCGTCAGCTCATAGAACATAGGCAGACGCACCAGTCTCTCACTTTCACTGGTGGTATAGCGGTCTTCCCCGTGGAATCTTCCGAACTTCTGCCCTGCAGGAGCCGTATGCAGCGGAATATAGTGGAAGACACACATAATGCCGTTTTCTTTCATGAAGCTGATGAAAGCACTTCTTTCTTCAATATCCTTTGCCTTAATGTAGAACATATGCGCATTATGCACACAGCCTTCCGGTATTACGGGAAGTTCGATTTTGCCGGTGTCAGCCAGGGGTTTTAATCTCTCATAGTAGCGGTTCCAGCAGTCCAGTCTGTGCTGCGTAATCTCATCTGCCAGTTCCAGCTGAGCGTACAGATAAGCCGCATTCATATCACTGGGAAGGTAGGAGGAGCCGAAATTTACCCAGGTATATTTATCAATCTGACCACGGTAGAATTTGCTTCTGTTGGTACCCTTTTCCCGGATGATCTCAGCCTCTTCCACATATTTTTCATCACGGATCAGGAGCGCCCCCCCCTCTCCCATGCTGAAATTTTTGGTCTCATGGAAGCTGAAGCAGCCGAAGTCACCGATGGTTCCCAGCGCTTTCCCCTTGTAGCCGGACATGATGCCCTGGGCAGCGTCCTCGATAACGATCAGATGATATTTCTCTGCAAGCTCCATGATCTTATCCATTTCGCAGGATACTCCGGCGTAATGAACCGGTACGATAGCTTTGGTCTTGTCAGTAATGGCAGCCTCAATTAAGTTCTCATCGATATTCATGGTATCCGGGCGGATATCTACGAATACCGGCACGGCACCTCGCAGAACGAAAGCATCTGCGGTAGATACGAAGGTATAAGCCGGCATGATCACCTCATCGCCGGGCTGAATATCAGCTAACAGAGCTGCAAGCTCTGTGGCGTGGGTACAGGAGGTTGTCAACAGGCATTTTGTGGTGCCGGTCTTCTCCTCGATCCATTCGTTACACTTTTTGGTATAGGCTCCGTCACCGCAGATTTTCTGGGCTTCCACACACTGACGGATATACTCCATTTCTTTTCCTGTATAGGGAGGTACATTAAAATTAATCATAGTTACTTCCTTTCCGCCGGAGCCTGTTAAGCCCGGCTGTCACCATTTATCGCCATATCAATCTGTGTGAGGCATCTGTTCACCCATCCTCTGCACAGGAGCTTTCCTGCGCCTTTGAAAATAACAGATCTCACTATATCGATACAAATGCCCATAATAAACATCATAAGTACGCTGCCTATGCATCTGAGCACGAACACCGCCGGATTTCCCCGGTCGGACGCACCAAACCAGGTGGGCCACAGATAGCGAAGCTCTTCCTGTTCGTGAAACAGGTATACACCGAAGGTATAGGGGGCAATCTTACAGATAAAATCTGCAATTTTCCCTTCCGGCAGTCTCATATGATAAAATGCCGCAAAGAGGCAGATTGCTGCAAGCAGGTTCAAAATATGGTTGTAATGATAGGTTGCCGTAAGAAAATCCTCCAGGCTTCCTGTTTTTAAGTATACCACTCTCACTGCCAGAGTGATACCCAAAATTCCTGCACAGCAGCACAAATATCCTGCGATGCCCTTACGGCTTGTTGTCAGGCATGGAATGCCATACAGCCTTAAGTAAGCTGCACACAGGAATACGCAGAAGAACCAGATGGCGTCGTATCCCAGCTTATCCATTTCCAGACGAACCGGCAGAATGGATTTATTTAAGGATAAAATACAAAGCAGCAGCACCATGGTTGCTTTCAGCTGAGACTGCTTCATATGGTGTACTGCTGTCTTAAATACAGGTGACATCAGATACAGCAGCACATATGCCGTTGCAAACCAGTAATGCTCCATTTCCACAGGGAAAATATATTTTAAAAGTTTATAAACAGTCAGATCTTTCACGCTGATAGTACCCACAGCGATCAAAATCACAGGAATCAGCAGGCTGTAAAACAGTATCTGGCATATCAGTTCTGCGAACCGGCTGCTCTTAAAGCGGCTTTCCGTCAGGAAGAAGCCACTGATCAGCATGTATACATTCACGGCTACAATAGAAAACGTCTCCAGGATCCAGGCCGCATATCCGTTTGTGCCTAAGTTATCTGTCATGTTGGGAAGCAGACCTCCCTTGGACAGATAATGCAGCATGACCACCATGATCATAGCCAGAATGCGCAGAAGCTCCATATTCGCCATTCTTTTCTTCTTCATACAAATTCCCTTCCGCGTCTCAGCCTTTTCCTGTGGCATTTCCCATCACATTTTCTGTCACTTTACTGATGATATATCTGGGTCTGCCCTTTACTTCTTCATAAATCCTTGCAATATAATGGCCGATGATTCCCAGGCTCAGCATGATAAAACCGCCGATGATCAACACCAGAAGTATCACTGTGGTAAATCCTTCCACTGCTGTTCCGGACAAATATTTGATTACGGTCTGGATGGCCAGGATGACGCTGAATAAAATGGATATCATTCCCATAAATGTCACCAACTGCAGCGGCAAAGTACTGAAAGAGGTAGCGTTGGTTATGGCATACTTCATCAGGCTTATGAGGGACCATTTGCTTTCTCCGTACGCTCTCTCCTGCACTTCATATTCCACTGTGGTAGTGTTGAAACCGGCCCAGAAGGTCAGGGCACGGAAGAAGGTATTTTTCTCCGGGAGTTCCAGAAGCACATTCACTACCTTGCGATCCAGAAGCTTGTAGTCTGAAGAGGCATTCATATCCATCTTGATCAGACGGCTCATAATCTTGTAAAACAGGCCGGCTGACATCTTGTGAGCCAGACTTTCCCTGCCGCGGCTGAGTTTAATGCCTTCTACTACTTCATAGCCCTCCTGCCACAGCTTCCACATCTTCGGGATAACCTGAGGCGGATGCTGCAGGTCGCAGTCCATGACGATGACTGCATCTCCTACTGCGAGGGATAAACCGGCAAAGATGGAAGCCTCCTTTCCGAAATTTCTGGAGAATTCTGCGCCTTTGATCCTGGGATTTACGGCACTGGCTTTCAGAATTTCCGCATAAGTGGCATCCTTGGAGCCGTCACTGACGAAAATCAGCTCATACTCGATCTGCTCTTTCTCCAGAAGTTCTCCCAGCACCCGGGCTGTATTGGCAATATTCTGTTCTTCATTGTAGGATGGTAATACGATGGATAATAACGCCATATTCATTTTCCTTCCGTTTTAATTAGTACTTTCCGTTTCTAACTGTGTCTTGTCAACATTCTCTGTCTTTACGTACAGGATACCGTCCACCACTTTGGTGCTGTTTTCTCCGGGAAAACTGTCCATGACACGGTATTCTTCCGAATAATAAATCTCACTCATGACTTCTGCAGGCAAAATATTCAGCTCTGCACCCAGATAATGCCTGATGAAGCTCTTATAATTGTCGCCTGTATAGAGGAGCACATCACCATTCATGCCAATCATATTGGAAGTCACATCTATGGTGATATCCGTAAGAGGATAAGATTCGTTTCCTACTACCCCGATCATGGCTATGGGGATCCCAGGGTAATAACCGGGAGTCTGTTCAATGCGATCCAATAATCTGATGCAGTAGGCATATGTTTTCTCATAGCGCTTCTGCAGATTAGAGTAAGCAATATTGTCGGTTACCGCGAAATTGCCTATGAGAACCACTGCCGCAAGAAGCACGCCCCAGGAAGCAGTTGCATCTTCTTTTCGTCCGTATCTGCTGATAAAGGTGATGGGCAGAATCAGGTAAAGTACCCACTGATACCGTATCAGCAGATGATAAGTCACATTGGGCGTAATTATCAGGATAATGTTGGTGGCAACAGGAAGTCCCACTGCTGTCAGAACAAGTATACACCAGAACCAGAGCTTCTTCCACCAGCCTTTCTGCAGCACCATCCAGAGCAGTGCAAACAGTGTCAATAAGACTAACAGGGTAAATGCTGCCATAGACCAGGTATTGTTGATCAGTACATTTCCATTTATCGTAAAAGCAAAGAAGTCCTTGTATATATTCTTAATGGTCGATAAAAGAGAACTGATTCCGCCGGATAAGATTCCGCTTTCCATGCTGTTGATGCCCTGATAGGTATCCAACACTTTGCCCTGAATCTTTAGCAGAACCTGCAGGATTCCATAGTACAGGACTACTCCTAAAATGCCCATATAAAGGTACTGCAGTGCTTTTTTAAACTTATCCTTAACATTCCCTTTCTCCATAGCCAGCATGAGAATCCCATAAATACATAAGATTACCGTAAATGCCAGGTAGGACTGGTATGTTCCCAGGCTGAAAGCCAGGCAAACTGCGCCGGGCAGGAAGCCGTATTTTAACTTCTTCACGCACACGACAGCGGCAACTGCCAGCATCAGGGCAAGCATATAGCCATCCATGGTAAATACGTAGGCAAAGGTAGATGCCAGTGCCGGGAAAGTCACAAGAAGTCCGCTGATCAGCACGATGGTGACGCGGTCCTTCACCTCCAGAAATTCCACCAAAAGGGCAGCCGTAACACCCAGCCACAGGATAGCAATGAGTCCGATCAGCCATGGCAGCGTATAATAGGAAGAAAATCCGCAGGCCACCATCAAAAACCAACGTCCTGAGGTAATCATATTCTGGTCAAAATACATACTGGCAAGACCGTCATGATTGGGAATGTCGGATAACATCATGGGAAGATGTACCACAAGCCCGATCACTACAGCCGCCAGGAATGCCAGCTTCCACTCACTCTTTATTTTGTTCTTCCACATCTGCAAACTTTCAGTGGGTGTCTTCATGCAACGATTTCCTTTCTGTCAACACACGTGCAATCCGCTCTGCACCGTGCCCGTCTATCATCTTTTTCTCAGCTTCATACATTTGCATGCGCAGTTCATGGCTGTCTGACGCTTTCTGTGCCAGTTCTTTCATGACTGCCAGCGTCTGCTGCCTGTCATGATGATACGCTCCGCAATATCCTGCAATATGCTCTCTGCCGATGTATTCTGTCAAGGCCTCCTGGTTCTCCGCATAAGAGAAGCACAAAAACGGCACACCTATGGCAGCCAGTTCATAGATAGTGGTTCCGCCTGCCGTAATCGCGAGATCACACTGTTTCATCAAAGAAGCCATATCCTGTACATCATGATGAACTTGAATCTGCGGGAACTCCTGCTCCCACTGCTTCCACTTTTCAAAATGTTTATTGAAGCGGCCCACCACCACATGGTAATTCCACTTGGGATTGCGGATGGCCTTTAAAATTTCTGCCGCAATATTTTCGCTGTCACCGCCGCCTGTCGTGATCAGGACTTCCTCCACCTGATTGCGGACGGTGTATGGGACGTTTAGAAACTGGGGGCGGATGGGGACGTATGCACTGCCGATATAACGGGCAGTTTGCATGGCGCTGCCGCGGCTTTGGGATTGCATGGTGTTCTGAGATTCCATGGAATTCTGAGATTCCATGGGCTCCCGATACAGCTGCTCGTACCACTCATCCCGCGCAAAAGCATTGTAATTGATGATTCCATCCACAGGCCATGCTTTTTGCCCCATATCATCCAGTAGGAAAACACGACCGTACTCTGTCAGCCGCTTTAAGTAGCTTTCCGTCACATGATAACTGTCCACCAAAATGACAGGCTCACTACCCTTAAACAACTGGGACAGCTTCGGCAGTTCCTCTTCCATGTTCCGGTAATCTGTCTGCAGCACAATAGTCTTGTACCCTCTGTCCGCTGCCAGTTTCCCGGAAGCTTCATCCGCGCAGAGAAAGGTGACCTGTCCGATGCCTTCAGGCAATTTATTCAGTTCATCCGCTATGGTCAGACACCGCATCAAATGTCCGACACCTGTTACGGCATTGCCGTCTGCACGAAAATAATACATAGGGTCCTCCTAAAGCATTTTTCTATTTTTAGCTGTCGAAAATTACCGTTTCAGAGCAATGACAACGGATTAAAACTTCATTTTTTCCAGTTTTATCCGTCGAAAACGCCCATTTTAGAGCAACGCCGGCGGATTAAAACTCTACTTTTTCCAGTTTTATCCGTCGAAAACGCCCATTTCAGAGCAATGACAGCGGATAAAAACTTCATTTTTTCCAGTTTTATCCGCCGAAAGCGCCCATTTTGAAACGATGCCGGCGGATTAAAACTTCATTTTTTCCAGTTTTATCCGTCGAAAACGCCCATTTTAGAGCGAAGCCGGCGGATTAAAACTCTACTTTTTCCAATTTTATCCGTCGAAAACGCCCATTTTAGAACAATGCCGGCGGATAAAACTTTCATTTTCCAAATTCTATCCTCCTCAGAACAAGCATTAAAAAATTGATGCTAAAATTAAGGCGTTTGGACATATATAAGCAGGAATCCTTCTCAATGTCCAAGAACTGAGCAAATCGTGGACATTTCAGAACGATTTTCCTGTATATGTCCAAAGACCACCTGATAGCCTCCATTTTGCCGCAAAAGATAACGTATTTTGGACATTGGAAGCCAGTTTTTCTGCATACATCCAACGACATGTCGAAACAACTATCACAAGAATGACTACCGTTGATGGCTGAATCGCAACAGCCTACACTTCTTCAAAATCCACCAAATCCCAGGACATCGGCGTGCCCAGCTTGGCATCTTTCGTAATTCGCTTTCCAAGTACTTCCTCGTAATGCTTTGTGTGCATACCGCAGGAAGGACGCACGGATTTCAGATTCTCAGGTGTGAACACATCTCCTGCCTTCATGTCCTGTGCTACGAAAAGGGATCTGGCATGGTCTCTGCTGGCTTTCTGCTTGGCAGTCAGATCATAAGTCACCTTCCCCAGTGCCTTCTCAATCATACGGATATTGTCCACCATTTCTTTGAACTCTTCCGGTTCCATGGAGAAAGCAGCGTCAGCGCCTCCGTCTGCCCTTCTTAAGGTCAGGTGTTTCTCTACCACCTTGGCTCCCAGTGCTACACCGGCTCCTGCTACGGCGCAGCCCATGGTGTGGTCGGACAAGCCTACCACACAGTCAAAGACTTCTTTCATGGAAGGGATGGTCTTTAAATTGATATCTTCGTAAGGCGCAGGATAAGCAGAGCTGCATTTGAGCAGGATCACATTTTCGTTGCCCTCTTCCTTGCAGGTCTTCAGCGCCAGTTCAATATCAGACATATATGCGATACCGGTAGACATAATAATCGGTTTGCCGGTTTTTGCAATTTTTCTGATAAAAGGAATGTCATTGATTTCAAAGCTTGCCACCTTGTATACAGGCACATCCATTTCCTCCAGGAAATCAATGCTGCTCAGGTCGAAAGGAGAGGAAAAGAAGATCAGTCCCATCTCCTCAGCAATCTTTTTTAACTTCGGCTGCCACTCCCAGGGAGTATACGCAGTCTGATACAGCTTGTGCAGTGTCGTACCGTCCCAGATAGTTCCCTGGGTAATCTGGAAGCAGGGGTCATCGCAGTCAAGGGTAATGGTATCAGGTGTGTAAGTCTGCACCTTAATGGCATCAGCCCCTGCATCTTTGGCAGCCTGCATGATGGCTACTGCTCTGTCAAAATCCATCAGATGATTGGCTGACATCTCTGCTATGATAAAAGTAGGGGAATTTTCGCTGATCAGGCGGTTCCCGATCATAATCTCTTTCTTCATGGTTTTTCATCCTTCCTTAACATTCATGAAGCCACGGTTCTTCCCGCCACACAGGTCGTGGCTGAGCTGCAACCTCATGAAAACCTGATTTTCTCATATTTTTTGGTGGCTCTGATTTCATTCCAGTGTTCTGCCGTCATCTCCATAAAGGTCACATCATACCAGATATCTTCCTTGCAGACATGGTGTTTCTTCTCCTCCACGATCTTGCTGCCGCACAACAGATGAAGCTGAATGACACCTTTATTTAATGTAAAAATATCTCCTATCAGACTTTTCTTATGAAGCTCGTCAAAAATATAATCATACAGGCTCATCTCCAGTGCAAGCGCCAGCTTCATACTGCGAAGCTTCTTCTCGCCCACATAATAGGCCCAGCCCAGCACACCATCCTCACGATTCAGTCCTGTCAGATTGATGACCCCGGCTCCCTGCCCGTCCACTTCAATGATCCAGTACTTTACATCACTGTTTGCACTGATAGAAGCAAACCACTTCTTCTGTCCCTCCGGGGTCAGCTTAGGGTTCGTATTCATATATTTCGTGATCTCCGGATCCATGCGCCACCCCATGATATCCTTAAGATCCTTTTCCTCTATGGGTCTGACCGTAAAACTCATCACTCCACGCCCGCTTTCTTAAGGATTTCTTTCACAGAGGTAATCTCCACTGCTTCCTCCAAATCAATACTGACGCCCAGCCCCTCCAGCTGTCCGATGATCATTACATGTGCCAGAGAATCCCACTCTTCCAGATCCTCCATCACTGTGTCTTCCGTTACCGTTCCTGCAGGCACTTGCAGCACCTCTTCTATCAACTCAATAATTTTTTCTTTCATACTCTTATTTCTCCATATACTTCAATCAACGCTGTGCTTATATTAACATCACCTTATCTTAGCATAATACACCCGTTTGGGGCGGTTTGCCAAGTCTATGGCATAATTTTTCACACCTTCATCTGTCTGATTGACGATTTTATATCCCAGATTCTCGTAGAGCTGCTCTACCGGCTTGTTCTTAGCCGTTGGAATGTACTTTCCGGCAAGTCCCGTATATCCTGCTTCTTCCAGCTGATTTTCCACATCTTCTACAATAGCATATTCAATGTTCTTGCCCATGACACGGCAGCTCATGACCAGTTCTTCGATGGCAGGAATGCTGCCTGTGGACGGCCTTGCTTCTACACCCACGCCACCACTCGTGGTCAGAGTACCATCGGCTGTCCTGTCGCCGTCCAGCGCCACAATCACCGCTGCCACAATACCGTTATCTCCAAAGCAGTCTGTCACCCGGTAGAGGAATACCTTTTTATTTTCATTTTGCAGGATATCCTGCATTTTGGATTGATCATACCGGATAGTAGTCAAGTTAAATTGATTGGTTTTATTCACAAGTTGCGTCAGACGCTCCACATTGGCATTAGGGTCTTCTCTGATAATATCAATCTTGAGCAGTTTCAGATACTCCCCGAAGTCTGCCGTCTGTCCCTGCAGCCTGCTGCGTCTGGCATTGGCAGCATAGCTCTTTGTCTTCTCCAGATCTTCCTTTGTGACGGAGGCTTTCTCAAAATATTCCCGGTAAATGGCAATCATGGCCGGAGCCAGTTCTTCCGGTTTCCCGGGGAAATCAGGAACAGCCACTTCCGGCAACATGGTCTTAACCAATTCCCTCTCTGTGGGATTATCATCCCAGAAGACAAAGGAATCTATGCCCAGATTCAGTTCCCGGGCTAACTCCATAATATTTTCATGCTTGGGATTCCAGTTAATCCTGTAGGCTGCAAAGCACTGGGGTCTGAGAACACAATGAGGATGCTTTTCCAGGATCTCCATGGCATCCGCTTCGTTATTTTTAGACACAATGGCTAAGAGCACACCCTGCTTCTGCATCTGCAGGATCACCCTCTGAAGATTCTTATAGGCAAGTCCTCCGTGGTCTTCGGAAAGCGCTATGGGCGTGTGATCCGTCTCTCCGGCAAGACCTCCCCATAAGGTATTATCAAGATCCAGCGCCAGTACCTTTTTAGGGATTCTGCTCTGCAATGATGTTTTCTCACAGATGAGTTCGGCCAGCCTCTTTTGAGCCTCGTTGGTATGAAGGATTCTGCCCAGGTACCACATTTTCAGGGAAAAAGTATTTTCTTCTCCCAGCTTCTCTATCACATGACGATAGGGCAGGATGAACACATTGGAATGCTTTTTGCACAACTCATTCAGCTTCTCCTGCCAGATTGCTTCCAGGGCACGCTTTCTGTCCGGATCCCAGACCACTTCCAGCTCCGGTCCCCATAAATATGCATCCGAAATATAATACAGACAGCGGCTGTCCAGACAATTTTCAAGCATCCCAAACCATTGTTCTATAGAAGAAACGCCTGCTGCCGCATCCAGTTCATGCTCCAGTACTTCCATAAGATCCATTAAAAGAAAAGTAATCCGGGGTTCAAAGCTGTGGTAGGAAGAAGCAGGGTTCATCAAGGTTCCCAGCTCATTTCCGTAGCCCTCGCTGTCATATACCTCATACTCTTTCTTTAAAAGTCTGATCATATAATTCATATTTACATTGGATAATACGGCTATTCTGGGTTTCATTTGATCAGCTCCTTACTGTTGCTTAGCTTCCTTCTCTTTCATCACACGATACTTCATCTCTGCGATTTCCCAGTCCGTCTGATTATCGATATCCTGTACTTCCATCTCACTGACTACGTAAGGCAGAAGATTTCCTACCAGCAGTCTGCGGTTTTGCTTAAAGGCTTCCGTGTGGAAGAACAGAAACTGTCCCACGTCATGATAGTGTGGTTCCAGATCCTGGGAACGGCTGTCCAGATACTGGGGATATTCAAACACCAATCGCCCCTCTTTCATGATCATCCCACGCTGAGGCGGATAGGAAAACTGCACTACCGCAACCAATGTATCTGCATCGGAAGCAAGCAGCTTCTCTGAGGCATCCTTTAATTTTGCCGCCGTCACAAAAGGCGCTGTGGGATACAAAAGCAGGCCGAGATCGTAATGCTCTCCTCTTTTTTCATACTCTTCCAGGACCTCCAGGACTACATCAGGTGCTGTAGCAAAATCACCGGATGTCTTCTCACTGCGATAAAACGGCACACTTGCACCGTACCTGCGGGCAATTTCTGCAATCTCCTCATCATCCGTAGAGACCATTACTTCATCAAAAATACCGGATTCTAATGCAGCTTCGATGGAATAAGCCAGGATGGGCTTTCCGCAGAACTCCTTAATATTTTTCCGGGGAATCCTTTTACTTCCGCCCCGGGCGGTTATGATTGCAATCTTTTTCATCGTAATGCTCCTTTCAGTCTTCTCACACACTGCTTGAGGCGATAATACCCAAAGAACAGTGCTGCTGATTTCTTCTGCATGGCAATCAGCTGCTTTTCTTCTTCCCCTGTGTATTTCTGATAATAGGGATTCTCTGCAAACTGCGGGAACCTCTCCTTCACTCCCTGATATAATTCCTTTACAAAAGAAAGCTTTGGATGACTGACTCCCGACAAATAGGAAAATAACGTGTTTACATAATACAGTTCCGTAAAGCGATATTCCAGTTCCGGTCTGTATTGCTCGAGAAATCCTCTCTTCTGACACTCTTCATATAACATCACCGCCGCCTTCATGCGGTCTCTGCACTTCTCTTCTGAGATATGATGTACCGTGGATACCTGATGCTGATAGTAAAAATAAAGCGGCTCCTCCACTCTCTCAAAGTGGGTAAAATACAGGCTCCACAGAGGTCCTGCACAATTATCCTCATAAAAAATTCCTTCCGGAAACCGAAGCCTGTTTTCTTCAATGACACTGCGCCGGTAAATCTTAATCACCATGCTGCCGGAACGCATCAGAAGCAGACGGTGCTTATCCTCAGTAAGCTTACCCGTCTGCTCCATGCTGTTATTCTGTATGATTTTCCCCGGTGTAAAAGTATGCTCTGTGACCAGACTATAGTCGCAGCCCACCACATCGGCGCCGGTGACCTCTGCTTTCCTAAGCAGCTTCTCGTAACAGTCATGAGACACCCAGTCATCACTGTCCACGAAGCCTACCCACTCACCCTGAGCCACGTTTAATCCCGCATTCCTGGCTCCGCCCTGGCGGCGGTTCACAGGACTTTCCACCACTTTCAGACGCCCGGGATTGCAGTACTCATATTCCTTAAGCACTTTTAAAGAATCATCGGTGGACGCATCATCCACCGCAATGATTTCATAATCCGTTATGGTCTGATTCAGCAAAGAATCCAGGCAAAAATTTAATTTCCCGTCCCCTGCCATGTTATAAACAGGCACGATAATACTTAACTGCATCTACAGACTTCCTCTCTCAATCGTAACCTTGCCATTCTCAACCCGGTACACCAGATCACACTTTTCAATAGTCTGGAGACGATGGGCAATGATGATCAGGGTCTTGCGGCCATGGAGTCTGTTGATGGATTCCATGATAGCAGCCTCTGTATCGTTATCCAGCGCAGAAGTTGCCTCGTCAAGAATCAGAACTTCCGGATCGTAGTAAAGGGCTCTGGCAATACCGATGCGCTGCCTCTGTCCGCCGGAGAGCCTGATGCCGCGCTCACCGATTCCGGTATCAAGACCATCGGGCAGGCTCTTGATAAAGGTATCCAGTTGAGCTTCTTTCAGAACCTCCCACAGTCTCTTTTCATTTATTTTATCTTCCGGTACACCGAAAGCCACATTTTTACGGATAGTATCATCCAGCATAAAGATCATCTGAGGAATGTAACCCACATTCTTCAGCCAGTTTCGGTAGTTGCCCTTGATGTCCTTACCGTCTGCCAGGAGACGGCCGTTCTGCGCCTCCAGGAGTCCTAACAGGATATCCACCACCGTACTTTTTCCGGCACCGGATGTCCCCACGATACCTACTGATTTCCCCACCGGAATTACCATATCCGCGTGGTCGAAAATTAATTTGGTCGTATTGGGATATGCATAAGTAATATCCCGCATCTCAATTTTATCATTGACCGGAAGCTTCTTATCATCATCGGTGGCAAAGGACATATCCACATTAGCACCATTGATCTCGTCCTGCAGGTTGTCGCTGACGCCCATGAAAAACGGCTCGAAATACGCCATGGAATTCAGCTGATTGTTGATCCGGTTCACACTGGGCAGAAGCACCAGGGCTGCCGCAGCAAAAGTAGTGATGGAATTGACCATATCCTCAGTAGGCATACCGCTTAATACCATATACATCATGTAACCTACCATCGCAATGACACAGACCGTCTCAATCAACAGTCTGGGAATATTGTTATACAGACTGTATTTCTGCACCGCATCCACATAGCCTTTTCCGCACTTGATATATTCGGATACAAAATACTGTTCCTTACAGGTAATCTTGACTTCCTTGATACCCTGAACCGTCTGGGAAATCCACTTAAATAATCCACTGTAGTAATTCTGGTTGTCCTCTCCCGCCTTATACATGATGGGCTTCAGGACTTTCTTCACCGCTAGCAGAAGCAATACCAGCACCACTGCAATAAGAATGGTCATGGCTCCGTTCTGGACAAAGCAAAAGGTTACGATAAACAATGACACCACCCCATCTGACAAGAGCTGCAGCAGCGCCAGAATCAGGGCATACATATTATTTACATCAGAAGTAATGCTTCTCTGCACCACTGCTGTATCTGCATTCAGATAAAATTCATATCCCCTGCGCAGGTAATTGCGCATCATCCGCTCCGAAGTGCGGAACTGGTTGGTATATACAAAAGCCAGCGTCAGCTTCTGCTGGACATACAGAAACAGGTTCTTCACCACAAAAATCAGTATCATGACCGCCATTATGATAATCATGAACCGTTCTTTGGAACCGCCTCCCAGAAGCTCATAGAAAAAATGAAGCAATTCATTATTTTCTATGGCATCGGCATCCATAATGGTGCTCATGACCGGCACAATGATTCCCACACCTGCTGTCTGCAGAGCAGCCCCGAGCACCATAAGGAAAATCAGCCCTACCATGGTCCTCTTCTGCTTCTTATCCAGTAAAACATTCAGCTTTTTTAATATCTGTTTCATGTAGTCTCCTTAAATCCGGCAGCCCGGTCCGCGCCATCTGCCAGACACCTTTGATGCCCGGAGCGCCTCTGTGGGGCTGCTATATCTGTTCGTTCTGTCTGTGGATCAGAGGATCCTCATACTTGTCCATGAAATCTTCTCCCAGTCTGACCACCTCGTCTGCAAATTGAATGGCTTTGATTTCGGTGAGCACTGCCACCACCTTTTTAAACCGAAGTCCCGGGAAGAAATTCAGCATTTCCATAGGCACCGTAGCATCAAACTGGGGATACTCTGCGAACAATTTCCGGTAATCCAGTTCGTCTCTCGGATGAGGCTTTAGGAAAATCGTGCCCTCCGGCTCATACATGGCAATAATATCCCGGAAAATCCGCTCTCTCACATCTAATGTACACAGGGGATCTGTCAAAATCAGGATCTTATCCCCTACCTGACCGCTTTCTGCAATCTGTGCTTTCAACCGATCCATATCCCTGATAAATGCCTTCAGGATAATCGATTTGTCATCTTCTGTCAGCCGGTCCACCAGCTCCTGGCGTGACTGCTCAATATATTGCGGACAAGGGTAGTGTATCGCAGAAATATCATTAACCTCCATGTCGATACAATACTTTCCGTAACCGTTCTGCACGAAGATCAGATTCAGCTTTCTTGACAGGAACACCTTCAGGCCAAAGTGACCTCTGTTGTCATATCTTGCTGCATCGAAATTCTTCAAACAATTCAGACCGTCTTCCAGCGCATGATAGGGAATCCGGTTCTGATTCAGATAATAACCGATGGGGTCCGAATCACAGTATACGTACACATCTTTATATTCCCTGAAATCCACCGGTACATAGGGCTCTTCCAGTTTGGCATAGAGCCTGGTGAATTTCATACGATAGAAAAGATTGATGATAAAAGCCCAGGGGGTATTCTGGTTCTTAGCCCCTTTGCGCCATTTAGTAAGCTGGGGGAAGAAGTCTTCCCTTTTTTCATCAAATTCTATTACTTCTTCAAACAGCCCGGTGCTCTCCACCCGGCTCTTCAGGTTTTCAAAATTATTGGACAGCCTGCTCAGAACAAGCGTGGCCTGTCCCTGCTTTTCTTTGAGGAGCTTTAGTTCTTTTAAAAATGTCACATATACATGATAGTAGGTGTGGCATACGTAAATTCTCTCTTTTGCCATTATTGTACCTCTTTTATGGTTCACAGGACAGCCATCATGGGCATTCCTTGTTAGTTTACCACATTTTGTCTCATTTCACAACGATATCAGGAAAAATATCAATCTTTCCGTTACGGTTCAGCCATAGCCCGTATAACGGGCAAATCATGCTTGCATGAATGAGCACGTTGTACGGGCTATGAGCAGAGCACCTGCTTATGAGCAAAGATAGCTGCGAAGCAGCGGGCTGCAGCTAAAAGCATCTTCGATGCTTTGCGAATGGCGCGGGCTGCGCTTTTTTCAATTCTATCTGCCCAAAACACCACTTTATAGGCAATTCCAGCAGATAGAACCTTTACTTTTTCCACTTCTATCTGCCCAAAACACCACTTTATAGGCAATTCCGGCAGATAGAACCTTCACTTTTTCCACTTCTATCTGCCCAAAACACCACTTTATAGGCAATTCCGGCAGATAGAACCTTTACTTTTTCCACTTCTATCTGCCCAAAACACCACTTTATAAGCAATTCCGGCAGATAGAACCTTTACTTTCTTCAATTCTATACGCTCAAGTCAAAAAAGCACTATGGCAAAACCCACGCATACTGCAGTATCCAGCCAAGATATATGGTAAGTACCAGATGACATCCTGCTGCTGTCCAGATAAGATACGCACTGCCACCCCAATGCAAAAAGATCGCCATTAACGTACTTACTGCAATCACGTACGCATACTGTGCGGCCATGACTGCAAGCCAGGCAGACAGACTGCCAAACACTTCTCCGGTAGCCGGATTTATAATCAGCCAATTCACAAGCTGAGATATACCGGTAAGCCAATCTGTTCCTGACCAGATACATGCAGCCACATTCAGGCCTGCAATTACCGCCACGGCAGCCACCGGGCCTGCCAAACCTGCCGGACTCGCCGGACTTGCCGGGTCTGCCGGACTTGCCGGGCCTGCCAAACCTGCCGCCGTGCCCGCCACCGTCCTCCCTGCATGCTTTTTCACCTGAAAATACAGCACTGCCGCTATGAATAGTACACCATACTGCATCTGCAGCGCAGCCGCCGCACCAAGCAATATCCATCCCAATAGATTTTTCTTCCGATTCCACGCAATAAGCGCACATAACACAGCAAAGAAACAAATGGAATCCATATGGATCCAGGTAAGACCGTTTTCAATGACCACAGGAGAAATCAATAATAAAGCGTAAGCGACAAGTAGCCTCCCCGTATTGCTTTCTGCCGCCAACCCGGTCAGGCTCGTCAGCCCGGCACGGTTTCGCAGCCCGGCACGGTTTTTCAGCCCATCCCGATACTTCAACCCCTCACAGCGCACCATCCTGTCCCGAATCAGCACCACCGCAGCGGCGGCCACCCCAAAATCAAACAGACTGATGATCATTTTCACCGTCCGGATAGGTGTCACCGGAATATGGGACACCAGCCAAATGAACATAGTATAAAAAGGCGTATGCAGATATCCCGGGTCATCTGTATAAAATTGACTTCCAAAATCAAAGCTTACATGCCAGAGTCCTCCTCTTCGGATAAAGAGGGCCATCAATGTAACAAGTATCCACACAAGCTGCGGAAGGTATCGGTCAATAGATTCAATCAGTTTTCTTTCCCACTTAAGCATCCTGTTTCCTCCTGTATAACCGGCAATAAGAAATCATCAGGTAAAGCACCAGATAACCTGCTGCCAGAATTCCGGCATCCACCAGAGACTTTCCGAGAATGCCCGGCGCATAAGTCAGTGTGGCAATCACATGCAGGCCCAGAGCAAACCACCACTTCTTCCGGTCTGTCATTACATAGATGATGACTGCCATCTCCAGCAGATATCCGTATCGCTCATGCATACAGGGTAAGAAGCACAGTACTGTCATGACCAGCCAGGTAAAATCCGGGAGAAACTCTTTCGTTCCAAGTTCTTCCTTTCTTCCCAGAATCCATACGGACTGCAGCATGAGAATCGCCAACGTACCGGTAATGGCCATCTTACCAAAAACATAATAAGGTGTATCCCGGAAAAAGGTCCACAGGTTAGGATAAAAATAGTACATTTCCGGAAATGTTTTCATCTGTGACAAGTACACGCTGAAGGTGACCAGGGGTGAACAACCGCCAATGATCGCAGGCAGACACAATATTTCCATGGTAATAGGAATCAGGAGGAAATAAAGAAAAGAGAACTTTTTATTTTTCCAGTAATATAAAAGCAGTATCGGGAACCCGAAGATAGCCTGCAGCTTAAATGCGAATGCGCAGCCCCAGAAAATCATGCAGAAAGCATATTTATTTTTCAGCAGGCAGAGGCAGGCCAGCAGAACAAACGCCACGTAAACCGAATCACACTGTCCCCAGTAGCCACTGTTTAAGATAGCCACCGGTGATAAGAAAATAAGGCAATAGGTAATCACAAAAGTTCTTATACTGCCGTTATGGTTCTCTTTTCTGCAGGTCACTGCCATGGCAGCCCCTGTCGCCGCGCAGATAAAATCAAATAACATGGAAAAGCTCTTGATTCCCACAATGGGTTCTATGGGAAGATACGTCAAGAGCCACAAAACCGTTACATACGGCATATTGTAGTCGCCGGTATACTGCGACAACACCCGAATTCCGTTTCCGCTCTTTAAATGGTCCATCCAGATTGACAGACAGCTCTGAAAATCGCCGCTTTCCTCCCATATCCCCTGCCATCGAAGCACCAGACCAAGGATAGATGCCAGCACTATAATGCATATGGCCGTTATTTCCTGTTTTCCCCTGATTATCCCTTTCATGTTTACTTACCTCTGTTTTATCCTAAATGTATATGATGCTATAACAGTTCACACACCAGCCATCGGCATGAAACCTGCCGCTTGTTTCGCACTTCTTACCCACGCAATCCTAAAAATGCACGATAATATAATCTCCCATATCCACAATGGAACCCTCCTGCGGGAAAGACGGCAGCGTCAGTGAATATTCCTCTGCCGGTGCATACAGTTCTGTGTTCAAAAGCGGCTTAAACCTATGGCCATGCATGGTGAAAAAGCGAATCAGTTCCTCATCATTGTCGAAAGCGTAACGTCCCCAGTCCAACACAGAAAGGGAAGGAGTCTGTGCCACCCACACACCGTATTCCCGATAAAATTTCTCCAACAGATGCTCATCCACAAAGTCCGTCAGCCGATGCATCAGATGATAGGTGCCTGAGCCATATTCCACATACGCATCTTCTATAATACTTTTCGGGATCTTGTAAGTACCTGTAAATACAATGGGCTTAGAGCAGTCAAAATTCTTTTCCAGTTCATAGGAAATCTGATTCATGGTATTTTTAGCATCTTCGTATTTCAGGTCATCTACGTAAAACCACTTATTCATATCCGTACACTGATTCCATAGAATGACACATAGAATAAAGACAATCAATCTCTGCAGAAATCGGCCCACACGGGGCAGCTTTTTCTTGTGCAACAGTGAAGCTGCCGCATTCACTGCCATCACCGCCACGAGGCAGCCCCAGGCACTGTACAGAGGCAGGAACTGGGCCGACCGGTACAGCGTAGCTTTGCCCTCGATCAACACTAACAGATAAGATGCGATAAAGGAACCGATCATCAGAATGAAAATCCAGGGATCTTTCTTACGTATAGACCGCCGGATGCTCACCACTGCCGCTGCAGCAGCTGCCAGCACATAAATTCCAATGGGATAATAAGCCAGACCAAACACACCGTACATCACATAAACACGCTTTAAAATCATGGCAAACTCGGACAGCGCTCCCGGTTCCAGCATCCAGCCTATCATTTCCGTAAGGGAGCGATGCACTGCATCATCCTGCAGATATTGCAGACCAAAGACTGCAGTAATCAAAGAAACTGCCACACTGCGCAGGATGATAGCGGCAATGGCTGCAGCAGCTGCCTTGCACAGACTTAAGCTTACCGGTACTATGCTGTCTGCATCTTGTGCCTGATCATCTGACTCACTGCATTCTGCCCGTCTTCGACTCGTCCTGCCCTGTGCCATCCGTGCGCTGCACAGCACGATGCACACCGCTGTCAGATACACAATCATAAAGGATTCATAGCATCCCACCGCAATCCAGAGACTCACAGCACTCAATCCAAGATATTTCAGATTCTTAAGAAGTCCGATCCTCCCGCTTCCCCGCACATTCACAGCCTCCCAGAAGCAGCACAGGCTGATGCCGCAGAATAGATAACCGGTTGCCACCCCGTTGTGAAGATAATAAGGGAACACCTCACTGAGCAGAGGATTGGACAGGAACAGACACGAAAACAGCAGATATCCCACATCCGGTATCCGATCTCCTAAAATCCGCTTCATCAGCACGCACCACACACTGACAGCTGCCATGAAAATCAATACCGCTGCCAGTTCTGTCACAAAGGGAGCAAAATCCGCTATATGGACAAATTTATTCAGCACAAACATGACCCATCTGCCTACAATGGCAGCCAGCCCTTCCTCAAAGTAATATGCATAGGGCGTATCATCAATTCCCACAGTCTGGTGGGTGATCAGATAGCCGTAGCTTAATATTGCGGTCAGGCTCAATGCCAGACAATAGCTCTTCTTTTTCCAGAGGTTCCTTACATCCTCTATCCAACTTTTTATCATCAGCCAGATTCCTTCCTGTTTCAGCAGTGCTTATTTATGCGTCAGCCTGTAAATTACAAAATCATAATACATATAGTGGAAACTGAGTGCTTCCTCGTAATTGTACCGTTCCTCCATATTGGAGGGTGTATCTCCCTCAAAACAAATATACCAGATATTTCCGCTGCGTTCCTCCAGCTGAGGCCACTGGGTAAATGCATCCGTATTTACAAAAGGCAGACTGTACAGCTTATACCCGTACAGGAAATACTGCAACTCCGGATGATACACATTCAGAAAAATCGTGTGACCGTAAGGCCCGATGATACAGTCATCCTCGCCCACATTTTCCTCAATAAATTCCTCGTATATCTCCAGCCCCGGGTCAAATTCCAGCTCCAGTTCTGAGAGGTATTGCAGGGAAAAGCTGCCTATCACCAACCCAATAACTGCTGCCTTGATTTTCTTCGAATCGATATTGGACATACCCACCGCATACAGTAATGCCAGGCTTCCAAAACCCGGAAATACATATCTTCCCAGGAAACAAGGATTGATATAATAAGAAATTAACGCTCCGGTAAGCGCTGTCAGCCCAATGGCAGACACACCGATTCCTGGCGCATAATTCTTTTTCCTGCGCATCCAATCCACAGCATAATAGCCCAGGAATATAGTTATCCCCATACCGCAGAACATTACCACCGGGATGGGCGTCTCTACCGCCGAAAACCATTCCTTACAGTAATCCATAAAGGTATAAATGGTAGGAAAAGAATCTGCTGAGCCCGGGTCATTGGCCATTCTCAACTGCATCTGATGAAGAGTCACAAGCAGCCAGGGAGAAAATACCAGCGCCACTGAGATGCCGCTGATAAAATAAGGTTTCAACAGCTTATATTTTTTATGAATCAAAATTGCTCCCAGAAACAGCAGGTAAATCCATACCATCTGAATCATGGCAAACGTATGACAGTACACCGTGCAGGCACCGGCAACGAAAAAGAGAAACCACTTTTTCTTACTCTGTACGCCCTCTGCCCCGCGATACAGGTCATAAGCAGTCAGACCTGCCAATGTCATGAAGAACAGCGCTGCCGCATACATCCGCACGTTTCCTGCCTGCACAGCCATAATGGGCATGGTGATTGAGAAGAACATGAAATATACGGAAACCTTTTCATCAAAAAGCTTCTTTACATAAAATTTGCCCAGCAGAAGATATCCTATCATAAATAACACTGACATCAGCTTCAGTACCTGAAAATGAGTACCGCCTCCGCCCAGGTGATAGAAAATTTTAAGAAGCACGTAGTAAAAAGGCGAGTGGTCGTCTACTGCTGTAATATAAATCAAATCATACCAGGATCTGGATACCATGGATGCAGAATATGCTTCATCGTACCAGAGGTTATTGCTGATACAGAAAGCACCCCACACCAGTGCCCCCACAAAGGGCAGCACATTCCACCAGAAGTGGCAGGAAAATAGCTTTTTCTTCATTTCTTAATCCTTTTCTACTGAAACCGACCGCACTGATAAATGCATACACCCAGGCAGGCCAAGATCACCGTCACAAGCACCCCTACCGCGATCAGCTTATTTTCTGCTTTGCTGATCCTGTCCATAGCACAGGCTGCCGGCACGCATAGACAAGCCATCGCCAATCCAAAGAAAATAGCAGGAGTATCTATCAACGTTACAAATATGAGAGCCCATTCTCCCAGTCTCTGAATGACATCCCACGGAAAAAGATAAAAGGACAGCACCGTCAGAACAACAGCTGTCACACCGAAAAATCTGCAGATCTTATGCTCTTCTTTTACTCCCTTTACAAATGCGAGCCACACTCCCGTCAGAAGGCATATAAGCATTCCGAGCCCCATTCCCGGATGCCCTTCCCTGTAAGCAAAAGACTGAAAATATTCTCCGAACCGGTAACCGCTTCCCATGATCGACTTTGCAGAAATCCCCAGCTCATAGAAAATCCCCTGAAACAGAAATCCAATCAGTCCATAGATGAGCGGCAATCCCAGCATTAACCCAAACGCCGCAGAAAGAAGGAACCATGGTTTTCTCAAAACCACAGCTGCAATTAAAGTCAGTCCCAGCACAAAGACAAACAACATAGTGTCTTCATAACCAATTGCTGCCACTACCGTCCCGGCAAATGCTATATTGGCCAAACTGTGCTTCCGCACGATTCCCATAAGCGCCAGGACATACAGCGGTAACAACATCCATGCTGCTGCCCTCTCCACATCCGCCAGTTCATAGCAGACGTAAATCCTGTAAGGACAAGTCATATATAACAGCACCCCAAAGTAAGCGGGCAGTCTCGTCTCTGCTTCCTCAAAGATTCTTTGGAAGCACAGGATGCAAGTCAGCAACGTTCCCACCTGAATCATAAAGAGCACGATGCGCAAAGCAACTTCCATGGCTTCATCCCTCTGAAAGATACCCGGGAGGACTGCTGCCAGTGTCAGCGCGCACAGAATCCAATATAGATATCTTTTACTTTTCGCTTCTATTTTGATTTCCATCCTGTCTCCTTTTCTTCCGATATAAATTGATTCCCAATATCACAGCCACTCCAACCGGGAAAATGATTACAGGCTCTTGATAGCCAATCGTTTCCATGCTTACTGCTCCGGCCGTTCCCAGATTTTTAATATCATATAAATATACAGGAGTTGCTTCATATACGATTCGATTGACCAGTCTGACTACATAAAGAAGCCCCATGATCACTGCTGCACCAACTGCTGCCCAGGCTCTGTTTCCATATTTTTCTGTCAACTGCTGCAAAAGAACTGCTGCAAGCAGCGAAACAAGTACCACAGCAGCCGCTCCCGCCGAAACCGGTTCACACAATAATAGTGCTGCCAGCCCTACAATGGAGTACCATTTATATTTCCCATAATCCTTTGACGCGGTCTCCTCCATGATCAGCAGATAGATTCCGCAGCAGATAACAGGCAGGAAACACATTGCCATATATTCGCCAACATCCCCTCTGCTGTAAATACCTTTTATATGATAAGGCATCAAAAGATAGAGCATACTGCCCGTCAATGCCGCATACTCCTCTTTCACGCATTTTTTCAGAAAGTGATAGGTAACAAGCGCCGTCATAACCATCATAAACAGCACGAACAGCTTATACGCATTCATGATAGAAAATCCTGTCAGCTGAAACAGTGCCGGAATCAACAGATACAGTTCTCCTAAAGCCGGAAAATCAGTCAGCCCCCGTCCCTGCAGCCAGGTTCCCTGTACAAGGGAGTCTTTGATCGCAACGATCCGCTGCAGATAAGAAATCGTATCCTTCCCAAAGAAGAAGTAATCCGTCAAATAAGGCAAATAAGCAAGCAGGACACAGGACACCATGGTCCAGAACACTACCTGCTGCTTTTCGGTCACCTTCCCCTCCAGTATCCGCCTTCTAAAGCACACCATAAAGTCAATAGCCGCAAATACAAGAATCAGAATAAAGGCCAGTATCCTGCTGCCCAGATCTGTCTTATAAACTGCAAGCTGCACCAGTGACTCCGTGTCTGTCCCGTAAAAGACGTTTTGCACATAGGCAGATGACACCGTATCCAGCACATAGACATCAAATTCTATCGTGTCGCTGCCCGCCTGAATAGTCAGCCCATTACCGCGCAGCGCATTAAAGTAGGATGTGTCGCATTTCATTTCCACATATATGCTCTGACCATCCGCAAGAGCGCTCTGTACCCTGATGCGATAAACACCGGGTGTTAATGTCATTCTGTTACTGTCGTACTCCACATACTCTTCTGTGCGTATGACTCCGCCCTGCATCGTACTCCTGTCTATGGAACAGATGACTTCTTCCTCACCAAAGCCTGCTGCAAACAGGAACAGCACGATAAGAAGCTCCACCGCAAGCAATATCCAAAAACCATTGCATCCTTTTCTCATCATGCCTTTTTCCTCCGATATCTCAGCCCCGTCACTGACAATACGATTATCGTCAACGCACTGATCAGCTCACTGATTCTCCAATAGACAGGACTTTCAAAGCTTACCTGCACAGTTCCCGCATAGCCTGCCGGAATCACTACACGAATCACATTGTTCTCTCCGGCACAAAGTTCTATTTCCTGCCCTGTAGCTGCGTCCACCGCCTCATATCCCTTATATAAAAGCAGGGGAATATCTACATAGCTCTCAGTATCTGTAAGGTTCTTGCATGCCAGTTCCCCCTGCAGGCATCCTTTCTCATAGCCCCTGATCTCAACGCCGTCACCGGCCACTGCATCTGCAAACGTCAGCTGCTCAATATCAGTCCCCTCAATCAGATACTCCGCTCCGGAAACATAGCCAAAGCCCATTCCCTCTTCATTATAAAGTTTATAATAATTCTGATCGCTATTTACATAATCCAAAAGGTACATGCCGGAGGTGGTGATGCCGATCACGGCCACTGCCGTCATGATCCAATATCCTTTTTTATGATTCTGATCAAAATACCACAGACAGAAACCGAATATCATAACCAGACACACCGTCCCCCATCCAAGGAACCTGTTCGGGAACTGCAGACTGCTAACCAGAGATGCTGTCACAGAGTTCAAAGACTGAATCCTGTCCCAGGGGAAGATATTCAGACTCATAAAAAGGAGCATCACACCCATAAGTGCTGTTATTTTGATAAATCTTATGCTTCTGTCTTTCAGTTTGCGTAATACACCTGAATACCAGAGAATCAAAAACAATCCCAACGCGATGACCAATACCATCCCTATGCCTACAGGATGAGAATACTGCATCCCGTTTTCCCCGGTGGGCGTGTACAGACCGTCCTCCCAGAAATGAAATAACTGCTGTGCAAAATAAAGTCCTCTGTCCTGAATGGTCCGGGCGGACACATGTCTGATATGCACATCCTGTGTCAAATAAAAGTCCAAAAAAGGCACAAGGTACCATGCACTTACGAGCAAGGCCGATGCTGCCCCTTTAGCAAGCTCCATAAAAGTATTCAGGCGGAAAATCTTCCTGATGAACACAAGACAAAACAGAATGGTAACAAATGCCGTGATCTCACATGTCAGTACATGGGTCTGCATCAGCCCTGCATATCCCAGCATGACTGGTATCCAGGCAGTCTTATACCGCTTCTCTTTCGGATCTTCTGTAAAGATGCGGTACAGCCCATAGATTACTAAGGGTAAGAAGGTAACTGCGCTGCCCTCTCCCGTAGCACCGGTGATGGTCAGCTTATATATCCGGAAAATGGACAACGTATACAGTCCGCTGCAGACGATTCCGATATGACGCTTCCCAAACATCCTGCTGAAGCAATAATAAGAGATCCATGCAGTGGCAATATTCAAACCAATACAATAAATATTGTAGCCGGCAGTGATCGTAAATCCCACCATACGCAGCAGGGCCGGAAAATATAATAAGGCATTGCAGTAAAAGATTCCATTGGCATACCCATGATCATACACCCATCTGGGCTCCAGCCTTACAGGAAACTGCCCGCTAAGCAGACCGTCCTTTACCCCTTCGATTCTCTGAAGATGATAGGTCAGGTCTGCACCGGTGATGCTGTATCCGCATACATATGGTATGGAAGCAATCATACTGATTACCGTAACACAGAAAAAGACATGCTTCTTCTCAGCCGCCACAGCATAACGCTTGTCATAATAATAAAATATGATACATACATAACCGACTGTTCCCAAAAAGAGAGCAATTGTAAAAAGCATTGTCCACAGCTGCTTCGTCTCCATAATATGCAGGCTGCCGACGGTCAGATTACCGTTTCCGCCATATTCTATGACGACCTGCAGATCTTCCGTACCCTCATACAACCACATATCGTATCCCGTTTGCTCAAGCGCACTGTACATATGCTCACCGTTACAAAGCAGCCCACCATGGAAAACCGTTCCATCCTTCACATTACATAAAGCGACCTGGTCTGTATCTGTCTCATATTTCAATTCCACCCGGTATACACCCGGGGCAAGACTGATTCCGGAATAAACCTCATATTGTCCCACTCCAACATCAGCACTAAAAGAAGCACTGCCGTCATAGAGATATTCCCGGCAGGGCTTTGAAATCCTGATTCCTAAAAAAAGAAGGCTCAGGAAAAAAATGACCGTAAATATCACGAATGGTCTCTTTTTCCAAACCTTTAATTCACGCACTTTTTGTATCAACATGGCATTTACCTTTTTATCTTGATTATGTCTACATTTTACCATGATACCCTATTTTTGTAAAGATAAACGCCTGACTGCCCAGGGTTATTTGTTACTGTTCAGCCCGCGCCATTCGTAAAGCCGCGCCTGCGGCGCTTTCCGCCTTTCCGGTAGGAATCATTATTGCACTCCATCACTGCCGGACAATTTCACTTTCTCTTTTCCATAGTATTGTGCCATTGCTCCATTTACCCAATCATCCGCATCATCTTCTATATCAGTGAAAAACAATAGATATGGCTTTACTGAAAAAGGCTTAAGATAAACCTCTTTCTTAGAATCGTCTTCCAGTATTTCAAGTCGTTCCTGATACTCTTCATAATACTGTCTTGCTGTTCCACTTCTCAAATCGTCAATGGCACTTAAAGAAGTAACTGTACTGCCGCCCCAAAGATAGATGCTGATACACAATGCTCCTACGCCAATCATCCAACCCTCAAGCAAATAACTTGTTTTATTTATTTTACCTTGAAGAGCATCATCCACTTTTTCACTTCTCTCACAATACTTACGCCATAACCATCCAATCCAATACAATTCATTTCCATACAGCCATATATAATAATTTATACGATACAGATTCTGAATACGCCCTGCACCTGTTATTTGCAATGCATATATCGTCGGTGTAAACTGCACTGCAAAAACGCCAAAGGAAATTGCACTGACCATAAGCGGCCATGGATATCTATAATTGCGCTGTTTTACGATTCCTAAAAAGAGCGGAATAAACATAATCCCCAATATGACGCAAGGCGGAATTGCATTTATAAAAATATATTCCAATGCTTCCTTTATTGATAAAATAATACTGTTTATTGCAGATATCTGTTCAACCCCTGAGGCGTTCTGCCGGTTCAGATTCCCTGGAGCTAAAATATTAACTGCAAATGCAGCCAAATACAAAATACCGTTACATAATACCATCACTCTAAATGGCTTCTTCTTAAAAAATAGCCATATCACATAAAAAGTATATAAAACCAAAACTGTCAAAGCAGTAACATAATTACTTCCTCCCACTGCAACCGATAAACACACAATACCGCTTTCTAATAAGACCACGTACACCTTTTTCTTCCGCAATGCCTGATTCAGTTGAAACAAAAGCAAGAGCAAAAGCAGAGCCAACGAATGTACAAAAGTATATCGTATTGCCCCACAAAACCAGAAATAACCCTCTACCGGATAGGGTGTTAATAATATCTGCAACACCATACAACTAATCGTCACAGTTGCTGCCCTAAATTTATCTGCACCCATACCTTTCACCAAAACTACCATAAAAAACATAAACTCAGCCAATACAAAACCGCCCAAAGAAAGTACTGTTCCCATATAATACATATTTTCAATAAAAAGTCCCATCATCGAAGTACAAAACCATATATCAAAATAGGTACCTTGCCAAGTATGATACATTTCGACAGTTACACCAAGTTGATGCTGCATCACCTGCACTACAGAATGTGTTTCTTTCCATACTGCTTCTGCACCCTTTGCAAAAACGAAATCATCAGCACTCATGAAATTATAAGATGAAATCCAAAACAACGGAACCAATATGGCAATAAGCACTACAACTGCACCTATACAAATTATTTTCACTTGTGATTCTTCTGTTTTCCATTTTTCCATTAATCAATCACCTCTGCGCTGCTGTTATGTTTTATTCCACAAAATATCCTTGCTATCGTTCTGCTTATCTTTTCACTCATAAAATATATGCCGTATGCACATGTCGGTATCATCATTACAAAGTACGGATATGTATATCTGGTCTTCGCCTCCCACAATATAGAAAATAAAAAACCTCCGACAACGCTGATTGACCATATCCAACTCATGAAATTACCTCTGCTTTTTACAATCCCAAATGCGCCTATTATCATCAACAAATATACCAGTGATTGAAAGGCATCCATAAAATCCGTTACTGCTTCTCTCGCATCACCTTCAACAACACTGTATGCTATACCTATCGGATACCCTTCCCGGGTAAATCTCGTATTTGAGAAACACATGTAACTCGGCGAAATCCACTGCCACAAGATTTTCTCTCTAAAAAACTCCAATCCCGACTGCGGATTCTCCCTAAAATACGCAAGCCTTTCTGAGATTTCCTCCTTCGCCATTTCCGCTGCTACCTCAGGGTCATAACCGGCCTCTTTAAACAATGTCCCGGCTTTGCCGTCGTATGCACCATAACCAAATCCGCTGCCTTCCTGTAATCCTTAATGCCATCCCGGATGCGCGGCATAAATGCATCTGTATACTCCTGAGTGTTCGTATTCCAAAACGTGTGTGTCCATATGACACAGGCTCCCCATAAAAATGCCATAATCACTATTGTGAAAACACTTATGCCTATTGCGCATATTCTCTCAATGATTTCATTCTTATTTCTTTTCATTCCCTTAAACACCTCCGAATTCCTTGTTACTCATTTTACACTAATTAGTTCTATTTTGAAATAACAGTTGTAATATTTTCCAAAAAATTTCTACCTACCGCTGCTATACTATCCTTTCCGGAACATATTCGATGCCGCCGGGGACAAGCATTTGCCCTGTAACGGATTCTAGGAGATTGCTTCTTTTCAAACGGTATGATATACTAATCAATAACATATTCTATGAACAACCCTATGGAGGAATATATAGATGATCAAGCTTGAAAAAAGAAAAGTCGTAATTACCTGCATCCTGTCACTGTTGCTTACGTTTATGCAGATTGCAGGGTGGCAGATCAGTATGGATTATGGTTCATCTGTCCATCAATCAGCTTTCTTTCAAAATATAGGAATATTGAAAACATGGCAGTGTGCGCTTTGGGCAATCATTGAATGGATTGTCTTAAGTGTTTTCTTTTATTTCCTGTTCTCCCGTCTGGAGAAACGTACAATGAGCACTACTGCTGATTGCGAAACTGCCAAACATGTGTGCCCGGTTACGGTTCCGCGCTTCCTCTGGCCTATTTCATTCCTTATCCTGCTTGCCATATGGATAGTATTTCTGTGGGGATGTTACCCGGGCTATTATAATTATGATATTGGCAACCAGCTTCCACAGGTCATGTATGAAGAAGTAGGCTACAATGCCCATCATCCCCTGCTGCATACGCTTATCAGCGGCGGAATTATCACTCTGGGTTACCGCATCACCGGAACGGATCTGACGTTTGGTGTATTTTTGTACAATGCTTTTCAGATGATGATCTGTGCTGTATGCTTAAGCTATTCTCTGCGATACATCTATAAATGTACACGCAGCCGTGTATTAACGTTCCTATCTTTTTGCTTTTATGCTTTGTGCCCTCCTATTGTTATGTTTGCAATGAGCACAACCAAAGATGTAATGTGCTATTCGGTTCTTGTAGCAGCGATCATCCGTTTTCTTGAGATTTTTAAAGATCTGGAAGAAGACAGTAGCCCAAAGGCACTCAACTGGGTAATTCTCGGCGGACTGCTGGCATTTTCTTGCCTGTTACGCAAAAATAATATATATGCTCTTATGGCATTTGCTATAATCTCCCTGCTTTTTATTAAAAAAGAGAGAAAAAGACAGATTTTACTATATCTGGGTGTTATAGCAATCTATTTTTTAGTGGACAAGGCACTTCTTATGGGGCTGAATGCCATTCCCGGTTCCGTAAACGAAGCATTATGTGTTCCCTATCAACAAATTGCAAGACTTTATACTGAAAAAGGGAAAGACGCTTTTACAGAGGAAGAATATGCCTTATTATCTGAAATTGTTGACCCCGAATCGCTTTCTTGCTACGATCCGGTAATGGGCGACCATACAAAGGCCAATTTCAATCCCGGTCTTGAAACGCTCAAAAATAATATATGCGAATATTTTATCCTTTGGTTAAAAAAGGGGCTGCAATATCCCAAAGTTTATATAGAGTCATTTTTATATAACACTTATCAGGCTTGGTATCCCGGTACTGCAATAACCGAGCAAAGAGGTGTCCGGTACTTTGATATCACAGGCTGGCAAAATGAATATGGTACTCCTCATTGGCAGGGATTATATGATTTTTACCAGAGAATCAGATACGGATCTTATACGAAATATCCCGTCATACGCCTGTTCTATTGCACAGGCTTCATGTTCTGGTTATGTCTCATCACATGGTTTTACGGAATCTGGAAAAAAGACAAATATATTATTACAGCATTGCTGTTTGTGTTGTTAGTGTGTGCCACCATACTCTGTGGTCCTGTGATGGATATCCGTTACTTTCTGATTTTGTTTTACCTGTTTCCTGTATGTCTGGGAATCATGGGGCAAAGAGCATAAACATTCTCCCTATATTTGTTTGGAATATAAAAAGCGTTTGATCGTATCGCACTATTGATAAAATCAAACGCTTTTTGTAACTCTGAACCTAATTTCCCAACTTAACGACAACGTAATTTTCCGTTTCCCGAATAAATCCTTCCTGCGGCCACACCTGCATCGTACCGGAATATTCCTGCGCTTCACGATACTTCTCCAGATCTTTTTCCATCACAAAAGAATGACCGTGCATTTCCAAAAAGTTAAAGAGTTCGATATTAGTAGAATCAAACGCATCAACTCCCCATTTCAAAACAGAAAGAAATGGCGTCTCGGCAAAGCAATAAAAGCCATTCTGATAATATTTTTCCTTTAAATGTTCGTCCAGCTTATCTGCAAACTTGCGAACCTTAGAAAATTCTTCAGAATTCAGTTCAAGACAAGCATCCTCTACTATGCTATGCGGTATTTCATATCTCCCCACAAAGATAACAGGCTTGCTGACATCATAGTTTTTTTCAAGTTCATATGCTATCGTATTCATAACATTTTTAGCGTCTTCATATTTTAAATAATCGACGTAAAACCATTTATTCATTTCAGTACATTGATTATAAACACAAACAATCATCAAAAAAGCCGCCATGGCTTGTATCATCTTTTTCCATTTATTTGAAACAAATGTCTCAATCAGAACAAATAACAAAAGAGCCGAGAAACCACAAATTAGAGGAATATACTGGCTCGCCCTGTAAGGAGTTGTCTCCCCTTCTATGATAAGCAGCACCACCGGCAATATCAGAACAGCTGCCACACACAACAATATCCGATGTTCTTTATATCGCACACAAAGTATTCCCCCACCTAATATCAAAACAATAATAGCTATCACAAATGCTGCAATCGGCAGATAGCAAATCGCATTTATATAATATTTCAAAAGGAACCTCTTACACAGCATAATAAAATCTGAAGCATGTAAATCCCCGTTTATCCATTGCTCAATCTCTGTAATACTCCTGGTCGGTAAAGCAACAATTTTATCTTCCAATTGAAATATCAGCTTAAAACTTTCCACAATGACGCTTCTGAATATCCAAAAAAGTACAATTGCAACTATTCCGCAAACCAACCATCCTAACAGTTTCATGCAATATCTCTGTTTTTTATCTGATATACATAATAAAATGTATACCAGGATGATACCTGTCACATAAACAAATATCATCGATTCATAGCAGCCGGCTGCTATCGTAATAAGCAGACTGCTTAACAGGATATACCTCCATGCATGTTTTTTATTTCTCTTTATTCCCTCCAGGAACGCTAAGACTGCCATTGCAGTAACACCATATGCCATACATATTCCGTTATGAGTGTAATAGGTAAAAATTTCACTTAATATCGGAGAGGAAATAAAGATACAAGCAAATATCGAGTATCCTATGCTACTAAATTCATCCTTCAAAACTCTTTTAAGAACAACGCACCATAATGTCACACTGATGCAGAAAAAAATAACAGCAGCAAGTTCTGTCAAAAATGGTGCAAATTCCGCAAAATGAAATATTTTGTTAATAAGGAATAATACCCATCTTCCCATATACGGCTCCAGTCCATCCTGGAAAAAACGCTCTGATGCCGTATCATCTATGCCTATGGTAGGGTTTATGATCAAGAATCCATAACTGAATATCGCAGTTATTACCAACGGCCACATAAACGTCTTTTGCTTCCAAAAGATCTTTACCTCTTTATATATCGATTTCATCTTTGTTCTCCTTGCAAACATCGGTTCATCTACAAAAGCATACACCGCAAATCTGAACATTATTGTAACTATTTTAGACATAACTGTCAATAAAGATATGTCTTACAGCCAACTTGTCAATCCCCTGAATCGATGCTATAATAAGGTAAATATCCAAATCAACAAACAGAAAGGATAGCTGAAATGAAAAAAAAGATGGCTTTACATATAAATAATTTTGCTGAATGGACTGTTATCATTATTTTATTAGTAGTATGTTGCTTTTTAACCATTACTTCTTTGTTTTACCATTTTGAAGAACATACTTCGACAATAATAAAGGATAACCCTCTAATCTCACTATTTGCCGTATTCCTCTTTCTTGCTATCATTGGACTTCTCAGTCGGTTATTGCTTTCTGTTTACAGACGATTCCCATATCTTGACAAGGTACTGTTGGTAATTACACTTTCTTGGGTATGTGGCTTTTCCTATGTTTTCGTAATCGGCGCCAAAACTCTTCCCTGTTCAGATGCCAAATCTGTATATGACATAGCAGTACGAATGTACAATGGAGATATGGGGGCAGTCGTTCCTACCGGCTCTTATTTATCTTTATGGCCTTTTCAAACAGGAATGATTTTCATATTCGAGAAATTAATGCGCATATTTAATACTACGGATTCAATGATGTTACAGTACTGGAATATTTTTTATATTGGTCTTGCTGTTTTATCAGGATATGGTTTTATACAAATGATCACCAACCGTCTTGAAGCAATACTTTCCTATTTTTTGCTTGCAGGAACGTTTTTTCCAGTCTTTTTATATGCCACCTCCATCTATGGAGATGTTCCTGCCCTATCCCTTATGATGTTCAGCTTCTGGATGTTTTTGGCGTCCAAGCGAGCTACTTCATTATTCCAGAAGATTGTCTTCTGGGCTTTCACAATGGGAGGAGCCGTTTTAGCGTGCACTTATCGCAGAAATTGTCTGATAAGCTGCTTTGTCAATGGACTGAACCCACATTCGCATCGTTTTCCGATGTCGACGAGTTGTACGAACCTGACCGTTCCTCCTTTGCTCTTGATATTTTGTATGGGAAATGCCATTACTATCTGGTAGACTCTATGAACATCCATCAGAGCATTGTATATGTTTTAAGTCTGTTTGCTTTTATTTATTTGTTGATTGTCAAAAAAAGCAAACAACACCTGGAACTATATCATTATGTTTTAGCAATTACTATAATTGGCGGTTTTTTATTTACCATGATATGGGAAGGAGGATCCAGGTATCCATTACCTTATCTTTTCTTCCTGATTCCATATGCTTCTATGGTAGTGCCATCAATTATGGACAAACTAACTAAAAAGAGAATGGAGAAATAAGACTATGGAACAATTAGCAATTTTCGGCGGTACTCCCGTCAGGACTACTCCCTTAAGTTACGGGAGACAATACATTGATGAAGAAGATATTCAGGCTGTAGCCGATACCCTAAGAAGTGACTATCTGACCTGCGGTCCCCGTATTACGCAGCTGGAAGAAAAGCTATGTGAATTGACGGGAGCTAAATACTGTGTGGCTGTAAGCAACGGCACTGCCGCCCTGCACATTGCAGCAATGGCCGCCGGCCTAGTGGAAGAGGACGAGGTAATCACGACTCCCATAACCTTTGCAGCGTCTGCTAACTGTGCCCTTTATTGCGGTGCCCGGCCGGTATTCGCTGATATCAATCCGGACACTTATAATATCGATCCGGCTTCTATCAGGAAATGCATTACTGAAAAAACAAAGGCTGTTGTAGCAGTAGACTTTACAGGACAGGCTGTGGAACTGGACGAAATCCGTGCCATCTGCAATGAGTATCACCTGATTTTGATTGAGGATGCTGCTCATTCTATTGGCACCAGATATAACGGACAGCCTATCGGCAGTATTGCAGATATGACTACTTTCAGCTTTCATCCGGTAAAAACTGTAACTGCCGGAGAAGGCGGTGCAGTGACTACCAATGATCCTATCTTATATCAGAAGCTTGTACTGGCCCACGCACATGGCATTACAAGAGACCGCAGTCAGATGGTTCATCCTGCAGATGATCCCTGGTACTATGAGCAGGTGAACCTTGGTTATAATTATCGTATGACGGAATTTCAGGCTGCTCTGCTGATGAGCCAGCTAGAGAAGCTGGACGCTTTCTCAAAGCGCAGGAAAGAAATCGTGAAAATGTATGATGAGGCTTTCTCAAAGATTCCGGAATTGAAGGTTCAAAAAGAGATACCGGCGTCTGATACCACCAGACATCTGTATATCCTGCAGCTTGATGATGAGAAGCTTACCTGTACGCGCAGAGAATTTTTCGATGCATTGCGTGGGGAAAACATATATTCCCAGGTTCATTATATACCGGTGTACTGGCATTCTCACTACGAGAATCTCGGGTATCCCAAGGGCCTTTGCCCCAATGCGGAACACTATTACCTGCAGTCGATGAGCCTGCCGCTGTATTATTCTCTTACGGATGAGGATGTAAAGGATGTCATTCATGCGGTGGAGAAGCTGGTAGCTTATTATCGAAAATAGATTTTACAGTTCAGCCATGCATCTTGAACCCGTTACTTTGCATGGCTGAACTTTATTGCCATCATATACCTTCTGCTGATCATGCTTATGATTCGATGCCGCAAAAAGGCACTCTCTTTTGGTGGGCTTACGAAAAGGCTTCTGCCCTCTGCATCGCTGCTGGGAGTGGCTATGGATGATCCTTCCATTTCAGAAGACGGCCGTATCTTTAGCTTACACACTGCACCGGATTACGGACACGATACTGCTTTGAATCCGATTATCAACTGGCTGTTCTTCCTCTGCCTGTTATATGGGTTGTATCGTTTCTTTAAGAAACGTGCTCCCAAATGGTATGCAAGCTACTCTCTCGTTGCATCAGTGTGCTTCATCCTTTTCTGCACGGTACTGCGTTGGGAACCTTTTGTCAGCAGATATATGGTATCCTACCTGGCATTGCTCTGTCCCATGATTGGTTATCAGCTGCAGCAGATGACCTCCTCTTCCTCAGGCCTGCGAGGCGGTATTACAGGGGCAATCTGCTTCCTTCGCCTGGCAGATGTAGTAAGTATGGGTATCTATCACCGTAACCTTTGCGTCCGCTCCGGCTTACGGCTACAGTACAATCGGTCTTCGCATGGAGGAAGACAACTATGAATATCCTCTGTGGAAGATGATTCCTGATTCCGTTGATCGCCTACAGCATGTTATGGTGGATAACCATTCCGCTGTCTATGCAGATACTTCCTATCAGCCGGAATGTATTATCTGGTTGGGGGCTTTGAATGGGGAAGAAGTATACTGTAACGGGCAGAAGTACCGTGTTCAATTAAAAGTTGATGAACAGCATTATCTGTTGGCAGCAGAAGAGTGATTTGAAAACCCACTTTTATTCCTCGTCTTTCTTATTTCCGCTGATTTTCCGCCGTACTACATACTGCGGCGAATTATTCATACTGATATAAATTCTTCCGATATATTCACCAATGAGCCCCAGCATAACCATGATCATACCACCGAAGAACACAATAGCAGCCATAGTGGAGCTGAACCCCATAGGCACATTCGGGTTCACCAGCTTTTTAATAATGGTGTAAATTCCATACAAAAAACCGACACATGCACTGACTACACCCAATACAGTAGCGATCCGCAGCGGTTTTACGGAAAATGCAGTAAACCCGTTGAACCAGAGCCCTAAAAGCTTCTTTAAGGTATAACCTGATGTTCCTTCTTCACGTTCCCTGTGTTGCACCACTACATTGGCAATATTCTTGGTAGTCCTGAGCACCAGACCGATCACATAAGGATAAGAATTCTCGTAGCGAATCATGTCATCTACCACAAAGCGTTTCACTGCAAAATAACTGGATATATACAGATCCGCCGGCTTCTCCAGCATCATTCTGGTCATCAATTCATTTACTTTACTGCCAAGATTACGGAACGCAGAATGCTGTTTGTGCTCGTATTTCGCGTATACTGCGTCATAGCCTTCTTCCAGCTTGTCAAGCAACTTGTCCACTTCATCTGCCGGGGTCTGCCCATCATCATCCAGGCAGACTACTGCGTCACCATCAGCGCTGCGCAGTCCTGCCATCAGTGCGGCATGCTGACCGAAATTTCTGGCAAAATCGATTCCTGTAATATTTTCATATTTCTCGCAGAGCTCACTGATTGTTTTCCATGTATGGTCCGGAGAGCAGTCATTTACCAGAATGATCTCATAGGTATATTTACCGATGCGCTCCATTGTATCTTTGATTTCCTCTATCACGTTGGGCAGCGTATGCTCCGAACGATAACAGGGAATTACAAAACTGATCTTCTTCATTGTCCTAGTGCGTCCTTTCGTTGTTTCTTACTGATTCTATCCGGCATTACCGAATAGCCGGTCAAATATATGGCAAACAAAATCCATGTCCACGTCATTGCAATGAATAGCAGATTTTTCTTTCCGGGAAGTTTTCTGTACATTATTCCGCAAATAGGTTGGCCGTACACTATCTGATCATTAAGCGATGCATTCTTAAGTTCCAGCAGCGGCATTTCTTCCGGTATCGTCATCAAAAGATATGCCGGTTTCTCATTCCCTTGTGCCTCTATGATCAATTCATAAGTAACACCTCTTTCCAATTGCCAGTCAACTTCAAAGGAATAGAAATTATGTTCTCCCACATCTGCCATAAAAACGCTCTTCTGATCCAACACCACTCCATCCCGGCACAAAATGATATCATATTGACCTTCCTGACTTTGCGTATCCAGCCCCAGATTCAATTGGCTGATTTCAGAAAACGTTGGGACAAACTCAGTTTTAAATCTTACTCCTTCCTGTAATTCCAGAAGCTCAGATTCACATTGACCATTCAGCACAAATAAATCCTCTTTGGAAAACAAAGAAAAAAATATTGCCAAACAGCCCAAACATGCCCACACTCCAACTTGTTTCCATCGTAAGATACATTTCGTCGTATCGATACTCTCAGCTGCAAGCAGTAACACTGCAAGCACAGCAATTCCCCAGATACGATAAGTAAAAAAATGATGTCCGGCAGTATGATTGGCAAGCACCAGATACCATACTGCTGCTGAAGATCCCGTCAATGCCAGTGCCGAAGCATTGCTGCTTTTCCTGAATCCACCGGTAACACTTCCGGCTGCAAAATAAAACAACCATACACCCAGTATTAATAAATAAAGTTTATAAGAATAATGTTTCCAGTTATTCATAAGTGCTTCCAAACGATAAGAAAGCCCACTGCCTTGAACCTCTTCCAGACCCGAACGAAGAAACACTTCACTCATAGCAGATTCTAAAATATTACGTTTCAAAATGAGAGTACCCAGACACCATTTCAGGAACCAGAGCCCTCCATAACCTGCTATCCATGAAAAGCCGGTTACAATTACACGACGTACTTTATCTGTACATGTTTTATCTGTAACGATCCACCAAAGCAACGGCACTGCCCAAGTATACAGCGGGTAAGTCAGCAGATCCAGAAAACCGGTGCACATTCCTATTCCCAGAAACAGGTACACCATCCTGTCAGGTCTGCTCAGCCGATCTCCATATTTTAACATCAGCAGACAGCCAAACATACTTATATAGAATACCCAGGAAAACTGCAGAGAATATCCCACTGCTGTCGGCATTAACAAAAAATAGGAGGTAAGAAAAATTCCCGCATATATTCTGTTCTTCTTTCTATAAATCAGATATGCCACAACAAATACCAGTAAAAGCTGCAACGCACTATTAATAATACGTATTTCCCCATAATCAAAAAACAGCATCAACGGACGCAAGATACAGACATAACCATGCCAGTAATACGAATATCCGTGTCCTACATATGTCGAATACATGTCCATTGCACGATACAGGGGATTCCCTGCTCCCATCGTATCAAGTGCAGTATCTATCATGATCCTGTCTGTACCACCATCCAAAACGCCCGGCAGATAACTGTGAAAATAAGTATCCTGACTTGCGCTCAGAACCGGCATGGCAGGATACCAGCCTTCCGACTCCAATGTCGCCACAGACTGTTGATACATTTCCGCTCTTACCGGCAGCATAAAACTCACAGTCAAGAGCAAGGTACCTGCTATGGCTCCTGCAAACAGTAGAATGATGCTATTGCGCAATATCCTTTTCATGATATTCTCACCTTCCTTAAGCATTCAGCACCGCCATCAAAACAATATCCCGATACATGCCATCGATATAGACATCATCTCTCAGATAAGCTTCTCTTACAAATCCAGCCTTTTCATAGCTTCCGATAGCCTGTCCGTTATCAGCATACACCCGCAGGAACAATCTGTGGAGCTGTAGTTCCTCAAAGGAATAGCGTATCATCAATCTGGCTGCCGCGCTTCCGATGCCTCTTCCTCTGCAGTCAGCGCTGCCGATAAAAATACCATACTCCGCCTTGTGATGGTGATGATCGATGTCCCTGATATAGACCGAACCCACAGCTTTCCCTGTCTCCTTCAGGCAAATCATCATCTGCACTACTTTTCCGGTTTCTACCATGGTCCGGATCCAGTTTTCATGGCTTTCTCTGGTAAAGAGTGCCTGATAGATGAAGTTTTTTCTTACAGCGTCACTGTTTCGCCAGGATACGATATCATCAGTATCCTCATATGTCATAGGCCTGAGATAAATCCCGGCTTTTTCATCAGCATATTTGTAACTATCCACGTTTAAGCCTCCGTCAATAATATAATCCACCAGCAAATATACCCATAAAATAATAGATTCCACAGGCAAGATGCCAGCCATAAGCCAGCCACTGAGCTGCCGTCAGCCACCGGTGTCCTTCCTTCTTCCAGGTACGCCTGATCAGTACGATCAAAGATGACACGAATACAAAGAAGATTCCGTGCATGTATCCCCAGGAAAAATTCATATCCGGCAGGCGGAAGCCTTTTTCATACATAAACAGGACTTCTGCCAGACTGATCAGTAACATCTTCCAGGAGAACCGATACCATTTGTCCTGTTTTAACTGTTTATAATTTACCATCAATGTAAAAATCGGGAAGCCCAGCGCCAGACCGATTGCCAGCGGAATATTATCACAGTGCAGCTTCCAGGCTGTGGCAATACCAAAGCCGATACCGGTTTCCCCGTCCCCCGAAGGTGCAAACACCCCGAAGAACTGGTAAATCAGCGCTGCAAAGGTGGGTACAAAGCAAAGCCCCAACTTTACGGACGGAACAAAATTTCGAAACTTTGTTTTGCATATCCGATACAGCATGATCAAGCCAGCTGTAGGTACCAGTATAAAGGTAAAGCTGGGCTTGGTAATCGTGGTCAGAAACAGGAACAGTGCAAACAGCAGCTGATCCTTTAAGTTCATATTGTCCTCATACTCTGACAGAATCTTACCGAAAAGGAAATACGCAACAATGGCAAATGGTCTTGTGGCATTATAGGTCGCATTGTGGAATGGATTGGGAGTAAATACCCCCACATAGTTATTCTTGATGCCTGGCAGATAAATACCTTTCGGCGGATATACCATGGACACGAAAAAAATTGTAAAGACTCCTGCTGTAATAAAAAGTCCCAACCACAGCTGCTTCTTTTGGGAAACAGAACCATTTCCCTCCGCACATTCCTTCATTAATATCTTATTCATGTAGTATTTCAAGACCAGAGGGCTTAAGCTGTTCAGAACCGTAACTGCCAGAGCAATGCTCAGTTCCGGGCTATTTATAAACAGATGAAACAGCGCTCCCAGCTTAAAGAACAAAGGATATGGGAAGCTGTACCCGCTGTCCAGCCCCTGCATCTCCAGAATATATGCCTTCATATCAGAATGATAGAAATTTACATTTCCCAGTGTCTGCCGGTAAAATAATGTGAATAAGAGCGCCGTATATACCGCCAGTCCCAGTGCAAAGACACACCGGTCTATCCATTGATATTTCTTATTTTCCGTTTTCACCATAGAGTTCATATACTACCAGTCCTTCATCTCTTCCGATTTCCCTAAAGCCTTTGGCACTGCACAGGCTGTCCACCTCACCGCCTGCTGCCACTGCCAGATACCTGCTCTGCAGGTTCTCCAGATTGGCTATTACATAGTCTGCATAACAGCAGCTGATGCCAAAGCCCTCCGGCAGCTGATATAACATCTGATAAGGTGTCAGCACCGTCTGACCTTCCACTTGATCACTAAAAATCCAGATCATTACATTTTCAAAGTTGGGAATATTACTTTCATTCAAAACACATTCTCTGTCGAAGACTTCTTCCCAGTATTCTCCCTGTGCTACAATCTCATCGTTTTTAAAAGGAATCTGATGCTCATAAGGATCCGTACCGGTAGCCGTAAATAAGCAGACAAAGATAACTGCAGCCGCCACCATCTTCTTAAAATATCTGGTCTCCATGAGACAGATCACGTAGATTCCCACCGCAATAAAAGTGAGGAGGTGTTTGCTGCCTTCTTTCATTTTGTACATCAGAAGCAGTGCCACCCACATTCCGATAAAACACAGTGACAGATAAATATGAAGAATCAGCTGTTTTGCCTTTTTCTTCCTATGAATCAAATATACCACTGTCTGCAGGAGGATGACAAGCATTACAATCATAAATGCTGTAAAATATTCTCCCCAGAACAGATCTTCCTTGAATCCCTGCACCATCAGTCCAAAGAAATTCAGACCTACGTGCACAATTCTCCAGATGACATATTTGATACCTGCAAAGATTCCCTGATCAAAGAATGTGGTCACCCATTCCGTGTCAAACAGCGGTGTAAAATATTCCGCGCCAAAGTAATGCTTTACAGCTGCATAGATAGCCCCTGTCACGCCCATGACAGCAAGAGAACCCACCACACCGATCCACTTATTTCTCCGGATCCAGAAATATACAGGAAGCAACATGAACAGCAGCAGATATGGGCGCATCAGCGTCATGACCGAAGTAAACAGGAACAAAAGCACCAGCTTAGCAGGATGCTCTTTTTCCTGATAGCTGATATTAAGCGCCAGTACAATGATTACCAGAGCAAAACATATGCACTCCGGCATTCCTGACAGCATATATCTTGTCAGCGGCGTAAAAGTAACATACAGAATCGTCAGTATCCCCAGCTGCTTCCTGTCCGGCTTTACCAGCCATACAAACAGGAACATGGCAAGCATCATCAGGAAAATATTGCAGTAAACCGGCGAAGAAAGATTCCAGCCGAAAATCAGTCCCCACAGGATCCAGGGGAATACCAGCACAGGGCTCCAGGCCGCAAAAGAAGCCTTCAGCGCATGGCTTTCGTTGAACCCGAAATATCCTTGGGGATAGCCAAAGTTCACGATTCCTTCCACCTGTTTGAAATAAAATAATTCATCATTCCATTCCCCGGCAGGCAGATAGACCTCCGCAATGGTCCTTCCCTGCGCAGCGCATGTTATGATACAGCAAAGCAGCGGCAGAAGCGACATGAAAAGTGCTTTTATGATTGTTTTATGATTCTTAAGCCCTGATAAGAGCCGGTTTTTATATTCAACCATCTAAACCAGTGTCCTTTCGAAATAGTCCGGGATGCTGTACCAGGAAAATCAAAACGAATACCATCTGTCCCGGATTCCATACAACCTCCATCAAACCAAAGGTAAAGTACAGGATTACAAACATTAAAGGCAGTACTCCGTACTTGCGATCTAATTTCCCTTTATAGCAGCGGCTTATATAATAATATATCATAAACGCCGTTAATACAACCAGTAAAATTCCTGCCCCAATTCCATAGTAATATGCAATCTGCAGCCACAGGTTCTGGGCATGCCAGCATCTGTATTTGGGCGTAATCAGATAATAGCCCTCTTTCTCGGAATGGCCTCTCCAATTCAAATCCTTCCAGTAAGCCCTAAAGATGGCAACGCGGATTTCGGAGGAGGTCCAGTCCTTGCTGTAATCCAGAATCGGCACTTCGTCACCTATGGCTCCTTCTGACTCCCGGTCATATCCATCCGGCATGAAGAGATCATCTGTGGAATCCTCATCCCCATTCTGTTCTCCGTCTCCTTCACCTGATACGAAGCTGTCTCCGGAAGCGTCCTGCTCTGAATCGCTTTGACTCAAACCACTCCCTTCTAATGCCTCCTGAGCATCCGCACTTTCGCTATGGATCTGTTCTTCACTCTGCTGCACCAGATTATCAACTTCTCCGGGCGCCTGCAGAATCTGCAAAAACCTGCCCAGAGCAGTATCCAGAAATTCTTCCAGCGTAACATATTTTTCAGAATCTGCCGGGTCAAAAGAATGCACCTTTTCCTCGGACCATTCACCCTCATACCATATGGGATGATGTAAAATAGTAGGAAGCCATCTGACGGTTCCGAATACTACCGGAAAGACCGCCAATGTGATTGCCCCCATCAAAACTGCTTTCCCCATCACTTTCCCAAGGCTGTCTTTCCAGATACCTTTCATAATCAGAATACCGTACGCAAAAGTAACTGCTATGGCAGAAAGCCATGCAGTCCTGCACAGTGTCATAAATTGGAAGCCCAAAAGCCCGCCGCCCATCACCATCCAGAAGAGCTTCTTCATCTTTCCTGCTTTCTGCAGCGTAAGAAAATGCAGCTTTGCCAATATCATACAGTACACAATCAGATAATACAATGCAGTCATATTACAATTGGACAAAGGTCCTTTATAACGCACTTCGTCATAAGGTCTGAAACCATAAGCATAAATCTGCATGATAAAAAAGGAAAGGATGGTGCCGTTTACCATACCCTCCACCAAAAATGTCTTATCTTCTTCGGAGTATTCTGTCAGATAGAATATCCCGTAAATCAGGAAGAACCATATGGGCCATACTCTGCCGCTTTTGGAAAATACCATTACAATGGTCAGAACTACCCACAGGATGCCCAGGATATCCCACTTTGGCTTCTTGAGCCTTCCGGCAGCAGCTCTGCGCCAGAGCACCCACAACATGATGCCTATGAGCCACACATTCATAATGGCTGTCAGATACTGCCACACAATGAATTTTCCAGGGCTCATCCACCAATAACCATAGATTCCTACCATGACTGCCAGGCAGATGACCGTATAAACCTTACTGAACCCGCAGCATAGCTCTTTTACAGTGTAAGCGCTCATGACCAGCGCCATTACCACTAACCCGGCTACATTGACTGCAACCTTCCAGATATCTCCTGCCTGTGTGGCTTTCAGCCATTCAATGAGGTTAAGTGCCATGAACAATACTACGAACCATATCCTTCTGCACTCATTTTTCTTAGTTTTCAGCATCCGTGCTCCCTTCCTGTGGCTTCAAGGCTACAGATTTCTTGCCAAAATAATCACCTACGGAATAATTCACCCAATCAGTAGAATCTTCCACAATATCTCCAAAGAACAACACATACGGCTTGACGGAAAATGGTTCCAAAACCGCCGCAAATACTGCAGCCATTATCCAAAATATCAGCTTTATCTGCGTCTTTTCTGTTTTTATCTTCTGTAAATACTTCATATCACAATGTTTCCCTTTGATTTCTATAAAAGAATATCTTCTCTCCGTAAATAGTGTCCCGGAAAATCAATTCATAGTTATTATAACCATATTTATTCCGCATCATCTGATGCACCCATTCTTCGTCCACATTTCTCTTTATGAGAACGACCACGTCTTCACAGTCCACCAACAGATCGAACTGACATCTTTCTTCCAGTTCACAGCAGGTCAGCACCAGTGTCTCCTCGTAAATAGTAAATTCCGGTACATTCTCATAAAAGGTGACGCCATCGTAGATGCACAAGCAGGGATAGTCAGCATATTGCCTTGCCACATCCAGCTGGTCACTATAACCAATATATAAATAAGAATCTCCGTAATTGGCAACGCTGATGATTCCCAGTGCACCGGCCAAAACAACAGGCATACCCTTTAAGAGGATATTTTTACATAAGCTGAGGGAGCCCTTTTTCATTTCCGCCCATTCCCCAAGGCACTTCACGCTCCACTCTAAAACAAGGGCAAATATCAAAGCAAGAAAGGCATATGTAGGCATAATATAACGGTCTGCGTAAAAAGGTGAAATCTGAGCCGTAACCAGGAAATAACAGACTGCCGGCATTACAACCATGGCTCCCTGCACGATTCTGTCTTTGGTGATCTCCTTACGTTTTTCTTTTACAGTAAGACAAATGATCACGGCAATCACAATAAGGAGTCCCAAGATCGCCATTCCCAGGCTCTTTCCGCAGATTCCGCCACGCAGCATACCGCCGAAGCTCTTCATACGTTCTGCCCATTCTTGGGAGCCGCCAAGCAAATTACTGACTACATCTCTTCCCGTACTGCCTTCCAGCACGTCACTGACCGCATAGGGGAAGGTACAAAGACCAATTGCGGCTGCAATGATCATGGATCTGATATAATACAGCGCCTGCTTTCCCTTCTTCGTAAACAGCAGGCCAAGCACCGTAACTGCCGCCATAAAGATCGCATAAAATACAAAATAGTACTGCGTCCAGAACCCGCATACGGTCATAAAGATCAGAAGCTTGTTGCCTACTCTAAAGTCTCCCCTCTGCCACTTTTTCAAGTGAAAATACAGGCTGATAACACAAAAACAAGTCAGCATGCAGTACATTCTGATGAGCACCACGGTACCGATACCGCCGGTGGAGAGGCAATACAACAATACGGCAAGGGTACCTGCCCATTTCTCTCCTGTCAGCAGAATACCGATCTTAATCAGGAAAATGCAGCAGATCACCATAGCCGTCAGATTCACCAGCCCGCCCATCCAGGGTTCCATGATTCCCGAAACAACAGAGCATACCAGATGAAAGCACATATAAAAAAGCGGCGGATGGCTGTCCCGGATTTCATTGTAATACACCGATACCAGATTGAACCTGTCTTTGGGTCCGGTCGTCACAAATTCTTTAAATTCCTCCCGGCTGATCCAGACCGACTGCACATATACCTTACCTTCGTAGCTATAAGGAACACTGTCTTCTCCGTTGATCCAGTAGTCCAGCGTGTACTTAATCCAGTTCCCGGTGGTCTCCCAGAAGTCACCGGTTTCAATTTCATTATACACAAAGGTAGCAAACCTTCCTTCCGGCTGCCATGGCACGATCCACGGTGTATATTCCGCGTTTGCAAATTCAAAAGACAACACCTCGTCCATGTGATATCCTTCCTTCCGCGAAATAAATACAGACATTACCGTCACCGCTAGAAGAATCACCACAATCTGCCACTTATACTCTTTCATCCAATTTTTCATTTGTATTAACCCCTGATAATTTATGATAAACCGTCCAAATGACGCTATACCAAAGTATCGTCACCACACATACATTCCCATAATCCATCATACCGGCTCCTGACATGGTATACCATACAGCCTGGAGAATGATACAGGATAGAAATAAAGCAGTCACAGAGCGCCTTCTCTTTTCGCCCCGTTTCCTGCAAAAAAGCTTTATGCTTCCATACAATATAGAAATTGCTATTTCTACACGAAATACAAATAACCCATAATTCACATACCATTTTGTCAGCATGGGAGCCCCGGTACGCATCTGAACGTAGTTCCAACCGGAATAGGAAAGTCCGGCTCCGTCCAACTGCTCTTTTACCACCCATGGCGGACAAAGATAAGCTTTAAGATCTTCAAAAAGCGCCTGCAGCGTTTCCTTCGTCCGGTCATTCAGACATCGGATTGCCATGTACCAATACAGACTGTCCGCTTCTTTCCGACCGTAAGCGCCTTCCACCAGCGGGCCGAATATCAGCTGCACATTATCTGCATATTGCGAAATGACCTGACCGTCTTCCTCCGTCATAATTTCCTTGATTTCCTCCGGCCAGAAGAAATAGTTGGTTCCGAAATTGGGCCAGACCAGCCTGCTTACCATGGAAGCACCAGGACTTTTCTGAATCCTGCCTCCGCTTCCCGGTTCCTGAGCCAGGTGGTTTATGCAGCAGGCTAACAGAGCTGCCAGCAGAAATGTTACGACAATTCCTGCGGGACCGTTCATTCCCTTACTGATTGCCCATTTTCCTGTGTTCCCGCTTTGCCCTTTCCCCTCTCGTGTTTCGCTGATATACGTTCTTATCATGCACACTGCAGCGAACAGAACAGGCAATGCTCCAAACCACAGATAATCAGGCATCAAAAGGATTGTCAGCGCCCAGAGCGCTCCTATCCGCCCTGCTGCACTTATCTTTCGCGCTGCTGCACCTTCCTTTCGCGCTGCTGTGCCTTCCTTTGTCTCATCAGGCCGGCGGCAGACACTGACCACCACTCCCAAAAGCAACACATACAGCGAGCTTGTCAGCGAATTGGGCAGCACCGCCAGATGCCACTGCACACACAGCGGAAGCGTCAGCAGAAACAGCCCGCCCGAAACAGCTTTTCGGTTATGGTCGCTCCAACCACATAGCCGGATAAATCCAATATAACATGTAAGTGCAACACCTGACTGCAGCAAATATAATGCAACCTCATAATGCCCGCCGAATGGTGATGTTATGAACTGCGCCACCCGAATCAGCACCGGATACAATACCCCCATGTATTCATCCAGCGCTCCACCGGCTGCCGCTTCCACGTACCGCTCCGTTTCTGAAAACTGTCCGCCGGATGTGTGATTACACAGTATCCATAGCAGTCCCAACACGATCTGGCCAGACATCAAAAGGAACAGGAATCTTGCAAGCACCTGCTTTATACCATTCAAATCGAGTTTCTTCTTAATCATCTTGTACTCCTGACATTTTTCCTCACTCCATTTTCACGCCTTCGCCTTTCATCCTCCTGAAACAGCTTCTTCATCAGCAAATATACTTCCCAATCAAAGGAATTCTTCTGAGAATTGCAATCGCCACATTACAAATCAGAAAACATACAACCGCCAAAAGAGGAATTCCAATGACACTGTCAATACTCATACTGTCTATCCCTTTTCCCTGCAGATATTCCATGACCCACAGATGCAGCAGATAGACCCCAAAGGTATTGGCCGAAAACTCCTTAATCACTTTATTCCCGGCTGTCCCCCATGGTAATTCCGAGACTTTTTTCTGAAATAATACGAACAAAGCTACAGAGACCGCAAAAGTAAATACACTGTAACTGTCGAATGCTGCAGCACTTGGTCCATTGTTCCGCCAGGATGCCCATGCGCTGACTACCACAGCCAGTACTGCTCCCAGTATTCCCAGTAAGTAAATGTATTTTTCCTTCTTTTCACTCACAGGGTATCGATAAAGATAATATCCCAGAATAAAATATGCTACATAGCTGCATGCCATTTCCACATCAACCAGCTGCAGAACTGTTTGAACCAGCTGGGGCGGATTGACAATGATAATCGTGTTCACGCCCACCTTAATTACCAGAAACAACATCAGAAAATACTCCAGATACTTTTTACCGGCATGATCCGTAAAAGTCTTGATAACCGGAAGAAGCATGTAAATTCCTATCATCATGGGAATGAACCATAAATGATACCGACTGTAGATGATTTCAGCCACGTAATCCTTCCAATTTACACCCTCTGCACCGATCCAGTCTCTGCAGTCCCACAAACCATATAAAGCACTCCAGGCCCAATAAGACACCGCCAGACGCAGGATATTATTGCGATACAAACGTTTCAGATCGATCTCGCCCTCCCTGCCGAGGAAAAGCATACCACTTATCATGACAAAAATGGGCACACCAAACCTGGACACCGCATCATAGGAATTACACACCAGCCATCTGGTACTTGTAATCGGGATATCGTACCAGTACTGAGATGCACTATGCAGCAGTATTACGCTGAAGCAGGCCAGAATCCGCAGCAAATCTATATGAATTTTTCTACCACTTTCTTTACTCTGCATTTCTTACCCCTTTTTCCTATTTTCCGGCTTCCAGCAACACGAATTTCTCATTGGAAAAAGTCACTTCATATTGATATGTTTCCAAAAAGTCCAGTATCAGTTCAAATTTCTCGTTGCGAATCACTTCTTCATTCACCACTAAAGTTTCACCGTTTCCGCTCGTTCCCTCCTGCTGTGCAAGCAAATACGCGCCATACGTCATCTCAAGAATCACTACCGGAGGTTCTTCTCCTGACTCCACTTCTTCTGCCAACTGTTCCATATTATCCCTCATAGCTTCCAGGCTGAAAGACAGTAAGTCGCTCCAGGAATTAAAGGCAGAAGGCATGCTCAGATAATATGATAACGAAGGGATGTTCCCATACAACAGTACGTCTTTTCCTTTTAGTTCCTGTTGATCCACATAAGCACTGATTTCTTCTAACCATTTTGCCCGTTCACTGCTCATATAGATTCCTCTCAGGATCTCATTATTCCCCACTTTGGTGTCCACATTTGTGGCTCCATGTGATTCCACAAATACAAAGCCGGTCCCGAAACCGATGCCCTGCACAAGCATTATGCTTACCAGCATAACCGCCATCGCTTTGACCGGAAACAAATGAAGCACCAGTTCTATTCTGCCCACTTTACGGGAAAAACCTTTTGCTTCCCGGCAGAATCTCCAAACCATCCAGAACACATACGGGCCTGCAAGAAACAGATTATTTAGAATTGGGAAAAGATCGTTATTACTGCCCAGAGGGGTAATCAGGATAATCAAAACTACCATGCCTGACAACAGCTTATGTTCTCCGGCAGCACCGGAGCAAAAAATTTCAATGACTCCAATGCAGAGTGCTAACATCAGGAACAGAATACCCGGCCTCAGCATAGCATTATACTCATAAAAGTTCAAACTGCAGAACTCTCTGTAATACAGCCAGCAAATTGACAGCACAATGATACCTGTAAAACCTGCTCTTTTCAGTTTCAGCAGCTTACGTGGAAGAATGGCAAAGCCGATAAATCCTGCTGCCACAATCACACAAAGTCTTATCACCCAATACAGATTCACAATATAAGTCCAGACCATGCCCATGATCATAGATACAGGTGTATAATCGGTAGCCGTTTCCGTCATGCCAAAGAGACGGCTGATTCCTTCAATGTATTCCATCAGTCCATATCTTACCGAGATATACGCCAGCCAGACGCCCAATGCTCCAAGATATCCCAGCATGCACCAGCCTGTCTGGGCTACAGTCTTTTTAAAACTTCTGCGACAGATAATTGCATATGCCCACACCGCAACGATCATACCTGCCTCCGCAAGATTGGAAAAGCGCACCATAACATTGGTTCCCAGACAGATACCCGCTATGACAAGCATCCTGTTTCTGTCTTCTTTCAGTCCAAGATACAGGCAGATGCATCCTGCCAGGAACAGAATATAGGTCAGATAATTATACAAAACTGCCGTAGGACACCAGCACAGACTTAGAGCCACAATTTCTCCAAGAAATGTAAGACAAGGTGAGATGCCCAGCTTCTTTGTGCAAAACCAATAACCTATAAGTGCCAAAGCACTGGCCATGAATGCGGTATAAAAGTTCATCCCAAGCAACGTATCCCCGAAAGGCAGATGTGTCAGAAGCCAGCCCACAGCATTAGCCAGATAAGTAGAAAACAGCCACATAGGATCCATATGATCTGTTCCCATGTACATAAAATTACCATAATTATAGCCGGTATCCCACAAATCCAGCCCAATGTTGATATGCCGCAAAGGATATAACAATAAAATCAGGGGAAATATCACCCGATTCATGATATCCATCGCTTTTTGTCTTCTTTCACTCTGTCCAGTCATCCGATATCCTCACAGCCTCTGCCAGTCTTGCACCGATCAGGGCTCTTCCTTCTTCATTCAAATGCACGCCGTCTGCGGTATACTCTTCCCACTCCTCATAGCTTCCGGTACTTCCGATTCCGCTTTCATGGTAATTATCCAATATCTCCACACCGAATTCGCGGCCGATTTCCAATTCCAGATTGACATAATCCTCTAACAGACCGTTACCGAAATCCCTCTCCTCACAGCTTACCCCTTCCCGCACATACCAGCAGTAAATCGGGGTTGAAAGGATGATGCGAAGATTGGGATAACGCTCCTTCAAAATCTTAAGGGCAGAACGCAGCGCCCCGCCAAAGGTATAGATATCATAAGGATCCTCCGGATTATCCAACTCTGCTCCGGCCAGATAATCGTTGACTCCGTGTTCGATTACCAGCACTTCTACTTTGTTGAAATCTATCTTTTGAAATCCATACACGCTTTCCGGGAAATACTCCATGGGGGACCATCCCGTCACACTGGCATTCTGAACCCCAAAATCCTGGTAGGCAATGGACTGTGCAAGCCGGGCCATTGATAAGGTATCCTCTGTCATGGACGCCCTATTATCACTAAACCGGCAGGACATGGTGGTGCCGCCAAAGGCTCCGTTATAGACCTTTGTTCCCAGAATTTCCTCCATGACAGCGGTGATAGATGTCTCGTCCCGCTCATTTCCGATAATACTGTCTCCTAGGCAGACCACGCGGTATTCTTCTTTTTCACCGTTTTCATGAAACCATAACAGTGCAAGGACTCCGCAAAACAGTATTGCTGCCATGAGCCAATATATCCATTGCTTTCTCAATTCCTTTCTCTCCATTATTCCTTCCCATATGCATTACAAAGTGCAATCACTCTATCTACTTCCTCCTCCGTCATCTCAGGAAACAGCGGAAGTGTCACACAGTGAGATGCCAGATATTCCGCATTGGGACAGTCGCCCACCTGATACCCCAGGAACTTATAGGCATCCTGCAGATGACAAGGCACGGGATAATGCATGTTGCATTCCACATCGGCATCTGCCATATACTGCACAAAATCCTCATGGTCGGGCACAGTGATAACAAAAAGGTGATAGACAGGATCTGTATTTTCCGGATGTACCTGCATGGTAATCAGCGGGTTGGTAATCTCTTTATGATAGCGGAGCCCGATTTTGCGTCTCTTTTCGGTCCACTCGGGCAGGTATTTTAAGCTGACGCTAAGTACTGCTCCCTGCACCCCTTCCAAACGCATATTATAGCCGATTTCATCATGATAATATCTTCTGTCACAGCCCTGATTCTTAAGTCTGGTCATGTGGCGGAAATATTCTTCCTTGTCACAGGTTACGCTTCCGCCCTCTCCAAATGCATAGAGATTCTTTCCGGGATAAAAGCTGAAGCACCCTAACTCTCCCAGACTTCCTACATTGCGTCCCTCAAACTTTGCACCGCATGCCTGGGCACAGTCCTCTACAACAAACAGCCCGTGGCGGTCCGCAACTTCCTTCACTCTTCCGAAATCAAAGGGCTGACCATACAGGTGCACCCCGATGATACCTTTGGTTCGGTCTGTGATCTTCTCTTCGATCTTATCCGGATCAATCTGCCAGGTGTCTGCAGTGCAGTCCACAAATACCGGCGTTGCTCCTGTGTAGGATACGCCCCATGCAGTAGCGATATAAGTATTAGCCGGAACGATGACTTCATCTCCCGGTCCGACGCCCAATGCCAGCATAGCTAAATGCAGGGCCGATGTTCCGTTATTCAGTCCGCAGGCATAAGCAGTTCCCACAAAAGGTGCGAACTCCTCATCAAACTTGTCTGCAAATCTTCCGCCGGAAAATGCGGTTTCCTCGCATACCGCCTCAATGGCCTTCATATATTCATCCCTATGGGCTTTAAAATCTCTTGTCAGATCTATTCTGCTGATATGACTCATATTATTTTTCCTTTCTATTCGTTCACCCCGTCAGCCCGGACAGGAAAAGCCGTATGCAAGCATACGCTTTTCCTGCCTCTGCTGACGAGTGAACTGTAACTTATAGCTTATCCACACTCTCCACCACATATTGCTGTCTCTTGAACATCATGCGCAGGATCACCGACAAATACTTGAAGATCAATGTCAGCATGACGAACAGCATAAAGAATCCGAGAGACATCAATCCCATAATGGACAGCCAGCCTTCTACCGGCTTCTCTGCACTGAAAATAGAATAAATCAGATATCCGAACATAAATACCAGGACCACCAGAAATACCGCGCTTAACATCAGGGATGCCTTTTCAAGCAAGTCGGTAAAAATAATAATCGTGTCCATAGCCAGAGAACTTCTGGTACCCATCTCTTCCCGGTTATGCCCCCTGGAAGAGGAAACATTATCATACACGATCGTATCCATCTTCAGGCCGCAATTCATGTACAGAGCCTTTCGGTAAGGGATATAAGCATTCATCTGATTTACTCTGTTTACAGCCCTTCTGGATACAATACGGAAACGCTCCTGACGCATTTTGGTCTTCATCCGTTTTCCCACATTGTATACCAGATAGAACATCTTCGAAGTCAGAGGGACATATTTTCCGGGAGCAGCTGCTACCACGTCAAAGCCCTCCAGTGCTCTGTAATAGACTTTCATGATGAGGTCTTCTTCGAAATCCATGGTACACTGGTCAAACTCAAACAGGAAATCTCCTACAGCAAGATCCCTTCCCGCACTCATAGCAGATTCCATACCCTGATAGTAACTTAAATTGATCAGACTGACCGCGTGGGTATCTCCGCTTTCTTGGCGGTATCTGCGAATCTCGCTGACCGTATTATCTACACATCCGTCATTGACACAGATAATTTCGTATTTATCAAAATGATTTTTCATAACCCCACATATCCTGCTCAGGAAGTCGTACACCGTCTCCCCATCATTATGCAAATATAGAATGCAGGATACAAAATTTTTTTCCTTTTCCAGCCCCATTGCCCTCTCCTTAGTAATTATATTGTTTAAGTTAAAACTGGCCATTTCCAAAGTTAACGATGATATAATCTTCCATTTCCACGACAGAGCCTTCTTTCGGCCATGCCGGACCACCCTTCATTATCTCTTTTGCAGCCTTATAATGCTCCAAGTCACTGTCTTCCCGGAAATTAAATCCATGCATGTTCCAGAATTTGATCAGTTCCCTGTCAAATTGATAGAACGCCGTAGCCCCCCAGGAAATAAACGATAAATGGGGAGTCTCTACAAAAGTATACCCATAAGGAGTATTATACTCCTCAAAAAGAGATTCATCTACCTTTTTTACCAAAAACTCTGTCAAAAGATACTTTTTAGACCAGCTCGGACAGTAAGCTTCCACCAGCAGACTTTCCGGAGTCTCATACTTACCGATCACGCAGATTGGTTTAGAAGCATCGTGGTCCCTTTTTATCACAAGTGCAACCTCTTCCAGCGTGTTTTTGGTATCCTCATATTTTAAATGATCAATATAGAACCAGCGGTTCATGTCATATGCCTGATGATAAAGCAAGATGAGCAAAAGAACTGCGGCAATCCCTCTTATTGTACTGCACAAGGCCGGTTTCAAGCGCTTAGCGTTTGAAATTTCCTTTATTTTCCATGCAAGGAGCAGAATAGCAAACGCCGTAACCACAGGAATATACTGGCTGGAGCGATAATAGGTTGCCACCCCTTCCAGCACCGGCATAATCCAGGGCGCAAGAATCATCCCCACTGCAGCCAGCAATATAAAACCGTCTCTGCGCTTTATCATGTAGCACAAAGCAAAGATCCCAATGATGATTTCCGCCAGAACCAGCAAAAGAATCGGCAGGTATACAATGCCGTTAATGTAGTATTTTACAAAAAAAGCTTTCAGCACATAGAAAAAATCCTCAAGGCGCTTGGTCCCGTCAAACCAGGCAAGAACCTCGTGTAACCCTCTGGATTTCAGCACCTGCGTCTGAACCTCCAGATCAAATACGTGAATAAACAGGCTCACGATCGCAGTACGCAGTACGATTGCAGCGACACCGCAGATTGCCAGCTTTCCAAGCCATTCTCCAGGACGCACGCTGTAATCTTCCTTACGCAGGATTCGAAAGACCATGAACACTGCAAGCATGGAGATTCCCCATACGAGAAGCAAAGATTCATAGCATCCCGCTGCCGCAGTAAGAAAGACTGCTGACAATCCCAGTGATATCCACCCGGTACTTCTCTTCGTTCTGTCTTTTTTCTCAAAAGCCTGAATCCCGAAGAATACAGAGAGTGCTGCCAGACCATAGCCAACATAAAGTCCGTCCTGCAGATACCATACTACTACCTCTGCCAAAATAGAATTGGAAAGCATGGCGCAGTCAAAAGCCAGATACCCCCCACGTGGAATCCGTTCGCCGAATACTTTGTAAAAAACAAGGCACCAGATGCTGACCGATATACAGAATACCAATAATCCTACTGCCTCCACCATATATGGATTATAATTTAACGGCACAAACTTATTTAACAAAAATAAGACCCAGCGCCCCATGGCAGGGGAAACACCTTCTTCATAATACACATCAAAAGATGTATCGTCTATTCCTATTGTCGGGTTGTGCAGCAGCGTCGCATAGCTGACACACATCATCAGGAGAAGTCCTCCGCAAAAAGGAAGATTGAAGCATAATTTCTTCCAGTCACGGTATCCTTCCTTTATTACTCTAATCATTCTGCAGCTCCTTTTGCCAAACATTTTCCGGACTAAACCAGTATCTCATCCAAATCATAGATGGTATTGATTTTCCCCGACAGAACACTGACAAATGTAGGTTCCGTGCACGCAAATTTAATCACTGTAGGTCTGGAATCATCCACTTCCGAAGCCTTTAAAATGGGCTTCATGGAAAAAAGGGAATGATCATAGGTGAAATCATACTCTTCTTTCATATATTTTCTTGCCAGTGCCGCCATGTATTCCCACGCACTCTCCGGCCGATTCGTGCAATGGTTACAGTTGCCCAGAATTCCCGGGGTACAGCTGCCTCCTGACGCGCATGGGAATTGCGGCTGCTTCTCATAACTTGTCTGATGAGGCGTAAATGTAACAGAAGTCAGGGAATGATAACCGGTCTTTCCAAAAGGCATAATGGAGAAAAACGGTCCATCCATGACTGTCAATCCGATATTTTCAAGCTTATCACTGACTTTGCACAAAATGATCTCACACAATTCGTACTTCAGCGCAAAAGGAGTCGTATCCATGCCCTCGATCAGTCCCAACACCTGGTTGACAGAAGCATAGGTGGCATTGAGAACAAAAGGTGCCTCCAGACGTACCTCTTTCCTCCCCGGCTCATTATCATCTGCCACAGGCACCAAATATATCTCAAAACAATTACTCTTACGGACGATTCGGGTTATACGTTGTTCAAACCGAAGCTCCACATTGGGATACTCCGCAAGCTGCTCCAACAGGTAATCTCTTAATAAAAATGCATCATATGTGTATTCTTTGGTCAGGAACGCACCGTCACAGACGCCATCCTTAAAATATCTTCCCACCGGCAGATCTTCGCAGGGAATCTCCGCATCCTTACAAAACTTGCGAAACTCTCTGGCATCTGTCCAGGAAAAATGCGCTGAGGTAGCATAAATCTGGTCGAACTGAGAATGAATGCAGCATTCATAGTCTTCCACGAACCGTTTAAAATAACCTGCCGATTTCATGGCAGTAGACAGAGATCTGGGATAGTGATATCCCATGTGGACTCTGGCCTGGTTGATATAAGTGGCCCTGGAAAATGGTTCCTTTTCCTGTTCTAACACGATTACACTCTGTCCTCTTTTTGCACAAAAGAGCGCTGCGTACAGACCATATAAGCCTGCACCTATAATGATTTTGTCTACCATTTTTCTTTATCCTTTATCTTTATTTGTCACGGTTTGTCCATAGCCTGTATAAAGGGCGGATCATGCTTGCTCACGCTGCCTGTTTCCGATACCGCTGCAGCCGAAAACAGCCAGAAACGGCAGCGCTATCATCAGCGGATACAGGTACCTGAGCTGTACCGTTGGTCCCAAAAACAGCGTCAGGTAATAGCCCAGCACCAGTGAAAACGGCAACAGCTGACGATATCTGCGATTTACCACAAGCCAGGCTGCCAGAATCAGATAGAACCACAGATAACTGCCCGGTACCATCAGATACTTCAGTATCGGAATCTGCAGATAGCTATTGCTGTCCGCGAATATTTCCAGCTTTTCATGAAGCCATTCCCACTTGGAATCTTTATATATCCCTGCAGGATTGAGCTCATTTTCCACCCATCTGGTCTGAATATAACCCAGTCCGCTGTCTCTGCCATTCACATTGATCACGGCATGGCTGGTATCACCCGGTGACAGATAACCTGCATTGGTAGCCAGCACCGCGTTCACATAATCTCCGGGATATTGTAGGAACAGTCCCACGTAGGTACTGATAAATTCTTTTATGCGATAACGCGCCACATACGTATTCGTATTGCGCTTTACAGGGTCCGCGATGTCCTGTCTGTACTCCCTCCAGGCTTCATTCAATATAAAATCATTTATGAGTGCCTTATCCCCTGCGCTCATAGTATCGTCATCTTCAGGCAATATTCCCGCGCCGCCATGATACACATAAGTGCGGGCCAACTGCTGTATAGGGACACTCAGCATCTCCCTGCGGTCTCCCTGCTCAGCACCGGTCAGCTTGAAGATGCCGCTTAAAAGCATACTTCCCACCACCAGTGATGCAATGGTCTGAATCAAAATTCTTCCATACAGTTTGCGTTGCTTTTTCCCAAACAGAAAAGCAGCCGCCAGAATTACTATAGCTACAAGCATAGCATAACTGCCATTGCTGCGGAATAAAACAACTCCCAGCCCGCTTACCACATAGCACCAATCAAGAGTCATAGGTTTCAAGCTGTTTCGTCCCTTTTTCAACAATACTGCAAACAACACCAGCTGAAGCAGCAGGAATGCACTGAAAATCGTATCTTTGGTCACACTGATGCTCATATACATGTGAAAAGGAAAGACGCATCCGTAAATCTGCAGAAGCCCAAGCCAGCCTTTCTTTATACCGCATCCCGAAAGCAGGAAAAGGCAAAACGCCATGGCTCCTGATAACAAAAGCATCTGCGTCAGCGCATAAATGCCGATGCCGGTATTCACATCTCCCAACCACCTTCCCAATACCATAAATCCCTGTATCAGCATGGTATGAAAAATGGGATGATGGTCATTATAAGCATGTTCCGTAATCTGCCCCAGCTGAATGGTCATATCATAAGAGCAGATGGCCGGATAATAAGCCAGATATGCAGGAAGCCAGCACAGGAACATGCACAACCAGGACAGCAGGAATAAACATTTCCTGCGCACCACAGGCCGAGCCCGGCTCCGGTTCAGCCTGACTGTTCTCTTTTCCATGAGGCGCATCACTGTCCGGAAAGCATGATAAAGCAGACTGCCGCCGACTGTTCCGGCAAGCAGACTGACAATAAAAAGCTTCCCTGTAAAGGACAGGGACCACACAATATTGCCGGTTCCTGTCAGCGTCTGCACCGAAACGGTGCACAGGACTGCAAGAAAACCGATGATGGAAAATAGCAAACAGCCTTTTCCTTTCCTCATGATTTTTCCTCCATATCCAAGCGGCTTTTACAGTTCACCGCGCCGCTTGGCGGTTGATACCGTTCGATTTAGAGTGAACTATAATTATCATTATCCCATACTTCTATTTTCTTGTCAATTGAGGGTGGACGTACAATAGAAAAATATGGTATTCTGTTACCGAAGAAACCACTTGGCAATACTTCACTAAAAATAACTTTTCAGGAGATACTGTATGATACAAACAATAACCAACCGCATCTGTCATCTTGCATTATGTGTGGTAAAAATATTAGGCACCCTTCTGACATGCCTGTTTACAGTAAGTGCTTTCTTCCTCACCTGCTATGCCCAAAACATGGAGACTCAGCAGGTTCTCACCAAATGGGACAATCTTTTCTTTACCATAGCCGGAGCTGCCGCTCTGCTGTTTGCCATTTTCCTGACATGGAAATGGGTGTCACACGACCCCGGGAATAGGAATCGCATCCTGACTTGTCTGGTTCTTGGCTGGTATGTTTTAGCCGGGATCCTTCTGGTTCTTTTCAGCAAGACCGCTCCTGCAGCTGACAGCTATTCCGTATATTCTGCTGCGGAGCAGCTGGCCGCAGGGAATACTGATGTGATCCATGCCACGGACTCTTATCTTTCCTATTATCCCCAGCAAATGGGACTGGTAGCCTATTATGAACTTTTGATCCGGCTTTGGAATCTGGTGCCTGTAAGCCTTCCTGCTTACCATATCTTAAAATGTATCAATATCGGTTGGGCGTGCCTGATCCTCTTATTTCAGGCAAAGACGATCCGGCTGTTGTTTCACAAAGAAAGTGCAGTCACCGCTTATCTTATGTTAGCGCTGTATCATCTGCCAATGCTAATGTACACCTCATTTGTGTATGGGGAGATTCCCTCGTTTGCGTTCTTCAGCATCGGTTTGTGGGCACTTATGAAACTGTTCCACGGTCCGGCACCCGAACATCTATCTGATGGCGAACACCGCTCGCAGGCAAACCGAGCATGCCCGACAAGCCGCAGCTGTCTGACAAAACACAGCTGTCTTGCCCTGCTCAGCATCCTCTGCTTTGCCGGCAGTATGGCATTGCGCAAAAACACGCTGGTTCTGATGATAGCCGTCATCCTGGTGACTGCCCTGGAAGCACTGCATCGCAGCCAGCCAAAGCTTGCTCTGCTGACCGTCTGCTATGTTCTGGCAGCCACAACTGTTCTCCCGGCCATCACTTCCTATTATGAGCGCCGCTCCGGCAATGAGCTGTTATCCGGTGTGCCCCCCTTGTCCTATTTTGCCATGGGCATGCAGGAATCCTCCCGTGCAGAAGGCTGGTACAACGGATTTAATTTCAATACCTATCAGGAAACCGGTATGAATACCCGGGCCACCAATGAACTCAGCAAACAAGCTATTCAGGAAAGGCTTTCCTACTTTAAACAGCATCCCGGATACGCAGTTAACTTTTACTGGAAAAAGTTTCTCTCTCAGTGGGGCGACGGTACTTACGCCTCCCGCCAGGCTACTCTGGCTACTTTTGGCGGCCGTCGGGAATTCTTTGTAAAGTTATATGAAGGCAATTACAGCAGTTACTATATCAGCTTCTGTAATCTGTTCCAGAACCTTCTCTACCTTGGCAGCGCAGCTTTCTGCATCAGCGCTCTGGTATCCAATCGTAGAAAAAAAGGAAGCCAGCCATACTTCAGCCAGCTTCCTGTATATCTGTGCATGATTGGTGTGATTGGCGGCTTTCTCTTCCACATGATCTGGGAAGCCAATGCCCGCTATATCCTTCCTTATTCTCTGCTTCTCATGCCTTACGCCGCATGGGGAATCAGTCGGGTCATGGAGCTTACCTACCCTAAACATGCTTCTTAACGTAGAACTCAACCCACAGTCTGCTGATCTGTACGATATAATTACAGATAGTCTTGAACACCTTAACTGTAGTATTATAATCCTCCTGCCATTCCACCGGGTAGTCCAGCACCTTGATACCTCGCTTCTCTGCCCGAAGCAGGAACTCTATCATATAGAACCAGCCGTTATCCTGACTGTTAGCCTCTACAAGTTCCAGTACTCTCTCTCTTCTTGCAAAGGTAAATCCACAGATAGCATCCGTACATTTCATTCCCAGGAACAGTTTCAATAAAATCAGCAATCCCTGAGAAGTAATCTTACGATACCATTTTCTTCCCTGGGTATCAGATTCCTTGGCAAAGCGGCTGCCATTGATGTATTCCACCTCCGGATTCACCCTAAAAATATGGATAGCCTCTCCCAGATGCTTGATATTGGTGGATAAATCAATATCCATATATCCTACAATGTCGCCGCGGCTGAGTTCCACTCCCTTGCGGAAAGCTGCGCCCACACCCCGCACGTTAATTTTTTCAAACCGAACTTTTGGATACGTCTCACAAAGCCTGTGAGCGATCTGCGGTGTCTCATCCTCAGAACCATTGTCTACAATGATGATTTCATAATCATCAAATGCAATTTTCTGCAAGTATTCCACCGTTCCGGTGATTCCGCTCTCCAGACGCTTCTTCTCATTTAGTACCGGAAAAATAATCGTCAGCTCCATTTCAACCTTCCTTTTCCCTTCCGTCGCTGCATGTCCTGTTCAGGCGATACTCAAAATCTCTTCTGTCCTTAGCGCACATGACTTCCAGAATCATTCCCGCAAAGAAAGACAAAATTGCCGCCAGTACCATAAATCCGCATACGATCAGAGTAGGAAATCTGGGTACCAGGCCCGTAGCAAAATATTCCAACAAAATAGGCAGGAACAGAATTGCAGCAATGATTACAAGCAGGCCTCCCAGGATTCCGAAAAATTGCATAGGCTTATAATTCCTGTACAGCTGCAGCATCTTGCGAATAACTCTCATGCCGTCGCTGTAGGTGTTCAGTTTGGACTCGCTGCCCTCCGGGCGGTCACGGTACTCCACGATTACATTGTCTACCTGCATGTGATAATTCACTGCATGAATCGTCATTTCTGTCTCAATCTCAAAGCCCTGAGATACCACCGGAAATGTCTTCACAAATTCATATCCGAATGCCCGGTAACCGGTCATAATATCTTTGATATCAGAACGAAACAGCGTGTTGATTCCAAAGCGCATAAGACTGTTGCCAAAATTGTGGAAAGGACGCTTATTCTCCGTAAAGTAGGTGGAAGAAAGCCTGTCACCCACTACCATATCAGCATGATATTTCAGCACCCTGTCCACCATTTCCCTTGCGCAGTCCAAGGGATAGGTATCGTCTCCGTCAATCATCAGATAGCACTGTGCGTCAATCTCTCTGAACATACGGCGAATGACATTGCCCTTACCCTGCTTATATTCATGACGAATGATCGCTCCGGCTTCTGAGGCAACCTCTACCGTGCGGTCTTTGGAATTGTTATCATAGACGTACACAACCGCTTCCGGCAATGCTTCACGCACATCCCGCACCACTTTCCCAATGGTCTGCTCCTCATTATAGCAGGGAATCAACACTGCAATTTTATCCATTATCGTTTTCTCCTATTTCTCCAGATCTACGTCCTTTAAAAGCTCCTTGATCTGCTCTACGCTCAGCCACTCTGTATTGTTGCCGGAGCTGTAGGAAAATCCTTCCGGAACTTTCTTACCTGTAGGGGTGCATTTTCTGTGAGCGCTCCATACCATCTGAGGATATACAATGTAATGTTTATCGTACTCGTAGGTCGTCATGGAATCTTCCACAGTTACCATAATCTCATGAAGCTTCTCTCCTTCACGGATGCCCACCTCAGGCATCTGACAGCCGGGCAGCATAGCCTGTGCCAGATCTGTGATCTTGAAGGAAGGAATCTTGGAAATAAAGGTCTCACCGCCTTTAGCTTCTTCCAAAGCCTTGATGACCAGTTCTACACCCTGACGCAGACTGATCCAGAAACGTGTCATGCGGTAGTCTGTGATAGGAAGCTCGGTACCGCCGTTCTTGATGATATTATGGAAGAACGGGATGACAGAACCGCGGCTGCCTGCCACGTTACCGTAACGTACGATAGAGAAGCAAACATCCTTACTGCCTGCATAAGCATTGGCTGCAATGAACAGTTTATCGGATACCAGCTTGGTACCGCCATACAGATTGACAGGATTGACTGCCTTATCTGTAGAAAGAGCTACCACCTTCTTCACGCCGGTATCCAGTGCTGCATCAATAACGTTCTGGGCACCGTTGATATTGGTCTTGATAGCCTCTGCCGGGTTGTACTCACAGGCAGGTACCTGCTTTAAGGCTGCTGCATGGATGACATAGTCTACGCCTTCAAACGCACGGGTCAGTCTCTCCTTGTCACGTACATCACCGATAAAGAATCGAAGCTTATCAGCATGCTCTTTAAATTCATTCTGCATGATGAACTGCTTGAATTCATCTCTGGAATAAATGATGATTTTCTTCGGGTCATAATTCTCCAACACGTATCTGGTAAAAGCTTTTCCGAAGCTGCCGGTTCCACCGGTGATTAAAATTGATTTATTATTTAACATTTTTTTCCTCCTGTCCGAATGCCATTATTGTTATTTTATCACATTTTATTCCTCAGCACAATAAACAGACACTGTTTTCTTGCCATAAAAGAGAGCTACTTTCCGGTTTGCGGGCTCCTGTGGGTCGGCTGCCAGATCTCCCACGTATAATAACTGCGGTCGATTCTCATAAGGTGGAAGAACCGCATCCTCCACAGTATCATCCTCCAGGATGGCAAGCCGCTCAAGATATTCCTGCTCATAGGCAGCTGCTTCTCCCGATACGAGGGATTGAAACGATTTTACAGACGTAGTCTCCGCCAGGATGCCCGTTGCTCCTTGGGTCAAAAGCAAACATGCAAGCAGTACAGCCCAGGTTAGTCTGTCTGATATCGATACAAACTTATTCCACCAACTGCTTTGTCTGGCGGCAGCCGCTGCCTCTTTACTTTCCGGCGAAGTCCAGCTTCTGCGTACCCGCGGCAACACTCTCTGATAAAAATATCCCAGACCATATCCATATGCTGCAAAAGTAAACAAAATAAAGCCATAGTAGCATACCGCTACTGCTCTGGCAGGTCCGGTAGAGTTCATGGTATAAAAGGTCGGACAGGACGCCGAACAAAAGATACCATAGATAAGCCCCAATGCAATCACAGGATAACGGAACTGAAAATCAGTTTTTCGATATATCTTAAGCATAAAAGGCGTGATAACCACTGCTGCACAAAGCCACCCGGGTCCCACCCAAGCTGCCAAATACCGCACTCCCTGAAGCAGAGACTTGATAACGGCCTTCCATGCCGGAATCTTCCACATGTCGCTCTGCCTTACCGCATTACCCGGTGCCATGGCATTCACTATAAATCCTGCCAGGATGGCCACTGTAACGATGGCAATACTGATGCCTCTCTTTTTATCTTTTTTATAAAACAGCCAAGCCGTAACAAGCACCAACAGAATCATACTCGGCAGCAGCGAAATATAGTTGCCTCCTGCCAGGAATACAGCCAATATGGACATATATAGTATATCCCGAATCCTTGGTTGTAACAGATATCGTAAAAGCATTCCCCAGAAGAAAAAGGTCACTGCCAGATAGCCGGTGTAATACATGGAACCATTGTACCAGAACATGCTCTCAGCCGGTGTAGGCACCGTCTGCACCGCCAGTAGTGTCAGTACGGAGGCAATGGCTATCCAGGAAGCACTGCTTCCGCCAAGCCACCTGCAGATAACAGGCTTTAACAGGTAAAATATGCCGCCCGTCAGTAAAAGCAGGATAACAACGGTCACCCAATGATATGCACTCTCACTGAAGACAGTAGGCTGCAGCCGCATCAGGACCATGGCAGAATAGGTACCCTGCCAGGTCTGATAGTCATAGGCTGCACCTTTCAAGGCTTCTTTGATCGTTTCTATGACAGAACCGGTTTCCTCCCAGACTATGTGAGCTTCTGCACCGTAATAATAATCATCCCCGGTAGGGTGGTTGAACCTGCCCAGATATATGATGGGCAGCAAGTTGATTATCAGCAGGATGAACAGACACGCTGCTGCCGCTTTCTCTGTTTTACTTTTCATACTCAATTTGTTCCCTCATTCTCCACTCGAAAGATCACGCAATAATTTCCATAAAGATGAGACTCTAATGTAGTGCCGCTAATCTCTCCCATCATTCCTTTTACCTGCTCCTCCTGATAGCCATAGCACAGTGCCGCATCCGCCAGATTCCAAGTGGTCTCACCGCCTCCTGCGACCATTTGAACAGTATCCTTCAGACTGCCATCTGTCCAGGAATACTCATATTCGCCGGTTCGTCCATTGACCTCCAGCCAGCAGGCTGTGGCCAGATTCAACTCTGCATCTGCAAATGCGCCGATGATCACATCATCTTCTTCTGTATATACCTGGACAAATTTCAAAAAATCGGCAACCATTTGACCGGTATATGCATAGCCCCGGGCTTCTTCATATGCAGTCGGAGCCTGTACCGCAAGCAGCACTACCAGGGCCCCCACATAGATTACGTCAAGAAGACTCTTCTTTACGATTTTATATCCCAGCAAAATGAATACCATGGCATATCCGATAATAAATGGGATGAGATATCTTTCCCACATCAGGCTCTTT
>JAZQAT010000104.1:0-27097 GCA_045545375.1 Acetatifactor sp.
TTTTGTCTTCCTAAGACCGCTTGGCCTCCGACTTCTGTTAGACTATCCTTCTCTCTCAGCAAGGGAAGCTATGGTCAAAAGCTGGCACCTGATGAAAGGACACAAAGGCAGGCTTTTCCTTTTGGAGCTCAGCTTTCTACCCTTAGAGATTGCCGCTGTTTTCACTTGCGGAATCGGTTATCTCTGGTTGAGTCCTTACATGCATATGACCTACTCCCTCTTCTATTTAGAGTTGATGGAAAAACAGGCTGCTTAACTAGCCGGAATATCAGCAGTATATAAATTCAGTTTCTTCTACCTCACTTGTAAAAAGGACGCCCGCAAGTCACTTTACAACTTGGCGGACGCCCTTTCACTTTCGCAATAATTTCTTCTCTTAGTGTTTCACACTAATCCACTTCAAATATCCATTAATAAATAAATCTAACGTGCCATCCAGCACTGCATCCACATTACCGGTTTCCACATCAGTTCTGTGGTCCTTTACCATGGTATAAGGCTGCAGGACATAGGAACGAATCTGGTTACCCCAGGCGATATCTTTCACCTCACCACGGATATCGGACAGCTTCTCTACATTGGCTTCCTGCTTAAGCAGATACAGCTTGGCCTTCAGCATCTGCATAGCCTTATCCTTATTCTGGAACTGGCTTCGCTCATTCTGACACTGAACAACCGTACCGGTAGGAATGTGAGTGATTCGGATAGCAGAGGATGTCTTATTGATATGCTGTCCACCGGCACCACTGCTTCGGTAGGTATCTATCCTCAGATCCTTCTCATCGATCTCCACATCCAGATCTTCTTCGATGTCCGGCATAACGTCCAGAGATACAAAAGAGGTCTGGCGCTTGCCCTGGGCATTGAAAGGAGAAATACGCACCAGGCGGTGAACACCTTTCTCTGATTTCAGGTATCCGTAAGCATTTTCGCCATTTACCTGGAAGGTAACGGACTTGATACCGGCCTCATCTCCGTCCAGATAATCCAGAACTTCCACGGTAAAGCCTTTTCTCTCAGCCCATCTGGTATACATACGGTACAACATGCCGCACCAATCGCAGCTTTCTGTACCACCGGCACCAGCGTTCAGCTTCAGGATGGCATTGTTCTTATCATACTCTCCTGACAAAAGAGTACCGATGCGAAGCTCCTCCAACTCACTGATAAACTCATCCAGTTCGCCGCGAATCTCGGCTACCAACTCTTCGTCGTTTTCTTCATATCCCATCTCGATCAAAGTCAGGATATCCTCGTACTGTGTCTCCAGCTTACGGTATTCTCCTACCGTATCCTTCAGATTCTTCAGCACTTTCATCTGCTTGTTGGAGCGATCCGGATCATCCCAGAAACCCGGAGCCTCCATTTCCATTTCTAATTCTTCGATACGCTTTGACTTGTTAGCCAGGTCAAAGTGAATCCCTCACTTCCGCTAATGGAGTTTCGTAAGTCAAAATTTCTGATTTCATCTGGTCTAATTCTACCAATTAACGTCACCTTCTTTCTAAAAATTGTTATTACTACTTTCTACCGCAGCATTGTTTGTACTTCTTGCCGCTGCCGCAGGGGCAGGGATCGTTAGGGTAGACTTTGGCATTATCACGTTTTTTGGGGGCTTTGGCGAGGGAGTCATCTTTGTTGGTACCGGTTACTTTGGCTACCTGCTCTCTCTCTACTTTCTGCTCAATCTTAATGCGGAACAGGAGACGAATGGTCTCTTCCTTGATGTTCTGAGTCATTTCGTCGAACATCTCATAGCCGCTCATCTTGTATTCTACAAGAGGATCTCTGTTACCGTATGCCTGCAAACCAATACCCTGACGCAGCTGATCCATATCGTCAATGTGATCCATCCACTTGCGGTCGATGACTTTCAGCAGGATGACACGCTCGATTTCACGGATTGCTTCGGGCTCCGGGAATTCAGCTTCTTTGCTTTCATACAGTTTGACAGCTTCTTCTTTCAGCTGCTGCTTTAAGCTGTTCTTCTTAGGCTTCTGTACTCTCTCAGCAGTAACGGGCTGTAAAGGAATGGTGGGCAGAAGCAGCGCATTCAGCTCCTTGAAATCCCATTCTTCCACATCGGCATCATCATTGATACTGATGTCTACGCAATTTTCAGCAATATCGGTAATCATCTTGTAAATGACATCTCTCATGCTCTCACCGTTTAGAACGCGGCGTCTCTCATCGTAGATGATCTCACGCTGTTCGCTCATGACACGGTCGTACTCCAGCAGATTCTTACGAATACCGAAGTTATTGTTTTCAATCTTCTTCTGAGCAGTCTCAATCGCATTAGTCAGTGACTTGTGCTCTATTTCCTGTCCTTCCGGAATGCCCAGGGTGTTGAACATATTGATCAGCCGCTCGGAGCCGAACAATCTCATCAGATCATCCTGCAGGGAAATATAGAACTTAGACTCACCGGGGTCTCCCTGACGACCGGAACGACCACGCAGCTGGTTGTCGATACGTCTTGATTCATGACGCTCCGTACCGATGATCTTCAGTCCGCCTGCTGCCTTCGCCTCATCGTCCAGCTTGATATCCGTACCACGACCTGCCATGTTGGTAGCAATGGTAACAGCACCGTGGATACCTGCATCTGCTACGATCTCAGCTTCCATTTCATGGAACTTCGCATTCAGGACCTTATGGTGGATACCGCGCTTGGTCAGTCTGCGGCTGATTTCTTCACTGGCTTCAATGGTAATAGTACCTACCAGTACCGGCTGATTCTTGGCATGTGCCTCTTCGACTGCTGCAACAATGGCCTGCAGCTTCTCTTCTTTTGTCTTATATACTGCATCCTGCAGATCCTTACGAATAACAGGCTTATTCGTAGGAATCTCAATAACATCCATTCCGTAAATCTCACGGAATTCATTTTCTTCGGTAAGCGCAGTACCGGTCATACCACATTTCTTAGCAAACAGATTGAAGAAGTTCTGGAAGGTGATAGATGCCAGCGTCTTACTTTCTCTCTTAACCTTTACATGCTCCTTCGCCTCAATAGCCTGATGCAGACCATCAGAATAACGGCGACCCGGCATGATACGTCCGGTAAATTCATCTACGATCAGTACCTGAACATCTTTTACTACATAATCCTGATCGCGGAACATGAGATTGTGGGCACGCAGTGCCAGAATCACGTTGTGCTGGATCTCCAGGTTCTCAGGGTCAGCATAGTTCTCTATATGGAAGAAGCGCTCAACCTTTTCCATACCGGCTGCAGTCAGGTTAACGATCTTATCCTTTTCATTTACAATAAAATCTCCTGTCTCCTCCTGTACGATACCCATGATGGCGTCCATCTTGGACAACTCCTGCATATCCTCGCCACGATGCATCTGCCTTGCCAGCAGGTCGCACATCTCGTACAGTGCGGTAGATTTGCCGCTCTGACCGGAAATAATCAGAGGTGTTCTGGCTTCATCAATGAGCACGGAGTCCACCTCGTCGATGATAGCGTAATTCAGGTCACGCAGTACCAACTGCTCCTTATAGATTGCCATGTTATCACGCAGATAATCAAAGCCCAGTTCATTGTTGGTTACATAGGTAATATCACAGGCATAGGCAGCTCTTCTTTCATCCGGTGTCATACTGTTGAGCACCACACCTACCTTAAGGCCCAAGAATACATGTAACTGTCCCACCCACTCAGCATCACGCTTAGCCAGATAATCATTCAGGGTTCCGACATGGACACCCTTGCCCTGCACTGCATTCAGATATGCCGGCAGGGTAGATACCAATGTCTTACCTTCACCGGTTCGCATCTCTGCGATACGACCCTGATGGAGGATGATACCACCGATCAGCTGTACTCTGTAATGCTCCATATTCAAAGCTCTCTTTGCTGCCTCACGCACGGTAGCAAATGCTTCCGGAAGTAAATCATCCAGCGTCTCACCCTCCGTCAGACGCTTTTTGTATTCTTCTGTCTTACCGCGGAGCTCTTCATCGCTCAGTGCCTGCATAGTGGGACGCAATTCTTCTATCTTATCCACCAAAGGCATGATACGCTTCAGTTCTCTGCTACTATGGGTTCCAAATATTTTCTCTACAACTTTCATGTTTCCTCACAATCCGCTGCAATATGCGCAGCTTATCACAAACCTATCGTCTATTGTAACAGATTTTTGGGTAAGATTCAACCTTTCAGCCTGTTTTGATACTAAACAATTTGTGAACAATGTGTAAAGAAAGCAAAAAATAAGCACAGAATCGCCTAATAAATCAGCGTAAACAGCGTTTACTCACAATTACATCTCATCGTACATCTTCTGAATAAACTCCCTGCACTGCACATTATTGTCAGGCGTTGTATTTTCCAATGTGGCATGGATGAATGGTTTCCTTTTCTTCATAAAACGAATAAGGGAAGTATAATCCATCTGTCCCAGCCCTGCTCCAACGGAGATCAGCCTGCCATCCTGCACTTTATAATCTTTAATATGTACCACAGCCACATCCGGTCCAAGCAGATCGATCGCCTCCTCAATAATTTCCTCCGCGTTCTCATAATTGCTGATATCCAACAGATTCACCGGGTCTAAAATAATCTGCAGATTAGGAGAATTGATGGCATCCAGCACGATTCGCGCCCGTCCGGCATCATATACAATATGCTGATATACCGGCTCAATTCCGATAATTACGCCCATCTTCTCGGCATATTCCACTACCGGTCGCAGATTAGTGATAAAGGTCTGAAGCGCTTCCTCGCTGTGGCACTCAGGTACCGGCGTATAAGTCTCATTGGGAGCACCGGTCTCCGTACCCACTACGCCGCATCCAAGCAATGAGGCAAAACGGATATGTGCCATGTAGCGATGTGTGGTTTTCTCTAATTGCTCTTTGTTGGGATTGGCCAGATTCAGATAACAGCCCAGCACTGCACAGTCCAGATCGTTTTGGGCAAATAATTTTTTCAGGTACATGGCATAGCCGGGGGTTAGTGCTTCATCGTCGGTGGAACGATCACCAAGCACCTTGGCAGGGGCCAGATGGCCGCAGGTAAAGCCCAGACTACGAATGTGGGCAAGTCTCTCTTCTACAGGCATTTTTTTCGTATCATGGATTCGGATTCCTAATTGCATAGTTTTTCCTCTTTTCTTATTTTGATATTGAAATTGAATATTTGTTTTATTATAATACACTTACGGCTTGCACGTAAAGTGCGTCCATTTACTATTTTGCTCTAACCTACTAATGAAGGAGACTTTAAATGAAGAACTGGCCGGTTCCCAGCCATAGTGGGTGCGGGGCTCTCTGGCCCCGTTGCATTACAGTGTCACACCCTGCTTGAATATCGCCATATCATGGAACCCGGCTGCCTCACTGCATACTTTCGTACCGGAAGCCACATCTACCACATAATCAAACAGCTTCTGTGCTTCCTCCACCATGGTATTGTCTTCTACCAACACACCTGCATTGAAATCGATCCAGTTAGACTTCTTGCTTGCCAGTGCAGAATTGGTGGCAATCTTCATGGTAGGTACCGGGGAAGCAAAAGGCGTCCCTCGTCCCGTGGTAAAGAGTACAATCTGGGCTCCTGCTGCCGCCAGGGCAGTAGATGCCACCAGGTCATTGCCGGGCGCACTGAGGAGATTGAGTCCTTTCGTCTTCACCGTCTCGCCATACGCCAGAACACCCATTACCGGCGCACTTCCGGACTTCTGGGTGCATCCAAGGGATTTATCCTCCAAAGTGGAGATACCACCCTTTTTATTTCCGGGAGAAGGATTCTCGTAAATGGTCTGATTATGACTCTTAAAATAATTTTTAAAGTCATTGATCAAGTCCACAGTTTTGTCAAACAGTGCTTCGTTGGCACAGCGATTCATGAGAAGGGTTTCCGCCCCGAACATCTCCGGCACTTCCGTCAAAATCGTGGTACCTCCCTGTGCAATCAGCATGTCTGAAAAACGTCCCACTAAGGGATTGGCCGTAATACCGGATAAGCCGTCACTTCCACCACATTTCATACCGATGACCAGTTCGCTGACGCTGACAGGCTCACGTTTAAAGTCGGCTGCATAATCAATCAGACCTTTGATGATTTCTAAGGACTCTGTAATCTCGTCTTCCACTTCCTGTGATACCAGAAATTTCACGCGGTTCTCGTCATAATCCCCGATATAAGGCTTCAGTACCTCAATATTACTGTTTTCACAGCCAAGACCCAATACAAGTACACCGCCTGCATTGGGATGATTGATCAGGTCAGCCAGAATCTTTCTGGTGTTCTCCTGATCATCGCCCATCTGAGAACAACCGTAAGGATGAGGGAATGCAATGACTTCCTCTACGCTTCCTTTTACAAAAGCATTGGCCTTACGGGCAATAGCAGTGGCTACATTATTGACACAGCCTACGGTAGGGATGATCCAGATTTCATTGCGCACACCCACCTTGCCATTTGGCCGCTTAAAGCCCATGAAAGTGGCAGGTTTCGGTTTATTTGCTGTAAGTCCCGGATCATCTGCCGGTGTTTTCGGCTTACTTCCTGCAGCTTCTGCTCTCGCCGATTCATCTACCGTGATTACAGACTCACTACCTGCAAACACCGGCTCATACTGATAAGTAAGCAAATCCCCCAGCGCTGTCTTTACATTGTGGGTATGTATCCATTCCCCTGCCTTAATATCTTCTTTGGCATGACCAATCCGATAGCCGTACTTGATCACTTCTCCGCCTTCCGGAATAAAGTGCACAGCCATTTTGTGGCCTGCCGGAATCTCCTGCTGTGCAGTCACTTCCAGTATCTCACCCTCTGTACCTGCTACCTGCAGCACCATCCCCTGTGGGATGACCTGTAAAGCCACCACCACATTATCATTGTCATTTATCTTTATGAAATTCTGCATAATGCTGCCCTCATTCCATTCGCCCTGATATCATCCAGATAAGCGGTCACCGCATCGGTAAGACCTGCTACCTCATTCAGATTCTGACCAAAGAAATCTTCCTCACCAAGGAAAGCACTTACAAATTCTTTTGTCTCCCTCTCACAGTTGTCACGGAAGAACTCTAACACCTTCTTATCGTCCATAATCTGATATTCCTGACCGTTCCTGTGACCGATCAATGCCTTATCCCTGATTTCCGTGCCGGTATAGAATGCCATCAGAGCAGCCAGAGAGAAAGTCAGATGTACAGGCAGCTTGCCTGTCTGCTCCACATATCCCAAAAAGCTGGGCATACATCTTGCTCTCCACTTGGATACAGAATTCAGAGAAATAGAGAGCAGCGCATGTTTTACGTAAGGATTATTAAAACGCTCAATGACAGCTTCCGCAAAAGCTTCCAGTTCCTCCCTCGGCAATGTCAGCGTAGGAATCACTTCCTCATACAGCGTCTTCATCATAAAGTTTCTGATGTCTTCATCATCCATAGATTCTTTCACATAATCATTTCCTGCCAGATAAGAAGCCAGTACAAAGGAAGTGTGAGCTCCGTTTAAGATACGCACCTTTCTCTGCTTATATGGCTTCTGGTTATCCGTAAAAATAACAGGCAGTCCTGCATCCGGCAGCGGGAACTCTTTACTGATATCCTTGCTGCTTTCAATTACCCACAGTGCAAAAGGCTCACCGGTCACCATGATATGATCCTCATAGCCCAGTTTCTCCCACTCTTCCTGCTCATTTCCTCTCGGATACCCCGTTACGATGCGGTCTACAAGTGTAGAAGTAAACACACAGGCTTCTTCAATCCAGTTTTTAAACTCCTCACCCAATTCCCACAGTTCAATCAGCTGCATCACGCATTTCTTTAACATGATACCGTTATCATCAATCAGCTCCACCGGAAGCATTACAAGACCTTTCTCCTTATCTCCGTTAAAGGTCTCGAATCTGTGATACAAAAACTTAGTCAGCTTACCCGGAAAAGACTTGGGAGGATTTAACTCAAAACGATCCGTATCATCATATACAATTCCGGCCTCGGTGGTGTTAGATACCACAAAACGCAGTGTATCGATTTCAGCCAGCCCCATATACTTCTCATATTCTCCATAGGAATCCACAGCATCTGCCACACTGGTAACCAGCCTGTTCAGCACCTTAGCCTCTCCGTCAACCATACCACGCAAAGATACCGTATACTGGCAATCCTGCTTATGGAATATCTCCAGATTGCCAAATTCAATCGGCTTAATCAGCACGATATCCCCATCAAACTTCCCCTGCTCGTTGGCAATATCAATCATGTAGTCCACAAACGCCCGCAGAAAATTACCCTCTCCGAACTGAACCACCTTAATAGCCCTATCCTTCTTCCCTGTCATCTCCCTGTTCAAGATCTCCATGTCTTCCTCCACTTCCGGGATTGATTTGTAATTGCTTACAAATCAATAACCCTCTGACCTTTCCTCGTTCTTTCAATATTTTCTAAGTTCCCTTACGGCATCACTCACATAACATCTGTTCATTTTCTCAATATTTTATGTAAGCGCTTACATTTTTGATTTTACTCCTAATCCCTATTTCCGTCAAGGTCAATTTTTACAATATTTCCCACCCCATTTTCTACATTATTGCCAATCCCGATGTACCTCCCTCATTCTACCTTCATTTCCCCCTTGCAAAAGTCCATGAAATTGGTTATAATTCAATTATGCATGTAACTGCTTACATTATTTACAATCGAGGATCAGCCTATGACAATATACGATATTTCCGAAAAAGCAGGCGTGTCCATAGCCACTGTCTCCCGGGTACTTAACGGCAGCAGCAACGTCAGCGAGAAGACCAAGCAGAAGGTTCTTGCAGTTATGGATGAGTACGAATATACCCCCAACGCATTTGCGCGCGGCCTGGGTCTAAATACGATGAAGACCATCGGCATCATGTGTGCTGACAGTTCCGACCTTTATCTTGCAAAAGCAATTTACTATATCGAGGGAAAGCTTCATGCCAACGGATACGACAGCATTTTAAACTGCACAGGCTATGACCTGAAAAATAAAATCAGTTCCATGAACCTGTTGCTCAACAAGAAAGTAGATGGCATCATCCTGGTGGGTTCCAATTTTGTTTACGAACAGGATTCGGATAATAAATACATAGCGGAGGCTGCAGCTCAGATACCTGTTATGGTGCTCAACGCATCCCTGAATATCCCCAATGTATATTCTGTGCAGTCCGATGATTACAACTCCATGTACGAAGCCACTATTCAAATGCTGGATTCCGGAGTTACGGATCCTTTGTACTTTTATAATTCCATCTCCTACAGCAGCAGGAAAAAGCTGGCCGGATTCCGCTCTGCCATGGAAGATCGGAAATGTCTGACTTCTGAAGCGCAGATTCAGTTCTTCCGGGGTTCTCATGAAGACATTCCCGGCATGGCAAAATATCTGTATGAGCTGCATAAAAACGGAATGCAGTTCCATGGAGTCCTTGCCGCTGATGACGCTCTGGCGCTGGCTGCCGTAAAATATGCGAAAGAAGCCGGGCTTCGGATTCCGAAAGATTTATCTGTTATCGGATATAATAACTCCATGCTGGCACAATGCTGCTACCCGGAGCTTACTTCTATAGATAATAAGCTGGAGACTCTCTGCCAGCATTTGATCACGACCCTTATGGGTGTGCTTGGCGGTAAGGAAATGCCGAAGAAGACCATCTTTTCCGGCGAACTGATCAGGCGCGGTACTACCCTTGCGGTAAAATAACACACTGTACAACCAGGCAACACTATTCATATTAATTTTTTAATGGAGGAAACTTAAAATGAAAGCATTTATGGACAAAGACTTTCTCCTGGAGACAGAAACAGCCAAAAAGCTGTATCATGACTTCGCGGAGACCACTCCGATTCTGGATTATCACTGCCACATCAATCCCAGAGAAATCGCAGAAGACCGCCAGTTTGATAACATCACTCAAGTATGGCTGGGCGGTGACCACTACAAGTGGCGTTTCATGCGTTCCTGCGGTGTAGAAGAAAAATACATCACCGGTGATGCTTCCGATTATGAGAAATTTTGTAAATGGGCTGAGTGCATCGGCAAAGCCATCGGTAACCCTCTGTTCCACTGGAGTCATCTGGAGCTGCGCAAATACTTTAACTATGACGGCGTATTAAGTAAAAAGACTGCCGATGAAGTATGGAATCTGTGCAATGCCAAACTGAAAGATCCTTCTATGAGCGTTCGTAACCTGATCAAGCAGAGCAATGTAACCCTAATCTGCACCACTGATGACCCCATCGATTCTCTTGAGTGGCACAGATTAATCGCAGCTGATGACAGCTTCGATGTACAGGTACTTCCTGCATGGAGACCTGACAAGGCCATGAACATTGAGAAAGTTGAGTACCTTGCTTACCTTGACAAACTGGCAGCAGCTGCAGGAGTTGCTGAAATCACTACTTTCGCTGAACTGAAGAGCGCTCTGACAAACCGTATGGAATTCTTTGCTGCCAACGGCTGTTCCGTATCCGACCATGGTCTGGAATACGTTATGTACAGCCCTGCAACTGATGACGAGGTAGAAGCTATTCTGGCTAAGAGAATTGCCGGAAATGCTCTGACGACAGAAGATATCAGAAAATTCAAGACAGCTTTCATGGTATTCATGGGCAGAGAATGCAACAGACTGAACTGGGTTATGCAGCTTCATTACGGCTGTAAGCGAGACAACAACACCATGATGTTCGAAAAAATGGGTCCTGATACAGGTTTTGACTGCATCAACAACTACGCTCCCTCTTCCGAAATGGCAGATTTTCTGAATGCACTGAACAAAACCAATGAACTGCCAAGAACCATCCTGTACAGTCTGAATCCTAACGACAACCAGTCCATCGGCACCATCCTCGGCTGCTTCCAGGATTCCACCGCTGTAGCCAAGATTCAGCAGGGAAGTGCATGGTGGTTCAATGATCACAAGACCGGTATGGAGGAGCAGATGATTTCTCTTGCCAACCTTGGTAACCTGTCCGGTTTTGTAGGAATGCTGACTGACTCAAGAAGCTTCCTGTCCTATACAAGACACGAGTACTTCCGTCGTATCCTGTGCAACCTGATCGGTAACTGGGTAGAGAATGGCGAGTTCCCGGCTGATATGGATATTCTGGAAGAGATTGTTAAGGGCATCTCCTATAACAATGCTGTAAAATATTTTGGATTTAATCTGTAATATTAAAAAAACGGGTGACCGGAGCTATTACTGTCACCCGTTTTTTAAGTCCTTTTTATACTATTTTACATTATTCACGTCTTCCAGTGTACCCATGACCATCAGGCTTTCATCCCCTTCAAACACATGATTGGGGTGAGGCAGGGGATAAATCTTAGTCCCCTTCTTGGTTGCCAGAACACTGATATGATATTTGGTCCGGATGGACAGATCCAGGATACTCCTGCCGATCCATTTCTGTGGAATGGCAATCTCATAGATTCCGATTTCCGGAGTAAGCTCGATGTAATCAAAAATATTGTCGGCACCAAACTTGATCGCCAGCCGCTCTGCAATCTCGCGTTCCGCATATACCACATAATCGGCACCGTTACGAAGAAGCAGCTTCTTGTGCACATCTCTGGTGGCCCTTGCCACAATATATTTGCAGCCAAGGTCTTTTAACAGTACCGTAATCTCCAACACACTCTGGAAATTTTCCCCGATGGCAACAACTGCCAGGTCAAAATTGCGTATTCCAAGAGACTCCATAAAGCGCTCATCTGTAGCATCTCCGATCAGGATCTGCTGAATGGATCCCACTGCTGCATCTGCTCTTTCCTCATTATCATCAATGGCCAAGACCTCATGACCGTTCTCAATGAATTTCTCTGCCATATGACGTCCAAAACGTCCCAGACCGATAATTAAAATTGATTTCATATTACCCTCTCTTTCTGCGAATCGCCTTATCCTATCTGAATCCTAACTTATCCGTAATTTATCCTACCTGGACTTTCTCCAGAGGATAACCGGAAGATACTACCCTTTTATCCGAGGAAAATGCCAGCAGCATGGTAATGGAACCGACTCTTCCGCACAACATCAGAAACGCTACCAACAGTTTAGAGAACATTCCCAGCGTAGGCGTTACATTGAAAGAAAGTCCCACCGTAGCCATGGCTGAACCTGTTTCAAACAAGACCATCATTATAGGAAGCCCTTCCACTGCTGAAATAATAACTGCGGAAGATATCACCAACAAAAGATACGTCATGAATACGCAGGATGCTGTTCTGGTAATCTCCTCGTCCATCCTTCTGCCAAAAGCTTCAATATTTTTCTTACGCTTAAAAGTCGTAAAAATACTGACACACAGCACCCAAAAGGTGGTAGTCTTGATACCGCCTGCGGTAGAGCCTGTAGAACCGCCAATCAACATGAGACAGATCATCACAAGCTTGCCCGAATCCGTCATCACAGACAAATCCGTAGTGCTGAATCCGGCGGTTCTGGCAGTTACCGATTGGAACAGGCTGGCTACAATCTTCTCATCCGGGCTCATCCCCTGAAACATGACACCGCTGTATTCCAGCAGAAAAATCACCAGCGCGCCTACAAGTATCAGCCCCATGCTGATACTCAGCACCATCTTACTCTGAAGATTCAGGTTACGAAACCGAAATCTTTTACTTTTCACATCATGCCATACAAAGAAGCCCAGACCACCTATGATAATCAGCAACATAATAACAATGTTCACATACCAGTTCCCGGCAAATCCCATCAAGGAAGAAAACTGCCCTGTCTCGTTTCCCATTAAGTCAAAGCCTGCATTACAGAACGCAGATACTGCGTGGAAAATGGAATAGTAAATCCCTTTTCTCCATCCAAATCTGGGGATGAAATCAAGCGATAATAACAATGCTCCAATACCTTCCACCAGAAACGTTCCCATTACAATAAACCTGGACATCCGGACGATTCCGCCAATCTGAGGAGCCGAAATGGAGTTCTGCATAATGGACCTCTGACTTAGTGTAATCTTCCGCTTGGTAAAAGCCATGATGACGATGGCTATGGTCATAAAGCCCACACCGCCAATCTGTATCATGGAAAGTATCACCAGCTGCCCAAACAGTGTCCAATGAGTTGCCGTATCATATCGAACCAGCCCCGTCACGCAGGTAGCCGATGTAGCCGTAAAAAAACAATCTGTTACCGGCGTACTGCCCGGTCCTTGCGTCGCAAAAGGAAGCGACAACAGCAGCGTTCCCAGCAATATAATCAAACAATATCCGCCTAATATCAGTTTCATCGGTGACATGCTCTGCCACACGCTTTTCTTTCCTTTCACACTTATACCCTTTCTAATGCCGCAGCTCACATATGCTTAAATCATTAACTGCTATTCCTATTTTAATACAATCCAGTCGGTTTGTACACCGGCTTTTCTTCGCAAAACCTTAAAAATCTGTAAAAAATCCCTTTTCCAGGCAAAAAGGAGCTCGCCCCAAGTGAAAGGCAAACTCCTTTTCCTAAATCACTATCTCATTTTAAAACGAATTAGTACTCCATAGCCTTTTCCTGACCATTCATTACACGCAGTGCTCCCTGTGCCAGAGCCAGCAGCTCATCCTCTCCGGGATATACAGTGAAAGGAGCAATCCATTCAGCACTTTCTTTCAGAGCAGCCACTACATCTGCACCGTAAGCGATACCGCCGGTAACGATGATCTGGTCTACTTTACCGTTCAGGACACAAGCCATAGAGCCGATATCCTTAGCTACCTGGAACAGGAATGCCTGCTTAGCTTCTGCAGCTTTCTCATCTCCGCTGTTAGCCATCTTGGTCACTTCACGCATATCGTTGGTTCCAAGGTATGCATTGAAGCCTCCCTTACCTACGATCTTGCTGTATACTTCCTTCTCAGAATATTTTCCGGAGAAGCACATCTTAATCAGAGCACCGCTGGGCACACCGCCTGCACGCTCAGGAGAGAAGGCACCGTCACCGTCCAGAGCATTGAATACATCAATCACACGACCGTTTTCGTGAGCACCAACAGACACACCTCCGCCCATATGTACAACGATCAGACGCAAGGATTCATAAGGCTTGCCTATTTCTGCAGCATATCTCTTAGCAACTGCCTTCTGGTTCAGTGCATGGAAGATACTGATACGAGGAAGCTCAGGTACACCCGAATATCTTGCGATAGGCATCAGCTCATCTACTACTACAGGGTCTACGATAAAGGAAGGCACACCGATGGAATCAGCGATCTCACGAGCCAGGATACCACCCAGGTTGGAAGCATGCTGTCCGGATACACCTACTTTTAAGTCAGCCAACAGTTCATCAGTTACTGCATAAGTACCGCCGGGAATGGGCTTTAACATCCCGCCGCGTCCTACTACTACGTTCAGGCTCTTTATATCAAAGTTCTTGGACTCCAGCAGGTCAGTAATGATTTTCTTACGGAAATCTTTCTGGTCTACGATTGTCGCATACTGACTGATCTCCTCTGTGGAATGTCTCAGGGTCTCTTCAAATAATAATGTCTCATCCTCAAATACACCAATCTTGGTGGAGGTGGAACCGGGATTGATAATTAAGCTTTTGATTGCCATATTTTTCTCCTTCTTGCTAAAACAGCTTTTATTTCTTTCAGCCATCCGGCTGGAACGCACGTTTATATTACTGGTTCTTCTTCAGTTCTTCAGCTACAACTGCTGCCAGAGCGATGGAGTTTACCTTGGTCTCGAAAGTATCGGAGCGGCTGGTCAGGATAACAGGTACCTTGGTACCGGTCAGGATACATCCGTTCTTTACATTGGGAACCATATGTACAATTGCCTTGTATACCATATTACCTGCATGAATATCCGGGAAAAGCAAAACATCTGCGTCCCCCTGAATCTTACGATCGGTAGCTCCCTTATGCTTAGCAGCTTCCGGATCGATCGCCAGGTCAAGAGACAGAGGTCCATCTACGATACAATCGGTAATCTGACCTTCTTCACACATCTTAGCCAGCTCAGCTGCTTCTACAGTTGCAGGCATCTTAGGATTTACAACTTCTACTGCAGCCAGAGGTGCAACCTTGGGCACATCAATACCACATGCCTTACATACAGGAACGGTATTCTTGATGATATTTGCCTTATCCTCCAGAGTAGGATATGTCATAAATGCCACGTCAGTCAAGAACATCAGTCTGTCAATGCCGGGGATGTCAAATACACATACATGGGAAAGAGGTCCTCCGGTTCTTAAGCCAACTTCTTTATCCAGAACGCTCTTCAAGAAATTCTTGGTATCGATGATACCCTTCATGTACATATCTACTTTACCGTCATGGGCAAGCTTAACTGCTTTTAAAGAAGCCTGTACCATATCCGGCTCATCAATAATTTCAAACTCGCTTAAATCCATATTGATGGAAGCTGCAATTTCACGAATCTTGCTCTCATCACCTACTAAAATAGCATCTGCGATGCCTTGTTTCTTTGCTTCTTTTACTGCCTCCAGCACTGCTTCATCCTGTGCTGCGGCTACTGCTACTGTCTTCTTACCACACTCTTTGACCTTTGATACGATTTCATCAAAACTCTTATTCATTTTCTTCGAGTCCTTTCCGCCCTGCGGCATTTCTTCTATTATTTTGCAATTTAATCCCATTGGTGGAATGCATGACAACTGCATTGTCCCATCGTTAAAATAATATCACAGCGCCATTGAAAAAGCAAGGTACTATTGTATTTCTTGGCAGACAGCATACCGTAAAAGGTTACTGTTCAGCCCGCTCCAAATGTTACCAGTAAAAAAAGAGGTTTGATTTTTCTAAACGGAAGTATTTTACCATAAAAACTGTATACAATTAATATATACTATGAAAGTCCCGGACAGTGCGGAGCAGTTAACTTCTATCCTGATGATACCTGTGCAGCAGGCATGCAGGTTTAATAAAGTAAGGAGGCCCAAATTTTGATATTTCACAACGAGTCTATAGAAAGTATTGTAAAAGAACTATCCTCAAATGTCACATCCGGTTTGAGTGATGCCCAGGTAACCGCCGCACTTGCTGCCCATGGTGAGAACAAACTGAAGGAAAAGAAACGCAGGAGCCCACTGCAACGATTTTCGGAGCAATTCAAAGATGTAATGATCCTGATTCTGATTGGTGCAGCTGCCATATCCTTCATAATTGCCTGCATCGAGCAGAATCCAAAAGAATTCTTTGAACCTGTACTGATTCTCCTGATCGTAATCATCAATGCAGTCATGGGTGTTGTCCAGGAAAGCAGAGCCGAGAAAGCTTTAGATGCCCTGAAGAATCTGTCCGCGCCCCATGCCAGAGTTATTCGCGGCGGCATGGAAGCTGTTATCGATGCCGCCGGACTGGTTCCCGGCGACATCATCCGTCTGGAAGCCGGAGATTTCATCCCTGCCGATGCCAGGCTGATCCGAAGCGTCAGCCTGAAATGTGAAGAGTCAGCCCTGACCGGTGAGTCCGTTCCTTCCGAAAAAGATGCTTCCCTTATAGTAGATAATAACGCACCTCTGGGAGATCGAACCAATATGGTATTCTCCGGCTGCAGCATCACCTACGGAACTGCACTGGCTATCGTCACGGGCACCGGTATGAATACAGAAATGGGAAAGATTGCAAATCTGCTGGACAACGAAGAAGGCGCCCAGACTCCTCTGCAGAAAAAGCTTGCCCAACTTGGCAAATACCTGGGCGTACTGGCACTGGCAGCCTGCGCTATTATTTTCGTTGTAGGACTGACCAACGGAATCCCTGCCATGGAAATCTTCATGACCGCTGTATCTCTGGCTGTATCAGCCATTCCGGAAGGCCTTCCTGCCATCGTTACCATCGTCCTGTCTATCGGCGTACAGCGGATGGTTGAGAAAAATGCCATTATCCGCAGCCTGCCCGCAGTTGAGACGCTGGGCAGTGCTTCTGTCATCTGTTCAGACAAAACAGGTACTCTGACCCAAAACCGCATGACACTGGTAAAGGCCTATGTAAGTCAAGAAAATTTGGTCGAAGAGATCAGCAATCAGAACTCACCACAAGTCAAGCAGCTGCTCCGATACGCAACCCTTTGCTGTGATGGTTCTATAGTCTTTGGCGACAACCAAGAGCTGCACATCGGAGACCCTACGGAGACTGCCATTGTCCTGGCAGCGTACAAAAACGGCATGCCTAAGGAAGATTTGAACAGTCAATATCCACGTCTGGCAGAAATTCCTTTCGATTCCGATCGCAAACTCATGACCACAGTCCACGAAATCAATGGCAGGCTTATCGTCATTGTAAAGGGAGCCTTTGATGTCATGGCAGCGCGCTGCGTAGCCGGCAACCTGACCGCTGCCCAAGCTGTCAATGAAGAAATGAGTGCTGCCGCCCTGCGTGTTCTGGCAGTAGCCTGTAAAGAGATAGACCATGTACCCGAGACCCCTACCTGTGAAGAACTTGAAAACGGACTTACTTTCCTGGGAATGGTAGGCATGATCGACCCACCCCGTCCGGAAGCCAAGGCAGCCGTAGCAGTCTGCCGCCAGGCCGGCATTCGTCCCGTAATGATTACCGGTGACCATGTAACAACTGCCTCTGCCATCGCCAAGGAACTGGGCATCCTGCAAGAAGGTGACAAAGCCATCACCGGATCCCAGCTGGATATGATGGACGATTCCGAACTGGACGAACAGATTACCAACATATCTGTGTATGCCCGCGTTTCTCCGGAAAATAAGATTCGCATCGTAAAAGCGTGGCAGCGCAAAGACCGGGTAGTTTCCATGACCGGCGATGGTGTTAACGATGCACCAGCCCTGAAAGCTGCTGATATCGGCTGCGCCATGGGCATTACCGGTACAGATGTAGCCAAAGGTGCTGCTGATATGACTCTGACAGATGATAACTTTGCCACCATCGTGGACGCTGTCCGTGAAGGCCGCGGTATCTATGCCAATATCAAGAAGGTAGTCGGCTTCCTTCTGGGTACCAATATCGGAGAAGTCGTAACCGTATTTACCGCCATGCTCCTGTGGCACAAATCACCGCTTCTATCCATACAGCTTCTGTGGATCAACCTGGTAACAGACAGTCTCCCGGCTATTGCTCTTGGTATGGAAGCTGTAGAATCCGATGTCATGAATAAACCTCCTAAGCCCAAGAATGAAGGTCTTTTCGCACATGGCTTTGGTATCAGAACTGTCTTACAGGGTGTCATGTTCGGTATTCTGTCTCTGATGGCCTATAAGATAGGTGAAAATACAACCGGCCAACTGTCCGGTGGACAGACACTTGCCTTCATGGTACTGGCACTTTCACAGATCACTCAGGCTTACAATATGCGCTCGGATTATTCACTGCTCAAGATCGGAGTGTTTACTAACAACAGACTTAACCTGGCTGCGCTGGTATCTGTAGTTCTAGTATGCCTGGTACTCTTCACTCCCCTTGCTACCGCTTTCGGACTGATTACTTTGTCCGCTAAACTGTATCTGATCGGCTTGGGGATGTCTTTCGTACCTGTTGCAGTGATGGAAGTTTCGAAAGCTTTTGGGCTTATTAGCAGCTCAGACAAAGAATGATGCCAAATATAATGGCCGTTGGAGCCGCAAGCCCCATTCCGTCAATGAGGCATTTAGCTGAATGCTCATCATATAGGATATAGGCAGTCGAATCATGAAAGACCGTGCCAACAACATTTGTTAAAAGTTCCTACAAAGCAATGCAGGAAATACCTTCAGCAGTTCCTATTTTGCCTTCCTTTTGTAAATGCTTCAGGAATGCCCGGCAACCTTCCAGCACATCGCGGTAGGTTGTTTCGAAATCTCCTGTGTACCAGGGGTCTGGGATAGACCGGCCCTTGTGGTCGGTGTAGTCCAGAAGTAAGCTTACCTTGCCTTCACCATCCGGGCCGATAATGCGGGTCAGGTTTCTTATGTTGTGAGTGTCCATACAGATTAAATAGTCATAATTGGCGTAATCTGATTTACGGACTTGTACTGCGCGCTTACCGGCGCAGCTGATGCCGTGGCAGGCAAGGATATCCCGGGCCGGCGGGTATACGGGGTTGCCTACGCCGTTCCAGATTTCTTCGGTGCTGGTGGCAGCAGAGGCTATGTGGAAGTGGGCGGTTAGGCCTGCTTGGGCAACTATGTCTTTTAGGACGAACTCGGCGATGGGGCTTCGGCAGATGTTGCCGTGGCAGATGAATAGCACTTTTATATGTTCTTTCATAAATCCTCAAATCCTTTCAAAAGCCCGTAAATACTGGGTTTGTGGAGTTTTTCTTATTTTTGCTGTTTTCTCATATGTACTCAAATCTGGGCATATTTTCTCGGGCAACTGGTATAAAAATTGGTATATTTTCAAAAATTTATACCAGTAAATTTCGGTGGTATAAATTTTCGCAAAGCCGCATAAATACTGACTTTTTTGGCCCTTCCATGGCATATTAACACATCAAAAATGCCTGTTTTCGACTCTGAAAAACATGAATTTATACCACGTTTTTAGCCCATATGGCAACTTAACTTGCTTTAATTATGCCTCCTTTGTTGCCAGGTAATCGAGTCTCTCCATCTCTGCAATCGCATCCTCCGCTTTGATATGCGTATAGGTATCAAGGGTTACGGAAATATCCCCATGCCCCATAATATACTGCAATACTTTCGGATTCATCCCTGACTTCGCCATATTTGTACAAAACGTATGTCTGCATACATGCGGCGTGATCTGAGGTAACTGCACACGATAAAGCTTATTATACTTTACAACAGAAAGCTGGAAGTGTTTCTCCCAATGCAATGCCACTTTGGGTTTATAGTTCTTGTCTAAGAACAGAAATCCTGAATACCCATCTACAATTGGCTCAATCTTTGGCTTTGGACGTTTCTTGATAATCCGCTTGAATGCATCCATAACATCCTGTGTCATCGGCACCTCACGAACACCATTCTCCGTCTTCGTTGACTCACAAATATACTTCATATCGCTTGTGCGCTGGAGCTGATGATTAACTTTAATGACTTTCTTTTTAAAATCAATGTCCTTAATCGTCAGACCACAAAACTCACTGATACGGAGTCCGGTCTTAAACAAGATATAAATCGCATCATAGTACTGGCTATAATGGTCGTCCTCCAATATAAACTGCAGATACTTTCTCTCCTGTTCTCTTGTTAGTGCATCCCTTTTGACACTGTCATTCACTACTACTGTGTGAAGTTCAAACTGAAATGGATTCTTGACAATCATATCATCATCTGCCGCCATCTGAAATGCAGGACGAAGAACTCCTCGCACAGTATGAATAGTACTATAGCCTCGTCCATTCTTCTGCATATTAATCAGAAAAATCTTTGCATCTGATGTTTTAATACTCGCAATCTTCCTTTGTCCAAAGGGTTCCTTTGCCAAGATATTTTGCACATATTTGTACCCGGTCTGAGTGCTGTGTTTCACTCCGGTCTTCGTCATTAGATATTTCTCTACTAACTCACAAACCGTAATATCCTCACAACAGATTTCCAGTCTTAGCTGTTTCTCGATATCCTTGATTTTCTCTCTCAAGGATTTGTCCTTACGTCTTCCTGACGGTGTAGGATCCGAAGCAGTCAAACGCCAACTGTAAACCGTTTTTCTCTGCCCCAATGGGGTTGTATAACGATACACATAACGCCCATCGTCCAACTGCGTTTCCCCCATTTGAAGTACTCTACCTTTATTGTCACGTCTCTTTGCATTACTCATAATAAATCTCCTTTCAAAGAGCTGTGACATGGTCTAGTGTTAATATATCACAACTCTCTCAATTTTTCCACAATCTTCGGGCTTCTTGGGAAATTTATACCAGTGAATTCCGCATAATTTTATACCAGGAAGCCCTTTGCGTTTCTCTATATTGCTTCCAAACCATCTACATATTTTTCAAATTTCACCCTTTTAATCTGTACACGATTTCCATTCCAAAGGAGGTAATCTGCATTCTTGTTTTCATTAATAAGGTTGCGTAACTTATGTTCTCCAATGCGAAAATAGGCTGCAGCCTCTTCAATGGTCAACGTATATTTCTGCCAAATGGGCACGCTCAAATCATGTCCGGAATTACTCATGCAACCACCTCCTGATACTCCATATCTGCTTCTTTCAATTCATCCAGGCTTCCATACTTATAATACCGGGCGCTGTATTCATTTGATTTGTAAAAGGCACGGGTGATATTTCCAAATAACCTCTGTAATGCCTTCTCATTCATATCCGCTGCCATCACCAAACCTGCCACCCTGACTGATTTTGCTTTATGCGCTCTCCTCCACTCAGTGAAGGGGAAACTCTGATCTGCCAGTTTCCACTCCAGTGCCTGATCCATATCGCTATTTTCATTCAAAAAAACATACAAACAGCGAATCATTTCCCAAGCCCGGATATTGTCAATACGATCCATGTTGAAAAGATCAAACATGCGGAGTGCCAGTATTTCTCCAACTCTTGTAAAGCCTAGTTCTTCGAAATAACCTCCTACACAATCTTTATCAACACCATACCATTCTCTGGAATTCAATCTCGTTTTCATTCTGCTCATTTTTATCACTCCTCTTGTAATGCCGGGAATTAACCCTCTCAATTTCTATTGCTGACTTTTTTCCGTTTTGTCTAAAAAAACTTTTAATTTTCCATTAGTTTTTTTAGCCGTTTACAAGCACGTAATGTGCGAAAATTAATCGTTTGAGATGGTATTTTCGTAATGGCAGCATATTCACGAAATGTCATCTGTTTCTCGGAAAAGAAGAAAACACGTATTAATTCCTGATCTGATTCGCTGAGTTTTTGCATAGCATCATACAATTTATCTATCTCTATTTTTTTCAAAACCTCCTCTTCCACATTACAGGATTCATCTACTAAAACATCCTCTCCGTTAGGATCATCCAGTTCTAATTCAGCTTCATGATAAGACATCACTTTGTATCCCATTTCCTTATTTACTTTGACCAGGTAATCTCTATGATTATCATCCACTCGCCATTTCGTAAAAGTTTCCCTATCCACTTCTGCGTAGATATCGGCATCATCCTCGGAGCATTTACTTAATTGAAATAAGTACTTTGCCCGTTCTTTTCCTTCATCCGTCTGCTTGAATGCTAGGAACTCTTCTGTGTTCATTACAATCCAATTTGCTTCTGTGCCGGGAAGATTCACATTTTTCTTCACCAAATAAGTTGTTTTCATAAAAGTCCTTTCCCAAGCCTTGCAGCCTAAGAAAGGACTTCAAACACAGTACGAAGCATTGTAAAAGCAAGCAAAATGAAAAGCGCCGTAGAAATCGGACGAGTAACAGGACATGGTAATCCATAGATAACAGCATCTGATAATACTGCTGTCTTGTTACTCGATCCGGCTTCGTACGGCGCTTGGAAGTTTTTCAGATCTTGTAAAACAAGAGAGCTGCTCCGCTTGCACGATTAAAAGTCGTAATCGTTTATTATTGATTTGTTTTTATTTTCTGAGGTTCAGGTTCTGCAATTCCTTCGCCCAACGAATATAACGCTGATTCTGTCTCTGGCGTCTGAAATATGCCAGGTTGACCGTCGCCTCTAATTTACATTTTTGACATTTGATATCTCTATGCCCTATGCCGTCCGCATATACACCGTCAATGCGAAAGCCACAGACCGGGCATTTGAGCGTTCTTTTTGCCATCCCCTCTACTTCTCTTCTGGAAAGTTCCAGAAGTCGTAACACTTCCGGAGATGGTGGGTTAAATTTTTTGTTGTAATTGAGTTCTAACATAAGGTACCTCCAAAATGAAGGTTCTCCCTTACGTATTCATCAATTGGTCGATGATCAAAAAGATTTAATTCTCTGAGGCGAATGAATAGTGCAGGGAAAGAGACACCAAGACAATCTGCCATCTGTTGAATAACTATCTTTTCTTTCTGAGCCAGTATCTCACCGTTATAGATACGGATGAGCTTAGCATCGTTGTACTTTTCGAGTGCTTTTGCTATCAGACATTGTGACATCAGGATCGATGCCCCCAATCGATTGGCAAAAACCTCATTCAATGAGAATATTCTTTGCAAATCCTCCTTTGAATAATCCACTTCCTTATCAAATGATGAATGGAAGCACTGTCCAGCTTGTGCATAAGTATGTTTTTCTAAAATCGCATGCGCAGCCTCATGAGCTAAAGTGAAACGCCTGCGACTACTCTCCTTCTCTCTCAGCAAGCATTTCTCAATCACAATTGTATTCTTCGGAAATACAACCGGAGTAGGAACCTTGTCACGAAAGACGAGAAGCGGGGCAACTCCATTTGCCAGAAAACCAATCTTACTGGTATCCTTTTCCGCAAATGATTCATAGCAGATCTCCAAACCCAGATAATCTGTAATAAAGCCTTCAATATCAAAACACATCGAATTCCATCTATTGGCCTTCTCCATGTAATCTCTTGACAGCCCTTCGCCAAGAGCTTCCAGCTCCTGAGAAGAAATATAACAATTCATAGAGCTTACACCTCCAACTACCCGGTATTGACATACCATCTGTCACCGAGTCTATAAATGTATTTTTCCGCACTACCGATCAGAATCGTGTAGCGAATTCCTTCAAATTCATTGTTGGAGGATGTGCAGGTATGAAGTACTTTACTGATCTTCCAAATACGTCCGTCATGCCAGTAAATCATCTTCGGACGCATCTCGCCATCCGGCGAAACGGAACACTCTACCTCCACATACTTTTTCATCCGTATCCCTACCTCCACATTAATAATTTTTTATTACACTATGAAGCACACCCTGGATCTGCAAATCCTTTGTCCGAATATCTCCATAATTTCGCTTTTTATTTGCTGCTCTGAGAATGGCACATCCATTCTCATGATCATAATACAGATATTTCAGGTTACTGACTCCTTCATATAAGGCAACGATAATATCACCCTCTTTTGCCGTATTCTGCTGACTGATCACAAGCCAGTCACCTTCTGCAATACCGGCGTCTACCATGGAATCTCCCTTCGCCTGCAGAATAAACTTTGGAGATGTCCCAAATATCGCCTCCGGCAAACGAACACGCTCCAGCACATGCTCCTCTTCCGGATCACCTGGTCCACAGGCAACTGCATTATCCAGGATAGTACTGTCAGCACCTTTCGGATTACATTTCAAAGTCACTTCTGTGTGGACATTGTAACCATCATAATTTACCAGACCCAGTTCATCCATTTCTACCAGGTACTTTGTGGCAGTACCCTTTGAAATGCCAAGAGCTTCGGCAAACTCTGACTTATAAGGAGATCTGCCATGCTCCACATAGAAATCCTCTGCAAATTTTCTTATTCTTTCCATTAAGTCAGGATTCTTCTTTCTCATACAGGTACAACCCCTTTTCCTTTTGGAAACTTTACGTTTCCTTTAAGTCATATTATAACGCGCAAAAAAATAAAATCAATAGGATGAAATCAAGTTTTCGGGAGAACGGAACGAGGTGGCGCTTGTAAGCACCACCTCGACCAATAATCCAACCTCGATTTATAGTATCATATCCTTAATTACTTGATAAACACTACTTGCAGTTCCCGATTTTTCTTCATGCAAAACATCATGACGCGCACCCGGATATATTTTCATCGTCACATTTGTAAGTCCGGCATTTTTCATAGACTTTTCTACCAGACGAACACCTTTTGCTGCATCCCCGACAGGGTCATCCTCACCGGAAATCAATAATACCGGCATATCTTTCTTCCATTTCTGATAGGCATTTTTATCTGCGGTCCGCTTCATGGAAGCTAACAATTGCCAGAATAATCCTGCAGAAATGTCCTCTTTGCAAAGTACGTCCGCAATATATTTATCCAGTTCCGCTTCATCGGAACACAACCAATCTGCCTTTGTCCGATTTGGACTGAATTTTTTATTGTAGGTTCCAAAGGAAAGATTTCGTACCAAATCCGTCGTATTATCATGACCAACTTTTTTAATCTCGCCTTTTACAATAGCCATAATTGCAGAAAGTACCAGCGCCGGTTGCTGACCGGTTCCCATGATAATTGTTCCGGCAAAATCATGATCCACATACATGCTGAAATACTCTCTCACCAGAAAGGACCCAAGTGAAAAACCTAGCAGATAATGCTTCGCGTCAGCAAATCGTGTTTTCAAAGAAAGATGTAACTGGTGGATATCTTCCAGTGTCGCTTCCCATCCATCGTCACCAAAGGAAGCGCATGTCATACCTTTCCCCTTTAAACCATGCCCTCTTAGATCAAAACCTACAACTGCAACGCCCTCTTGTGTTAAAAATTTTGCCAACTTTTCATATCTGCCGATATGTTCCGTCATTCCATGAACAACCTGAAGCACACATTTTACTTCGCCTCTGGGAAGCCAGATATGCGCCTGTATTTCATCTTCTGCTGTGTCTTTATATGTATAAAACTCTTGTATCACGTTATCCCTCGCATTTCTATCATTTACTTTTTAGCTTCAACACCTCTTTATGTGCATCCTCAACTGCCTGAATCATCTTCTTGATACGCCGTTGCACCATCCAGTCCGTTAAGAATCCATCTCCATATACATCATGGAATACGATCCACTTTCCCATATTCAGCCTGGTATTTTGAACACTAAGTTTATCCTGTACTTGCGATTCAATTGTCTCAAGTGTTGATCGCGCCTCATTGATGAATGGCTCTGCTTCTACTAGACATGCATGTTTTACAATAGAAATAGAACGCTTATCGCTACCAACATCAGATATACTGAGCCTGTAGGCCAATATCATCTTTTCATGCGCATTACTAAGGCATTGCAGTACATAATCGTAGGCGTCACGCAATTCAGCCTCACTCCATATTTCTGCGTCTGCCTCCTGTTGTTCAGGTACGCACCAGTCATCATCCTCTCTCATACACTCTGGTAATTTTAACCCATTCTTTCTAGCTACCAGTTCGATTAAGGAATCTTCTACCACGCCGTACAGTTCTTCCAATATTTCATCGTCCAATCGATGTTGTGCTGCGAGCACTGCTTTTCGGACAGTAGCGTCATCACAAATAGATGTGATTTCAATCAAATTATCACCGGCAAAAGTAATTCCCTGATTCAGCATTTTTCGGATGTGCTTACTCGCACCAGCCTCATCATCGCCAAACAAACAAGAAATAACCTCTATCAGTTCATCCTCATTACCATATGAAGTAAGTGCTCCGAAACGTTCTTTCGCATAGTTCTCTGACCAATTATCATAATTATTATAAAAACGTTCCCAATCAATCGGTGTATTGGCATCCGGAGTTAATAATTCTTCGTTTTCTTCAGCCAACTCTTCCGGCACGGAGATATTATGTTTCAAAGCAATTTCTATTAACAGTGCATCCTCATAAGCCCCATACAAATCATCAATATCCTGAGTTGTAAATTGATCCGCAGAAATTCTCAGTGCTCTCTCCAATTCACCCGCATCGCAATTACCGGACATATTGCTAAGTTGATCGCCATTGAACTTTACACCAGCGTCAAGCGCCTTCTTTAGCATACGAGTGGCTCCTTTTTGGTCGCCAAAGGAAATCTCAATAATTGCTTCCATTACCTCTTCCGACGGACCAAAAGAGGATAGTTGGGACATATGTTTAACCATTGTGCTGGGTTTCCATTCCCACATTTTTTCGTAATATTCTTCCCAAGTCATATAATCCATAATACGCCTTTGTTCTTTATGGTTTGTAAACAGAATTTAATTTACTCCCACTTCTTCCAAATCTCCGGTGTATACCCGACCGTCGACTGCTTTCCATTCCGAACCGCTGGTGTCTTAATCACCTGTGGATTTTCAAGAATCTTTTCCTGCTTATCTTCCTCAGCAATGTACTTAATCAGAGCCAGCACATCCTTGTCCTTGCACTCCTGGTTAATCATATTCTCGATACCGCCATTGGCCTGCGCTACAGATGTGAATTCGCCTTTGCTCATACCTTTTTCTTTCATATCAATGAACTGGTACTTAATACCACGCTCTTTGAAAAAGCGTTCTGCTTTCTTGGTATCATTGCATTTCTTTGTTCCAAATATCTGTATATTCATCGTTTATTTCCTTCCGCATATCATATTATAGACTTCGTCTATAATCAAC
>JAZQAT010000105.1:0-13198 GCA_045545375.1 Acetatifactor sp.
GCTCTTCAGCAGACACTTCGATGGTCAGCTTGGCCATGTTCTTTTCTAATTTTTCTACCTGTAAACTCATTGTTCGTTTCCTCCTTCATCGCGACTGCGCCGCACAAATGGACATAGTCACAGTCATTGTACGATTATACCATAAAAGGTTGGAAATTACAAATGTTTTTTATTTCAGCGAATAGCGCGTCTGAACTGTTACATTTACTTCCCCTTAAATTGTATTGGTTTCACATAGCATTCTCATGAGTCGCAATGAGTACCGCTCTTCCCTTTCCTTTCTCTGCGATATAGGCTGCTGCTTTCTGCCGATTCTCCTCATCAAGTCCGGTAAAAGGTTCATCCAGAAGACACACTTTGCCTTCCGCTTCCATGGCACGTACCAGCGCCACTCTTCTGCGCATGCCGCCGCTCAGCTGACGCACCGGCTTATTCAGCGCATCCCCAGGCAGGAGTCTGCCCAGCGCCTGCCCGGCGCTTTCCTTATCTCCTGTGACCAGTTCCACATTTTTCACCGCACTATAGTCTTCACACAAGCGGTCTTCCTGAAACATCATGGCAACCCGGTATTCACCAATCACACTGCCGTTGTCAGGCTGCTCCAGACCTGCCAGTATACGGAAAAGGGTGGTTTTACCGCTGCCGGATGGCGTTTGGAAATAATACATCTTGTTCATTTCAAAAACTTCGGAATAATCATTGAGGACCGTTAATTCCTGATAGCTTTTATAAATACGGTCAGCCTTCAGGCTGACGCTCTGTTTTCCGCCCTCCTTTTTCCCCAAGGCAGGCTTTCTGCAGCCCGGTTCCCATTCCCAGACTTTCCCCATCGTCCACAAAATCAACTTCTCCGTAACCACACTGAGCATAATTGCTGTCGCTGTCCAGGCCAGCACATCTGCCGTATCCAGGTATATCTTGGAAAGATACAGCCGTTCCCCGATAGAATGATCCGGCGTACCGATCACTTCTGCAGCTACCCCCGATTTCCAGGCCATTCCAATCGCTATCTTCAGCCCACTTTCCAGAAAAGGCCTAAGTGCCGGTCTGTAGATGTAAAACAGGCGATTCCGCCAAGGCATCCGAAATACCTCCGCCATTTCCAGCAGCTTTCTATCGGTACTTTTTAAGCCTTCCAGTGTATTCACATAGATATGGGGTAATACGACCAGGAAGCAAATGCTGACGGACAAGTACGGCGCTCCCCACCAAATCAGCAAAAGCACGGTAAAGGAAGCTACCGGAATAGCCTTTATCAATGTCATAAATGGCTGCCATATTTCTTCCAGAAGCTTATACCTGTAACTGATGGCAGCCAGTCCCATGCCGCAAATAATACCAACCAGAAGCCCTGCCAAAATTCGAACGTAAGAAGTCCCCAGTGTCCGCCAAAAGCTTTCTTCCAACATATTTTGTAAGAAAGCCATTCCCGTCTCCACCGGCCCTACCATCAATATGGAATTGTGACACAGCCGGCTCACTATCTGCCAGATCATCACCCAGCCTGCCAGAATCAGAAGCCTGCGTCCCATGTTCTGCCTTTTTTTACCCATACCATAACTACCTTTGCCATTATTCATTACGGAATGTAATAGAAATCCTCGCCGGGGAGTGCACCGCCTACAGACTCCGGATTCTGCTCAAACAGTACCTCCAGATAACCGCTTAGCGCCTGCTGCATTTCTGCACCCTGCATACAGGTAATATTGCATGCGGGAATTGCCTTCTGAGCGATAGCCTCCTTGGCTACAATTCCTGCTGCTACTGCAAGAGAAGCGCCCGTCTGCACATCTTCGTTGATAGCTCCCGTGCTCTCTTCATGCTCCTTCAAGAACACTTTCACTGCGGCTTCATGCTCTTTCAAAAATTCTTTGCGCACTACGGTAACACCTGTCACTACCCGGCTGCCGTCTTCTCCCTGCAGCTTTGTCCATTCCTCATTCATATCAAGTACTACTTTAAGTGCTTCATTCTGTATGCAGGCTGCCGTTACAAAAGGCTGTGGCAACAGTCCTACGGCCTGAGGTTTCTCAGCCAATAGCGCAGCCACCTCAGATGCCTCGGATTTATATTCCAACGTATAATCTGCTTCTGTCATGCCATTTTCGGATAAAATATAATGAAGCACATAATCCGGTGTAGTACCCTTTCCGGTCAGGTAAATGGTACGGCCTTTCAAGTCCTCCACACTTTCGATAGTACCGTCACCGGTTACCATATATAAAACACCAAGCGTATTGATGTCGATGACTGCCAGCTGCCCTTGCATCTTATTATAAAGCACAGATGCCACATTTGCCGGTACCAGTGCAATATCCATCTCTCCTTTTACCATCAGCGGCAGCAGTTCGTCTGCCTGGGCAGCCATGGTAAAGGCATAATTGCCTTCTGCTCCTCCCTCCTCAGCTTCCTGCATTAAGAACAAAAGTCCCATGGATGTAGGTCCTTTTAAAGAACCGACACGAATCTGTGTGACATCTGAAGTCTTACCGCAGCCCGTAAATATAGACATCATAACCGCCAAAATAACATACACTGCAACAATTTTCTTTATTTTTTTCATAATGTAATCTCTCCTCTTCTCCGTCCTTCTATTTGGACAGACATTACTCGCTATCCATTATACGCAGACTCCTCCTTGTATGTCAATGGAACACGCCATATGCTAAATGAAAAAAATACCATAATAATTTTTAAATCACTGCCCATACTATTACCAAGATAAGTGATGACAAACACTTAAATCAGCCCAAGGGTCAAGCGACTGGCGGTTCGAGATAAGTGAATGCCAGCCGCTTATCTTGAAGATAGAGAAAACCACAAAACACAAATTATGGAGGTGACTGAAATGTCCGGAAACAGAAGTAATAGAGTAGAAGTACCTGAAGCAAAAGCAGCAATGGATCGTTTCAAAACTGAGATTGCATCTGAACTTGGTGTAAACCTGAAGGAAGGCTATAATGGCGATCTGACTTCCCGTGAAGCAGGTTCCATCGGTGGCGAGATGGTTCGTAGAATGATCAGAAAACAGGAAGAACAGATGAAATAAAGCTGCTGAAGCGTAATTTACTCAGCAAACCGCATAACGGAAGAAGGCCGGAGCTTAGCGCCCGGTCTTCTTTTACTTTTTGCCTTTACAAGCTTATTCTCCAAATACTGCCTTATAGTCAGCCCGGAACTTCTCAATACCTGCTGTTGTCAGAGGATGTTTTACCATCTGCTCGATTACGGAATAAGGAACGGTAGCGATATCAGCACCTGCCAGTGCACAGTCGGTAACATGGATTGGATTACGTACACTTGCTGCAATGATCCGGGTCTCCAGATCGGTTACTGCAAAGATGTCAGCAATCTCTCTGATCAGGTCCACACCTCTCTGGCTGATGTCATCCAGACGTCCCAGGAAAGGAGATACATAAGTTGCACCAGCTCTTGCTGCCAGAAGTGCCTGGTTTGCAGAAAAGATCAAAGTGACGTTGGTCTTAATGCCTTCTGCAGAAAGCACCTTACAAGCTTTCAGTCCTTCCACAGTCATAGGAATCTTAACTACCATATTGGGATGAATGGCAGCAATGGCTCTTCCTTCTGCAATCATTCCTTCTGCATCTACGGTAGTAGCCTTTACTTCGCCGCTGATAGGGCCATCAACGATAGATGCGATTTCAGCGATAACTTCTTCAAACACTCTGCCTTCCTTCGCAATCAGGGACGGATTGGTGGTAACACCACAGATTACACCCATGTCATTAGCTTTCTTGATATCTTCCACTTTTGCTGTGTCAATAAAAAAACGCATTTTTCTTCTCCTCTTTTATTATGTAATATTTGAAAAAAGCGGGCCCGAAGGCCCACTAATGTCACTTACTTATTACGTCCGCAGCACTTTTTATACTTCTTGCCGCTTCCACAAGGACAGGGATCGTTCGGATAAATCTTCGCTTCCTTAACGATCGTAGTAGAAGACTTCTGCTCCTTGTACAGAGCCTTTCTTGTCTCCTCATCAAAAATATCGTTCCACTGCTCCAGATTGTACAGCCAGTCAGCTTCAGCAGCTACCATATTTTTGTACAGAAGAGCCTTATCAAATCCAAGGTTAACCTCAGTATCCTCTTCCATCTCTTCTATAGGGTTGGCTTCCTTCAGACTGTCGTTGATACCATCCAAAAATCCGGTCATGGTCATAATAGATACACCATACTTCTCAGCCAGTTCCTTTACCGTTCCCTTAACTACGTCATCGGGATTGGAAAGCAACTGTGCATAGATATTCTTCTCTTCCTCAAAATATGCAGCCCAGAGCCTCTGAAGATTGTCTCTTCCGGTCTCCTCATTATAAGCTGATGCTCTCCACTGTTCTAATAATGCCATAATAATACCATCCTTCTCTTTCTCAAATAAACTTTTTCTGCTTGTCCATAAAACAAACCGTCGGGCGGACAAGCCGTCAGCCCTTACTATGATAGTATATAACAGAATGCGCCGGAACACAATATAAAAAAGTTTCAAATTTTATGTATAGACTTTTGAATCCGTGACATACTATTACTGTCATCGGAACCCCCTCCTTTGATCTTACGGAAGATGAAATAATTACTTAATCCTCCCCTTTTTAAAGCTCCGGGACGCGGTTTGGGCGCGGTCCGGGGCTTTTTTGTACATTCTTTATACCACTGCTTCTACTGAGGCAGTATCTCTCATCACACGGTAGCTTCAATCAACACTTTATCACCGACATTATACATCTTACTCGTTGCAAATTCTTCTGAGATAAAGTTATTATAGAGGACAGCTTCAAAAATGCGATTGGAGATAACCGCTGTATCATTCTCATTTTTGATAAAGCCAAACATGGCCGCATCTTTAATGTAGGAACTTGTAGCGACATATGGAATAGGTTTGCCATTAAAGAGCAGCTCGTACAACACCGTCCTGAGTTCGGGATAGAGCTCCAGCTTTCCCATCAGTGATATAGCGGAGTCTACCTCGTCAATAATCAGGACTATATTCTTCTCTGAATTCCTGCATAAACTAAGCAACGATGTGAACAGCATAGACAAAGTTGCTTCCTCCACAGTTCCGGTCGCATACATTGTTAATTGTTCTTTCACATCGTCAGGCAGTATCTCCACAGCCAACAGCATCTGCCTTGAAAATGCTGCAACGAAGCTTTGCTCCGTTTTAAAATCAGCATAGCTGATACCCTGAAAGTCCAGGCTTATAACGTTATAATGTATGTTCGTTCTTTTACGTGGTCAGGTGTTGCCTGTGTCGTTTTGATTAAAGAATCAAGGAACACCGTCTTATTCCCATCGACAAAATAAAATAATCTAAATTCACGACTATTAGAAATTGTTGCTCCCCGGATCTTATATTATTATTATACAATTACTGATTGTAATATAAATAAAAAGCAATAAAGCGCAGGAGCAAATATCTGTTTTTCATACGTGTGTCTTTCAAGAAATAATGTTCTGTAGCTTCATTAAATACCTCTGTTTTGCTCAAAGTATTTAATAAAGCAGTAGATTTCCCCTGATACAATGCATTTCGTATTTCCTGTTTATTCAACTGCGTTCCCGCACGATTAACTCTATCAAATCTTATCTATCTCACCGTTTATCATGCTGCTTCTCCTTCGCAAGCATAATTCTTTATACTACTGCTTCTACAGGCAACTTGTCCCCACCTTCTGCACACATTAGCCGTTCCCCAACAACTGCTTATAGCTTAGCATAATTTGCCAACATACGCAATAAATAATTTATACCGCATTCCGGATACATCTTATTGTCCGGGTGCCACGTTTTCTAAATTTGAATCAATCCCTATGAAGGAATTGTTGGTCTGTAAGGTGAACCCATTAATGAGAATATAGTCCGGCAAACTTATGGATAATCGTTTTCTGTGGTGTTATCAAAAAAGAAATTATGGGCAGCCTGAAAAATCAGCTGCCCATTTCACCTTTTAGTATATGCATCTCATACTGCCTGTTTCATGATATAACTCTCTGTATCCGTCAACATCTCCGTAATGTGTACATACTACTCTATAATATTCTCCGTATATTGCTCCGGTATATAGAAGAGTTACGGCAGTTCCCAATGTATCATAGAGTTCTCCGCCAGTACTTGTAGCAACCGTCACCCAATCATTTCCATTTTTAAGCTGTATTTCAATGTCCTTTACACCCACAACAGAAGCAATCATAGTCATGCTGGTAGATATCGTTATTGACATGCCACTTGAACTGAACTGCACATCAACAGTAGCATCTGCAAAAGTAGTAGAACGAGCTGCAGAATTCACATTTGGCGTATATTCTTGAACCACTGCTTCAAGAGCAACAACATCTGTCTCTTCCGAATTTTCTGCCGCAAAAGCAACATTGATAAACAAAGTACTTAACATAATTGCTGAGAGTAATAAACTTGTAATTTTCTTTAAATTTTTCATACCGTATCTCCTCTTATCATTCAATATATTACAATCATAAGGTTAAATTGGCAATACTATCGTATATAATCTCTTTTATTGTATCAATATCGAGGTTACTATACATATAATAACGACTTTTATCATAATTAAAGGCTGCTATGTATTCTTTATAATCTTCATTTGCCTTTTCATAAAAGCCAACCTCTATATCTTTTATTATCTCTTTGCCATAAAGGTCATATGCATCAAAAATCTGGTCTATTGTAGTTACTGCGTTATTATAACTTTTTTTTACGTAATTTACAAATAAACCTGAATCTTCCTTTTTGAAAAAGCATTCTACTTTTGCAAACTTTGAATCGCACATCAATACAATCCGCTGCAATTCCATAAGCTGCATATCGCTATTGGGCGCCCAAACATAATTTAAATATTGAATAGGTACTTGTTCCATAGATTCGTATTCTTGACGAAAGACTGTATCCGAATTAACACCGTCAGGAGAAGTAATTGTCATGTTTTTCCCCGATTCAATTGTAGAGAAAAAACCATTCCTCTGTCCATACACAACTGTCGTTCCGCCCAGAATCATAGCCACTACTAACGCTGCAATAAACGACGCATTCACAAAAGCGCTGCTTCTGAAAAGATGACGCAATTTCATCTCAATTCTTATGCTAAGCGGATATGACGGCTCATCCTCTTCCGCACTTTGACGAGACGCATAAAATGTCCAGTATCGTGCATGTGCTTTATCCGCCCTATAAAATTCACCCTCCCTCCTCTCTATCGGGTCCATTATCTCCAGTAAATCAACAATAGCAGTTATCTCTTCACTATCAAATTCCTCCGGAGCGGCTTCATTCATAAACCATTGCAGACGAGCTTCCAAGGCTTTGATAATTTGTTTTTCCGTTCCCCATCTCATCATCTGTTCCCTCTTTCACAAAATTCAAAAGTTTAATTTCTCGTTACTGTTTATCGGCATCAGTTCTATTTTACTTTGTGCCTCCCGACTGTATGCCTTTAACCTTTTTCGTGCAGCCAGCATTAACCATACACGTGGATCATGGTGAGTCCGGAGCATGTCCACATTTTCCCAGGCATCACTAAATGTCCTTAGGACAATGTCATCCAACGCCTTCATATCTTCTTCCGGCAACACCAAACGTGCGAGCTTCAGTAACGTTGCATAGTTGTCATCCAATAATTTATTCATGAAGACAACATTTTTATCTTTTGTACTTGTGCGGTGCAACATCAATCCCCCTTTCCTATTGATAAAACCGCTATTTTTTATACAGCACTGCTTTTCTTAGGGAATGTATTTGAGTCAATTCCCTTATGAAATGCTTCTGTACATTTATATTATTTCTCTAATGCCCATAATGGTTACAACACAATTCCCGAAATTTAGACTTTTTTCAATTCTTTCCCAGCCTTATTTTCACCTGATTAGACAGTAATGTCCTTTTCTGTAGTTCATAATAATCCGGGACACCATTTACCAGTACGACCAGTTCTCCGTCCAGAATACATCTTTGCTTTACCTGCTTATGAATAGCGCACAGCTCCGGGAATCCAGGCAGCAGCTCCATATTCCTCTTATTGCGCAGGATAACTCTTTCCTCTTCCAGATATGCCACACACCGGAAGCCTTCCAGCTTTAATTCATAAACCAGCCCGGATCCTCAAAAGGCTCCTGCATCCGGGCAATGAGCAACGGCTATATAATTTATTTTCCGTAATTTTCTATGAGACACTGATGCTCTTTGGTCTTTTTATCGTAATTGATGCCGACCAACAGTATCTCACCAGTGTAGCTTGCAATTGACGCCGGGTACTTCTTGTCTTTATTCTGCTGCATCGCAGTCTGAGCATTTTTATTCCATTTGAGTTCTACCACAAGTGCTGGATAGTCATGAGTATACTCTGGCTTCGGAATGAATACAAAATCAGCAAATCCTCTACCTGTTGGCAGTTCTCGGATTGGCTTGAAGTAATACTGCATCGCACTCAAGTATGCAATGGTAAGCACACTACTTAGAGAGTTTTCATTGTTATATTGGATAGCAGATGCATACTCAGAATGAATCTGCTCGATTCCTTTCGCCACCGCCTCTGTATCCATATCCAGGGTGGCATTCAGAAGGACTTCCGACTCCTGCTGAAAAGCAAGCAATTCGCTCCAACTCTTGTTTCTTGTAGCCTTTGTAAGCTCCTGCCGGATTTCTTCATTGGGAATAAATGCCATTTTCGTATTCTGATCATACCCAAGGTATCCCAGGTGAATCATATATGTTAAAACGTCATCTTTGCTTTCAAAGTAGACTGTATCATTTTGAAATGAGGTCACATCAACTTCTACAGACGCACCGGCCAGCATTTCAATGATTGCAGACTTCAATCCATCAAAATCCATATTAATCAGCGGAACAATCGCCTTATAGGACCCCGTCTCCGACCAGTAGCTTTTGAACTTTCCTTTTGTCATCAGGCTCACAACGGCTTTCGGATTGTAGACTTGCTTATCTTCCAGAAGATACCCATCGTACCATCTCTTTACCTGTTCAAAATCCCGGTCATATTTTTTGCAGAGAATTTGAACCTCCTCCTCAGTGAAGCCGATATATGGAGCAAGAATACCGGCATCCAGCATCGTATATTCATCGAAATTGTTCAACGCCGACTGCGTTTTTTCACGCTTGATCGGTAAGATACCTGTAAGATACGCAAGCTGAATGTATTTTGTTGGCTCTGTGCCCTTGAACATCCCTCTAAGAAAGTTGATATACTCATCCTTGACCTTCTGGTTCGCTGCTTCATCCCGAATCAGAACATCCCATTCATCAATGATTACAATAAACTTCTGCCCTGTCGCCTCTTTAATACGAGACAATGCGTCAGGTAACATAACCACTTCCTTCGGAAGCTGATCCGGATAAATTTCCCTCAGTTCCGCAAGGACACTCTGCGTGATATACGAAACAACATTGCTTACATCACCGGCATTTGATAAAAACCACTGGATGTCTATGTGAATGACATCATACTTATTAAGATGTTCCCTAAAATCAGCTTCTTTACCAATAGCAAAATTTGAGAACATTTTCTCTGAATCGCAGCCTTTACTGTAATATGCCGTAAGCATATTCGCTGTTATTGATTTGCCAAATCGTCTGGGACGGCTATTACAAATGTAGCCCTGCATGGTATCCAACACTTTATTGGTGTTTTCTATCAAACCTGTCTTATCAACATATATTTCTGAATTCAGTGCGACCTGAAAAGCACTGTTATCAGGATTTACATATCTTCCCATTCGTTGTACTCTTCCTTCCGAAATTATGCGGCAAGCCGTTTTATTTGCATACCTATTGTAGCATGCACCGCACCAGATAGCAAGTCGCACTGCAATCTTATCTCCAAGAAATTAGATGATAACGCTTGCTATTTCAGCTGTCAAATGTTATTCTACTTAAAGTACGACACTTTATTGAGATTCAAAACCAGTTAAATGAACAGGAGAAATCATGAATCAGAATCATACCAACGAAAATAACACCCACAAGAAAACTACCTCTAAGCAGATTGTAGCCATCATCGGCATCGTCCTTCTTGCAGCAATGTATGTAATCGCTCTGATTGCCGCTATCTTTGACAATCCTAATTCCATGCTTTTGTTCCGTGCATGTCTCATAGGCACGTTCACCATTCCGCTGCTGCTCTGGGTTTACATCTGGATGTACGGTAAGCTGACCCGGAAACATACCATGGCAGATTTTGACCTTGGTAGGAAATCAGGTGAACAGAAAGAAGAATAGCATTGTGAACTAACAGTTCAGCCAAGAAAAAGGCGTGGATCACTCCACGCCTAATTTTTTCAACTCTTCTTCTGCCTGTTCTTTACTCTTGAACCAGATTCCATGAATCCCCAGCTTTTGTGCCGCCTCTATATTGTGGAAAGTATCATCCAGGAACACGGATTCATCAGCCTTCAGTTCAAACCGTTCCAACAGCAACAGGTAAATTTCCCGCCCCGGTTTCACCATGTGTTCCCTATAAGACAAGATTCCTCCGTCCGTATATTTAATGAATTCCAAGGATTCCGGGCACTGCACTTCTGCCCTCCCGGAAAAATTAGAAAGATAGTATACGTTGTATCCTTTGGTTTTCAGCTCCTTGACCCATGGAACCGCATAGTCTCTGGGCCGAACCATGCCATGCAGATCTGCAAAGACAGTTCTGATCTGCGTTTCGATTTCCGGATCGTTCTGCACGAAAGCATCAAGAAGCTGCTCATCCGTCCACACGCCTCTGTCAAGCTCATACCAGAGGTCGCTTCTCACAGAAGCATCGGCAATGCGCTCTGCCATTTCTTCATCGCAGCCTTTGTTCATCATCATTTCTTTCCAGGAAAAATCGGTTAATACATTTCCAATATCAAAAATTATATTTTTAATCATCTGCCCTCCATTTGCTCCTGCTCTATTCCCATGATTTCTGTCAATTGTCTAGCTGCTCCGGACATCGCCATTCTGGTACTTCGCACCACGCAAAAGCTTCTCTTGGGTATCATGTGGTTGAAACGCAGTTCAAAAAGCTGTCCCGAATCAATATGGGGCTGGGCAAAATCCCGCACTACGCAGCCCACGCCAAGATTGCGCAGTGCGAACTGGACGATCATATCACTGGTAGCCAGTTCAAATTCCGGTGCGATCTCTACGCCCCACTCTTTTAAATAGCTGTCCATATAACTTCTGGTGCTGGTATTTTTTTCCAGAAAAATCATAGGCAGATGCTCCAGCTCCTGCAGATCCAGCATTTTGTTTTTATAAGGAAGGAATTTTCTGCCCGCAACAAAGATATCTTCAATCTGACGTACTTCTACCGCTTCCATTCCGGGCTGCTTTATAAAAGGGGTACTGACGATACCAAAGTCGATTCTGCCCTCTTCCAAAAACTGCAGCGTCTCAGGCGTGGGCGCATTGGTGACTTTCACTTTTATAGCAGGGTATTCCTCGTGAAACCGCTCCAGATAGGGCAGCAGATAGAACTGCAGCGTCATATCACTGGCTCCGATACGGATTTCGCCGGCCTCCAGATTCTTCATCTGACGAATTTTATCCACACCCAGCTGCAACTGTTCGAAGCCTTTTTCCACATAGGAATAAAGTTCTTCTCCCTCACCTGTGAGCTGGATGCCACGTGAGGCGCGGCTGAAGAGTTCCACTCCCAGTTGGCGCTCCAGCTGCTTTAGAGCCTGACTGACCGCCGGTTGGGAGATGGAGAGAGCTTTGGCCGCTTCCGTAACGCTGCCGGCTCTGGCCACATATAAAAATACTTTAAAATATTCCAGATTACTGACAGTGTACATAATTTATTTCTTCAATGGACTTTCTCTGTAAATAATATCGTTTCTTCCGGGACCGTTGCTGACCATGGTAATAGGATAACCGATCTGCCCCTCGATGAACTCTACGTACTTGCGGCAGTTTTCAGGAAGATCCTCATACTTTTTAATACCGCGGATCTCACACTTCCATCCGGGAAGGGTAGTCAGGACAGGTTTTGCCTTTTCCAGCTTTGCTGTCACGGGGAAATCTGTGGTCACTTCTCCATCGATTTCATAGCCTGTGCAGACAGGAATCTCATCCAGATACCCCAGCACGTCCAGTACAGTAAATGCCACATCGGTAGTACCCTGCAGTCTGCATCCGTATTTGGAAGCTACGCAGTCAAACCATCCCATACGTCTGGGACGTCCTGTAGTTGCACCGTACTCTCCGCCGTCACCGCCGCGTCTTCTCAGTTCTTCTGCCTCATCACCAAAGATTTCGGATACGAAAGCACCTGCTCCCACTGCGGAAGAATAAGCCTTACATACAGTTATAATCTCCTTGATTTCATAGGGAGGCAGCCCTGCACCGATGGCTCCGTAAGCAGCCAAAGTGGAGGAAGAGGTAACCATAGGATAAATACCGTGATCCGGATCCTTAAGAGTACCAAGCTGGCCTTCCAACAGAATGGTCTTGCCCTCTTTCAGCGCCTGATTTAAGAATGTAGAGACATCGCACACATAAGGAGCTACCATGTCTCTGTACTCATGTAAGGTAGCCAGAAGCTCTGCCGGATCAATGGCAGGCTTGTGGTAAAGGTGCTCTAAGAGTACATTCTTCATCTCGCAGATTCTCTCCACTTTGTCTTTCAGCAGATCTTCATCAAACAGTTCACTTACCTGGAAACCAATCTTAGCATATTTATCGGAGTAGAAAGGAGCGATACCTGATTTGGTAGAGCCGAAGGACTTACCGCCCAGTCTCTCCTCTTCATACTGGTCAAACAGAATGTGGTAAGGCATTACAATCTGTGCACGGTCAGATACCAGGATCTTAGGCATGGGAACGTTTCTGTCTGTAATGGATTTAATCTCCTTGAATAAAAGTGGAATGTTCAGTGCAACACCGTTACCGATGACACTAGTAGTGTGGCTGTAAAATACACCGGATGGTAATGTGTGCAGAGCAAATTTTCCATAATTATTAACGATGGTGTGCCCTGCGTTGGCACCACCCTGGAAACGGATGATGATATCCGCTTTCTCAGCCATCATGTCTGTAATCTTACCTTTACCTTCGTCGCCCCAGTTGGCGCCTACTACTGCTTTAACCATATTTCCTCCGTTCTTTTTCCCGGGACAGAGGTATGGAACTAAGTCACGCTGCATGTCTCTGGTGGGAAAAATAATTGACTCAATTAATAT
>JAZQAT010000106.1:0-83043 GCA_045545375.1 Acetatifactor sp.
CATGTCATTACCCTCCCTGAAGATGAATGTAATTGTTTAAATTTAAGTCAATACACCAAAGTGCTTAGCCTTATTATTTGCTTAAGTCGATTTCGATGTCACCAGCAAACACTTTATCTTCTTTACCAAGAGCTCCGGGGATGATAGTGAAGGTATTGGAAATACCATCCTGTGCATCCTTGAAAGGAAGCTTGGAAACGGAAGATAAGGATGCTACTGCACCATGAGTATCGCGTCCGTGCATCGGGTTAGCACCGGGTGCGAAAGGCTGTCCTTTCTTACGTCCATCAGGGGTATTACCGGTAGCTTTACCATAGGTAACGTTAGAGGTAATGGTAAGGATGGAAGTGGTAGGAATACCATTTCTGTAGGTATGATGTCTTCTGATAGCGGTCATAAATTTGGTTACGATTTCCTGAGCGATTAAGTCTACGCGGTCATCGTCATTACCATATTTAGGGAAGTCGCCGGTGGTCTTGAAGTCAACGATAACGCCGTCTTCATCACGGATAACTTCTACTTTAGCATATTTGATTGCAGATAAGGAGTCAGCTACGATAGACAGACCTGCAACACCGGTTGCGAAGTAACGTTTAACGTCTCTGTCATGAAGAGCCATCTCTGCTCTCTCATAGCAGTATTTATCATGCATGTAGTGGATGATGTTAAGGGTGTTAACATAAACATCAGCCTGCCACACGATCATGTCGATGAATTTATCCATTACATCATCATAATCAAGAACATCGCCTTCAACAGGACGATATTTAGGACCAACCTGTTTCTTGGTAACTTCGTCTACACCGCCGTTAAGAGCGTAAAGTAAACATTTAGCAAGGTTAGCACGAGCTCCGAAGAACTGCATTTCTTTACCGATAACCATGGAGGATACGCAACATGCGATACCGTAGTCATCACTGTGGTCAGGTCTCATTAACTCGTCGTTCTCATACTGGATGGAAGAGGTTAAGATGGACATCTTAGCACAGTATCTTTTGAAGTTCTCAGGAAGTCTGGGAGACCAAAGTACGGTCAGGTTAGGTTCGGGAGAAGCACCAAGGTTGGTTAATGTGTGAAGGTAACGGAAGCTCATCTTGGTTACTAAGTGACGTCCGTCAACACCAACACCTGCTAAGGATTCGGTTACCCATACAGGGTCGCCTGCGAAAATCTGGTTGTATTCAGGAGTACGAGCAAATTTGATGCAACGTAATTTCATGATGAAGTGATCAACGAATTCCTGAATCTGTTCCTCGGTGAATACACCGTTCTTTAAGTCTCTCTGAGCGTAGCAGTCAAGGAAGGTAGAAGTACGTCCGAGGGACATAGCAGCACCGTTCTGCTCTTTAACTGCACACAGATAACCAAAGTAAGTAGCCTGAATAGCTTCCTGAACGTTGCTTGCAGGTTTTGCAATGTCACATCCGTAAGAAGCAGCCATTTCTTTCATCTGTTTTAAAGCAATAATCTGCTCGGAAATTTCTTCACGAAGACGGATAACGTCATCAGTCATAACACGTCCGGTAGAAGCTTTCTGCTCTAATTTATCTTCGATAAGTCTGTCGATACCGTACAGAGCAACACGTCTGTAGTCGCCGATGATACGTCCACGTCCGTAAGCATCAGGAAGACCGGTAACGATATGGGAAGAACGGCAAGCGCGCATCTCATCATTGTAAGCATCGAAACAACCTGCGTTGTGTGTTTTTCTGTGGGTGGAGAAGAATTCGCTGATCTCAGCGTCTACTTCATATCCGTTGTCAGAGCAAGCTTTTTCTGCCATTCTGATACCGCCGTAAGGCTGTAAAGAACGTTTGAAAGGTTTGTCTGTCTGGAAACCAACGATGGTTTCTTTGCTCTTGTCAAGGTAACCGGGACCATGAGAAACAATAGTGGAAACAACTTTGGTGTCCATATCAAGAACTCCGCCTGCTTCACGCTCTTTTTTCTGTAAGTCAAGTACCATGTTCCATAAATCTTTTGTGTTCTGTGTAGCGTCAGCTAAGAAGGACTCATCGCCATCATAAGGATGATAGTTCTTCTGGATGAAGTCACGAACGTTGACTTCTTTGTCCCATTTGCCGCATACAAAATCTGTCTCAACTGGTTTCATTTTGAAATAGCCTCCTATTAAAATTGGATTATTGGAAATAAGTTAATAGTTACTTCTAATTCCTAACTTTATTATATGAAAAACCACTTTCATAGTCAAGGCTGGAAGTGTACTTTTTTGAGTACAGCAGCGGCTTTTTTGGAAAAATTTACAGTTTTCTATTAAAGTGGGCGGGAGAGGGCTAAAAAGAATGACTTGCCAGATTGTGGGCAAAGTATTATACTGTAGAAGCGTGGTAGTACGTTATACATGAAGAATCAGAAAGGAGAATATCTCATGAGTGGAATTACCAAAGACATGACAATTGGTGAGATTTTAAGAACTAACCCTGCAGCAGCACCTGTTCTGCTGGACGCCGGCATGCATTGCCTGGGCTGCCCTTCTGCACAGGCTGAAACTCTGGAAGAGGCTGCAATGGTTCATGGTATCGATATCGATGCTCTGATGGCTGCTATCGAGGCAGTATAAAGGACTAGAGGGAATAAGTAGCCCGAAACGCATTAGGCGTCAGATTTTCCCGGGATTTAAAAACTTTACAGAAATAAGCGCAATCAGGGTAACCGCAGCAGGCTGCTATTTCAGCAATCCTCATTTCAGGATGCTGAATTAGCAGCTGTTTTGCTTTCCGGATGCGAATTTTCTGTAAGTAGATCACCGGTGTGGTATGCATTTCATCATGAAAAAGCCGGTAAAGAAGAGAGCCGGAGATTCCTACGGCGTCAGCGATATCTTCCACGGAAATATCAGATTTATAATAAGCTTCTATATATTTTCTGGCTTTGGCAAGGTGAGGCGAACTGCCTGTGTCACGCAGTTCGGTAAACATGGTGATCAATAATTCATACAGGGCCTTGGACAGCTGTTCCGGTGCTGCTCCCTGCCTGGCAAGATGAAAACACTGAACGATCAAAGAGTATGTCAAAGTGCTTTTGCAGAAAGCAAACGGTTCTATATGAAAGTAATTTATAAGATTTTCCGCGAAGGGCCCGTCAAAAGTCACCCATGCAGTTTGAAAGGTAAGATCCTTTTTGTAGTAATTAATAGGGATACTCTTATGGATAAATACAGCAGTTCCTTCTTCCAGTGCAAATGATTCTTTGACAGTTTCAAAGATACCTTCCCCTTTTTCCACAAATAAAACGTGATGAAAGGACGCACCGTCAGGCCGATAACGGGGTTCCTGATTGTGCTCCAGTCCTGCAGTGATCAGGTGGACCGGTAAAAGCCCGCTATGTTCTCCTTCGTCAGCAAAAAATACATACATAACATTTCTCCTTGTGTAGGATATTTATATTCAGAAAATTATTTTATATATACACCTGTTATGGAAGAGATTATACTATATATTATAAATGGCTGTCAAATAGGTGTAAAAGTTTTTGCCTGGCAGGCAATGTATGCATCGGAAGTTTGGTGTACAAAATTTATATAAAGGAGAGAAAGTAATGGAAAAAGAGTGTTTTGCGTATTCCTATCATCAGGATCCGAAAGCTTTCCGGGTAAATGAACTGGCAGACCATGCCTATTTTATCCCCTATGAGAGCGGGGAGGCAGTAAGAAGCCCCAGAGAGAATTCAGCCTATTTTTATCCGCTGAACGGCGTATGGAAATTCTGCTGGAAGCCTTCCATTTATGATATGAATGATTTTTATGTCGATGGTTTTGATGATTCTGAATTTGAAAAAATAACGGTACCGGAAACCTGGCAGCTGCATGGGAAAGACTATACTCAGTACCAGAGCTCACCATATCCGTTCCCGTTTGATCCGCCCTATGTACCGGAAAAGAACCCGGCAGCAGCGTACTGTAAGGAGTTTGATTTTACCATAAAGGAAGGAAAGCGGTATGAGCTTCATTTTGAGGGAAAGGACAGCTGTGTTTATGTATGGCTGAACGGCAGTTTCGTAGGTTATGCTGAGGTGCCTCACAATGATTCCTCTTTCGATATCACGCCTTATCTTTTGGAGGGAAAGAACCGTCTGTGCGTCATGGTTCTGAAATGGTGTTCGGGCACTTATCTGGATGACCAGGATAAAATCAGGCTTTCCGGACTTTTCAGGGATGTATATATTCTGGAGAGAAATAAGGCGGGAATCCGGGATTTTGGCCTTGTAACCGGGAATGACGGAACGGTGAAGCTTACCGTGGAAGCTGCAGAGGCTGTGAAAGTACAGATTTTAAATCTTGGAGAGGTTGTGGACTGTGGTGAGATAGAGACCGGATCGAACAAAGCACTGCAGCTACAGGTGGCAAGCCCTGTGCTGTGGTCAGCTGAAAAGCCGTATTTGTATGAACTTTTGCTGCAGTGCGGTGATGAGTATGTTTTACATAAATTTGGTTTCCGTGAAGTATGCTTGCAGAATCAGGTATTCTGTGTAAACGGCGTGCCTGTGAAACTAAATGGTGTGAATCGTCATGACAGTAATCCGGATACGGGCTATGTCACAGATGTGGACTTCATAAGAAACGAGCTTATTTTGATGAAGAAGCATAATATCAATGCCATTCGTACCGCGCACTATCCCAATGATCCGCGTTTTTATGAATTGTGCGATGAATTGGGCTTCTATGTGCTCAGTGAGGCTGATATGGAGTGTCATGGCTGTCATTATGTGAACGGATGGAATGAGATCTTAGAGGATCCCATGTTCGCAGAAGCGATTCACGACCGTGTTGCCCGGATGGTTCAATCTTTAAAAAATTATACAAGTATCGTCATCTGGTCTCTTGGAAATGAATCCTACTGGGGGCTCAATATGAAGAATACAGCTTACTATGTTCGCGAGACAGATCCTACCAGAGCGCTTCATTATCAGGGAGCTTTCCAGAGATATGATTATTTGAGCGAAGAAGAGAAAGAACAGTTGAATGAGCTATTTGATTTTCATTCACGTATGTATACGAAGCTGGAAAAAGTGGCGGGAACTTTTGAAGATGAAAGTATTAAGATTCCGCTGCTGCTTGTTGAGTACAGTCATGCCATGGGGAACAGCTGCGGAGATCTGCGGTTCTATGATGAAATCTTTCAGAGTGACCCGCGCTATGCAGGCGGATTTGTATGGGAGTGGTGTGATCACGGCATCCGGCTGAAGGACGAAAACGGGAAAGAATACATAGGATATGGCGGTGATTTTGGCGAGCATCACCATCTCAGCAATGTCTGCATGGATGGATTGGTATCCGTGGACAGAGAGGTCCATTCATCTCTGTTGGAAATGAAAGCGGTGTATGCGCCAGTGCACATCCGTCGGGAAGAGGATGGCAGCTTTACAGCAATCAATAGATCTGCTTTCCTTGATTTGTCGGAGTATGAGATTAGATGGAAGATTATGACAGAGGAGAAAAAGTTTGCACAGGGGACATGTTGTGTGGCAGCTGCGCCGGGAGAAAGTGTGGTGCTTCCTGTAGAAACAGAAGAACCATATTCTGCTGAAAATACCAGCATTGTTTGGGAAGTTGTTCTTAAAAAGGATGAAATCTGGGCAGAAAAAGGACATATTGTGACAGCATTCAGCTTCCCGCTGGCAACCCGGTGTGAAGCAACTCAGGGGGCAGACGAAGACCGGAAAAATCACGGCGAGCTAATTCTGGAAGAAAACAGAGCAGAATATATTGTCCGTGGCGACGATTTTGCCTATACTTTCCGGAAAGATGAAGGAAGATTGTGTCAGATTACGGTCAAAGGAGAGGAACTGCTTGCAGCACCGATTGAATGGAATTGTTTCAGAGCTCCCACGGACAATGACTATTTCTGGGGGAAAGGAATTGCCAAGGATTGGAGGAATACAACAGAATTCGGTGATATTGAGTACCCGGAGCTTGCTGTAAGACAGTTCAAGGCTGCAGTGGAAGATGGTAGCATCTGCCTGATAGGAACATTTCTTTTCAGCGTACAGGGACGGTCCATGATATGCGAAGGAACGGTTACGTATCGCATCCGCAATGACGGCAGAATTGAAATCTCACAGAAGGGAGGATTCTCTGAAAAGCTTCCTTACTGGCTGCCGCGTTACGGTTATATTTTACCGCTGAAAAAAGGCGCTGACAATATGAAATACTTTGGATATGGCCCCGCAGAGTGTTACGAAGATAAACGCAGTCACGCACTGCTTGGCTGCTATTCCTATTGCCCGGATGAACCAAGGGGAGCATATGAAAAGCCGCAGGAGAACGGAAGTCATTGCCATACCGAGTGGCTTACTTTACAGAGCGGCGAGACTTCCCTGCGTATCAATGGGAAAGCATTTTCCTTCTGTGCGTCCCATTATGATATGCACAAGATGGCGAAGGCACCTCACAGGAAGGATCTGATACAGGAAGATGTGCTGTATTTGTATATCGATTACCGCATGAGCGGGGTGGGATCTGCTTCCTGCGGAGGACAGCATCCGGTATATGAGTGCCGAATCAATCCCGGGGAGAAGGTTGATTTTACCGTTGTGCTGGAAATACTCAACTAGTGTACCGACAACTTGTGAGTTAAATGGGTAATATAAAAGGACTGATATGCGAAATGATCTAAAATCACTTCTCGTGTCAGTCCTTCTTACATTTAAGATGCATTTAATGCGTTCAGTGCATTCCCTGCTATCAACGGTGTATAATGTTCCTCCAGGTAAGGGAGGCTTGCGGACAGGCTCTTGCGAAGATGCCCGTATTCGGTCATAACATTGCTGACCTTGTTATAGTCTTCCAAGGACATACTGCCCTGAGAAAGTACAAGGAGGTAGCTTCCCGTACGTTCATCTTTGTAGAGAGCGCTTTCTCCCGTATAAAAGGAGCCGGTAAGATGTGCAGCGGCAAGTACAGACTGCAGGGTATCCATCTGGAAGATGCGGCAAAGCTGTGAGGGAGTTACGGGCTGTTCTGATGACTCTTTGTCATTTTTTTTCTCCGTCAGGTTCTTACTGCTTTCATGGAGACGGCGGAACAGATCCATAACTTCTTCGGAAGCTTCCGGTTGTTCACTGTCTGCCTCGTCATAATCTTCATCGGAATCTCCGGCAGAAGGGGCGAATCTGGAAAAACGGGTATCCAGCTCTTCAGGGTCTTCTACCTTGGTAATGATGAGCACGATGCATTCAGCATTGAGCGGAATAGCTTCTATCATCAAGGGGATATCTTCTGCTTCAAAACCGAATTCGTAATTAGCCTGCTTCATCATATCGCGGAACAGGCTCTTGGCTTTCTCGGTACCGTAGGCAAGTTCGCTTATCTTCAATTCGCGGCTGGCCAGATCTTCTCTGGTAAGCGTACAGCGAATCTGATTTTCATTTACTTTCTCTATTTTCATAAAACAACCTTCCTTTCTGCAGCGATGGGCTGGGAAATGGCGTAACTGATTCTTTTTCCTGTGTTGGATACAAGTATATTATACTTTCGGGCGTTTTAAGTCAAGGGGACATGGAAAGTTTAATTTTTTTTAATAAAAAATACTACTTGCCAAAATTCCCCTGCTGGGATATAATTCACTACAAGAGATGCTTCCGGTAATAAGCGCCGGGAGGAGGTCAGCAGTGTGGTTCCTGACTGACAGGAAAGTTGTATCCCAGGGATGGATTGTTCCGTCTCATCCTTTGATGATTGTCAGTGGAGGCTTTTACAATTCCACAAGCTTTGTCTGACGTACGCAGAGAGAGCATCAGGCATGATTCTGTCAGATTTTTCTTCTGATATATTATATGTCAGATTGTTACAGTTCACACAAGGCGCCGTAGGCGCGATTTTGCAAATGATGCAAGTGTGAACGTCAGTATCCTGACATTGCATAAGGATGTCTTACAAGCTTACGTGCTTGTGTCGGTTTTTTTTCCAACTATATTTAGTTTTACAGTTATAATTCAATTTAAACATATGGAGAAGTTTTTTGTTTGTTTGGCGCAGCTTGAGCATCTCGAAACAGATATTGTATTCTCCGGTTTTTCACAGGCGTTGGATTTGATATATCACATGATCTTTTTGGTTGAAGGCCGTAAGTCTGCGGAAAAGGTATGGATGCCTCTCTGACCGATATCTGCAGTGAAAGTTTTTTCTTTAAAAGAGAAATTAAGAAAAATTGGTAATGACGATATCTGAATAGTCTGTTATAATGAGAACAGTCCGACCGGCCGACAGGCAGTCAAGTGTCTGTCGGCAGGATACAACGGGAAAAGTGTGAACTGACAAGAGAGAAGGATAGAAAAGCATGAGGAAGAAAATAATACCGGTACTGGTTGCAATCGTTCTGATTATCATCATTGGGGCAGTAGGCGTGGGAAGCGTATTGATAGAGAAGTATTCTTATTCTGAGGAAAGAGTGGATCCGGATGAGTATTTTGGCGTATCCGGAGAACAGCTTGCCATAGTGCTTCAGGATGAAATGGTAGAGGAAAAGGCGATTTTGCGGGATGGTATCTGTTATTTTGATATAGATACGGTACATCGTTATTTAAATGAAGGATTTTATGTGGACAGAACAGAAGGTCTGCTTCTTTATACAACAGCTACCGAGATTATCAGTGTGCCTATCGGGAGCACGACTGTAAGTACAAGAACTGCTATAAATGGTGCAGCACAGACAGAAGAACTGGGCTATGTGGCTGTGATAGAAGAGGGGAATGGGCTGTATCTTGCAGCTGATTATGTAAAAAGAACCACCAACTATTCCGTGGATATCTATGACCGTCATGTGCAGATATATACGCAGTGGGGTGTTAAGACAGTTGACTGCTTGACCAAGGATACGTCTGTCCGCTTGCGCGGCGGTATCAAGAGCCCCATTCTCTGCGACCTGACTGAAGGCGCACAGGTTGAGGTACTGGACACCATGGAGACCTGGAGTAAGGTCAAGACCGGAGATTCTATTATAGGATATGTGGAAAATAAATTCCTGGAAAATACCTCTAAAGGGCAGGGAGAAACGGTTGAGGAGACACCTGTAACAGATTATGAGGCACCGGAATATACTTCCGTGTCAATGGAGGGCAAAGTGAGCCTGGGCTGGCATTCTATCGGAGGAGTAGGCGGCAACAGCACGCTGGACAGTATGGCAGCAGGTGCCAATGGAATGAACGTTATTGCACCTACGTGGTTCAGCCTGAATGATGAAGAGGGCAACTTCAGAAGCTTTGCATCAAAAGACTATGTGGACCGTGCGCATGCGATGGGGCTTAAAGTATGGGGCGTCTGGGATGATTTTAATTATAATAATGAAACCAATTCCACAGTGAGTGTGGGCAATGTCCTGGCAAAGACATCTGCCCGGCAGAAGCTTGCTGATAATATTGTCAGTGTGGCTGTAGAGTTAGGACTGGATGGGGTAAACCTGGATTTTGAGAAAATTAAAGAAGAAACAGGACCTCATTATGTTCAGTTTCTCAGAGAACTTTCTGTGGAGTGCAGACGAAGCGGTCTGACATTATCCATTGATAATTATGTTCCTTATGATTTTCGTGATTATTATCGTCTGGATATTCAGGGGCAGGTGGCAGACTATGTGATTATCATGGGATATGATGAGCACTGGCACGGCAGCGGGAATCCCGGAAGTGTGGCCAGCATCGATTATGTCAGCAACGGTATTTCCAAGGCATTGGAGGAGGTACCTGCCGATAAACTGGTGAATGCACTGCCTTTTTATACGATTTTGTGGAAGACAGAAGGCGGCAAGGTGACAGATGAGTATTTGACTATTCGAAATACATCTGACTTTCTTAGCAGGGTGAATATTACGCCCCAGTGGGATGAGGAGACATGTCAGAATTACGCGAAATGGACAAGCGGAAATATTACGTACGAGATTTGGGTTGAGGATGAACAATCCATTGCAGCCAAATTGAGCGTAATGGCTACCCGGGATATTGCCGGTGTGGCTGTATGGAGACTGGGCTATGGTACAGACAGTATCTGGAACCTGATTCGGGGTTATGCAGCGCAGTAAAGAGTCTTGTTCTTTTCAGGAAAAAGGGCTCATATATTTTAAATGACAAGTAAGAATAGGTACGTGGGAGATGGTTCATCCCATACGGTAAAATGTATGAGCGAATTTCAGAATAAGCTTTTGTCTATCATTATGAGCGGACTTTTAGTAGTATCGATGTTGACGATTGCCAAAGAGGCAGCGGAATATACATCATCCAATGTAGTACAGGCAACGGATGATAAACCTTGTATTGTCATAGATGCGGGACATGGGGGCAGCGATCCGGGAAAGGTGGGCATAAACGGAGCGCTGGAAAAGGATGTAAATCTCAGTATTGCCCTCAAGTTGAAAGAGTTTCTGGAGGCAAACGATATTGCGGTAGTGCTTACCAGAGAGACGGAAGACGGACTGTACGATGCAGATGCTTCCAATAAGAAAGTTCAGGACATGAAACGACGGGTCAGCATCATAGAGGAAACAGCTCCCGTGCTGACGGTGAGTATCCATCAGAACAGCTATCCGGAAGAGTATGTCCATGGAGCGCAGGTATTTTATTATGAGACCAGTACAGAGGGAAAGAAGCTGGCGGAAACCATACAGACCAGGCTGGTGCAGGATATCGATCCTGAGAATAAAAGACAGGTAAAATCCAACGATAGCTATTATCTATTGAAGAAGACTCCTACTCCAATTGTTATCGTGGAATGTGGTTTCCTGTCCAATCAGGAAGAAGCAGAGAAATTATGCACTCAGCTATATCAGGAAAAAGTAGCATGGGCGATTCATCTGGGAATTTTGCAATATTTAAATTCATTATAGTTTCATTATAGTAATATATCTGCTCCCGTAGGCGAGTCTTTGTTAATGAGGCGGATGTGAACAGTAACGATGTGAACAGTAAAATTGACGCTTTCGGAAACTTGTGATATACTGGTGTGGAATTGGGATAACATGAAACAAATTGCAGGCTGGAAGTGACTTATAATATATGAAAACAAAGATTGTTCAAATAGAGGAAGACAGAGTAGAAGAAGATACAGCCCAAGCTCTTTTGAAGGAAGCAGGAGCAGTTCTGAAAGAAGGCGGGCTGGTAGCATTTCCCACAGAAACAGTGTATGGCCTGGGAGGAGATGCGCTGAATAAAGAGTCCTCGCGCAAGATATATGCGGCGAAAGGAAGACCTTCCGATAATCCGCTGATTGTACATATCTGTAAGTGGGAGGATATTTATCCCATTGCAGCAGAGGTGTCAGAAGAAGCTAAGAAGATTGCGCAATCGTTCTGGCCGGGGCCTCTTACCATGATTTTGCCCAAGTCGGAATTGGTGCCTTGTGAGACCACGGGTGGGTTAGATACGGTGGCTGTCAGAATGCCCTCTCATAAGGTGGCACAGAAGCTGATTGAATATGCAGGAGGATATGTGGCAGCCCCAAGTGCCAATACCTCCGGCAAGCCAAGTCCTACTCAGGCCAAATATGTGGCGGAGGACATGAACGGCAGAATTGAGATGATCATAGACGGCGGTGAGGTGGGAATTGGTCTGGAGTCTACCATCATTGATTTGACAGTTACACCGCCCCAGATTTTAAGACCCGGCTTTATTACGCAGGAAATGCTTTCAGAAGTGTTGGGTGAAGTGGAGACAGATGTTACGATTCTAAGCGGAGACAGCGGACAGGCTCCCAAGGCTCCGGGGATGAAGTACCGTCACTATGCTCCTAAAGGAGATCTGACCATTGTAACCGGACCACAGGAAAAGGTTGTAGAGTATATCAACAGCGAAGCTGCCAAGGCTATCCTTGAGGGGGAGAAGACGGGAGTCGTCGGAACTCAGGAAATGCTTGACAAGTATCATGCTCAGGTGGTAAAAAGTGTAGGAAGCCGGGATGATGAATTGAGCATCGGCAGACGCCTTTATACCATTTTAAGAGAATTTGACGATGAAAATGTGACCAGAATCTATTCGGAATCGTTTGAAACAGAAGGTTTTGGACAAGCTATTATGAACAGACTGTTGAAGGCAGCAGGGCACAAAGTAGTGCGATTGTAATTTATAATAAAATTAACCGGAGGATAAGAAAATGATAGCAATTGGATGTGACCATGGCGGTTATGACTTAAAGATGAAAGTAGTAGAGTATTTGAAGGCACATGATATTCCTGTAAAGGATGTAGGATGTGACAGCAAGGAATCCTGCGATTATCCTGCTTACGGACGTGCAGTAGGCAAAGCTGTTGCTTCCGGAGAGTGCGAGAAAGGTATTGTAATCTGTACCACAGGTATCGGTATCAGCATCTCTGCCAATAAAGTACCGGGGGTACGTGCTGCATTGTGCGGTGATATTTTGTCAGCCCAGTTGACCAGACTGCATAATGATGCCAATGTACTTGCTATGGGCGCAGGTATTGTTGGCGAGAATCTTGCTCTTGCTATTGTTGAGACATTCTTGAATACTGAGTTCTCCGGCGAAGAGAGACATATGAGGAGAATCAGTCTGATAGAGCAGTAGGCAGAGCGGTTCTGCATGAGAGCGTATAAACTTTTGAGGAAAAATTATCACAAGACCAAGGAGGAACGTTAAAATGGCTAAAGTAGTAGTAATGGATCACCCTCTGATTCAGCACAAAATCGGACTCATCAGGAAGAAAGAGACAGGTACAAAGGATTTCAGGCAAACAATCAGTGAAATTGCTATGCTGATTTGCTATGAAGCTACCAGAGAACTGAAATTGGATGATGTAGAAATTGAGACCCCTATCTGTAAGACAACCGCGAAAGAACTGAAAGGCAAGAAGATGGCCATTGTTCCTATTTTAAGAGCAGGTCTTGGAATGGTCGACGGTGTACTGCAGCTGATTCCTGCGGCTAAAATAGGCCATATCGGTTTATATCGTGATCCTGAGACGCTGAAACCTGTAGAATATTACTGCAAATTGCCTGCAGACTGTGCAGAACGTGAAGTATTTGTGGTGGATCCTATGCTTGCTACCGGAGGCTCTTCTGTAGCTGCCATCCAGATGCTGAAAGATAAAGGATGTAAGAATATTCATTTCATGTGCATCATTGCAGCTCCCGAAGGCGTTGCTAAGATGAAACAGAGTCATCCTGATGTAGATATGTATATAGGTGCTTTGGATGATAAATTGAATGACCATGGTTATATTGTTCCCGGTCTGGGAGATGCAGGCGATCGTATCTTCGGAACCAAATAGGAGTTATCTATGGGTGGGAAAAGAAAAGACTATATCAATTGGGACGAATACTTTATGGGAGTGGCTGCATTGTCGGGAATGAGGTCCAAGGATCCCAATACTCAGGTGGGAGCCTGTATCGTTAGTGAGGACAATAAGATACTGTCCATGGGATATAACGGATTCCCCTGCGGATGCTCGGACGATGAGTTCCCATGGGAGCGAGAAGGGGATGTGTTAGATACCAAGTATCCCTTCGTGACCCATAGTGAGCTGAATGCGATTCTGAATTACAGAGGCGGTTCTCTGGAGGGAACCAAGCTGTATGTATCTCTTTTTCCCTGCAATGAATGCGCCAAGGCTATCATTCAGGCAGGAATCAAGACTGTCGTATATGACAGCGACAAATATGACGGAACGGCTGCCAATCGGGCATCCAAGAAAATGTTCGATGCAACAGGTGTCAAATACATCAAGTACATTCCTTCCGGAAGGAAGATAACATTAGAAGTATAGCCGAATAGAGGCAGAAGTTAGAAAGGCGGGGCAGTTCGCGGCATGAAAAGGATTAAGACCGTGTTAGGAAGAAAGGCGGCAGTGTTTTTGTTGGTCACGATGACAGCAGGAGCGATGCCTACGGTTTCCTATGCTACTACTACCCAGCAGAGGATCGACCAGACCGAACAGGAGAAAAATGAACTGGAAGGGAAACTGGATGATACGAAGGACGAGCTGGAGAACCTGAAAGGTGAGCAAAGCAATCTAAAGGGACAATTGAATAACCTGAATTCACAGCTCACCCAGGTCAGCAACAACCTGGCGGATCTGGAGCAGCAGATTGCAGATAAAGAACAGGAAATTTCTGACACGCAGGCTGCGTTGGAAGAGGCGAAAGCGGTAGAAGCCAAACAATATGCCGACATGAAACAGTGGATTCGTTATATGTACGAAAGAAACGAAAAATCCTATTTGGAAACGTTCTTTACCATTGGGAATATAGCGGATTTTTTAAATGTGGCAGATTTTTTTGAGAAGATCGCAGAATATGGACAGATGAAGCTGGACGAATATGAAGCCAATCGTCAGTACATAGAATCTGAAGAAGCAAGGCTGCAGAATGAAAAGACAGAGCTGGATGGTCTGAAAGCCAAGGCAGAGCAGGAAAAGAGCAGGGTAACGGGCTTGATTAACCAGACATCGAGTTCTATATCTCAGTATGCTGACCAGATATCCGAGGCAGAAGCCCAGGCGCTTCAATATGAAGCAGAGATTAAGAAAGCGGAAGAAGACCTGGTATATCTGAAGAAGAAGCTTGCGGAAGAGATTGCGTTGTCTCAGGCTGCAGCCCAAGGTAAGTGGAGAGATATTTCAGAGGTTACTTTTGAAGAAGGTGACCGTAAGCTGCTTGCTAACCTGATTTATTGTGAAGCCGGCGGAGAACCCTATGAAGGTCAGGTTGCAGTTGGAGCCGTGGTTATCAACCGGGTATTAAGCTCCAAGTTTCCCAATACTGTGGTAGGTGTTATCTATCAATCCAGACAATTTTCACCGGTTGCGAGCGGGCGTTTGGAACTGGCACTGGCAGTAGATAAGGCTACGGATAAATGTTATCGGGCGGCTGATGAAGCCATGGCCGGTGTGAGCAACGTGGGCAATTGTGTATTTTTCAGAACACCGATTGAGGGACTTACGGGTATCTCTATCGGGGGACATATTTTCTATTAATGTATTAACATTTTTTATTGTAAAGGTTGTCGCGGCACCCTCCATAAGGAAGGTGCCACGATTATTTTTTTCTCTGAATACCTTTTTTTATTATAGCTGCATCTTCCTAATAGTGAAACTCAACTTAATATTTACAGACCGAGCATATCAAGCGGTGATTGCAGCTGGTCGAATTTGTCACGATATACGAGTGTCAACAATTCATTCAGCTGACGTAAAGAGCGTGTAAGCTGTTCCTGTGTAATCGTCTTTTGTTCCAACGCGTCAGCCAGTTCGTCCAGGTCCACAACCTTAAAACGTCCGTCCGGATAGATGATGACATCTGCCAGCAGATCGGTGACAGTCAGGGCATGTTCTGCTTCATCATAGGAGTAATCTACGATGTCACAATACCAGAATAGCAGAGAGTCATCAGCCCGGTAATATTTGCTGACCTTAATTCCTTTTTTCAGGAAATAACAGGAACAGCCATGCTGGAAGGCTGTCTTGGGTTTTAGAGTCTTCCACGTGGTGATGATCATGTCCTCTGTCTGGCTTACAATGATATCATCCTTTAACAGGATGCACTCCGGGGGAATGAAACGCTGACGGTAGATTTTCAGGTTGTCCTGAGTAATCATAAGTACTCCTTTCCGTGCTGCACGCACACTTGAGAATATGGAATAAAGGGAAGGGGCGGGACTTGATGTGGTGTCAGTACTTTCTCCATCCAGATCATGTCATGCCACTTGTCCAGCTTATAACCGGAATTGTGAAAATGAGCAACCGTGCGATAGCCGAAAGCTTCGTGAAAGGCGATGCTGGCCGGATTGGGGTAGGTGATACAGGCACAGAGATTGCAGACATTCTGCAGGCGAAGCTGCTTCTCCAGTTCCTGATAAAGCGCATGCCCAATTCCCTGGCCACGACAGCTTTCTTTTATGTAAATAGATGTTTCTACAGACCATCCATAGGCAGCACGGCCTTTAAAAGCCGATGCGTAGCAGTAGCCGCAGACTTGTCCGTCCTCTTCTGCAGCAAGAAAAGGATATTTTTGTAATGTGTGATGGATTCTGCTTCGAAATTCTTCGGCATCGGGAGCTTCGTATTCAAATGTGATTGCGGTATTCTTGACATATGGAGCATAGATTGCGGCTAAGGAAGCTGCATCTTCCATAGTGACTTGTCGGATTCTCATGTGTGTTCTCTCCTTTTACCCATACTACTATTTCCGGCAGTGGAAGTCAATCTTAAATTACTATTCATAAAAATTTAAGAGAAAATTTACTCCACTTCCAACCATTTCCCTAGACATTTTAGAAAATTTTAGATATAATTTACCCATATCCGCAAGTAAAAAAGGAGACAAACCCCGTGAAAAAAAACACCCCCTATGACCGCACCGTTTTCCAGTCCATGACCATGATTCTCCAGTTTGGAATCAACATGATCGTTCCCATCGCTATGATGACGGTTCTCGGAATCTGGCTGGATAGAAAGTTCGACACGGCATATTTTACCATAATATTTTTTTTCATAGGAGCTATTGCGGGTGGGCAGAATATATACCGAATGGCGAAAAAAATCTTTACCCAAAACAGCAGAAAGGAAACACACGGCAACAATGAATCTGCTTGAAATTTTGCGTAAGAAGGATAGAACCCTTCTGGAGATGCATATCGGAATGATATTTTTCGGTCTGGTATGCGAAATGATTGGTTTGATTTGTATGACCATAGGGTCCACAGGAAAGCTGTCATGGATGCCCGGATTGGAGCAGGCCATAATATATACCATAAGTCTTTGGTTGGGAATTACTGCCGCAGCGCTGGCAGCCTGGCATATATACCGGACTTTGGACAGGTCTCTTGATTATGGGGAATCCGCTACCAAAATGATTTTTAAAGGATACATGATTCGATATGTATTAATTCTACTCATAATGTTAATCATTATTATAACGGAGATCTTGAATCCCCTTGTAGTATTCCTGGGATACATGAGCCTGAAAGTAACCGCGCTTATACAGCCGTTTACTCATAAAATATGTAACAAAATCTTCCATGAAACAGATCCTGAACCCCAGCCCATGCCGGAAGAAGGCACAGCCGGATGAGGGAGAGAAAGCGGGAGAAATGTAAGGAGGTGAGAGTATGGAGCATGGAATCTTGTTATCCGCGTCCTCGGACATTGACGTAATGGTGCACGGAGTGTTCAAATACAGCTTCTTAGGTCATGAAGTGTGGATAACAACGACACATGTGTGTCTGTTTATCGTAATGTTGATTCTGATTGCTTTTTCCATAGCAGCAGGACATGCCATGAAGAAAGGCACGGAAATACCGGGCGGTTTTCAGAATGTGGTAGAGCTGATTGTGGAAAAGCTGGATGGCATGGTAGATAGTACCATGGGCAGGAGCGGTACAAAATATTACAATTATATCGGTACCATCTTTATTTTTATCCTGTTCAGCAATATTTCAGGTCTTTTGGGATTGAGGCCGCCCACCGCAGATTATGGTGTTACTTTTCCTCTGGGTGTGCTGACCTTTATTCTGGTTCATTATAATCAGTTTAAATACCAGAAACCAAAGGATATCTGGAAGGATATGTGTTCACCGCTGCCCCCGTGGCTGCCCATTTGGCTGCCAATCAATATCATCAGTGAAGTCGCAGTGCCGATATCCCTTTCTTTGCGTCTGTTCGCCAATATCTTGTCAGGTACTATCATGATGGCTTTGGTATACGGATTGCTGGGATGGATTGCTACTATTTGGCCGGCAGCACTGCATGTGTATTTCGACTTGTTCTCCGGAGCAATTCAGACATACGTATTCTGTATGTTGACCATGACCTATATCTCCAACGCAATTGGAGACGTCGAATGACGTCGGAAATTGCGTTTGCAGTTGGAGACGCCGAATGACGTCGGAAATTGCGTTTGTCATCGGAGATACAAAAGTATACTTTACCCAGTTAATACTTAAATCAATAATTTATAAAATCAGGAGGAAATTACAATGGATTTTAATGAAAACTTTATCTTAGGATGTTCCGCAATCGGTGCAGGTCTGGCACTTATCGCAGGTATCGGACCCGGTGTAGGACAGGGTATCGCAGCCGGACATGCAGCAGCTGCTGTAGGACGCAATCCCGGTGCAAAGTCAGCCATTACTTCTACCATGCTGCTTGGCCAGGCAGTAGCCGAGACCACAGGTCTGTATGGTCTGCTTGTTGCTATCCTGTTATTATTCGTAAAACCTCTGTTATGGTAAGAAGCCGGAAAGGAGACAGGAAATGATACTATTAACCGCAGGCGAGACCTATGACAGAATGTTTGGCCTTGACTGGCAGCTTCTGGCAGATTCGGTACTGACGCTGATTGCAGTCTTTGTCCTGTTCTTGCTCATGAGCTACTTCCTGTTCAATCCGGCGCGTAAGATGTTAAATGACCGTAAGCAGAAGATCAAAGGCGAACTGGATGAAGCCAGAATAAGCCTGGAGGATGCGAACAGTCTGAAGGCGGAATATGAAAGCAAACTTAAGGATGTCAATAAGGAAGCTGAAAATATTTTAAGCGATGCACGCCGCAGAGCTTTGGAAAATGAGAACAGAATCATTGCTGAAGCTAAGGAAGAAGCTGCAAGGATTATGGAGAGAGCACGCACAGAAGCTGAACTTGAGAAGCAGAAGCTGGCAGATGATGTGAAGAAAGAGATCATCTCCGTGGCATCTCTGATGGCAGGTAAAGTTGTGGCTGCTTCCATCGATACTAAAGTACAGGATCAGCTGATTGAAGAGACTCTGAAAGAAATGGGTGAGAACACATGGCTAAGCTAGTATCCAAGACATACGGAGAAGCTCTGTTTGGGATTGCCATGGAAGAAAATAAGGGTTCCCTTTTTCTGGAAGAGGTGGAAGAAACCCGCAAAATCTTGAAGGACAATCCGGATTTTGACAAGATGATGCTGCATCCTGCGATTCCAAAGCAGGAGAAGCTTGCTGTAATTGAGCAGGTCTTTGCAGGAAGGGCAAGCAATGAGATGACAGGATTTTTAAAAATCATTGTTCAAAAGGAAAGATACCGTGACCTGCAGTCTATTTTCCAGTACTTTGTTGATAAAGTAAAAGAAGCGCAGAAAATCGGTATTGCCCATGTGACCACAGCGGTGGAACTGACAGAGAAGCAAAAGGAGCAGGTGAAAGCCAGACTTCTTGAAACCACGGACTACCGCACGATGGAGATGCATTATCAGGTGGAGCCGCAGATTATCGGCGGCATGATCATCAGAATCGGAGACAGAGTAGTGGATAGCAGTATCCGCAGCAAGTTGGATGATTTGACGAGACAATTATTAACGATTCAGCTGGGGTAAATGCCACGCTGAAAGAAAGGCGCTACAGAATCATGAATTTAAGACCAGAAGAAATAAGTTCAGTGATCAGGGATCAGATCAAGAGATACGCATCCCAGCTGGATGTATCCGATGTGGGTACGGTTATCCAGGTGGCAGATGGTATCGCCCGTGTGCACGGACTGGAAAATGCCATGCAGGGTGAGCTGCTGGAATTCCCGGGCGGAGTATACGGAATGGTGCTGAACCTGGAAGAAGATAACGTAGGTGCGGTTCTTTTGGGCAGCCAGAAGAATATCAATGAAGGGGACATGGTAAAGACCACCGGGCGAGTGGTAGAGGTTCCCGTAGGCGATGCGTTATTGGGAAGAGTTGTGAACGCACTGGGACAGCCGATTGATGGCAAAGGTCCTGTTCAGACGGATAAATACCGTCAGATTGAAAGAGTTGCAAGTGGTGTTATTACCAGAAAGAGCGTGGATACCCCGCTCCAGACCGGTATTAAGGCCATTGACTCCATGGTTCCTATCGGAAGAGGTCAGCGTGAGCTGATTATCGGTGACCGCCAGACAGGTAAGACGGCTATCGCTCTTGATACCATTATCAACCAGAAAGGTCAGAATGTAAAATGTATCTACGTGGCAATCGGCCAGAAAGCATCTACCGTTGCCAATATCGTAAAGACACTGGAAGAATACGGAGCTATGAACTATACCACAGTAGTGGTATCCACAGCAAGTGACCTGGCTCCCTTACAGTATATTGCTCCTTATTCCGGCTGTGCAATCGGTGAGGAATGGATGGAGAACGGAGAAGATGTCCTGGTAGTATACGATGACTTAAGTAAGCATGCTACCGCTTACCGTACACTCTCCCTGCTGCTTCGTCGTCCGCCAGGGCGTGAAGCATACCCCGGTGATGTGTTCTATCTGCACTCCAGACTCTTGGAACGTGCAGCAAGAATGAGTGATGAGTACGGCGGAGGTTCCCTGACTGCACTTCCCATCATCGAGACACAGGCAGGCGATGTATCTGCCTATATCCCGACCAACGTTATTTCTATTACAGATGGTCAGATCTATCTGGAGACAGAGATGTTCAATGCAGGCTTCCGCCCTGCTGTTAATGCAGGTCTGTCCGTATCCCGAGTAGGTGGTTCTGCCCAGATCAAGGCCATGAAGAAAGTGGCTGCACCTATCCGTGTAGAATTGGCACAGTACCGTGAACTGGCAGCCTTCTCCCAGTTTGGTTCCGAATTGGATGCCGATACCAAGGAGAGATTGGCACAGGGTGAGCGTATCAAAGAAGTATTGAAGCAGCCTCAGTACAAGCCTATGCCGGTACAGTATCAGGTTATCATTATTTATGCCGTGACCAGAAAGTACCTGTTGGACGTAGCTGTAGAAGAGATTACCGAATTTGAAAAGCAGTTCTTTGATTTCCTGGATACCAGATATCCGGAGATACCGAACAGTATCGCTGAGGAAAAGGTGATGAGCGAGGAAACCGAAGGAAAGCTTAAGAAAGCAATCGAAGAGTTCAAGAAGAACTGGAACCAGTTTAAGTAGAAACCTTTAGCCCGGCATAAGTCGGGAAGGAATGGAGCAGAATATGGCATCAATGCGAGACATTAAGCGTCGTAAAGGGAGCATTCAGAGCACCCAGCAGATCACCAAAGCCATGAAGCTGGTTTCTACTGTAAAGCTGCAGCATGCCAGAACCGAAGCTGAGAGATCCAAGACTTACTTTGACTGTATGTATGAGACTGTAAACAACATCCTGTCCCGTGTAGGAGATATGGATCATAAGTATCTGGTAAAAGGTAATGCTACCAAAAAGGCTGTTATCGTCATTACATCCAACAGGGGTCTGGCAGGGGGCTACAATTCCAATATTGTAAAGCTGATTACCAGACATGAGGGATGGAAGAAGGAAGAAATACAGATATTTGCAGTAGGTAATAAAGGTCGGGAAGCACTTGCCAGAAGTGGTTATGAGATTTCCGAGGATTTATCCCATATTGTGGAGGAGCCTACTTTTGCAGACGCCATGCAGCTTTCCGAAAAGCTTCTGGAGCTCTATGCATCAGGTAAGATTGGAGAAATCTATCTGGCATATACTTCTTTTAAAAATACGGTAAGCCATGAGCCTACCTTGCTTCGCCTGCTTCCTGTGGATCATGAAAATCATGCTTCCCATGGAAATGGCGGCAATACATTGATGAACTTCGAACCCACCGACGAAGAGGCGCTGGACATGATAATACCCAAATATGTCACCAGCCTGATTTACGGGGCGCTGAAAGAATCAATTGCCAGTGAGAACGGAGCAAGAATGCAGGCCATGGACAATGCGACCAGTAATGCAGAAGAAATGATCAGTGATCTGACGCTGAAATATAATAGAGCAAGACAAGGCTCTATTACACAGGAACTAACAGAAATTATTGCAGGAGCGGAGGCAATCTCTTAGCGAAAGCAATCAGAAAGGATATTAGAAAATGGCAGGACAAAATAAAGGAAAGATTACCCAGATCATCGGTGCGGTACTGGATATCCGTTTTGATGAAGGGAAACTGCCCCAGATTAATGAGGCCATTGTCATTCCTACCAGAGACGGCAGTGAACTGACGGTTGAGGTATCCCAGCATCTTGGAGATGATACCGTCAGGTGTATTGCCATGGGTCCTACTGACGGTCTGGTAAGAGGAATGGAGGCCAATGCTACCGGGGCTCCCATTTCCGTTCCCGTTGGTGAGAATACCCTGGGACGTATTTTCAATGTACTGGGTAAGCCGATTGACAATAAACCGGCACCGGAAGGTGTGTCATATGAGCCGATTCATAAACCGGCACCTGAATTTGCTGAACAATCTACAGAAACAGAGCTTTTGGAAACAGGTATCAAGGTCGTGGACCTGCTTTGCCCTTACCAGAAGGGTGGTAAGATCGGTCTGTTCGGCGGTGCAGCTGTAGGTAAGACAGTTCTGATTCAGGAGCTGATCCGTAATATTGCCACCGAACATGGCGGATATTCCGTCTTCACCGGTGTTGGAGAGCGTACCCGTGAGGGTAATGACCTCTATCATGAAATGACAGAGTCAGGCGTTATTGACAAGACCACCATGGTATTCGGACAGATGAATGAGCCCCCCGGAGCAAGAATGAGAGTAGGTCTTACAGGACTTACCATGGCAGAATACTTCCGTGACAAAGGCGGTAAGGACGTACTGCTGTTCATCGATAATATTTTCCGTTTCACACAGGCAGGTAGTGAAGTATCTGCACTTTTGGGACGTATGCCTTCCGCAGTAGGTTACCAGCCTACCCTGCAGACGGAAATGGGTGCCCTTCAGGAGCGTATCACTTCTACCAGAAACGGTTCCATTACTTCCGTACAGGCTGTTTATGTGCCTGCGGATGACTTGTCCGACCCTGCACCGGCTACGACCTTTGCCCACCTGGATGCAACCACTGTATTGTCACGTTCTATCGTAGAACTTGGTATCTATCCGGCAGTCGACCCTCTGGAATCTACCTCACGTATTCTGGATCCCAGAATCCTGGGTGAGGAGCATTACAGAACAGCACGTGACGTGCAGGAGATCCTTCAGAGATACAAAGAACTTCAGGATATCATTGCTATCCTTGGCATGGATGAATTGTCTGAGGAAGATAAACTGGTGGTATCCCGTGCACGTAAGGTACAGAGATTCCTGTCCCAGCCTTTCTTCGTAGCAGGACAATTTACCGGTCTGGAAGGAAAATATGTGCCTGTTAACGAGACCATCCGCGGCTTCCGTGAGATCCTCGATGGTAAGCATGATGATATTCCCGAAAGCTATTTCCTGAATGCAGGCAGTATTGACGATGTAATCGCGAGGGTGAAATAAGCAGGGATCCAGAAAGGAACGACATGGCAGAAGACAGAAATTTTATTCTGCGTATCATCTCGCCTGACAGAGTATTTTACGAAGGCGAGGTAGATATGGTAGAATTCAATACCACAGAAGGCGAAATCGGTGTCCTGCCCGGTCACATTCCCCTTACCGTCATTATCAGTCCGGGTATCCTGAATATCCATGAGACGGATAAGGAGAAACAAGCCGCGCTTCACGCCGGCTTTGCAGAGATTTTGCCTCATCAGGTGACCATCCTGGCTGAAATCATTGAGTGGCCAGAGGAAATCGATGAAAAACGAGCTGAAGCAGCATTGCAGAGAGCACAGGAAAGACTGAACGTACGCGCGCCGGAGACAGATGTTCTGCGTGCGGAAGCTTCTTTGAAACGTGCTCTTACCAGAATCGAGGCACTGAAGTAAAGTTACAGTCAAAACCGTAACGAAAACCAATAAAAAGAGGAAACAAAGTCGCAGTTGCTGCATATCATAAGAGAAAAAGGGTTGTGCATATGGACTTCGACCGTAGAATCCTCCCTTATTACATGACATATCCCGGACCATACGGTACCAGACGAGAAGATACCGTAATCCGGGATATGGAATATTTACAGCAGATGTACCCACTGGAGATCAAAAGATACCAGAGAAGGGTTGCAGCAGTTTTAGATAGAATGGATTACGAAGGCAGTATGATTTACGATGAATATCCGGACCGCTTCAGCCTGGAGCGAATGGCTAAGAATATCGTTACCATTCTACAGAGAGAAGAAAGAGAAGCTGCTGTGGAAAATCCCACGCCTCCTGAAAAGTGGGTCTGGCTGCAGGATCTGATCCTGGTTCTTCTGTATAATGAGGTATACAAAAGAAGACATGGAGGAAGAAGAGGGATCATACAATTTTAGCTTGTGATTTTCCGGTAAAGTTATTACAATATAGACATGGTGCGCTATATTGCAATAACTTTGCTTTTTATGAGCAAAGGTAGCTGCGAAGCAGCTAAAAGCGCCTGTGGCTGCGGCCAAAAGTATCTTTGATGCTTTGCGAATGGCGCGGCTGAACGTAACTATTAGGAGATCAAACAGAAATGAAGGAATTAAAAGAATTACTTGAGAATACATTGAATGCTGGCCTGGAACAGATCATCCTGAGTGATTCCCGGGACAAAGGAGCTGCACAGAAGGTGAAAGTGCGCCCGGTGAAAATTAAGGAGGAACTTCTGTTTCAGGAGACTATATATAAAGGAACCCAGGTGTTCCATCACAATTACAGTAAGGAAGAAATGACAGTTAGGATTCTGGGGATGCTTGGTCAGGCGGATGAAAAGCAGCCCGGCACGGTGCAGTCTGGTATAGAGTTCCCCGGTGCGATGCAGACCGGTATGGAGTGTCCTGCCGTCCCTCGCTTTGGTCAGGCGCAGTTCACGGCGGCTGCCATGAGCGCCACAGTGCTTGTCAGCAAAAAAGGAAAGCTTACCATGAAGGTGAAAAAGCAGCCTGTAGAGCGAAAAGACCGGAACAGCCCAAATGGTGTCGGTGAAGCAGCAACCACGACAGACGCTCTTTCACATAACAAGACCAAACAATACATTTTGAAAGAAGGTCATCCTGTAGATTTTCTGGTAGGTCTTGGCGTGCAGTCTCCTGACGGAAAAGTGACCAAAGCAAAATACGATAAATTCCGCCAGATCAACCGCTATCTGGAATTTATCGAAGACGTATTGGAGGAACTGCCCAAAGACAGGACAATCCGCATCATTGATTTTGGCTGCGGCAAGTCCTATCTGACTTTTGCTATGTACTATTATTTGCACGAGTTGAAAGGAAAAGACATCCGGGTCACCGGATTGGATCTCAAAACAGATGTCATCGATCACTGCAATGAACTTGCTCAAAAATGCGGCTATGACCACCTGCATTTTGAAAAAGGAGACATCAGTACTTATACAGGGGCGGACCGGGTAGATATGGTTGTGACCCTTCATGCCTGCGATACTGCAACAGATTTTGCTCTGGAGAAAGCCATAAAATGGGGAGCCAAAGTCATCATGGCCGTTCCCTGCTGTCAGCATGAAGTGAATAAGCAGATTCATTGCGAGGACTTAAAGCCGGTCCTGAAATACGGTCTTATTAAAGAGCGGATGTCTGCTTTGATCACAGATGCAGTCCGGGCCAATCTCCTTACAGAACAGGGCTATGACACTCAGATACTGGAGTTTATCGACATGGAACATACACCTAAGAATCTCCTGATACGTGCAGTGAAACGTAACCACATGCGCCCGAAGGCGAAAGAGGATGTGCAGGAACTGCTTACTTATCTGGGCATTTCACCTACGCTTGCAAGGTTGTTGGAGGAAAAGGAATGAAGAAGACAATCATTAAGTTAACGGTATTCATCCTGGTTTTTCTTGCATCCGCAACGATTATCAGCCGTGTCATGAATATGGGAAATAATAATATGACGATGGAAATGGCACCGGCTTCCCTTCCGGTAGTTACAATGGAAAAGGATGGAATCTTCTATAACCAGCTGCATGGTTATGTAAATGCCATGGACACTGCTTATCAGAGAGAAACGGTGACAGAGCTGGGAGAAGGAAGAAAAGCGGAATTTACAGTGGACACCTATGGAATTACGGTAAATCAGGTGAGTGTAGAGGTTCGCAGTATAGATGGCAGCAGGCTGGTAGAAAATTCTAAGGTGACAGATTTCAGTGCACTGGAGAAAGACAGGCTGAAGTGTAGTATCAGTCTGAAAGATCTGATGGAAGCAGACACAGAATATATGCTGGTAATCCTGCTGGATACAAAAGACCTGGGAACTATCCGCTATTATACACGAATTATCTGGAGTGAGGATACCTATGCACTTGAGAAGCTTCAGTTTGTAAAAGAGTTTCATGAGACGTTGTATGACCGGGAGGCAGCCAAAGAACAGAACCTCACAAAGTATCTGGAATCCAACTCCTCAGGAGACAATACTACGCTTCATAAAGTGAACATTCACAGCAGCTTTAAACAGATTACCTGGGCTGATTTGAATGTGACAGAGGAGACCGAGCCGGTGATTCAGATGACCGAACTCGGTATCCAGACCGGAAGCATAGTGCTTCACTACATTGTATCCACCTCAGAAGAAAACACTTGCTACTACATGGTGGAGGAAGCTTATCGTGTACGTTTTCTGACCAATGCAGAGAGAATGTATCTTCTGGAATTTGAACGGACGATGACACAGATTCCGGATGTCCGGGGAGATATTTATGAAAATGATAAAATTGAACTGGGAATCGCAGATGAGAATCTGCCTTTTGTGGAAAGCGAAGATGGCAATATCATTGTCTTTCAGCTAGCGGGCAGACTTTGCAGCTATAATGTGACTACCGGTAAGATGACAGTACTGTTTTGTTTTTATGATAGTGAAAATGCTGATGCGAGGACACTTTATGACCATCATGATATGAAAGTGCTGGATGTGGATGAAGGCGGTAACGTATACTTTGCGGTGTATGGCTACATGAACAGAGGGCGTCATGAAGGGGAAGTGGGAACTGCCGTGTACTATTATGACAACTCAGTCAATACCATAGAGGAAATTGTTTACCTTCCTTCGGATAAAGGCTATGATATACTGGCGGAGGAAATGGAACAGCTCCTGTTTATGAACAGGGAGGGGCAGCTGTATCTGTATCTGGACAATACCGTTTTCCTGATTCATATGGAAGACAGGTCTTATGAGACTGTGGTTACAATTACACAGGATGGCAGTATGATGACATCTGAGAACCATAAGATTCTGGCATGGCAGAAAGGTGAAGACAGTTATCATGGCAGCAGCCTTGTGATCAGGAACTTAAGCAGCGGGCAGCAAAGTGAGGTCTTTGCCGAGGAAGGAAGTGCAGTGAAGCTTCTTGGTTTTATGGGGGAGGACATTATTTATGGAGTGGCCCGGCTGGAGGATATTACAACAGATTCTGCCGGCAAGGTATTTTTCCCGATGTATCAGATCTGTATTTATGATTCGGAAGAATCACTTTTTGAAAAAACGCTCCCGGATGGAATCTATATGACTGGATGCTCGGTTGCCGATAATCAGATTACGCTGGAGAGGGTGCAGCGGATGAGCAATGGAACCTTTGAAGTGACAACTCCCGATTATATTATGAACAATGAAGAAATTAAGGCCGGCAAGAATCGGATTGCGGTGGTAAGCATTGACCTTTACCAGAAAATCGTACAGATTCAGACCAGACTCTCCATCAATGAGAAAAATCTGCAGGTCAGAAGTCCTAAGGAAGTAGTATTTGAAGGAGACAGAGCGGTAGAATTCACTGCAGAAGGAGCGGTAGAGCGATACTATGTCTATGACACTTATGGAGTCTGCGGTATCTATGTAGACCCGGCGGAAGCTGTAAAGCTTGCTTATGAGCGTTCCGGAGCGGTAACGGATGACAGCGGAAAATGTATCTACAGAAGAGGGAACCTTGTCACCAGAAATCAGATTATGGCGATTAAAGAGAATAGCTCTGATGACACAAGAAGCAGTCTGGCAGTGTGCCTGGATACCATGCTGCAAAAGGAAGGCATCACCATGAACAGCCAGTCTCTTTTAGATCAGGGACAGACGTCGGTGCAGATTTTGGAACAGGGTCTGAACCAGTGCCGCATCCTGAATTTGACGGGGGTGACCATGGACGCCATGCTCTATTATGTGAACCAGGATATTCCGGTGCTGGCTATTTTGCAGAATGGAGAAGCGGTTCTGATTACGGGATTTAATGAGCTTAATGTGGTGATTATGGAGCCATCTACAGGAAAACTTTACAAAAAGGGAATGAAGGACTCCACACAGTGGTTTGAGGAGAATGGGAATTGCTTTATTACGTATGTATATGAATAGAGCTGCAAAAAGTCTTCGGGGGTTAGCCCCGAAGACTTTTTTGCATCAGCGGAAAATATATTTCCGATATTTCTGAAGTACATTCAAAAGAATGATTCCGAATACACCACAGGAAATAATCTCTCCGATTCCAACAGTTACCATAAAGTAAGGAATGGAACCTTCGGACTTATAGACATAGGCCAGAACGAAGGGAACAATCAAAATATTAGCCACAATGGGAGGAATAGGTGCCAGCCATTTGCTCTTACGAAGCAGATAAGTACCGACAGCACCTAACAGAGTTGCCAAACTGCCGAAGATAACGTCCGGTACTGCACAGCCTGTCAACAGATTACTGATAAGACAGCCAAGGAACAGTCCGGGTATCGCAGCCGGTGTGAAGAAAGGCAAAATTGTAAGTGCTTCGGAAAAGCGGACCTGAATGGCATAATTGGCCAGGCCCAGAGCGTTGGCTACCAATGTAAGCACAACGTAAAGAGCAGCGATCGCCGCTGCGTGAGTCATGAATTGCATTTTCTCGTTTTTCATTTTTGTCTCCTTTAGTTTTGTTTTACGAGTGGAAGGTCTCGAACACTCGCGCCGTAGCGTACATAATGCTGCCGGTGACAGACTTTATGCAATTGTTAAGCCTTTAAGACCTTGTTTTTGAGACTTTACAATGATTAAGAGTATAGCACAGGTGAGGGGGAAATGCAAGTTGCAAAATTTTAAGGAAATCCATGCAACAAGTTACTTAGAAATTTAACTTCCGGAGGCGTTTGCGGATTTGCTTCCCTATTACCATGCTGACAACGATTTTCGCAAGGTCACCCGGTATGAAAGGAAGTACACCTGCAGCCAGCGCAGCCTGAAAGCTTAAATCAGCCTGGAAGCTGAGCCAGATCGTTCCCAGGAGATAACAGACTAAAGTTCCAAGTACCATACCGGTAAACTGCAGTAAGGCTTTTCCGGGCCACTTTTCAACAAATAATCCACATAACCATGCCATGAACAGATAGCCAATCAGATATCCACCGGTAGGGCCGAGCAGTTTGCCGGGGCCGCCACTGAACCCTGAGCAAACAGGGACTCCTACAAGCCCGATAAGAAGATAAATCATACAACTGAGAGTTCCTCCATGTTTTCCCAGAACATATGCAGCAAAATAAATTGCCAGACTGGCGAGAGAAATCGGTACCGGACTAAACGGCAGTGGCAGGACAAGCGGTCCGAACACACAGATAACAGCTGCCATCAGCCCAACGAGCGCCAGGTGTCTGACGTTCCATCTGCGAGAGGGATTTTGTTGTGATGAAGTTTGTTTTATTAGGCTCATATCTTTATCACTCCGCAAGTTTTTGTATCGTGTAACTAATATATAAACGATAGGTGACGCATTGTCAATACTTTTAAGTGAAGGATAAAAGGGGATTTACTACGATATTCCGGCCAACTGCACAATAAGCGGTATATACTGGCTTAAGATACGGAACGTCCATTCTGATGCGGAAACATTTATAGAAGTAAAACGAAGGCTTTTTGAGAAAAAGTCTTGCAGGATAAGTCCCTTTCCGTTAAAATGAGGGTTAATATAAACAACACGAGCATCAGATGGAAAATAAAAAGTCCGCTACTATATCGATAAAGAGTATAAAACGAAAGGATGTGCACAATGTACTCATTGGTAATTGCTGAGGATGAATTTACCACACGCCGGGCACTTGTGAATATGGTCAGATGGAACGAGCTTGGATTTCGGGTGGATGGCGAGTTTGACGATGGAAAGGAGCTTCTGGATTATCTGAAAAACAATATTCCTGATGTTATTCTGACGGATATCAAAATGACCAACGTAAGCGGAATTGAGATTGCACGCCTGGTGGCTGAGCAGAACCTTCCCATTCAGGTGGTATTTCTGTCGGCCTACAAGGATTTTTCTTATGCCCAGGAGGCAGTGGAGTATCATGTGGCACATTATTTGCTGAAGCCGGTCGATCTCTCCAAGCTGCGGGAGATTTTCCGGGGACTGAAAGAGAAGCTGGACAGGCAGGATGATCAGGAGAATATGCTGCAGGATCGTGTGGATCATTACAACAGACTGATCAACTATGAGAAGCAGCAGTTTGTGACGGATGCCTATTTCGGTTCCCTTGCTAATCCGGAGAAGATGGCAAGGAGGCTGGGCCTGATTGATTCAAAGAAACAGGGAGCGAGTGCCCGCTTATTTCTGGTGAGAATTATTCTCAGCAATGACCGGCAATATAAGGATTTTCTTGCTAATTACGGTCAGCAGGAGCTTCAGGAACAGCTTGTCCATATACTGGGATATTTTGATCGGAAACTGGAATACTATGCAATCACCTGGAGTACCACGAAAGATGATGAACTGTCTGTATTAGGAGTTTTCTGGGAGAACCAGGTGGCCGACCGGATCACCTACGAGCCGAATGAACTGAAAGAAGCTATCTATAATCTGATGGCACTCCGTGTACAAATCCCCACATTTCAACTGTTGAATTCACCTGCGGAGCTGGCCCATTGTGCAGAGCGGGTAGGGAGAAATGAGCCTGTAAACAGTCTTATGAAGGATATGGAGTATCTGCAGCTATTACGGGATCAGAATAAGCTGCTGTATTCTTATCTGTGCCAGAACAGTAAGGCGCAGGGAATTAAGCTTGCTGATGCACTGTTTAGCAATTACCTCAGAGGAGGCATGGATTTTACCCAGAGGCAGTGTGTTTATACGGTTACCAAGCTTTTGGATGAAGTGGCAGGAAATGACTTAATGGCCTGGAACCAGCTGTATGCTGAGTGCATGACACCTACCGCTTTTTCCGTAATGCAGTCTGAAGCATTGAGAGAGTGGTTGCAACGCTGTGTCAGAATATTATTCGATTATGTAGGTGAACAGGCGGAGGCTAAGAGAGATACCAGTATTGAGAAGGTGATGGATTACCTGCGTGAGCATTACAGTGAGGATATTACCCTGGCAGGTATTGCTGAGACGGTTTTTTTGAATCCTGCTTATATAAGCCGCTTGATTAAGGAACAGACCGGTAAGAATTATACGGATCTTGTGATGGAGATGCGTGTGGAACGGGCTGTTGAGTTTTTGGAAAATACAGACATGTATGTGTATGAGATTGCGGAGAAGGTAGGATACAGCAATCTGAAGTATTTTTATAAGGTGTTCCGAAAGATTAAGGGCAAATCTCCCGGCGACTACAGACCTGCATTGAAAGAACATTGAGAATGATATTAGGTTTATTGCGGCATGACAAAATATTAGTTGGAAAGGCATGTTATGGAAGATAAAGTCACACATTTTGGTTTTGTTGAAAGAATACAGAACCGTCAGTTCCAGAAACTCTTTTTTAAGAACTGGCTGCAGGTATTTCTGTGCATTGTACTGCCGCTTGTTCTGTGTATTAGTATTGTCTGGAGTTTTTCCAAGCAAAGTCTGTTGAGAGAGATGGATACTGCTGCCGACAGAAGTACCGGTAATACTCTTGCTACGCTAAATACGCTGTTGGAAGAGGTGTACAATAGTCTTGAAAATCAGATGCTAAATGAACGCGTACAGACTTTTCTGCGGATGGAACGCACGGAACCTCAGAAGTATGAATATATTGCTGCGGTAAATGGGGTGCAGGATGTGCTTGATAAGGATTACCGGGAGAACCTGCATTATTCCTTAGATGTTTATACGGAGGCAGGAGATTATGTGATCTCCGTGCTTCATAAAGCCCAGTCCTACAGCCGATTTTCAGATAAGAACCTGGTGGAGACTTTTTATTCATTGCTGGAGGAAAATCCGGGTCAGAACACATTCGCAGATGTCAGGTCGGTATATCAGGGGGAAATGGAAGCAGATAGAAGAATATTCACTTTTTACTGGGCACGATTTGTAGGCGGTGGGAAAAAGGCTTTTGCCTCTATCAGTGTTGATATGGAAAAAGTGATAGAGTATATTACGAATAATCATGACAGAATCCAGGGGGCATATCTGATTCTGGACAAGAATAATCAGGTGCTGTTGGACACTGCCCATCAGATGAATGACCAGTATGTGGATCTGCCGGAGGATCCGGACATTTCTGCCATAACATCCCTGATAAACGGTCAGCAGATGCGGATATCGTGGATGTCTATGGACAGATTCGGCTGGAAATGTGTCCAGATGGTACCCATGGAAGAATATGAGCGCAGCAGCAATCAACAACAAAAGCTTGTAATGATTATTTTACTGCTGGGCGTAGTCGCTGCGGTGGTGTTATCCTACGGTACTACTTGCAGGCTTTTTAGGCCGGTGGAGGCTATCTTACGATTGCTGGAGAATCCGTCAGAGCAGGTCAGAGTCGGTGATGAGGATGGAGAAATCCAATACATGCTGGTGTCCATACTGGAGCTTTTCCAGAAAAATGTGACGCTGGAGCAGGAGATGCTTGACCGTGTGGTAGCTCTTAGACGAGCTCGTGCCAAGGCACTGCAGGAACAGATGACGCCACATTTCCTCAATAATGTCTTACAGGCGATCAACTGGACCGCTATTACCGAGACCGGAAGTGAAAACAGTGTTACAAGTCAGTCATTAATCTTACTGGCAGACATCCTGTGTACTGCCAAAGCCCAGAAGACAAATATTACCACTGTGGAGGAGGAAATAGTGTATACCAGAAAATTTGTGGAACTGGAATGTCTGCGCTATGGTCCTAATATTCACTGTTCCTACATGATTGACCCTGCCGTACAGCAGATGCCCATTCCCTGCATTTCTTTGCAGACATTGGTAGAGAATTCTATCAGCCATGGGCTGCAGCCCAGGAAAGCCAGTGGGAATATTTACATATCCATTCATGCTCTTGAACAGAGCGGACTGCATATCTGTGTGGAGGATGACGGTGTGGGTATCGCACAGGTAAAGATCAGAGAGATTTTTCATATGCTGCAAAAGGAATATATTTATGTGGGCGAACATCTGGGGATTATAAATCTGTTCCAGCGCTTTCGGCTGATTTACGGAGAAAAGTGTGAATTTGATATTCGAAGAAGTGAATATGGCGGTGCATGTGTGGAAATTAAGACGCCTCGGCTGCCGGAATGGTGGATACAGGGTTCGGATAAATAGTAATAGTTCAGACAGATACCGATACGTGCGGAGAATTTCGCTTTGCGAAATTCTCTTTTTTTGGCCCAAAAGCAGTTTTGTGCACTATGACAGGTAGAAATTGTGGGGTGAAGGTAAAAATAGTGAGAAATATATGCGTTTTGCCAAAGTTAAACGGCAAAATAATGGGATGAATATTTCGAAAGTGAGTAGAATCTGTACAATTGTATATAAAAGAGTAAAATAGTAAAATGTTATTCGTAAGATTTAACGAAATAAATACATACGAAAGTGGTGAAGTTAATGATGAGTAAACAAAGCATTGCTGCAACGCAAAAGCATGCACAGGTACAACCGACAGGAGCTGAGACAAAGAAACGCAGGCATCCGATGCTGATGCATTTCAAACGTTTTCACTGGTTGTACATTTTTCTGATTCCGGGTCTTATTTCTATTTTTTTGTTTAAGCTGCGTCCTACGTATGGATTGCAGATCGCGTTTAGGGATTTCTCCCTGGTGAAAGGTATATGGGGTTCGGAGTGGGTAGGATTGGAGCATTTTAAGACACTCTTTCAATCAGTCAATTTTATGAGGGTATTGAAAAATTCCATTGTTACCAGTGTTTTGCGTCTGTTATGGGGATTTCCGGTCCCGATCATTCTGGCGCTTTTGCTGAATGAGGTCAGACATGAAAAGTTTAAGAAGACGCTGCAGACAGTTATGTATCTGCCCCATTTTATTTCCTGGGTTATTGTTATTACCATGGTAACCGGTCTGCTTTCCAAATCAAACGGTATCATTAACGAGTTGATTGTAGCTTTGGGCGGTACAAAGATAGACTTTTTGACAAGTCCCAAGTGGTTTCGTACAGTTCTTATCGGATCCGGTATCTGGAAGAGTGCGGGATGGGGAACGATTGTTTATCTTGCAGCGCTCGCCGGTGTGGATGTCCAGCTGTACGAGGCGGCTATGATTGATGGTGCCAACCGCTGGCAGCGTATTCTCCACATTACGTTACCCTGTATCGCCGGAACAGTAACGGTTATGCTGATCATGAAAATGGGTGATATCCTGAGTAATGGATTTGAGCAGGTATGGCTTCTGCAGAATGCACCGAATAAGGAGATTGCAGAAGTACTGGAAACTTATTCGTATCAGGTAGGTCTGAGGGAAGGTCGATTCAGCTTTGCCACCGCGGTCGGTCTCTTCCAGTCTGTGGTTGGTATGGTCATGGTATTTATATCCAACTTTTTGTCTAAGAGAATGGGAGGAAAAGGATTATGGTAAAGCAGAAGCTGAAGCAGGGTACAAAAGTTAAGGAGAGTCTTCCGGAGCGTATCTTTTCTGTATGTAACTATATTGTGCTGACACTGGTTGCACTCTTAATGCTGTATCCTATTATTAATGTTGTAGCAATTTCTTTTTCTTCTTATAATGAGTACCTGAAAGCGCCCTGGATGATATGGCCGAAAGGATTTACAACTTCGGCTTACAAGTTAGTGTTTCAGAATACTGTTTTCTGGAGAAGCTATCTGAACACTATTATCGTAACTGTAAGTCATACAATATTAAGCCTGGCAGTCACCGCGCTGTTCGCCTGGCCGTTATCCCGTAAAGAAGTGAAAGGAAAACCATTTTTTATGGTAATTTTAATTTTTACCATGGTTTTCAACGCAGGTATGGTTCCGAACTATTTGAATATGAAGGAACTGAACTTGCTTGATACTTTGTGGGTTTTAATACTTCCCGGCACTTTTAGTACCTTTAACTGTGTGATTATGATGAATTTTTTCCGTGAATTGCCCTATGAATTGATTGAGGCAGCCATGGTGGACGGTGGTTCAGAGCCGTATATTTTCACAAAGCTGGTTCTTCCCTTGTCGAAGCCTGCGCTGGCATCTATCACACTGTTTCTGGCAGTGGGTGCATGGAATTCATATTTTGGAGCTCAGCTTTATATTCAGGACAAAGATTTATGGCCTGTAGCACTGACATTAAAGGAAATACTGATGTCTATGTCTACCCAGATTTTGGAATCAGGAAACGATCCGGCAGCGCTTGAGGCCGCAGAGGATATTCAGAGCAAGAATCTCCAGTATGCGTCAGTAGTCATAACCAGTTTGCCGATTATGAGTATCTATCCTTATTTGCAAAAGCATTTTGCCAAAGGTGTTATGGTTGGCTCTGTAAAGGGTTAGTATGCCCTTTTTTATAGAGATAAGAAAGAAAAAAACAAGGAGGAAAAAAGAAATGAAATCAAAGAAAATCATGGCACTGCTTCTGTCAGCTATGATGGTGACCACAGCCTTTACCGGCTGCGGCAGTACCAAGTCTGAATCCACTGAATCTGAAGCTGAAAGCTCTGCAGTGACCACAGGCAGTGCAACGGATACTGTTGCCACATCTGAGGTATCTCAGGAATCAGAGGAACCTGTAAAGCTCAAGATTATGCTTCACAATGTAACAGAGATTCCGGAAGGGTCTATTGCAGACCAATGGTCAACACAACTCGAGGAGAAGCTGAACCTGGAGATCGAATGGATCTTGCCACCGGCCTCCGCATATGAAGACAATCTTCAGTTGACTTTGATCAATGATGAAAAGCCTGATGTAATTTGTTTCCCTACTGATTGGCTGAATCAGACTTCCTTCAAGGATGCCTGTGAATCCGGTATGTTCTATGATCTCTCAGATATGCTGGGCAACTACGAGAATATAATGGCTCACACCGATGAGGTATCCTGGGAGGCTCTGGATATTTTCAATGATGGAAGTATATGGGGAATGCCTCGTTCTTCACCAACTCGTGCTGACGGATTCTTGCTTCGTGAGGACTGGTTAAAGAATCTGAATATCGATTATACAGAAGGAGAATTTCTGACTCTGGATGAATTCTATGATTTGATGTATGCATTCACATATGATGATCCGGATGGCAATGGCATTAATGATACCTATGGGTTACAGGTTTATTCAAATGCAGATGGTTCTCTGTTCGAGGGAGTATCACGTATTTTCCATATCGGTACAGGATGGTATGAAATGGAAGACGGTACTGTTACTAATCTGAAGTATTCCAAAGATTATGACTATTATGAACAGTATCTTGCATTTATGAATAAGTGTTGGGAGGCAGGACTCATTGAGCCTGATGCATTTGCAATAGATGCTGCAGTTTCAAAAGAGCGCGTTGAGCAATTTGGTATCCAGTTTGGTTACCCGGGTAATATGACAGTGGTAGCAGCTGAAGGCTCGACCAGAACTCATGTATATTGTCCCGGTGTTGTTGTAGATGGTGACCCCATCGGTACTTATACCTATGGTGACAGTGGTACAGGTATCTGGTATTACTACGCAGTTTCCAGTACTTGTGAGCATCCTGAGAAGTTCTTAGAGCTTTGCGACTATGTTCTGTCTGATGAACAGTGGGTGAACTTGAATGCTCAAAACCTGATTGACGTTGGATTTACTATGGATGAGGCAGGCAATTATGACTTCTCTCTTCGCGACGCAATTAAGGCTGCAGATAAAGAGAACGGAACTAATCTTAGAAATGTGAAACTGATTAGTATGTTCTTACGCCGGTCAGATGGTGTGGAGTTCTTTGTTGATAAAACTCTGCCTGTAGATCAGCAGAAGCGTATTGCGAATCTGATTGACGTGACCTTCGATCTGTACTGGCCTACGCTTGACCGTGGTTATAAACCTGAAATTGCAACGGATCCTGTATTCATCGAATACCGGAGCTACATGATCCAGGAGGAAGCAAAGATTATCACCGGTGATAAGCCTGTTGAGTATTGGGACGAGCTGCTGGAGGGATTCTACGAAGCAGGTTATGACAAGTACGTAGAACAAATGACTGCATACATCGACACCATTAAGTAATTTGTGATTACCCTATGCCGGTTCTATAGATTTGCCTGTAGAACTGGCATTTTTTTACTACAACATGACAAGGAGAAGAAATCAATGTGGTATAACAAAATGAGATATGTGCTGAGCATAATATTGACGTTTGCGCTGCTTTGCAGTCCGTGGAGTGGATCGGATGTACAGGCTGCAGAAGAACAGTCAGCAGAAGAACAGTCAGCAGAAGAACAGGTTATATACGTTTCTTCCGTATCCGGCAATGATGCTTATACGGGAACTGCAGATGCCCCGGTAGCTACGCTGGCGAAAGCCTATGATATTCTGCAGCAAGGAGATGTTAAGACAAATGCCGAGGCACAGGCATATATTGTTGTAAAGGATGCCTTAGCAGCAGTTGAAAACTTTAATTATGGTGAGAATGGAGCACTTACCTACTCCCATGAAGGCAAGGTGATCATTACCGGAAGCTATGGCGGACAGACCTATCCGGACGCAAAGCTGCAATTTAATACCTCGGCGGCGCGCTATTTCCAGTGCGGCGGTCCGACAGAGATTACCGATTTGACCATCAATGCAAATGGCAAAAAGCAGTTGTATATTTATGGTGGATCTTCACTAAAAATAACATCCACGGTAAAATGTACCGGCGGCCTTGTTCGCGTGTATGGTGGATATTCATATGTTTCCGAAATCGATGTTGAAAATACGCAGCTTGACCTTGCCTGTGATACTTTGGGTTATGTGTTTGGCAGTGAAGGAAGGGTTACTGGAAATGTACTGATTAATTTAAATGGAACCTCCGTTACGAAGATGATTTGTCCGGTAGTAAATCAGGGAGGTGCGTCCAACCCGAAGACTGCAACGTTAAATGTTCAAGGGAATGCTGATCTGACATTACTTCCCATAAATGGAAATGGAGCAACCGCTATGGATAAGGTAACTGTGAATCTGTACGGCGGGAAAGTGCGGCAACTAAAGAGCGGCCGGGGAGCGGATTATCCCCTTGCAGAATTGGAACTGAACGTGTACAGTAGTGACAGTATACCTGCTTTGTATGATGAGGGTGGTACAATCAATAAGACAGCCATAACTCTGTCAGGGGTGGAGACTGAGCTTTCTTCCTGGAATTTCCCTTCAGCAGATACGATTCATTTAGTCAATGGAACGAAGATAGCATTCACAGAGGCATTTCCAGTACCCGAGACTGCTCTTTATGTAGAGAAAGAGTGTAAATTGCTGCTGGATAAGGAGAAAAATACTAATTTGCCCACTTTTACCGGCGAAGGTATAGTGGACTGGATAAATGTTGAAGCCGGTGACGACAGCGGAGAAGATGAGTTCACTCGAACAGATGTAGCAGTGGTTTATGTTGCATCCACAGGGTCTGATTTGTTTAATAGCGGTCTGGAAATAAGTAACCCGGTAAAGACGCTTGCAAAGGCGTATGAAATCATCAGTAGAAGTACAACTGCAGTAGATGAGGGTAAGACAAGCACTATCGTTCTAATGGATGCGGTTGAATTAACAGAAAATTTTATTGGAGATGTGGATTATACCCATAAGGGAATGGTAAAAATTACTTCATATTATGATGGCGTAGATTACCGTGAAGATGGTGCAAAACTTCGAATTAATATGCCGGATAAAACGTATATTGCATTTGGTGGTCCTACAATTCTGGAAAAAGTGAAATTTGCAAGGCTCAATCCAACAAATAAATCCCATGTAACGACAAATCTTTATACCGGACCCAATATGACTTTGGCAGAAGAAGTGCAACTGGTCGGAGTTGGAGATAACAACAAGGAGGTTAATGCAAATAAAACTTATCGTTTCCAGATTCGCTCAGGTAATTACTCGACCGAGAGCGGAGGTGTAAAGGTTCATATGTCCAGCGGAAGCTGTTATTTCCTCATGGCTGCGTCCGATCTGCAGAATGTTAATGGAGATGTGGAAATTACAGTAGATGGAATGGCATCACCCTGGTATATTACCGGTGGTAGTGAAGCTAATGGAAAGATAAGCGGTAATGTAACAATTAATGTGGCTGATAAGAGCACAGTTCAGCGAATCAATGTAAGTAGTACGTATACAAGTGGTCAGGACGAACTTTTAACTGTTAATATAACCGGAGGAACGGTGGATGAACTTCAAGGTGGTCGTGCAGCCGGAACTTATCTGAATAATCTGGTGGTAAATGTAAGCGGGAAGGGAAGTGTGCCGGCTTCGATGTCTTTGACAAATGGCAAAGGTATTGGAACGATAGAGAATTTTAGCCTGAGTCTTGAGGGACAGGGCGGAACCTATTCTCCTGATTGGGGTCTGTTAGATAAACTGATTGTAAAGGGCGATACACACATAGCGATTGCTTCTGTGTTTGAGAATGCTACGTTAGAAGTAGAAAAAGGAAGCTCCGTATTTCTCGCATATCCCAACGTAACACTGCCGGAGTGGACTGGAATTGACGGTGCAGAAGAGAAAGGTGATGTATGGCTTGAGGATAAAAATGGTCAGTTAGGAGAACTCCTTTTATCCGTCGATTTTGAAGAAGGAGCAAAGGATAGCAGTGGAAACGGAAAAGATGGTATCATTCACGGTGATATAAGTTTTGTTGCCGGTTTTGATGGCGGTAAAGCAGTATTTTTTGACAATGAGTGCGGGAAGGAAGCAAAGCAGTATATTGACTTCGGTAGGCTTTCACTGCAAGATGAAGATTTTACCATGTCTTTTTGGATGAAAACTACCCGCGGCGGAGACGGATCCGGTGTAAGTAAAGGAACAGCATATAATATGTCTGAATTTCCTTCTAAATTGAATCATGGCGTATTGTTGTCTAATCAAAATTTTGCTACACCGGAGTATAATGGATTTTCGTTGATCAATGCCGGAGCTTCCATGTATTTTGGCTCTAGTCTGATGGTGGGTGATAATCGTTACCAGATCGATGGTGTGAAGGAACCTACAGATGACAGGTGGCATCAGATTGTTGTAACAGTAAGCCGTAAGGGAATGGAAAATATTTACGTGGATGGAGAATTGTGTTCATCCGTATTTGTCGGCGATACGGTTAATAAAAGCATAGATGCCGAGACAGAAGAAGAGCATCTGATCCTTGGTGCTGATGGTCTGGGACAGTACGGTGTAGGTAATGTCACTGTGGATAATCTGTGCATTTACAGCGGTGTCATGAATGATGATCAGATACAGACCCAAACTTATCTGGGACAGACATTGAGCCTGGTACGTGAACTGAACGAGAGAAGGGTTACTGCAGGTAATCAGTACAGTCAGAGCGCAATTGACGAAATTATGGCTAAAGCAGTTACGGCCAAAACAACAGCTGAAGCTTATCTGGAAGCAGAAAATTGTGAACTGTCGGCTGCAAAGAGCCTGTACACAGAGTTTAGAACAGCTTATGAAGATTTTCTGATGGGCAATGATGCAATGGTATCTTTTATGCAGCTTTCGGATGCTCACATTGAATCTGTTGGAAGCGCGCGTTATGAGGTACTGGTAAGCGGGCTGAAATGGGCGAATGAACTGGGAATTGATGCATATCTGGACTCCGGTGATTATTCCAGTAACGGATATAAACAAGAGATAGATGCATTCTGGAAGGCTCATATGGAAAATAAAGGAAACCTTGAAACCTTTGTGGCAGTGGGCAATCATGAAGTGGTGAGTCAGCCAAGCAGCGACTCGGTACCAATGCATATTCAGGCATTGGTAAATGCCGGAGCAGTGGAAGCTGGTTATGATAAGCTATACTATGAAGGAGAAGTAAATGGTTATCACGTCCTTGTACTGAGTGCGTATCTGAAAGATTATGAGAATTATGATGGCGCACATGGAATGGAGGAAGAACAGTTGCAATGGCTGGAGGAAAAACTGGAAGCATACTGCGGTCAGGGGAAACCGGTATTTGTTCTGATTCATCCTTGCGTAAAAGAACAGTTAGAGCAACTGGATCAGTATCGCGTTCCACCGACAACCATTCCCAATGAAAGCATTTATGACATTTTTGCTAAATATCCGGATACCATAGTTGCCACGGGTCATATTCATCATGGACTGGGTGACGGAAGTGGTGTATTTCAGATGGAATCAGGTTATCATGTACTGGATATCTCGTCATTTCGTCATAATAATAGCGGATATGGCTCAGCTGACTCGAGCCCCAGTGGTTTACATCATGTCGGATATTTTGTCTATGTATATGAAGACTTGGTACAGTACAGAGCAGTTGACTTTGCAACCGGAGAATGGCTGACCGCATACGATGAGACAATTAAGATCAATACAATTGAATCGGATGAATCAGAGGATAATGCAGAATCAGGAGTACCGGGTGAATCAGAGGATAGTACGGAATCAGAAGTACCGGATGAATCAGAGAATAGTACGGAATCAGAAGTACCGGGTGAATCAGAGGATAGTACGGAATCAGAAGTACCGGATGAATCAGAGGATAGTGCAGAATCAGGAGTACCGGGTGAATCAGAGGATAGTACGGAATCAGAAGTACCGGATGAATCAGAGAATAGTACGGAATCAGAAGTACCGGATAAATCAGAGGATGGTACGGAATCAGAAACTACCTCCGAATCGGATGATATCGTATCAGCTGATATCTCAGTTTCACCTGGAACCGGAGATGATTTGCGGGCTGGACTGTGGCTGATAATTGCTGCAATAGCACTTTGCGTCGGTACGTATATGGTTTATCAGAAAAAACACATAAAATAATCAAATGTGTGTGCAAGGAGGATGAAATGATGAAGCTTAGTTCTGAACAGATTCAAAGCGTATGTCTGGGAGCTGTGAGAACTGTGGAGAAGGAGAATAGTGTCTGCCTGTACAGATTTACAGAAGAGCAAGAGGAGATTTACAGACGAACTGATGCGGGTTTTCATACAAAAGCATTGGCCGCCGCAGGCATGAAAATATATTTTGAAACCAACAGCCGTTCGCTTTTCTTAAAAGTGAATGTTGGGAGAGGATCATCTCGTGAGTATTTTTCTTTTGACGTCACGGTAGACGGCAAACCGGTGGGTTATCTGGATAATTATTCTGATGTAAACTTACCGCAGGATTACACCCAGATTCTGCTTCCTCACGGTGAATTTTCCAAAAGCTTTGGGTTGGGCGAAGGCATCAAGAAAGTATGTATATACCTGCCATGGTCTGTTGCAGTAGAAATCAGGGAATTGTCTCTTGAAGACAATGCATTTATAAAACCAATCAGACCTGCTAAAAAACTGCTTGCATTCGGTGACTCTATTACACAGGGGTATGATGCCCTGAGACCTTCCGGGCGTTATGCAGCCAGACTGGCTGAAGCACTTGATGCAGAGGAAATCAATAAAGGCATCGGCGGAGAGAGATTTTTCCCTGCGCTGGCCGAATCTCGTGATGATTTTGACCCGGATTATATTACTGTCGCCTACGGTACCAATGATTGGAATAAGACAGGTGAAGAGGATTTTAAGGAGAGATGTTATGCTTTCTATGATGCCTTGAACAGAAATTATCCAAATGCGAGAATTTTTGCAATCACCCCTATTTGGCGTAAAGATCACGAGAAAGAAACGGCTTTCGGAGACTTTTTTAAGGTTAAGGAAGATATAGAAAACATTGTCGGGAATTTTAAAAACATTACCTGTATTGACGGTTATGACTTTATTCCGCAGGACGAAAATTATTTCGCTGATTTACGGCTGCATCCCAACGACAGTGGATTTGATCATTATTTCAGAAATCTTTTTAGGAAGATTAAGGCTGAACTTAATGATACAAAGTCTGATTCCGAGAGCCTATAGGAAGAATAAGGAGGAAGCCAATGAAGATAAAATTTTACGGAACAAGTGCAGGCGGCGGCATCCCGGAAATCTTCTGCTACTGCAGGGTTTGTGAGTATGCAAGACAGCATGGAGGAAAGGACATCCGCACTCGTTCACAGGCGGTTATAGATGATTGTCTTGGAATGGAATATCCGGTGGATACCTTTGCCCATACAGCTTACAGAGGTCTCGATATGCGTAAAGTAAGGAATATCCTGATTACGCATGCTCACTTTGATCATTTTTTGCCGGCAGATATACTCAGCAGACCTCAGGGAATAGACAGGGTAGATTTCTACCTATCGGAAGCATCCGGACGTACACTGAAAGCCTCCATTGAAAAGCAGGAAGAGGCATATAGGAACGGAACACGCAAAAGAACCTGCGACTTCTCGGTATCAGTACACGACTTAGAACATTATAAGACTTATGATATTATCGGTTATCAGGTTACGCCTCTCCGTGCCCGTCACGCTGAGTCACTTGAAGCCTCATTGTACATCATACGCAAGGATGAGAAATGCATCTTGTGGGGATTTGATACCGGAAGATTTCATGAGGACGCTTTGGAGTACATCAGAACTTCAGGTGAACGCTTTGATTTTGTAGTCCTGGACTGTACTTTGAAGGAGAATGAGCAGATTACCAAATCGCACATGGATCTGACCTGGTGTAAGGAAACGGTGGACAAGTTAACGGAAATGGGTGCAGTAGATCAGAAGACCAGAATCATGGTAAGCCATATCGGACATTTGGTGGAAAAGACTCATGAAGAGCTTTGTGAGGCTGCTGCGCGTTATGGCATGGAAGTGGCTTATGATGGTTTGGAAATAGAAATTTAACAGAATCGGCACATAAAGTTTCAGAGATTGCGGAGTACTTGGGAATAAGTGATTCTTATCCACTTGATAGGATATACAGTAGGCCGGCGCTAAAGCGCCGGCCTTAAAAGTTCGTCACATAATATTACAATTCCCCATTCTTATATCGTGTCACAATATTCTGAATTCTTTCATTAGGATTCAGCAGATCGCTGATAGAAGAATCATGGTTCAAAGTATCGATGATATAAGCAATATATTTACTCATATCACAGTTGATATACCATTCTCTCTCCAGCAGTTCGGGTGTCTGGTAAATCAGGTTAGTGGTCAGAACCTTATCGATGATGCCCTGCTCATATGCATTGTCGAACTTGTCCAGACCGTTGGTGAACAGGCCGAAGGTAGAAAATACGAAGATTCTGTTGGCCTTACGCTGTTTTAATGCAGCAGCTACTTCCAGAACACTTTCACCGGAAGAAATCATATCATCGATGATGATCATATCCTTGCCTTCAACGCTGGAACCAAGGAACTCGTGTGCTACGATAGGGTTACGACCATTTACTACTCTGGTATAATCGCGGCGCTTATAGAACATACCCATATCCAGACCTAATACGTTTGCGATATAGATTGCACGGCTCATTCCGCCTTCATCCGGGCTGATGACCATCATGTGGTCTGAGTCAATCTGCAGACCCTTTACATTGCGAAGCAGTCCTTTGATAAACTGGTAAGCAGGCTGTACGGTCTCAAAACCATTGAGAGGGATAGCATTCTGCACTCTGGGATCATGTGCATCAAAGGTAATGATATTGTCTACACCCATGCGAACAAGCTCCTGAAGAGCAAGTGCACAGTCCAGAGATTCACGGGAAGTTCTCTTATGCTGACGGCTTTCATAAAGGAAAGGCATGATTACCGTGATTCTTCTTGCTTTACCGCCTACGGCAGCAATGATTCTCTTCAAATCCTGATAATGGTCGTCGGGAGACATATGGTTCTCGTGGCCGCAAAGAGAGTAGGTCAGGCTGTAGTTGCATACGTCTACAAGCAGATACAGGTCAGTACCGCGGACAGATTCATTGATAACACCTTTGGCCTCACCGGAACCAAAACGCGGCACTTTGGTGCTTAACAGATAAGAAGGTCTCTGATATCCTGCAAATGCAAGAGAGTCCTTGTGTTCATTCTCACGCTCTGTTCTCCACTTTACAAGATACTGATCGATCTTCTTGCTGAGAGGCTGGCAGCTCTCCAGGGCGATGATTCCGAGGGAACCTACTGGAATGGTTTCTAAGTTACGCTTTTCTTCACGGGTTGGCATGGGGCAATCCTCACTTTCTGCTGGGTGTTATTTGCGCATTCTTTTTTTATAAATACGGATGTCCGGTCCGGACAATTTGCATATAGTAAAATTACTGGTAATCCGGGAAAATATCCTGTCGGAATATCTGTCCCGCAGTTCTTCCAGATTCAGATTGGTGGAGATGATAGTAGCCTTTCTTCGAAGGATGCGTTCATTCAGACATCCAAAAAGCTGGGACGTAACGAAGGAATTGGTTACTTCTGTTCCCAGATCATCTATGATCACCAAGTCACAATTGTAAAGGTCTTTGTAGAAATTGTAAAGAGTTTCTTTGGCTTTTGCATCGAAAGAATAACGTGCAAGAGTATCAAACAGCCCGGAGGCACTGAAATAGATGACCGAATGACCGGCCTGAAGAAGCTCTCCGGCGATACATCCTGACAAAAAACTCTTTCCAGTTCCTACTGTACCATAAAAAAACAAATTTTGGTAGTCTTGTTCGAAGTTTTGTACAAAATCTAAGCTAATTCTTACAGCTTCCTGGAATCTTCTCCGGTCTTCTCCCTCATAATAGTCAAAGGAAAGGGTGGAAAAATTCTCTTTCTCAATCATTTTCTGTATATTGGACTGCTCATAAAGAAGAGATATCTCCTTCTGGCGAAAGCAACGACACTTTTCCTGAGGGGAACCGGCAGGGTCGGATACGTATCCGGTATCATGGCACAGAGAGCAATTATAAATGGGATCAAGATAATCTTCCTGATAACCGTGCTGTGCAAGCAATCGCTTCTTTTGGGCAGAAAGTCCTGCCAACTCACTTTTAAGCACGACAAGAGCCTGCTCATCGCCGTCTAACAGCTTTTTTGCGCAGGCCTTAGCCAGAGAACCGGTGGATTCCACCAGTTTCTGATATTCCGGTATATTGCGGTAGACTTCCGTTTCCCGCTCTTCGAGAAGACGGCGATTCCTGTTCTGGGTAAGCTCGTAGCCTCTCATAATAGATTCAAATTGCTGATTGGTCAGTGCCACATTAGTTCTCCTTTATATCTGCTTGTTACAATTTTCACGCTGGATGCTAATCGTAACATTAATTGCTGAGAAGTTCCTGTTCCAACTGGTCAAAATCATAATCATTCTGTTTGAACTGAGTGAATTTATTGGTGGTGACAGTCTTCACCGCATTGCGCCGTCTTGCCTGGAAAGTCTCATCGATTCTGATGATATCAGATTTGCGATGAACGTCCTCTTTCTTCCAGCTGCTTAAGATACTGTCCGCATATTCAAAGCGATGCTTGTCCGTTGCAAGGACAGTACGCTCACAGGCTTCGAAAATAATGTCATTGCTGAACCCATACTCATCAGTCCAACGGTTAATAAATTCCATTTCCTTAGTGGTAGGAGAGCCATTCTTGCCGAGCTGGTTCATGATGGCATATACGTTCTTGTCATATTTACCTGCCTGCTTTTGAGCTTCCTTGGGAGTTGTGATGCCCTGTTCCGCCCAACTGATAGCCACTTTCTCAATATATTTGAAATCTTTCTTGCCCCGATCTACACAGTACTGGATCAGATAATCTACCAGATCCTCTGAAAAATGCAGTACATCCATCATGAAAAGAATGGACTTGATCTCGGAAGGAGTCAAAGGCTTGCCAAGATAGGACTGCGCAATGAAAAGCAGCTGAGCAGTCTCTTTCTGATCCTTGAATGCACGAAGCTCCTGCAGGGTATAATCAGGCTTGGTAAAAGTTGGCTGACCGTCCTGCGCCCGGGGTGTCTGCATGGAAGGGGGAGGGCAGACGGATACCGGAGCCGCAGAAGGCATAGCCTGAAAGGGTTGCGTAGTGGGCAGATCTGAACTCAGAGACACACGGGGAGACATAACCGGCTCCTCGACTCTGGTAAGATCCAGCAGATGGATCCCTGTAAGATTATTCTTCTCATCATAATCCAGAGAAAGCAACTGCTTGCCTTCCCAATATTTCAGAGCACGCAGAACATCCTTCTCCGTATCGTTGAACTGGTCCGCGATATCGGACACACTGATAGCCTGGTTGGCATTCAGCATACGGAGCAGATAAAGATATACCTTCACCTGGGTAGCGTTGGCTTCCTTCATATATTCATCTATGAAACTGTTGGGCACAACGGTGGTATCCACGTGAGCATCCTTATAAATCATCAAACGTGCCATGGTAACACATCCCTTTCCTTTGTTACTTTAGACGACACATCGCAGTGAAGTATCATCTATGGTGCGAGTATAGCATACCCTTTGTAAAAAGAAAATAGTCAAAGTGCTGGAAATACTGATAAACACTGGGTTTGTGCAATTTTGTGGATAATGTGGATAATGTGGATGGATACTGGTGGGACAGCCCTGAGATGTCTTGTTTTCCAGATGTTGGACTGATATTTCACAGCCCAAAAGATTTCCACATTTCCTGGAGAAAAATCCACAGCCGCTTTGGGGAGTTCTCCACCTTTTAGCTGTGGATAATGTGGATAATTAAATTCCAAGCAGATTTTCCCCGATTTTAAGCACATCCCCGGCACCCATAGTTATCAACAAATCTCCGGTTGTGCAATTTTCCAGAAGGAATTTTTCGATCTCATTAAAAGTTGGGAAAAAGAAGCATTCATGACCCAATTTTTCAATCTCAGCCTGCAGTGTTTGGGAACTGATGCCTAATGTATCCGTCTCTCTGGCAGCGTAGATGTCCGCCAGTACGATGCGGTCCGCCAGACACAAGGCACGTGCAAAGTCCTCAAGGAATGCTTTCGTCCTGGTATAAGTGTGAGGCTGGAAGACACACCAAAGCGTCTTGTGTGGGTAATTGCGGGCAGCTTCCAAGGTAGCTTTGATTTCTGTAGGATGATGAGCGTAATCATCTACCACGGTAACACCTGCAACGGTACCTTTATATTCGAAACGGCGATCTGTGCCGGTGAAGTCTAAAAGAGCTGCTTTCGTCACTTCAGAGTCAATATGCAGAAGATCTGCCAACGCGATGGCTGCCATAGCATTGCTTACATTGTGATCTCCCGGTACTTTCAGTGTGAAAGTACGTTCCCTGTCCTGAGGACCCTGAAGGCGGAAGGTAGCGTGAGCCTGCTCATCATGGGTGATTTCCACAGGATGATAATCGTTATTCACAGCAGTACCGTAGGTGATGACACGGCAGGGCAGCCCTGTGGTGATTTCTTCGTAATTTTCGATATCTCCGTTGATGATGAGACAACCGTCCTTGGGCAGAAGCTCGGCAAACTTTCTGAAAGAACTTCTGATATCTGCAAGATCCTTAAAGAAGTCCAGATGGTCTTCTTCTATATTAAGGATAATTCCGATCTTCGGGTAAAAGCTTAAGAAGCTATTGGTATATTCACAGGCTTCTGTTACGAAATAGCCGGAGTGTCCTACGCGGATGTTGCCGCCGATGGTCTTCAGAATACCGCCGATGGATAGAGTAGGATCAGTATTGCCGTGGAGCAGGATTTCACTGACCATAGAGGTAGTGGTAGTCTTGCCGTGGGTACCGCTGATGGCGATGGGAGTATCGTAATTTTTCATAATTTGACCAAGGAGTTCAGCCCTTGTCAGATGTGGGATATTCAGCTGCATAACTGCCTGATATTCCGGATTGTCAGGATGAATCGCGCTGGTAAATACGGCACAGTCGATATCTGTTGTAATATTTTCAGAACGCTGTCCGTAGAATACACGGATCCCCTGTTCTTCCAGCATCCGGGTAATGGCGCTTTCCTTCGCGTCAGAGCCGGATACCTGAAAACCGGCCTGCTTCAAAATTTCAGCCAGACCACTCATGCTGATACCGCCGATTCCTACGAAATAGATGGATGTAGGATGATTAAAATCTATTTTGTACATGGTAACACTTCCTTATTATTTTATTTAAAGTTATGAATTACAACGACTGAAAAATCTTTAACATTCATTGCTTCCACATTAATTATATACATTTGAAGCCTAAAAAACAATAGAAATTGTAAAATGTTAATTCTGTCCAAAATTCTTTCCGAAAGAAAAAAGTTTTGGTGTAAGAAATAAATAAAAATGTGTCGCATTCTGTCTTGTTTATGTGAAAAATGAATATAAAAATCGTAAAACACATCTTTTTTTTGGTAATTAATATTCACTTTCTACTATGAATGTGCTATAATGGATTTACCGTAAAAAGGTAAAAGGCTAGATTGAGGTGAGGACATGATTAGAAAAGAAATGATTGCCATGTTGTTGGCAGGTGGACAGGGAAGCCGTCTGGGCGTGTTGACGTCCAAGGTTGCCAAGCCTGCTGTTGCATTCGGAGGAAAATATCGTATTATCGATTTTCCTTTGTCCAACTGTATCAACTCCGGAGTGGATACAGTTGGTGTATTGACGCAGTATCAGCCTCTGAGACTGAATACGCACATCGGAATCGGTATTCCGTGGGATTTAGATCGCAACATTGGAGGAGTGACTGTTCTGCCACCCTACGAGAAGAGTACCAACAGTGAGTGGTACACAGGTACGGCCAATGCAATTTATCAGAATATTGATTATATGGAAAGCTTTAATCCGGAATATGTGCTGATTCTTTCAGGCGACCATATTTACAAGATGGATTATGAAGTGATGCTGGATTTCCATAAGGAAAACAATGCCGAAGTGACCATAGCTGTTATGCCGGTCCCCATGGAAGAGGCCAGCCGTTTCGGCATCATGATTACAGATGAGAATCACAGGATCACGGAATTTGAAGAGAAGCCGGAACATCCCAGGAGCAATCTGGCAAGCATGGGTATTTACATATTCAACTGGAAAACTCTGAAAGAAGCGCTGATTACCATGGCAGATCAGCCGGCGCTGGACTTCGGCAAACATGTGATTCCCTACTGTCATGAAAAAGGGGCACCTTTGTATGCGTATGAATTCCATGGCTATTGGAAGGATGTAGGTACTTTAAGTTCCTACTGGGAAGCCAATATGGAATTGATTGATATCGTACCGGTATTCAACCTGTACGAAGAATACTGGAAAATCTACACCAAGAGTGAGATTCTTCCGCCACAGTATTTCGCTGATTCCAGCAGGGTAGAGAGATGTATCATAGGAGAAGGCTCGGATATTTACGGGGAGGTGTACAATTCCGTAATCGGCTGCGGTGTCACGATTGGCAAAGGCACGGTAGTCCGTGATTCCATCATTATGAACCGGACAGTAATCGGTGATGGATGTGAACTGAATAAGGCAATTATTGCAGAGAATGTTGCAATAGGTAATAATGTGAAGCTGGGTGTGGGAGATGAAGTTCCGAATGAGACAGCTCCCCATATTTATAACAGCGGTATCGTCACCGTTGGAGAGAAGAGTATCATTCCGGACGGTGTATCTGTCGGTAAGAATACCGTAATATCCGGAGTTACCACAGCTGCTGATTACGAGAATTCCTATCTTGCAGGCGGCAGAACATTGATTAAGGCAGGTGAATAGTAGTGAGAGCAATTGGAATTATTTTAGCAGGCGGTAATAACCACAGGATGAAAGAATTGTCACAGAAGAGAGCAATCTGTGCCATGCCAATAGCCGGCAGCTACCGCAGCATTGACTTTACGTTGAGCAATATGTCCAATTCCCATATAAAGAAGGTGGCAGTATTTACCCAGTATAATGCCAGAAGCATAAATGAACACTTAAGCTCTTCCAAATGGTGGGATTTCGGACGTAAGCAGGGAGGTTTGTTCGTATTTACACCTGCTGTTACAGCGGATAACAGCAACTGGTACAGAGGAACGGCAGATGCCATTGCGCAGAACCTTTCTTTTTTAAAGAACAGTCACGAACCATATGTGGTAATAGCATCAGGTGACGGTGTCTATAAGATAGATTTTAACAAGGTGTTAGAATACCATATTCAGAAGAAGGCCGACATCACAGTAGTCTGTCGTGACATGGAACTTGGTATGGGCGTAGAGAGATACGGAACGCTTCGCATGAATGAAGACTGCCGCATCGAACAATTTGAGGAAAAGCCTATCCAGGCCAAAATGAGTACAATTTCCTGCGGTATCTATGTAATCCGCCGTCGTCAGCTCATAGAGATGATTGAAAAGTGTGCAGAAGAAGACAGATATGATTTTGTAAGAGATATTCTTGTTCGCTATAAGGACCTGAAGCGTATCTATGGCTACAAGATACAGGATTACTGGAGAAATATTGCATCCGTTTCAGACTATTTTGATACCAATATGGATTTCCTGAAGCCGGAAGTACGTAACTATTTCTTTAAGCAGTACCCTGACATCTACTCCAAAGTGGATGACCTGCCGCCCGCGAAGTACAATCCGGGATCCTGGATCAGGAACAGCCTGATTTCCAGCGGTTGTATCGTAAACGGTATCGTTGAGAATTCGGTAGTATTTAAAAAGAGCTACATAGGCAACAACTGTGTGATTAAGAACTCTATCATTTTAAATGATGTATACATCGGTGACAATACTTATATTGAGAACTGTATCGTGGAGAGCCATGGCACTATACAGGCCAACTCCCGCTATGTAGGAGAAGATGACATCAGGATCGTGGTGGAGCGCAATGAAAGATATGTAATGTAGTTTACAGTTCACACGTCAGCCACGGGCATGAAAAACGCATACTTGTATGCGGCTTTTCATGCTCTGGCTGGTGTGGGGTGAACGGTAATGCAAACAGCCACGGAGCAACCCATACACAAAGACTATATACACCAAGGGGGAAACACAATGCAGATAACAGACGTTCGTGTTCGCAAAATTACCAAAGAAGGCAAGATGAAAGCAATCGTATCAATCACACTGGATGATGAATTTGTAGTTCATGACATCAAGGTCATTGAAGGCGAGAAGGGGTTATTTATCGCCATGCCCAGCAAGAAAGCTACCGATGGAGAATACAGGGATATTGCACATCCCATTAATTCTTCTACCAGAGAAATTATCCAGAAGATTATTCTGGAAAGCTATGAGAAGGCACTGCTGGAGCCGGATGCTTAAGGGATTAAAAAGGCTGTTTGCAGAGTCGATTAATAAAGGATTTTGTGAAAAATGCCTAATAAGGATAAAATGACTGAAAGCCTTGAAAAATGGTACTTTCTGATAAGGACATGTACCGTTTTCAAGGTTTTTTAAGTTCGTGTTACTGTTCACAGCAACAATATGCACACAAAATGCGCCGAAAGCGCATTTTGGCGCCTGCAAGTCTCGTAAAATCGCATTTTCAATGCGATTTTTACTTCGCGAGATTTGGTCGAATGAACAGTAACAAGTTCGTCTACTTTTATACAAAAGGCGAACTGGGAGGTTACAAGGGTATAAAATGAATTGCTGTTAAAAAGTAGGCAGCAATCGATTACAGAAAGAATAGTTAGAATAACTGAAAAAGCAGTTATCCGTTTTGTGCTATAGCAAGCAGATAGCTGCTTTTTTGTCTATTAGAAAATTGCTCCTAGTTTTCATCATTTTCATAATACATAACAGGGTGCAAATAGACCGTTCGTGAATTTTTGATATATTTTTGCCAGAATTCATCTAGAAATTTAGAATCCATTGCAAAGCCTCCCATCAAGTGATGTTTTCCTTATGAAACAACCGAAGTACTTTTTTATGTTCTGTTCACAAAATTTGAACAAAGGTCCTTTGAAAACGTCAATTTGACAATTGCAGAGCGCGAAAAAATGAAAAAAACCCAAAAAAATCAAAAAATTATGTTCAAAAATTGTCCATTTACACAAATGATTTTGGAGGATATGATAAGGATATCAAGTACTTGTTTCGTGATTTTCTAAGTTACAGAAAGGACAAAAATATGAGAAATAAAACATTGGTTAAGGTAAAACGTAACTGGATATTGTATCTGTTTCTGATACCTGCACTGGTATATCTGGCGGTTTTTAATTACGCACCAATTTATGGTTTACAGATTGCTTTTAAGAATTTCAGAATCGCTGATGGGTTCAGCGGCAGCAATTTCGTTGGTTTGAAGTGGTTCACGAAGTTTTTTAATACACCGCGTTTCTGGTCCATTTTGAAGAACACGCTTACCATTAGTATTTATTCCCTGCTGGTAAGTTTTCCGCTTTCCATTATATTGGCATTGATACTGAACAACATCAAGAGAAACGGGTACAAAAAATTTGCGCAGACAATTACATATATGCCACATTTCATTTCAATTGTAGTATTGGTCGGTATGTTGAATGTATTTTTTTCTCCCAGATCCGGTGTAGTCAATACCATATTAGGATGGTTAGGCATAGGTCCGATTTATTTCATGGGATTGGAGGACTATTTTCCACATATGTATGTGTGGTCAGGTGTATGGCAGTCCATGGGATGGAATTCCATTATTTATCTGGCAGCACTGGCAGGTGTGGATCCGTCTTTACATGAAGCAGCAAGGATAGACGGTGCCAATAAGGTGAAAAGAATCTGGCACATTGATCTGCCAACGATTATGCCGACAATGTCTATCATGCTGATCATGAGTTTCGGCAGGGTTATGAGTGTAGGCTATGAAAAAGTATATCTGATGCAGAACGACTTGAATCTGAATACATCTGAAATCATCAGTACTTATGTGTATAAGATGGGTATTTTGAATCAACAGTACAGTTATTCATCGGCCATCAACCTGTTTAATAACCTGATCAATTTTATATTGGTTATTGTAATGAATAGGGTGACAAAGAAACTGACCAATTCAGGATTATGGTAGGGAGGTGCATGGCATGAAGAAAAATAAAATGAAGCGTTCTTGGGATGACCGACTCTATGATTGGATCTGTAATATACTGCTGATATTCTTTATTGTGATAGTGGCCTATCCGCTGTGGTTTGTGGTGATGGCGTCTTTATCGGATCCGATTTATGTCAACAATGGTACGTTCCTGTTGTATCCGAAAGGATTTACATTGGATGGATATAAGCTGGTATTCGGCGATATGAAGGTTTGGACAGGATATCTTAACACCATTATTTATGCGGTATTCGGAACCTTGTTCGGTCTGTTTGTTACCATACTGGCAGGATATGCATTATCCAGAAAAGATCTGGTAGGACGCAGTGTGATCATAAAATTGATGGTATTTACCATGTTTTTTAACGGCGGTACCATTCCTCTTTATCTGGTTATTCAGAAGATCGGTTTATTGGATACCCGTATGCTGATCATTATGCTGGGGAGTGTAACTGTATACAATATTATTATTGTACGATCCTTTATGGAGAACAGTATTCCGGATGAACTGCTGGAAGCTGCTAAGATTGATGGATGTGGTAACGGAAAGTTTTTTGTACAAATCGTACTTCCTTTGTCCAAGGCTGTTGTGGCAGTTATTGCGTTGTATGTTGCAGTTGCACACTGGAATTCCTATTTTAACGCTATGATGTATTTGACCGACAGCAGCAAACATCCGCTGCAGTTATATTTAAGGGAAATCTTAGTTTTGAGTTCTTCTCTTGCAACCGGTGCGGATGTGGATCCGGAATTGCAGCAGAAGATGGAACAGCTGACCATGATCATCAAGTATGCAGCTATTGTAGTATCCACTGCTCCGATTCTCTGTGTATATCCTTTTGTGCAAAAATATTTTGTAAAGGGTGTTATGATTGGCAGCGTAAAGGGCTAAAAAGAAGGAGGCATTATTGTGTCAAAACTGATTTTATTTCAGGGAGATTCTATCACCGACTGTGGACGGAACCGGGAGGATATTGCATCTGCAGGTGCAGGTTATGCAAATATGGTAAAAGGGCAGCTGGGCTGCGAGTATCCCGGAGAGTATGAATTTATCAACAAAGGTATCTGCGGTAATCGGATTGTTGACGTTTACGCAAGAATTAAAATGGATATCATCAATCTGAAACCGGATTATATGAGTTTACTTATCGGGGCAAATGACGTATGGCATGAACTGGGAGGCAAATGTAATGGCGTTGATGCAAAAAAATATGAAAAGATTTACGGGATGATGATTGAAGAAATCAAAGAAGTTTTGCCGGAAATCAAGATTATGATTTTGGAGCCTTTTGTACTACAGGGTCTGAATACAGCACCGACGGAGAAAGAGCCACAGCGTTGGAATTTGTTTGATGCAGAGATACATAAAAGAGCTGCGGCTTCTAAACGCATTGCTGAGAAGTATCATCTGACGTTTGTACCATTGCAGGACAAATTTGATGAAGCCTGCCTTAAGGCAGAGCCTTCTTATTGGCTGCGTGACGGTGTTCATCCCACATCCATGGGACATTGGATTATTAAGAATGAGTGGATAAAAGCGTTCCGGGAGATGTAGGCGAGTGAAAAAGGGAACTGCTATGAATAAGCATAGTTCCAAATAGATAATATTAAGATGGAGGTATTTTGTATGAAGAAGAAAGTAGTAGCATTGGTGCTTTTAGCTGCCATGACTGTATCGTCATTGGCAGGATGCGGCGCAAAAGATGAGGCGTCAAACAGCACCGATCAGGGAACGCAGGTGGTTGAATCCTCAACACAGGCTGAAAGCACAGAGTCAAGTGAAGAAGCTGCTGTGGAAGAAATTCCGGAGGATTATTTTGCAGGAACAACCATTACCATCGCTGTAAAGAGAAAGAACGGCGATGAAAGCAGCAGCTGGAATGAAAAGGAGATCATCAAGATGGCGGAAGAAGCAACCGGTATCCATGTGGAATGGATCGAGTTGGATCAGACTTCTGCAAATGAGAAAATTGCAGCGATGCTCATGGGTGATGATCAGCCGGATGCGTATTTAGGATGCCTGGATCAGACAACCTTGTCAAACAACATGGATTTATTCTATGATTTGTCTGAAGAGGGGCTGTTGGAAAAATGGGCACCGGATGTGGTAGAAGACTATAATGCAGAAGACTTATGGAGCACAATTACCTGGGGTGACGGTTCTATTCTTGGTCTGATTACCGGTAACACAATTGCCGCAGCAGAGAGTTGGGGTGCAAGTATACTGTCCGTTAATCAGGAATGGTTGGACAAACTGGGACTGCCTGTTCCCACCACAGCGGATGAATTGTATAATACACTTGTAGCCTTCCGCGACAATGATATGGATGGTGACGGAGATGCTTCAAATGAAATCCCAATGACTTTCTGTTCCGGTAACTGGGAAGGAGATATTATGCTGCATGCCAATGCATTCGGTATCGGTGGGAACTATACATGGCAGCCTCAGGATGCATACAAGAATATTGAAAATGGTCAGGTGGTTTCAACCGTAGATACAGACAATTTCCGTGCATTTTTAGAGTTCTATCACAAACTGGCAGAGGAAGGATTGTTGGATCTGGAGGGATTCTCACAGACTGCAGATCAGTACAGTGCAAAGAGAAAAGAAAAAATCGCAGGTGTATTTACGACTTATACAACCATGCTTGACCAAGGATATACACCGTTTATTTATGAAGGAATCGAAGGTGTAGAGCCTCGTCTGACAGGTCTCGTCGATCGTTTCATTGGTCAGAGAAGTAACTTCTGTCTGACTGCAGATTCTGAAAATGTGGAAGTAGTTCTTCACTGGTGGAACTGGTTGTCTGCTGAAACAGAACGAAAACTGATCGCTTATGGTGATCCTTATGAAATTGATGCAGACGGCAACATGTGGCAGCTTCCTTTGGAAGAAGGACAGCCTAATAATGTAACTGTCGGAATGAATAACTGGTGTCCTGCCAGAACATCTGCAGAAAAACTTTCCTATAAACCGGATAATATTGCAGCTGGTACAGCGGCTCGTATCCAATTTGCTGAAGAACATAAAGACATGTATAATCAGGAAGGATTCCCTGTAGCATATGTAGATGCTGCTTCAGAGGAGGAGCGTACATTTATGGAAGTGGAACTGTATGCTTATCTGGAAAGCTTTATTGCCAATGCCATCGTATATGGTGTGACAGATGATTCCTGGGCAAAGCATCTGGAGGATTTAAAGACTGTACAGTATTATGATTGGCTTGATTGGTATCAGAATTTTGTAGATGAAGTAAATGCAAGATAATTTGTTGTAGAAAATGACCGGCATGACCGGACACAGAAAATGGAGAAATATTTATGAATAGAGTGGATAGCAAAGTTTTTAAACGTTTTACCCTGAGTTTTCTGATTGTTCTTGTTTTGCCGGTCACTTTTTTTATCTTTTTATTTCTGGGGGATTTTAAAGAAATTTACCGAAGTAAATTGACTAAGGAGGCAAAACAAACACTGGAAGTTATTGGCGGCGAATTGGATCGTCAAATAGAAAATTTTCATGGGATTGTAATCTATAATTCGCAAATGTCTTACTTTCAGTCCTATGCTGTGGAACGTGATGTATTCAGTAAGGATATTCAGCAAGCACTGAAATCAGAGCTTGCTGTACATTCTATTTTAGAGGATGTGTGCTATTACAATAGCGTCAAACCGGATAGGATCTATACTACTTCCGGTACCTATACACTGCCCTATTATGCAAAGCTGTCTTTGAAATTGGACGGTGGTAAAAAAGAAGTGTTAGATAAATGGGGCAGTGTGGAAAAAGAAGGCTGGATCATTTGGAAAACATCTTCGGATGTAAGCGAAGACGACATGGTTTTACAGTATGTGATAAAGGTAAGTGAGAAGGAAATATGGTTTTTTACCATAGACAAAAAAGAATTGGAGAATATCCTTGGGCAGCAGGATACGCTGACTATTCTGACAGATAAGGGAGGTAATCCGCTTTTTTCAACTTCACAATGGTCTGAGGTTCCAAAGAATTGTTATGAGATTACTGCATTATCTGAAAACGGATATTTTAGGTTGATTCGAACAAGCAGTGAAAGTCAATTATTTTTGGAAATCAGTGAATGGCAGCATCGTTTCTTTTTAACAGTTGCTGTGGTGATGCTGGTGGGATTTGTTCTGGTCATGGCATTGACATTTTACAATGAATATCCCATCAGGCAGATTCAGATTTATTGGGTAGAGAAAATGCATGTACTGGAGAAATCGCAGATCAGAGATCGTTTACTTCTGCGGTTTATCTGGGATGAAAAAGGCGATAAGAATTTACTTAGGGCGGCATTAAAGGATGCCGGATTGTTTCTGCATGCGGAGTGTTTTCGAGTGATGGTAGTTGTTTTCCAAAATGAGGAAAGCAGCAGACTGGGGGCACTGTTGGATGGTGCAGCAGGAAAAGGATATGAATTTCAGGTCATGGAGGTTTCAGCGGGAAACATGGCAGTTGTGATTGTCGGGATGACGCTGAAAGCAGAGGAGGAATTGGAAAAAATACTGCAAAGAGTTGTGGAGTCACTGAAAGAAAACGGACAGGGTGATGTGTGTTTTTATGTGGGAGGCTTATATAGGGAATTGAATGAGGTCTGTCAGTCTTATAGGCAGGCTATGATTTGCAGCCAAAGCAGTAAAAAGGAAGCGCTGACGGGAGTTGTCTATTATCAGGAGACAGAAGAGGAGGATGTGCAGGATAATCATTCTATGACCGGCATGATTTCCCAGATCAGCGAGCAAATTCAGTTATTAATAGATGAAGAAAAGAAAGAGAAACATATTATTTCGGAGGTTATAGAGTATATTGATGACAATGTTGACTCACCGGATCTGAGTGTCAGTTCAGTGGCAGATTATTTTGATATCTCAATTTCCAATCTGAGTCATCAGTTTAAAACACAGATGGGGTGCACGATTTCGGCGTATATTACAGAGAAAAAGTTTGCTTATGCCAGTGAACTGCTTCTGACGACCGATAAGAGTGTCAGTATGATAGCGGAGATGCTGGGGTATAGTCAGGCCCGTAGTTTTATCCGAAAATTCGGACAGTATTACGGAGTATCTCCGATGGAATATCGAAATCAGAACAAGCAAAGAAAGGAAAGCGGAGATGAAAAAATACTTTCTGGGAATTGACGGAGGCGGTACCAAAACGGTTTTTTTATTGGCAGATCTGGATGGCAGCGTGGTAAACAGGGTGGTCAAAGGCGGCAGCAATCCCAATGATATCGGCATGGAGCAGGCAAAGTCGGTGCTGAAGGAAGGTATCGAGGAAGTCTTGGGAGACATTCCCTGTCATAGAGTTACAATGTTTGCCGGTCTTTCCGGAGGCGGTCTGACAGGAAATAACGGAGAAGTGCTGAAGGACTTTTTTAAGACCTTCGGATTTGAGACATTTGAAAACGGCAGTGATATCGAGAATCTGATAGGATTGGCGGACTGCAAAAAAGGAATTCTGGTAATTATGGGAACCGGCTTTATTGTTTATGCAATAAATGGTGGGGAGCAGAAACGCATCTCCGGCTGGGGACAGTTTTTTGATGAAGGCGGAAGCGGTTATACCATCGGAAGGGATGGTATTGCTGCAGCGCTGAGTGCATGGGATGGAAGCGGAGAGAAAACGATTCTGACTTCTCTTTTGGAAGAGAAGATTGGAGAAAGCGTGCAAGAGCATGTGGCAGAATTTTATCGTGGAGGCAAGCGTTATATTGCAGGATTTGCAAAAGAAGTTTTTGAGGCAGCCCGGTTAAATGACTTGACTGCGCAAAAGATTCTGGAGAAAAATATGGCATTTGCAGCACAGAAGATCCGGACGGCAGCTATTGAGCTTTGCAAAGATGCAGATGGGAATGTACAGGAGCCGATTCCGGTCTGGTTTGCCGGAGGAGTCAGTAACAAATGGAAGATATTATTTCCTATGATCGATAGCAGTGTTAAAATGCCGCGCTGCATCCTAAAGAGGCTGGAACAGGAGCCGGTGGAAGGTGCGCTGAAGCGGGCATATCAACTGAAGAAGGAAAAGAAGGGAGAAGGGGAAAATGAATCGAATCGTGATTGAGAACGGAAAGGCTTACTATCATATCGTTACAAGCCGTATGCCCCATGAAGCAGAGATGTATGCAGCATCCGCTTTATATGAATATCTGCGAAAGGCTTCCGGTGTTATTGTTCCGTATTTTTCGGACTCTGAACGTTGTCCGCGCAGAGGACCTGAGATTCATATTGGATCCAATGTCCGTGGCATACAGACAGAGGTCAGTACGCTTACGGATGACGGATTTGTGATCAAGACCCGTGGAGAGGATATTGTGATCGCAGGAAAGACACCCAGAGGAACCGTTTACGGGGTGTATTATTTTCTGGAAAAATATATTCATTTTAAATGTTATACCAAAGATGTGGAATGCTTTGATCGGATAGAGCGATTGTCTGTGGAGGACTTGGATCTTTGTGAGAATCCCGCCTTTGAGTATCGTGAGATTTACTTCCGGTCCGGTTTTGATCCGGATTTTAATGTAAAGAACCGGTTAAATTCTAATATTTCTCATATTCCTAAAGAGAAAGGCGGAAAAATCAAGTTCTTTAACTGCCATCATTCGTTTCAGGATCTGGTGCCGGCGGATGTTTATTATGATACCCATCCGGAGTATTTCTCCATGGTAAACGGGGAAAGAGTACGGGAGCATCCACAGCTTTGTCTGACCAATGAAGATGTATTCCGGATTGCCAGGGGTACTTTGCGCCGATGGATTCGGGAAAATCCGGACTGTAAGGTGTTTTCCGTGGCGCAGAATGATTTTAAGAATTATTGTACCTGTCCGGAATGTAGCAGTCTTGATGAGAAGTACGGTACTCCTGCAGCCAGTCTGATCACATTTGTCAATCGTCTGGCGGATGATATCAAAGAAGAGTATCCGGAGGTGCTGCTTCATACATTTGCCTATCGGTACACCAAGAAGGCGCCTGTGGGACTTGGCGTTCGCGACAATGTAATCGTTCGTCTGTGTAATATCGAGTGCAGCTGGAGTACCCCCATGAAGCAACAGGCGTTGGAGTATCCGGACTGCGAGGCGGCAGGATTTATCGAAGATCTTTCAGAGTGGGGACAGATGTGCAGTCACCTGTATATCTGGGATTACGCATGTAACTTCCGAAATTATCTGATGCCGTTTCCAAATTATCATTCTCTGGCACAGAACCTGCAGACCTATTATGAACATCATGTGGCAGGTGTGATGCAGCAGGGGAACTTTTCTTACGGAGAGGCTTCCGGTTTGTCGGATCTGGAGATTTATCTGGGGGCAAGACTGCTCTGGAATCCTTATCAGGATGCAGACCGAATCATTGATGAATTTATTGAGGGTGTTTATGGTAAGGAAAGTTTTCCTTATATCAGAGAATATATAGATCTGTTATTAAAGGCAGTGGAAAATAATGAGCTGACAATTTATCAGTATACGGATACAGGTTTTGTCACGGATGAACTGGTACAGAAAGCAGAAGAACTGTTCCAAAAAGCATTGAATGCGGCAGAAACTGAAAAAAATCGTTGGTATATGGAAAAAGAGTATCTTTCAGTGCTGTTTATGAAGGCTACCCGTATGGAGCTGGAAAATCCGCAGAGAGATGAGCTGATCGATCTGTTGCATGAGAAGGTAAAGGCTTTCGGCATTACGGAGATCAGAGAACGCAGATATCTGGATACTTCATTTGAGAATCTGAAAAAAGAGCGGTATGCCAGAAACCATGACAATGAGTATAGCTTATATTATATCATGCGGTAAACTTTACTGCTTTATTGTATATACAAAGCGGTGATAAATTAGCTTGAGGAGGAAAAGAAATGTTAAAGACAGAAATGCGAAATGATGCCACAAGGCACATTGACCGGATGGATACAGTATCCATTTTGGGACTCATCAATCAGGAGAACTATCATGCAGTTCAGGCTGTGGAAGCAGCGATGGATCAGATTGGCCGGGTATGTGACGTGGTGGCAGATCGTTTTGAAAAAGGCGGAAGGCTTTTCTACATCGGAGCAGGTACATCCGGTCGTCTGGGAGTTGTGGATGCAGCAGAGTGTCCGCCTACCTTTGGGGTACCCAGATCACAGGTAGTGGGCATCATTGCCGGCGGGGAACGCTGCATGACCCAGGCTGCCGAAGCGGAAGAGGATGATGGACAGGCAGGCGAGGAGGACTTAAAGAAGCATGAACTGAATGAGAAGGATGTAGTCATCGGGATTTCTTCCTCTGGCGGTGCATCTTATGTGGTGGAAGCTTTGAAATATGCCAATCAGGTAGGTGCCTTCAGTGTCAGTTTATCCAGTAATGCGGACACGCCCATTGAACGGGTGGCAAAGATCGGTATTGTGACCGATACCGGGGCTGAGGTAGTGACAGGCTCTACAAGAATGAAGAGTGGAACCGCTCAAAAGCTGGTGTTGAATATGATCTCTACCTGCTCCATGATCAAGACAGGAAAAGTATATGAGAACATGATGATCAATTTAAAACCCAGCAATCAGAAACTGAAGAACAGAATGATTGGCATTGTCCGTGAAATCAAGGGTTGTGACTTTGAGACAGCACAAGCGCTTTTGAACGAACATGACTGGAATATCAGAAAGGCTGTAGAAGAGGAATAAACATGGGTTATTTATTTTTGGGCATTTCTTTGTTGGCGGGTGTCATAAAAGGGTATTGTGGGAAACGGACCAGCGGTTATGTAGAAAGCTATAGCGGATCAATGTTTACAAATCTGATCCGAATGATGTTTTGTGTTGTGATTGGGGCTGTAATGATGATAACAGACGGAAGTTTTGGGAGTCTTGTACCTGATGGCAGATTGGTGGTCATTTCTGTGATATCCGGAATCAGTACCTCTGTTTTTTTGGTATGCTGGCTGGTTTCCATTAAAAAAAGTGCCTACATGATGCTGAATGTTTTTCTTATGCTGAGTGTGCTGGTTCCTATCTGTGGCGGATACATTCTTTTTGATGAAAAAATTCGGTTTGTTCAGTGGATTGGAATACTGATACTGGTTGTTGCGGCATATATCTTGTGTTCCTACAATAACTCCATTAAGGGAAAAATGAGTTTGTCTGCATTTGTCGTACTGCTGCTATGTGGGATAGCGAGTGGAGTGACAGACTTTATGCAGAAAATGTTCGTAAAACAGCTTCCCCAGACTCCGATTAGCATATTTAATTTTTATACCTATCTGTTTTCTGCAATTGTGTTGCTTGTGTTTTTAATTTTTTTTCGGAATGAAGAAAAGAAAAGAATTACAGCAGAATTTTGCAATATCAGAAAGATGATAGGATACATTGCGGTTATGGCTGTATGTCTGTTTGTAAATTCCTTTTTTAAAACGAAAGCAGCTGTATATTTGGATTCCGTACAGCTTTATCCCCTGAGTCAGGGAGGAGGACTTATACTTTCTGCACTCATGGCTGCGATGGTATTTCATGAAAAACTGACATGGAAATGCATAGGGGGACTGGCATTGGCGTTTAGTGGACTTGTGGTTCTTAATATGCTGTAGAAAAGTTATAAGGAGAAGCGTATGTTGCAGAAAGCTTATCATAAAGATATTCATGCATTACATATCGGTGAAAAACCACCCCGGGCATATATGATTCCTTACGATTCATGTCAAAAGGCGGCTTCTATGTGCCGGAAAGAATCCGCGTATTTCACATTGCTTTCCGGATGTGACTGGCAGTTTCGGTATTTTGATTCCTTTCAGGATGTGCCGGAGGATATGCTGAAGGCAGGATATGACTGTTCCGGGTTTGATACGATACGTGTTCCGGGTACCTGGCAGACAAGCGGCTATGATATGGCCCAGTATCTGACAAGTCCTTATCCGTTTTTGTACAATCCGCCTTATGTACCGGAAAAGAATCCGGCGGGGGTATATATCAGAGAATTTGATTATGAACCCCATGCGGGAAAAAATTATGAGTTGGTACTGGAAGGTGTGGATTCTTGTTTTTACCTTTATGTAAATGGGATTTTTGCCGGTTTTTCTACCGTATCACATTGCGAAAGTGTTTTTGATGTTACCAATCTGCTGCGGAAAGGGAAAAATCGCATTACGGTAGTTGTATTAAAGTGGTGTTTTGCCACCTATTTTGAAGATCAGGATAAAATCCGCATGAGCGGTATTTTCAGGGATGTATATTTATTGGAGCGGCAAAATTATCACATTGCAGATATCTGGATAAAGCCGGAATTGTCGGATGATGTTCAGGGTGTATTTTCGGATGGTATGCTGACGCTGGAACTGGATCTGGAGGAGTATGAAGGTGGAAACGGCATCTGTTCGGACAAAAGAACAGGTTTCGGATGGAACATGATGCTGATGGACTCTTTTGGGCACAAGATTATCGAAAAAAAATCTGTGTGTGATACAAAAATCTGTATTCCGGTGAAGACACCTTTACTCTGGTCAGCGGAGACGCCCTATCTCTATACTTTGTATCTTTCCTGCGGCGAGGAACATTTTTGTAAACGGATCGGTTTTAAAAAGGCGGAGATTAAAGACGGTGTATTTTTATTTAACGGCAGACCGGTGAAGCTTCTGGGGGTCAATCGGCATGATGCCCACCCTGAAACAGGATATGCAGTGGATTACGATCACATGAAACGCGACGTGCTCTTGATGAAGGAACACAATATTAATACGGTTCGAACTGCACACTATCCCAATGATCCTCGGTTTTACGAGCTTTGTGATGAATACGGGCTTTATGTGATGTGTGAGGCAGATATGGAAACCCATGGCTGCCTGTATCCTGATAAATGGAATGAGTTGGTGGATGATCCGAAATATGAGGAAATTATATTGGACCGTGTGATGCGCATGGTCCATACCCTGAAAAACGCGCCCTCTGTTTTTTGTTGGTCTTTAGGGAATGAAAGCAGTTATGGGTGTTGTATAGAAAAAGCTGCAAAAGCAGTTAAGGCTTTGGATCCAAAGGCTTTGGTGCATTATGAAGGTGTGTTCAATCGTCGCATGCCGGACAAAGAACTATATGAGGAGACCAAAGATTTTATCGACTTTGTGTCCTGTATGTATGCTTCTCAGGAAAAAATGGATCTGCTCTTAAATGCAGAAGGTGAAAAGCGCCCCATATTTTTGTGTGAATACAGTCATGCCATGGGAAACTCCTGCGGGGATCTTTCGGATTATATGAAAACCTTTTACAGTAACGACCGTTATGTAGGTGGCTGTGTATGGGAATGGTGTGAACACGCTCTTTTCATGAAAAAAAACGGTCAGAACATCTATGGATACGGCGGTGATTTCGGAGATAAGGTGAATTACGGCAATACCTGCTGCGATGGGCTGTGTACACCTGACAGACGTCCCAGATCTTCTCTTTTGGAGTTAAAGGGGGTATATGCGCCGGTATATTGCAGAATAATACATAGTCAGCCCTTGCTGCTGGCTATCCAAAACAGATATGCATTTAGAGATCTCTCTCATCTGACATTCTGTTGGCAGATTTCCCGAAATGGAGAAATTCTTAAAAAGGGGCAGTTTGTTTTACATACACTGGCGGGTGAAACTGAAAACCATTCTCTAAATCAGGTGATTTTGCAGGATGGGGAATGTTATATTACCATACGTGTGATGGAAGCCGGGAAGAAAGATCCTGTTTATCTGTATCAGACAGAACTTGCACAGCCTCAGGCTGCGGCGAAAAACAGGGAGCTTAGGGTGACGAAGAATCTACTGAATGAAGAGCAGCATTTGTTGACGGAATTATATGCGGACAGGCAGGAGCTGAAGGTGTTGCAAACCGGGACTGCTGTGGTAGTAGAAGGCGAGGATTTCCTTTATGAGATCAGTAAAGTCATTCCCAGCGTAAATCGAATCGTTTATCACGGAAAGGAATTGTTGGAAGTGCCCATGGATCTGGCTTTGTTTCGGGCACCGGTGGACAATGATACCCGACTGGGCAATATTATTACGGCGCAGCCCTGGCTGACGCCCCGGTCCGGTAACTATCGTTATCCGATTTCAGATTTAAAGGAATTTCAAATTGAGCGAATCACTAAGAATGATGTTGTGGTAAGCTATACACTGCTTTGCGGGGCGCTGGGGCAGATACCTGCCATTAAAAGCCACATGGAAATTGTAGTGGGGGCAGATGGTACCATGAAGCTGTGCCAGAGCGGCAGACTGCGTAAGCTTCATACCTATCTGATGCGGTACGGATATCACTGGACCTTACCGGAAAGCTTGTCCAAAGTACGCTATTTTGGCTATGGCCCTCAGGAGACTTATGTGGATAAGCATACCTATGCATATATGGATGTTTTTTCAAGAAAAGTTGATGATATGTTTGTAGATTACTTAAAACCTCAGGAACATGGTAGTGTGTACAATACAAAATGGGCAGCTTTAACGGATGATTCCGGAGAGGGAATTCTTTTTGCAGGAAACGGATTCTCCTTCAATGTCTCACCATATACTGTGGATGAGTTGATGAAGAAGGCCCATCCTCAGGAGTTGGAAAGATCCGGTCATACACAGGTACATACGGATTATTTCATGAGTGGTGTGGGTTCTGCAAAATGCGGACCGGAAATCATGCCCAAGTACCGGCTGGAGGATTGCGAGATTCGTTTTTCTCTCGGTATTTGCCCGATCAGTGCCGGGGATGACTGCTTCGAAAAGGCTGATGCTGCAAGACAGATTCCGTCGTATCTTTCCTTTGCTGCAACAAATGAGGCAGAAAATGCCTCCAATACCGGGATCGAATATGATAAAGAGGAAGTCAGAAAAGCGATCGGTAAAGAAGAATTTATATAAAAACAGGAGGCATTATGAAATCAAGGTTAGTTTTGGAAAGTGGAGAAGTAAAGATTATAGATACAGAAATTACAGAAGCGGCCTGGGGATTCAAGGCGAGGCTAGATAAGAAGAATGTCCATGGTGTAAGCTACGTGGATTTTATGTTCGACTATTTTGCTGCTTCTGTAGGGGAAGAAGGTTTCTTTGTAACGAATCATCAGGTAGGAGGAACATACCTGACCAGATTTACGGAAAGAGAAGATATGGAGAAATTTACAGATTTCTCTTTTGTGGGCTGTTACGGGTTCAGCAGGAAAACAGATGGGGTGTTGGGAATTGTCACAACCCTTCGATGTGATTTTGGTATGGTATTGGGTGTAAAGGATGGAAGATATTATACATGGCCCAGATTTTTGATTGACGGAGATATGGTTGATGAAGATATTGAGGTAGAGTATCATTTCCTGAATGAGCCGGGATACAGTGCCATGGCAAGGCTGTATCGCGAGTACATGCTGACCAGAAAAGGTTGTGTACCCTTGAAGGAAAGGTGTGCGGCGGATAAACGACTGGCGAAGGCGGCAGACAGTATTGAGGTGAGAGTCCGTCAGGGCTGGAAACCTGCACCATCACCTGTTCCTTTCCAGACACCGGAAACGGAACCCGAAATGCATGTAGCCTGTACCTTTGATCGGGTAGGGGATATTGCCCGGGAGTTTAAGCGTCAGGGAATATTAGATGCTGAATTTTGCCTGGTAGGCTGGAATACCAAGGGCCATGATGGAAGATTTCCTCAGATTTTTCCGGTGGAGCCATTGCTTGGCGGGGAAGAGAGATTGAAGGAACTGATCCGCAAGGTGCATGAGTTAGATTATGGCATTGTGTGCCATGATGATGCCACAGCGGCGTATACCATAGCGGACTGCTTTGATGAAGAGTATCTGCTGAAGAAAAAAGACAGCAGCCCCTATTTGAGACCATACAACTGGTCCGGTGGAAGACCACACAAGATCTGCCCAAAGAGACAATATGAGCGATTTGAAGTACCCAATCAGAAAAAGATTGCTGATCTTGGTTTTGAAGGGATACATTACATAGATGTGATCACCATTTTGACGGTATTAAAATGTTATGATCCAGAGCATCCCCTGAACAGAAATGAATCTGCCGGGTGGTATAAAAAGATCATGGAACTGAGCCGTAAGAATTTCGGAGGATTCAGTTCGGAATCAGGATATGATTTTGCGGCAGAGAGCATGGATTATTGTATGTATGCGGACTTTAAGTTGGGCTATGATAATGCGGATGCGCTCTGTGATGAGATGATTCCTTTCTGGCATATGGTATATCACGGAATTATCTTGTATAATCCATCCACATTTACGCTGAATTATGCCACAAAAGGAGAGAAAAACAGGCTGAAATGTCTGGAAGTAGGAGGAAGACCACTGGTGTGCTATTACGCAAATTTTGCCACAGATAATAACTGGATGGGAAAAGAAGATTTTCTGTGTGATACTCAGGGGCAGTTGGTTGACAGTGTGGCTAAGATTAAAGTCATGGCACTGGATTACGATCTGCTGAAACCGGAACGGTATGAATTTATTGACAAACATCATAAATTGCAGGGAAATGTATATGAAACGGTATATTCCAATGGAACCAGAGTGATCGTGGATTATGATAAGGAGACATTTGAAATTATTCGAAAGGCTTAAAATGTGTCAGGAGGAAATATGAAGGCGATTACAGTAATAAAAACAATATCTGCGATAATGTTAAAAAAGGCTTCCCTTGTTCCGGGTCTTGAAATTGCCTAAAAACAGTGATTGCGCTTACAAAAAATAACTATTGGCTGCATCAACGATTTGGTGCAGCATTTTTTTAGTTTGCCCGCCATGGGCGGGCTCTAACGGGTGCAAGTCCCGAGTGCGCGTAGGCAGCGACGAAGCACATAGGTAGTGAAGAAGTTCTTATAATGGGAATGGAGCAAAGGACCGAACAATCAATCAGTTGAAGTACGTTCCACTTGGTAGCCGGAGCATACGTCTGTCGATAACTTGAACTTGGCGCATAGGGACAGATAAAAATAGAAATTGTGTTCTTTTCTCAAAAAGTGGCAGCGCTGCAGCAGTATGAAACTTTTGTATATCTGGATTTCAGGGATATCCCTTATTATAAAGCGATCAGAGAAGCGGTAGAGCGTATTGGGCAGAAGAAATGTGAAAAGGAATATTTTTATCCGAAAACCTCTCGAATTCCAATGTATTCCGGTCACACACTACAGCAACATGTGGAGACTGTGCGATGGATGCGATCATCAACAGAACAGGAATCATTGATTTGCGGCTGTTGTCCACCGGGAATGCGGTTCATTCGGATATGTTGTTCTGGAATGAAAAGGATACGCCGGAAAACATGGCGATGCAGCTGATTGCTGTATTATGCGGTGTTCCGCAGATTTCGGTGAGAATGGATCAGCTTTCGGAACAGCATGCCCGGGTATTGAATTTTTACTTAAGTTTTATTGTCGGTTCCCATTTCGGGAATGGTGGTTGTCAAAACTTAAGTATGTGAAAAGCGATATCGGTTTTCCGGCCGGATATCGCTTTTTGGCTTACCATATAGAGTATATAGAACTTGCTTAGTGATACTTGGGCAAATAATCCCCATGAGCCACAATCAGATCATCCACCATCTTCTTAATGGTATCGATATCCAGCTCACTGCCGGTATGAGGATCCAGCATAGCAGCCTGATAGATGTGCTCCAGCTTGCGGGTACGTGCAGCTTCAATGGTAAGCAGCTGTACATTGATGTTGGTCATATTCATTGCTGCGCACTGTACAGGCAGGGAACCTACGTAGCAGGGATGAATGCCGTGACCGTTTACCAGACAGGGAACCTCTACGCATGCTTCAGCAGGCAGGTTGGTAATCAGATGGTTGCTGTTGAGTACGTTACCGCCAATCTGGTAAGGGGTATCGGTAACGATGGATTCCATGATGCGGGAAGCATATTCTCTGGAACGCTCGTGCTCTTTGACACCGTTTTCCAGCAGCTCAGCATATTCTTTCTTCCAGGCAGCAATCTGATTTACACAGCGACGGGGATACTCGTCCAGAGGAATGTTGTATTTTTCAATCAGTTCAGGATACTTGCTCTTTATGTAGAACATATTGTATTCTGCATTATGCTCGCTGGATTCGGTACAGTAATAGCCGAAGTTGTTGATATAGTCCAGACGTACCTTGTCCTTAAATTCAGGATCAGCCATCTTACCGGCAATTCTGGATTTGATTTCAGGATAAAGGTCAATACCGTTCTTGTCCTTGAGTTCCAGAAGCCATGCCATGTGGTTGATTCCGGCAATCAGCTCCTTACGGCCTTCCAACTTATCTTCCATGTCCAGTTCTTTTAAAAGTCTGTCAGAACATACCTGAACACTGTGGCAGAGACCGATCGTATTTACAGAAGTGTAGCGCTGCATGTAACCGGAAAGCATTGCCATAGGGTTGGTGTAGTTTAAGAAGAGTGCATCGGGACATACTTCTTCCATATCATGAGCAAAATCTTCCATAACAGGAATGGTACGAAGTGCACGCATGATACCGCCGATTCCCAGGGTATCACCGATAGTCTGACGCAGACCGTACTTTTTCGGAATTTCAAAGTCCGTGATGGTACAAGGGTCATAAAGACCTACCTGTATAGCATTGATTACGAAGGATGCACCGCGCAGAGCATCTTTACGTTGATCCACGCCCAGATAGCACTCGATTTTGCCGTAGCCGCCCTTTGCCTTGCGCATAGCTTCCAGAATGGTCTGGCTCTCTTTCAGGCGTTCGCCGTCAATATCATATAATGCAAAAACACTGTCTCTTAAAGCTTCGGAGCACATACAGTCTCCGATGACGTTGCGGGCAAATACGGTACTGCCTGCACCCATAAAAGTGATTTTCATAGAAAAACCTCCTTGTTTTTTTGTTGTCCCTATTGTAACAAAAAATAAATAAAAAGGGATTGATTTTTGTTGCCTAAACTTGTTATTATGTTGGAAAAGAAAAAGGCGGAAGAAGAGAATGAGAAAAACTCCCATTGTAATAAATTATAAGTATGAAGGATTTAATCCGATACAGTTTGGCAGTGAAACCTGCGATCCGGGACATTTTTTCGGTCCCTGCGTACGTACCCATTGGCTGCTGCATTACGTAGTATATGGATTTGGAAAATTTGAGCGTGATGGCGTGACATGGTCGGTAAATCCCGGAGACATTTTTGTGATTCCGCCTTATGAAGAGACTTATTATGAGGCGGACAGACAGAAACCATGGAGATATATTTGGATTGGATTTCATGCAAAGGAATCTCTGACTTCTGTTTTTGATCAACCGGTGATCCGCTGCCATGGGGTAGGAAATATTTTTGAAGATATGCTTCGCTGTGATAAAATGGAAAATGGCAGAAGCGCGTTTCTTAGCAGTAAGATGTGGGAATTATATGCAATGCTGTTAGAGCAGGGAGAGCAAGCCAATGATTATATCAAAAAGTCCCTTAACTGCATGAATTCTGAATATGTCAATGGGATTACCGTTCAGCAGGTGGCAGACAGACTGAATCTGGACCGCAGCTATTTTTATTCTATATTTAAAGCACAGATGGGTGTATCTCCACAGAAGTACCTGATCAATCTGCGCCTTGAGCGTGCTGCGGAATTGCTTACGGTCTATGGGGAAGCACCTTCCACTGCGGGAAGCTCTGTGGGTTACCCGGATCTGTATCATTTTTCCAAGATATTTAAGCAGCATTTTGGAGTGTCCCCACGCAAATACCAACAGGATTATCAGCAGACGAAGCAGGATTTGAACGCTTAAATTCACGCAAACAACATGCTTGCAACCTTGAAGGATTTTGGTATAATGTTGCAAGAGACATTTCGAGTAAAGGAGACAGTTTATGTATATTATCGTAGGCCTGGGCAATCCCGGTAAAGAATATACGAACACAAGGCATAATATCGGTTTTGACTCAATAGACAAATTAGCAGAAGCGGAAGGCATTTCCGTTCTGGAGAAAAAGCATAAAGCCATTATCGGCAAAGGCTACGTAGCAGGCCAAAAAGCCATTCTGGCTAAGCCTCAGACCTATATGAATCTCAGTGGAGAAAGTGTCCGGGAGCTGATAGACTATTATAAGGTGGACGAAACAAGTGAACTCATTGTCATTTCCGACGATATCAGTCTGGATGTCGGGCAGGTGCGCATTCGCAAGAAGGGCAGTGCGGGCGGACACAATGGATTGAAGAGTATCATCGCTCACTTGGGACATGATAATTTCATGCGCATTAAAATGGGCGTAGGTGAGAAGCCTAAAGGATATGATCTGGCAGATTATGTGCTGGGGCATTTCACTCAGGATGAGCGCAAACAAATGGATGAGGCAGCGGGAAGGGCCGTGGAGGCAATCCGCATGATGGTTACGGGTGAAGTGGATGCAGCGATGAATCAATTCAATCGTAAGAATAGCTAAGAGAGGCATAAAGAAATCGAGGAGGACGGACATGCAGGCATTACTTGCTCCGCTTCAGGAGCTGGCAGAGTTTGGGCAGATCAAAGAATCCATTCGCAGGAAAAACGGGCCGGTATCTGTAACAGGCTGCGTGGATTCTCAGAAATTGCATATGATTTACGGGTTGTCCGATGGCCTTAAATGTAAGGTCATCGTTACTTACAGCGACTTAAAAGCCCGGGAAATTTATGAAGAATACAAATTCTACGACCGGAATGTGATGCTGTATCCTGCCAAGGACCTGATTTTCTTTCAGGCAGATATTCATGGAAATCAGCTTACCAGGGAGAGAGTGCGTCTGCTTCGCAGGCTCAGCGAAGGGAAGCCGGTGACCATTGTGACTACTTTTGCAGCACTGATGACACCACAGGTCATGTGGAATCGTGAGACAGACCTGATAGAGGTATGTAAGGGCGGCGTGCTGGATGAACGCAAGCTGGCAAAGAAGCTGGTAGCTCTCGGGTATGAGAAGAATTATCAGGTGGAAAGTCCGGGTCAGTTCTCCATTCGCGGCGGTATTGTAGATATCTTTGATCTGACAGAAGAGAATCCTTACCGAATAGAGCTTTGGGGAGATGAGGTGGATTCCATCAGAAGCTTTGATGCGCAGATCCAGAGGTCAATTGAGAATCTGGAAAGCATCACGGTGTTCCCGGCGACAGAGTTCGTGCTGGAGGAAGAACAGATCCGGGCAGGTATCAAGCGTCTGGAGCAGGAAGCGGTAAGGCAGGAGAAAATTTTCAGAGATGCCCACCAGTCGGAGGAAGCCCACCGCATTGTGACACAGGTAAAAGAGCTGAAAGAGCAGATGCTGGAGCTGCATACGGGAGTCAATCTGGAGGGATATATCCGATATTTCTATGAAGATACGATGACCTTGCCGGAGATCCTGATACAGATGGACAAAGGAGCAGGAAGACTGGCTTTTTTCCTGGAGGAGCCTGTGAGAATCAAGGAGCAGGCGGATGCCATCGAACTGGAATTTCGGGAAAGCATGGAACAGCGTGCAAGAAAAGGATATGTGTTACCGGGACAGATGAACCTTCTCTACAGCTGTGAACAGGTCACTGCCAGATTGTTAAAAGCGCCGGTGGTGTCCATAGCCACCATGGAAGCGAAAAACCCCTTGTTCCAGGCTATACAGAAATTTGACATTGCCGCCAGGAGTGTGGCTTCTTATAATAACAGTTTTGAGACGCTGGTCAAGGATCTTGCGCGGTATAAGAAGAATGGGTATCGGGTACTTCTGCTGTCCGGCTCCCGTACCAGAGCTAAAAGACTGGCAGAGGATCTGCGCGACAATGAGCTGAGTGCCGTGTATACGGAGGATCCTTTCCGCGAAGTACTGGAAGGTGAAGTACTGACTTATTATGGTTATGTGAACCGGGGATTTGAGTATCCTATGTTAAAGTTCGTGGTAATCTGTGAGTCGGATATTTTTGGTGCGGAGAAAAAGAAGAAAAAGAAGAAGCGTCTGTATCAGGGGCAGAAAATCAATGATTTTAATGAATTGAAGGTAGGAGATTTTGTCGTTCATGAAACCCATGGGCTGGGTATTTACCAGGGCATTGAGAAAGTGGAAATGGGCGGCGTAGTCAAGGACTATATCAAGATCCAGTATCGTGACGGAGGCAATCTCTATGTCCTGGCTACCGGTCTGGATGTGATTCAGAAATATGCTTCTGCAGATGCTAAGACACCGAAGCTAAATAAGCTTGGCACGAAAGAGTGGGAGCGGACGAAGACCAAGGTGCGTACCGCCGTCAACGAGGTGGCCAAGGATCTGGTAGAACTGTATGCCAAAAGACAACAGACAGAAGGCTATCAGTATGGTCAGGATACGGTGTGGCAGAAGGAATTTGAAGAGATGTTTCCTTTTGAGGAAACGGATGATCAGCTGATGGCTATTGCAGATACCAAGGCTGATATGGAAAGCCGCAAAATCATGGATCGTCTGATCTGTGGTGATGTAGGCTATGGGAAAACAGAGATTGCTATCCGTGCTGCTTTTAAGGCAGTGCAGGAAGGAAAGCAGGTGGTTTACCTGGTACCTACTACCATCCTTGCCCAGCAGCATTACAATACGTTTGTGCAGAGAATGAAGGATTTTCCCGTACGCATTGACCTCATGAGCAGATTCCGTACCTCTGCCCAGCAGAAGAAGACGATTACAGATTTGAAGAAAGGCTTTGTGGATATTATAATTGGTACTCACAGAGTGCTTTCCGATGATATCGAATATAAAGATTTGGGACTTCTGATCATTGATGAAGAGCAGCGCTTCGGTGTGGCACATAAGGAAAAGATCAAGAAGTTAAAAGAAAATGTGGATGTGTTGACGCTGACTGCAACACCCATTCCCCGTACGCTTCACATGAGCCTGATCGGTATCAGGGATATGAGTGTGCTGGAGGAGGCACCAAACGACAGGCTGCCGATCCAGACTTATGTCATGGAATATAATGAAGAAATGGTGCGGGAAGCTATTGTCAGGGAGATGACCAGAGGCGGTCAGGTTTACTATGTCTATAACAGGGTCAATAACATTGCGGATATCGCAGCAGGAATTGCCAAGCTGGTGCCGGAAGCCAATGTGGCGTTTGCTCATGGCCAGATGAAAGAGCATGAACTGGAGCGGATCATGTATGATTTCATCAATGGAGAGATCGATGTGCTGGTGTCTACTACGATTATTGAGACCGGGCTGGATATCTCCAATGTAAATACCATGATTATCCACGATTCCGATAATCTGGGACTTTCCCAGTTGTATCAGCTTAGAGGACGCGTAGGGCGTTCCAACAGGACGGCTTATGCTTTCCTCATGTATAAAAGGGATAAGATGCTCAAAGAGGTGGCAGAAAAGCGCTTGGCTGCCATTAAAGAATTTACGGAGTTGGGAAGCGGCTTTAAGATTGCAATGCGCGATCTGGAAATTCGTGGAGCAGGTAATCTGCTGGGAATGCGCCAACACGGTCATATGGAGGCCGTGGGCTATGATATGTACTGTAAGATGCTGAATGAAGCGGTGAAGAATCTGAAAGGTATTCCCACTGCTATGGATTTTGCTACGGTGGTGGATTTGGATGTAGATGCTTTCATTCCTCCGACCTACATTGTCAATGAAGTGCAGAAGCTGGATATCTATAAGCGTATTGCAGGGATCGAGAATGAAAAAGAGCGGGACGACATGCGGGATGAACTGTTAGACCGTTTCGGCGAAATTCCTGTGTCCGTGGATAATCTGCTGCGTATTTCACTGATTCGGGTGGCTGCCCACTCCCTGTATTTGACAGAGGTAAAGGGCAAAAATGAGAGGATCACGCTGACGTTTCGTCCGGATGCAGGCATTGACCCGCTGGGGATTCCGGTGCTTTTAAGAAAATATGGAGATAACTTAAAGTTTACGGCTTACGGCAATCCTTTTTTCACATACCGATATAAAAAGACAGGGCTGGCGGAAAGGGATGCCCGGCTTCTATTAGATACGACAGAAGACCTTCTTCGGGAGATGAAGTCGATTTTCCGGGAAAGAGAGGAAGACAAATGATGCAGTCTGAATTTGTCAGGATTATGACAGCGGTTATGGATGTGGGAGAGATGATGCTGACTTCCGGTGCAGAGGTTAATCGTGTGGAAGACACGCTTAACCGTATACTGCATGCGTATGGGTGCGTAAGGGTGGATGTATTTACCATTACATCCAGTATTGTGGTGACGGCTCGGACTGCAGATGGCGAAAGCTTCACTCAGACCAGGCGCATTCAGGATTATGTGACGGATATGTATAAAATAGAACGGTGCAATGCACTGTCCAGAAAAATCTGCAAGAGTGCGCTGCCGGCGGAAGAACTGCAGAAAGAGGTTGAGGGAATCCGAAAGGAAAAGAGCTATCCGGGATGGGTGCGATTACTTGCTTATGGAGGCATCTCGGCGGTTTTCTCCATATTTTTCGGGGGAACCTTTGGGGATGGAGCGGCAGCGCTTCTTTGCGGACTGATTCTGTTTGGGGCAATCGAACTGTGCAATAAGCTGAAACTGCAGCGTATCATCCTGACGATTCTGTGCTCTGCAATTGTGGGACTGGGGGCTGTGCTCCTCACCGGAATCGGGCTGGGGAATTCAGTGGACAAGATTATCATTGGGAATATCATGTTGTTGATACCGGGAATTTCACTTACCACGTCTGTGAGGGATATGATCAGCGGAGATACCATCAGTGGACTGCTGGGATTATGTGAGGCAGTGATTCGTGCGTTGGCTATTGCGGTGGGATTTGCACTGGTGCTGTGGGGATTCCCGGGATAACCGGAGAGTTAGAATAACCGGTGAGTGAGAGTATGATAGGGACAGGATGGCTGAGAATGTGAAAGAGACGTTTGAATCAGAAGATGACAGCATTTCAGCCGCCTGGCCGGATGGGAGACAATAAGATGAATGAAGTACTTCAGACATGTATGGGTATGCTGGGAGCTATTGGTTTTGCGGTATTGTTTCATGTAAAAGGGAAGAAGTTGATTGTGGCAGCAGTAGGAGGCGGTTTGTCCTGGATCGTTTATCTTATAGTGCTGGAACGCTATGGGGACAAGGCACTTGGACTCCTGGCTTCTACGGTTACGGTAGGTATTCTGGCAGAAATTCTTGCGAGAGTGATGAAGACACCGGTGACCATACTGCTTGTGCCGATGCTGATTCCCTTGATACCGGGAGGAGATTTGTATTATACGACCAGTTATCTGGTGCAAGGACAGGCAGAGGAATGTGCGAAGAGTTTGGATCTGGTGATCCGCGAGGCCGGCGCAATTGCTTTCGGAATCATTTTGGTGACATGTATGGTACAGGTGACGATGCAGCTGGCGAACAGGCTAAAGATGGTCAAGAACACTGAATTGAGAGAGGAATAATGGACTTTAAATATGATACCTTCTTATCAGAACAAGGAAATGTGGATTTTGATAAGGAGGTATTTTCAGATGAAAGGCTATACTACTTCAATGGGTTATATGGGACTGGTGAACGGAGCATATATTTTATTTGCATGTGAGGAAGATTACAGGGAATATCTGGAGGATTAAGATTATTTGGTAATCAGCAGCTTTGAAGATACGTATACCCAATCGGTTTTGGTAAATATGGCAATACTGAAGAATGTATGCTCTCTTGAAAGCATGCGGCAAATGGAGGAAACTTTCAATGAGGATATCTGCATTGATACACTCGGAATTTTAAGCGGTGATAAAAATCTGAATGAAATGCCTCATTATGATACCCTTAATTGTTATTTGGAAAAACTGTCGCCTCACTGTCTGTCAGAACTGAGGAGAAAAATGGTACTCCAGTTGATACGTGGGAAACAGTTCTACAGGAATCGACTGTTGGGTAAGTATTGGAGAGTCATCCTTGATGGGACGGGTTTATTTTGCTTTAAAGAAAGGCACTGTGATAACTGTTTGTGTACTACCCGGAAAGATGAAAACGGAAAGAGCCTCCAATACTATTATCATAAAGTATTGGAGGCAAAACTTCCGTCATACTCCTTTTTCCATTCCTTACTGTCCCTTGGCGGTATGTTGAAAAGCCTTGGATTATAGTTCTGGAAAATTCTTCCCAGGAAGAGAGAGATACAACCGTTCATACAGCGTCCATCGGATCGGGAGCAACGGTCACACTTTCCGTGGCGGACAATCTTGCGCTGAAGAAAACTCTTTGATCGGCAGCTTGATCTGATCTATGCGCTTTGAGCGCCGCCGCGCGCCGTTGGCTCTCTCCATAGTTGTTACTATTTTGAAAATTATTGCAACTTGCTATTGCAATTTGCGTAAATTTTTAAAAGCAAATGGTTCAGTCTCTTTTTCTATATGGTTTTATAAAAGCTTTAATATCCGTAGGTATCGCTTCCTTATGACAAACCACAAAAGCACTTACCTTTGATGCGATCGCCATTGAATATGCTATATCCTTGGTTTTCATATACTGCACAAGAAACGTTGCTCCGAAGCTGTCACCTGCACCAACAGTCGAAACAACCTCTGTCTTAACCGCTGAGCAATATGTAAATTTCTGCGTTTTGCATTCGTAACAAAGGGATCCCCTTTCCCCCCTGGTCAATAGTATAATCTTTATATTCGAATATTTTTTTGATATGACTCTTACCGCTTCCTCTTCCGCATATTCCCTTTCGAAAAGCACATCGCCGGCACGCATCATATCCTCGTTGCTGAGCTTGACGATAGTTGCCCGAGAGAGGACAAAGTCAACGCTTTCTTTTGAATAGTACGGAGGGCGTATGTTGATATCCGTAAATACTTCCGAAAAGCTACACCTTGACAGAAGCAGATCAAGAGTCCTTCTGTTTCTCTTCCCCCTTAACGCAAGAGTGCCAAAGCATATGGCGTAACAATCATTCGGGATAGTATCTTGGATATCCGTAAAATCGTATGCAGATACTGCCGCAAGATCGAAACTTGGTATTCCATCTTTACTCAATGTAACTGTACATTTTCCTGTAGGATATGCGTCCTTGACCGAAATAAAGTCTGTGCTGATTCCGAGTTTTTGAATCTCCTTTATCGCCCATTGCCCATATACGTCATCTCCCACCGCCGATAGTACAAAAGCGGTTGCACCTTGCATCTGTGCATGTGCTGCAAAATTTAGGGGAGCTCCTCCGAGTGTTGCTTTATCGGGATAAACATCCCAAACTATCTCTCCGAATGAAATTATATTAAACCCTGATTTTATCATAATTTTACCATATGGATCTAAGCGTGTGTGACTCGATACTGTTTATCAAAATATCCTTATTGGACGCTATTTCAAGGTAAGGAACGTTGTAATCACAAACACTGTTGTTGTTAAGGAACGATCCGTAAACCTTTCCGCCGTCAAGATAGACTTCAAAACTGAGTTTGTCAACAATTACATTAAGATCAAGTCCTTTGCCCAATATAGACAAGGGAAGGGTGTGCTTTCCAAATCTCAAGCAGTTTTCCTCGCATTTAATTAAAAGCTCTCTGCCGAATATGCGGATTGCCACAACAGCACCCGAATCGAGATCATCGGCTTTGATTTTGAAGTTGTAGGGCTTGCACTCAAGCTCAATCTTTTTCAAACTGCCACCGCTTATACTCACATTTTCCCACAGAGCATTTTGGTCATAAATTACCGACAACTCGTGTACGGGGTTGGCAGAAAGATAATAGATTCCGTTGATGTTTTCTAGTTTGAGCTCTGCGGGAATACTCATCTGACTCTTAAAGCGAGGCGTAATTATTTTGCTGCATACCCAGTCAACGCGAATGATCCTTCCCTCGGGCAATCCTGCATAACTTTGACCCGCATACGCCGAATCTCCGAAATGCAAAGGCAGAACTTCCTGAATCTGAACAAATCCTACATCTTTCTTCATTTCGCCGACCAGGTATCTGCTTCTTGCGCCCAGAATGACCCACTTGCGGTTTCCTTCGTTATCTGTTATGGGGAAAATGTCAGGACATTCCTTATCTCCCGCTAAAGTAAAGCTTTGAATATGGTTCCAGTTTGTAAGATCGTCCGAAACAAGCAAAGCGTACGTATCGTTTTCAAGATAGAGAGCCATAATATAGGCTTCCATCTCTTCGGAATACATAACCTTCGGATCACGGTTTATCCTCGACATGTTCGGTACTATATGCTCTTTGCGCTTTTGGATGGTTTTAAAGCCGTCGGTAGAATAAGCCATATACTGCATATGGGGATTTGTTGCTGTATAAAAGAGCAACGACGCGGGAATGCCATCTTTACCGAGTCCTGTCACATTATTCCAATCGGTCATTGCACTTCCGGAAAACATTTCACCCGTTTCATCGGGGAAAAGCGCAATATCCTTCTCCTCCCAATGTATAAGGTCCGGGCTTGTAGCATGTCCCCAATGCATATTTACATGTTCTGTAGAACAGGGATTATATTGGTAGAACATATGATAAATGCCATCAAGATACAAAAGACCGTTGGGGTCGTTAAGCCAACCGTTCTTTGTGGAGAAATGGATCTGAGGACGGTATGTTTCCTGATAAAGACCATCAATATCCATGGTGTCGGACTCTCTGAACTTTATGTCCATTTCGGGAGAAACAGAGATTTCAAGCTCCTCACCCATGAATCTCGAAACATCTACATATGCGTAGAAATCCGGATTTATATTATCCAGATTTATGTTCAACGAATAAACGGTCTGTCCATTTAAAGAAAATTTGAGACTTTTTCTGGATGCAAAATTGTTTACCGGAAACACAAGATATTTTTTGTTTACTTCTTTTTTCATAGACAACCTCCTGCTTGAAAATCAACAAGTTTTATGCTACAATCACTATAACAGAACGTGTTTTCTCGGTCAACAGAAAAAATAATTGAAAAAGGAAAAAATATGACATGATCAAGATAGACAACGGATGGAACAAATACGCCGATGGTCAAGACGATCAGAGCTACGAGAGCTTTTTTGTCGAGATGACAGATTGTGTAAGATCCACATACGACAGTGCTTGCTACGTTCGAACAAGTGTAATTTACTATTCTCTGATTCTTGTGATTTCAGGATGCCTCCAAACCGACAAAGGTACATTGAGGGCTGAGAAGGGTGAATTAATTCTTATGCCAAAATTTTCAAACGATAATATTAACGTTGTTAAAAAAGCTGAAACGGTAAAAATAGTCTTCAACGCTTCAAAAGAACTCTTTTGCATAGGGAAAACACCTGAAAAGCTTACCGTAACGCCTGATTTTGCGGAAAAGATATATAGGCTGTACCGCACGGTAAAATTCAACGTTTCAATGGTCGGACTCAACGAGGCTCTTCTGTTGGACATTCTTAACGATGTAAACAAATATAAAAGTTCTTCGTCTACTGAACTGTATCTCTATGAAAAACTGTGCCGTTGGATAGAAGAAAATTCCGACAAAGCGATCTCTCCGAAGGATGTTGCAAACGGTCTTGGATATTCAAGAGAATATCTGAACAGAATAGTCCGAGCCGTTGACGGCGAAACATTAAATGAAAAAATCGCTCTTTTCAGACTTGAAAGAATAAAAAACCTTTGCTCCTCGGAAGATATGTCACTTTCGGATATTGCCGAAAGACTAAATTTTTATTCTGCGGAGCTTCTTTGTAAATATTTCAAATATCATACGGGAACATCTATAAACCAATTCAGAAAATCAAGGCTCTGACAAAAATACTAAAAAGGACTCTTGTTAAATAATATTCGTCAAAGCGGGGTTTCTCAAACTTAAAGATACCACACTAAAACCCACGCTTACATTGCTTCCAAACAATACAATTTTGGAGGTAAACCCTATGAAGAAGCTGATTTCCTACGAATATAACTTCGATAACTGCTGTGTGGAACTAAAATTCAGCGATGGCAGTATGGTTGCGATTGATACCATTGCCGTTGAGAATGAAATTGCAGACAATATGTACGAGCGGTCAGAGCTGGACTATCTGATCTATAATGACCCAGTAGCATACGCCGAGCTGATACTGAATGGTGACCCCGAAACCTATCTGAAAACCGTAACCGAATACAAGTCCTTGGATAACTGACCATACGCTGCCCGTGGGAGAAATCCTTCGGGTGGTATTTTTGTTCATGAAAAAGACAATAAAATATGATATAATATAAAATAACCGCATAAATCGGAGCAATGAATTATAACCATCACAAAATCGAACTCATGTATCGAGGATCTATATCGATACATGAGGAAACCGACAAGGATAAGCTGTCTTGAATTTCAATGTTTGCAGTTTTGTGTTATAATCGGCTTATGTAAAAATACGAATGTTACCCTCGGAGGTAAAACGAATGTCGAATTCAACTCAAAAAATTCATATATTCAAAAGTTCATATTTACCGACTATTGGAATCCTGTTATTGGTTCTTCTTGCTGCTTGGATGATGCGGTTCAATAATGCCAACAGCACGCAGGCAATCCCTGCCACTGTAGCCAATGTTCGATTTTATGGTGAGTATCGCATTGGCGATGGACGGTGGCATGAAATTACGGAAGGTCAACACATCCCCGCTACAAAAGGGGATGTAACTCTGCGAGGCAATTTCCACATGCTGACACCCGATGGCGAGTATGTTGGTGTGTATAGAGGAGAATTGCCTATTGCATTTTACAGCAATCACATCAGCCTTACGATTTATGAAGGCAGCAATGAACCTTTCGTGATGGATATCGAGAATCCTCTCTACGGAAGTTCTGCTTGCAGTGAGTATTGGACCGGTTATATGCTGTCGAGTGGGAGCGAGGAGCAGATTGAAATACTAATTCACAATCCCCATCGCTTTGGAAACGAAAACGCAATTGACGAATTGCTGTCCAATATGGCACTTTGGTCGGGCATTGATTTTGAAAGAGGTGCGCTGGATAGCGGTCAGACCCAACGAAATACCGGACTGTTCTTTGTGATCGTGTCCTTTGTTCTGCTGGGTTCTGCTTTGTTCTCGACATTGCTGCATGTTCCCAAAACCAGGATTATCTGGCTGCTTGGTGCAACGATTCTCTCTACCGGCGTTTATTTGATATACAGTGCTCCCGGCGTAACATTCTGGAGCGAATCCAGAGCTGCGAACACGAGCATTCTTGGTTTTTCCATGATGTTCTATATGCTGTTCGTATCAGGGATCATCACCTGTTACCTGAAAGGGACAAAACGAAACGGCTATATTACAACCATTGCCTCAGGGGTTCCAATTGCCATATATTTTGTTTTGCCCGTTTTGGCGAAAGTGTATTTCTACGACATCTGGCTGCCTTGGGTAGTCACACAGAGTGTAGCCAATGTAAGTCGGATCGTAGCCATGTCGTTCTGTGAGCCAAGGAGTTG